>NZ_FCOK02000069.1 GCF_001544555.2 Caballeronia udeis | reverse complement strand
CAAGCTCATAACGTTTTATTCTGGCCTGCTGCGAAGCCGGTCTTTAACGCCTTGCACACAAAAATACTGACAGTTCCATATCGCTACACCCAATAAAAAACCGGGCTCAAACTTCGAGCCCGGTTTTTCATCACACATCCCACGCCAAAAATCTCAACGCGGCAACTCACTAGACCCCATCAAAAACGCATCGACTGAACGGGCGCACTGCCGTCCCTCACGAATCGCCCAAACAACCAGCGACTGGCCGCGTCGCATATCGCCTGCGGTGAACACCTTCGGCACCGAAGTGAAGTAAGCCTTCTCCCCTTCGGTCGACGCCTTCACATTCCCGCGCGCGTCTTTATCGACACCAAACGCCTCGAGCACCGGCGACGCGGGCTGCGTAAAGCCCATCGCGAGCAGCACCAGATCGGCTTTCATTTCGAACTCCGATCCCGCCATTTCCTGCATCTTCCCGTCCTTCCATTCCACGCGCACGGCGATCAGCTTTTCAACCTTGCCGTTCTTGCCTTCAAAGCGTTTGGTCGCCACCGACCAATCACGCTCGCAACCTTCCTCATGCGACGACGACGTACGCAGCTTGATCGGCCAGTACGGCCAAACGAGCGGCTTGTTCTCTGTCTCGGGCGGCTGCGACAGCAACTCGAACTGCGTCACGCTTTTAGCACCATGCCGATTCGATGTCCCGACGCAATCCGAACCCGTATCGCCGCCACCGATCACAACAACATGCTTGCCTTTCGCAATCAACTGATCGACGACTGTATCGCCGGCATTGACCTTGTTCTGCAGCGGCAGGAATTCCATCGCGTAATGGATGCCTTGCATCTCGCGCCCAGGCACCGGCAAATCACGCGGCGTTTCCGAGCCACCCGCAATCACAACAGCGTCGAATTGCTCACGCAACTCATCGGGCGAAATGGTTTCACGCGATGAATTCGCGATATGCCCCGGCAGCGGTTCTTTACCAATAAACACATTGGTCCGGAACGCCACGCCCTCGGCTTCCATCTGCCGCATGCGACGATCGATCAGCCACTTTTCGAGCTTGAAATCGGGGATGCCATAGCGCAGCAATCCGCCGATGCGATCGTTCTTCTCGAACACCGTCACGTCATGTCCAGCACGCGCGAGTTGTTGCGCAGCGGCCAAACCGGCGGGACCCGATCCGACCACGGCCACCTTCTTGCCGGTCTTGTGCTTCGACGGCAACGGCGCGACCCAACCTTCGGCCCACGCTTTATCGATGATCGCGTGTTCGATCGACTTGATGCCGACGGGATCGTCGTTGATACCAAGCGTGCACGCGGTTTCGCACGGAGCCGGACAAATGCGCCCGGTGAACTCCGGGAAGTTGTTCGTGGAATGCAGCACTTCAATGGCCGTCTTCCAGTTCTGCTGGAACACCAGGTCGTTGAAGTCCGGAATGATGTTGTTCACCGGACAGCCGTTGTTGCAGAACGGAATACCGCAATCCATGCAGCGCGCGCCCTGGATCTTCGCGTTCTCGTCCGACAGCGCGTGGACGAATTCCTTGTAATGCTTGACGCGCGCGAGCGGCGCTTCATACGTCTCATGCTGGCGCTCGAACTCGAGAAAACCGGTTGCCTTGCCCATGTGGTTCTCTTTCTCTGTATTGGGGGTTGATCCACCCTTCGGCGCTCAACGCCGAAGGGCCGTACTAGTCATTGGATGTCAGCAGAAGACTCAGGCCGCGATCGCATCCTTCGCTTTCTTCGCGCCCAACTCGCCAAGCGCACGCTTGTACTCCGTCGGGAATACCTTCACGAATTGACGACGCGACGCGTCCCAGTTCTCGAGCAGCGCTTTCGCGCGCGGCGAACCGGTGGACTGGAAGTGCTGCTCGATCAGATCCTTGAGCAACGCTTCATCGGTCTTGCCGGTGTGCCACAAAGCCCGATCCACCGTGCGTTCCTGTTCTGCCTGCTGCAGGACCGGATCGAGTGCGACCATCGCCTTGTTGCACTTGCTGCCGAAGGTGCCGTCCGGATCGAAGACAAACGCCACGCCGCCCGACATGCCCGCTGCGAAGTTGCGCCCGGTTTCGCCGAGCACAACCACCGTGCCGCCGGTCATGTATTCGCAACCGTGATCACCGGTGCCTTCCACGACTGCCGTCGCGCCCGAGTTACGCACGGCGAAACGCTCGCCCGCGACGCCCCGGAAATACGCTTCGCCTTCAATCGCGCCGTACAACACCGTGTTTCCACAGATGATGTTTTCCTCCGACTTGCCCCGGAAGTCGTTGGTCGGGCGAATGATGATGCGGCCGCCCGACAGCCCCTTGCCGACGTAGTCGTTGCCGTCGCCGACGAGATCCAGCGTGATGCCCTTCGCCAGGAACGCACCGAAACTCTGCCCCGCCGTACCCTTCAACTGGATATGGATCGAGTCGTCGGGCAGGCCGTCGTGACCGTACTTGCGTGCGATCAAACCGGACAACATCGCGCCGACCGTGCGGTTCACGTTGCGCACCGGTTGGATGAACGAGACGTGCTCGCCCTTCTCGATAGCCGCCTTCGACTTCTCGATCAACACATGATCCAGCGCCTTCTCGAGTGAGTGATCCTGCGTCTCGACGTGCTTCGTCGCAATGCTGCCGTCGTTCGGCACTTGATAAAACACCTTCGAGAAATCCAGGCCCTTCGCCTTCCAGTGCTCGACGCCCTTCTTCGTATCGAGCAATTCGGCGTGTCCGATCAGATCGTCGAACTTGCGGATGCCCAGTTGCGCCATGATTTCGCGCACTTCTTCAGCGATAAAGAAGAAGAAGTTCACCACATGTTCCGGCTGCCCCGTGAACTTGGCGCGCAGCACCGGATCTTGCGTCGCAACGCCGACCGGGCATGTGTTCAGGTGACACTTGCGCATCATGATGCAACCCTGCACGACGAGCGGCGCGGTCGCGAAACCGAATTCATCGGCGCCGAGCAGCGCACCGATCACCACGTCGCGGCCGGTTTTCATCTGGCCGTCGGCTTGCACGCGGATACGGCCGCGCAGGCGGTTGAGCACCAGCGTTTGCTGCGTTTCGGCCAGACCCAGTTCCCACGGCGTGCCGGCGTGCTTCAACGACGACAACGGCGAAGCGCCCGTGCCGCCATCGTGGCCTGCGATCACGACGTGATCGGCCTTCGCCTTCGCAACGCCGGCGGCAACGGTCCCAACGCCCACTTCCGACACCAGCTTCACCGAGACGCTCGACGACGAGTTCACGTTCTTCAGGTCGTGAATAAGCTGCGCCAGGTCTTCGATCGAATAAATGTCATGGTGCGGCGGCGGCGAAATCAGGCCCACGCCCGGCACCGAATACCGCAGTTTGCCGATGTAATCACTGACCTTGTGACCCGGCAGTTGTCCGCCTTCGCCCGGCTTCGCGCCCTGCGCCATCTTGATCTGGATCTGATCAGCCGACGACAGGTACTCCGCCGTCACGCCGAAGCGTCCGGACGCGACCTGTTTGATCCGCGAGCGCAGCGAATCGCCGTCTTTCAACGGAATGTCCGTGACGACTTCGTCGCCGATCACGGACTTCATGGTGTCGCCGTTCTTGATCGGAATGCCGCGCAGTTCGTTGCGATACCGGTTCGCATCTTCACCGCCTTCACCCGTGTTCGACTTCCCGCCGATACGGTTCATGGCCACAGCCAGCGTGGCGTGTGCTTCGGTGCTGATCGACCCCAGCGACATGGCGCCGGTCGCAAAACGCTTGACGATTTCCTTCGCCGGTTCCACTTCATCCAGGGGAATCGCCTTCGCCGGATCGACCTTGAACTCGAACAAACCGCGGAACGTCATGTGACGCCTGGTCTGGTCGTTGATCAGGTGCGCATATTCCTTGTACGTCTGGTACGAGTTGCTGCGCGTGGAATGCTGCAGCTTGGCGATGGCGTCCGGCGTCCACATGTGCTCTTCACCGCGCACGCGATACGCGTATTCACCACCCGCATCGAGCATGGTCGCGAGCACAGGGTTCTCGCCAAACGCTTCGCGATGCAGGCGAATCGCTTCCTCGGCCACTTCGAAAATACCAATACCGCCGACCTTCGATGCCGTGCCCTTGAAGTACTTCTCCACAAGTTCGCTGGAGAGCCCGACCGCTTCGAAAATCTGCGCGCCGGTGTACGACATGTACGTGGAAATGCCCATCTTCGACATGACCTTGTACAAGCCCTTGCCGACCGCCTTCGTGTAGTTGTAGATGGCTTTATCGGCAGAAAGGTCGCCCTTCAGGCCTTCGGCCATTTGCGCTAGCGTTTCCAGCGCAAGGTACGGATGGACCGCTTCCGCGCCGTACGCGGCGAGCAAAGCGAAGTGATGCGTCTCGCGCGCCGATCCCGTTTCCACGACCAGACCCGTGCTCGTGCGCAGACCGTGCTGCACGAGGTGCGTGTGAATAGCGGACGTGGCGAGCAGCGCCGGGATAGCCAGGTTGTCACGATCCATCTTGCGATCGGACACGATCAGCATGTTGTACCCGGACTTCACTGCATCCACCGCTTCCGCGCACAGCGAAGCCAGACGCGCTTCCACGCCTTCGTTGCCCCACGCGACCGGATAGCAGATGCTCAGTTCGTACGAGCTGAACTTGCCTCCCGTGTATTTATCGATAGCACGGATCTTCGCGATGTCCTTGAAGTCGAGCACGGGCTGGGAGACTTCGAGACGCATCGTCGGGTTGATGTTGGTCGTGTCGAGCAGGTTCGGCTTCGGGCCGACGAACGACACCAGCGACATCACCATGTTCTCGCGAATGGGGTCGATCGGCGGGTTCGTGACCTGCGCGAAGAGCTGCTTGAAGTAGTGATACAGCGTCTTGTTCTTGTTCGACATCACCGCGAGCGGCGAGTCATTGCCCATTGAACCGACGGCTTCTTCGCCCAGCTGCGCCATCGGCGCCATCAGGAACTTGACGTCTTCCTGCGTGTAGCCGAACGCCTGCTGACGGTCCAGCAAGGCGGCCGCTTCACGGCGCTGCGTCTCGACGTCTTCCGCCTTCGGCTCGATTTCGTCGAGCTTGATGCGCACGGCGTCGATCCAGCTCTTGTACGGCTTGCCGTTCGCGAGGTTGTCCTTGAGCTCCTTGTCGTCGATGATCCGGCCTTGCTCCATGTCGATCAGGAACATCTTGCCCGGCTGCAGACGCCACTTCTTCACGATCTTCGATTCCGGCACCGGCAACACGCCTGATTCCGATGCGAGGATCACGAGGTCGTCGTCAGTGATGACGTAGCGCGCCGGACGCAGGCCGTTACGGTCGAGCGTCGCGCCAATCTGGCGGCCGTCCGTGAACGCGATCGCAGCGGGGCCGTCCCACGGCTCCATCATGGCCGCGTGATATTCGTAGAACGCGCGGCGGTTGTCGTCCATCAGCGTGTGCTGTTCCCAGGCTTCGGGGATCATCATCATCATTGCGTGGACGAGCGGATAACCCGCCATGACCAGGAGTTCAAGGCAGTTATCGAACGATGCCGTGTCCGACTGGCCCGGGTAGATCAGCGGCCAGAGCTTCGGCAGGTCGTCACCCAGCACATAGCTGGCGATCGCGCCGGTACGCGCGTTCAGCCAGTTGACGTTGCCCTTCACGGTGTTGATTTCGCCGTTGTGCGCAATCATCCGGTACGGGTGCGCGAGCTCCCACGCCGGGAACGTGTTCGTGGAGAAGCGCTGGTGCACGAGCGCGAGTGCCGACACCGTGCGTTCGTCCTGCAGGTCGCGGTAATACACGCCAACCTGACCGGCCAGCAGCAGGCCCTTATAAACGACGGTGCGCGCCGACATGGACGGTACGAAGTATTCCTTGCCGTGCTTGAGCTTGAGCGCCTGGATCCGATGACTGGCGGTCTTGCGGATCACGTACAGCTTCCGCTCGAGCGCGTCCGTCACAACAATGTCCTTGCCCCGGCCAATGAAGATCTGCCGGATCAGCGGCTCGCTGGCCTTCACGGTCGGCGAAATGGGCATGGTGCCGTCGACGGGAACATCACGCCAGCCAAGCACGACCTGGCCTTCGGCCTTCACCGTACGTTCCAGTTCCTGCTCGCACGCGAGACGCGACGCATGTTCCTTCGGCAAGAAGATCATGCCGACGCCGTACTCGCCCTCCGGCGGCAGCGTCACGCCCTGCTTCGCCATTTCCTCACGATAAAACCCGTCGGGGATCTGGATCAGGATGCCCGCGCCGTCGCCCATCAGCTTGTCGGCGCCGACTGCGCCGCGATGGTCGAGGTTTTCGAGGATCTTCAGGCCCTGCTCGATGATTTCGTGGCGCTTCTTGCCCTTGATGTGAGCGACGAAGCCGACGCCACAGGAGTCGTGTTCGTTCTCGGGGTCATACATGCCCTGCGCGGCGGGAGCGGAACCGAGAGTCGGCGGCAGTTGATCGTTCATGGGTCACCGTGTTCTGTGGGGGGCCGCGGGCGGCCGTTGAACATGTTTTGTGTTGCTTATGTGCGTTGCTTGCGCCTCCGGCAGGCCAAGACCCCGAACCTGGACGAAAACCGCGAAGCCGGTCGTGCAAACAGACGCGATGCGTCCTGAACTGCCGGAAAACGAAATATACGCGATGAATCAAAAACTTGGCAATCAAAATCCGATGATCTGACACCTATTATCGAGTTGGTGCACGATTGCCCCATTTAATTGGTTCCATATCAAAAACAAACCGAAAATAAAACGGCATGCCGATTTTTGTCGTCATGCCGTTCATTCATTCTTCAGTTGCGGTGCAAAAACTCCGTTAACGAGTCTGAGGAGTCTCTCGGATCTTGCGTGGACGGCCGCGGGGCAACGGTGAGACGCGCCGGTTGGCGGCTCGCCCGGCCCACTCCCTGTAGGAGTCGCTACCGAGCACCCAGCCCTTGAGCGTCGCCTGAAGCAACCGGTTGGCTTCGCGTTGGTCGAGCGGCTGCTCGCACAGCTCCGTGTAGGCGCGCTGGCGTTCAAAGGGCGTATTGCCGAGCTTCCAGTACAGCGGATGGTCGGTGATGAGACTGTCGAGCGTCAAACCGATGTGATGACGGTAGCTCGACCATTTGTAGTCTTGCGGGAGGGCCGCGAGTTCGGCATGCACCGGCGCCATCTCGACTACCCGGCTCGCGAGCAGGAAGTAGGTTTCACCTTCGATCACCGTCGCCCGGTAGCGGCCTTCCCACAAGGTACCGCGGCGGGCATAACGGCGATTGAAATGCGCAACGTAGCGCCGGCCGACCGCCTGCATGGCTTTCGGGAGGCTGGCTTCGTCGCGGGGCGTAACGAGAAGGTGCACCGCGCCGGGCATCAGCGCGTAAGCGTGGATGGCGAGATGGTGGTCGCGGGAGGCCGTACGCAGGCATTCGATGAAAAGCTCGTAGTCCGGAGCTTCGACGAAAGCGGGCTGCTGGTCGAGACCGCGCAAGATGACATGCTGCGGCTGTTCGGGAACGTAGAGTCGTGCTAGCCGTGCCATGCTGGATTTTCCGTTGGTCGAGCGTTGGTCGGGTTCGGGGTATTCCGGCGGTCCGTCAAAGCCACATTCTGGGCCACCTTGAAATTTTTCGTTCAAGTCGTGCGGGGCAAGTATCAACCCGTGCGTCAGCCGGGGAAATCAGGAGCCTGGCACCGCGCTAACCCAATTGGAGCCGGCATTCTTCTTAGGGAAAACGCTCTGAGGCCAAGCATGGTTTGTTTCAAGTGTTCTGTTCATAATTAGCGTGCTTTTTCGGAGGAGCACTCAATGAAAATAAAACGGGTTGTTACGGGGGTCGCCACATTCGCGTGCGTATCTGGCGCAGCACATGCACAGTCGGCGAACACGTTCTACGTCACTACCGGCTGGTTCCATTTCGCTCCTATCTCCAGCAGCGGCCCGCTCAAGGAAACGAGCGTAGGCGGATCGCCAGTCGGCATTGAAATACCCAACACCGGCGCGAGCCTCTCCAGCGCCGACACCGCCGGCTTCACCGCTGGCTACTTTGTCACCGACCATATTGCCGGCGAATTCGTTATCGGCATTCCGCCCACCTTCAACTTGCAGGGTGAAAAGTCATACTCGCAATATGGCACGCTCGGTACGGCCAAGCAGTGGAGCCCGACGCTGCTGCTGAAGTACTACTTCATGCAGCCGCAGTCGAAGATTCGCCCGTACGTTGGTATTGGCGTAACGCGCGTGTGGTTCACCGACGCGAAGATCACGAATAGCTCCTTCGAAACCAATGTACTGCATGGTCCGACCGACGTATCGACGGATAGTTCGTGGGCGCCCGTGTTTAATGCAGGCCTTACATACGCCTTCAACGACCACTGGTTCGCCGGTTTCTCCATCTCCTTCGTGCCCCTCCACGCCACGGCCAAGCTGACGACCCAGGCGCAGACGCCGGTTGGCCAGCTCACCGTGAACTCGGAAGCAAAACTGAAGCTGAATCCGATCGTGACGTACCTGAACGTCGGATATCGGTTTTAAGCAACTCCGTCCGCGCTGTTTTCGGGCTGTTCCGTCAAAGCAAACCCAAGACAAACGCCGTTGCGAGGCTCCCTCGCAACGGCGTTTGTCTTTTCGGCGTTTGTAAAAATGCTACGCCCCGGACTATTTTCCACACCCATTCAGGTAGTTTCTACTTTTTCTGATCTTCTGCTTTTCCCCGGATGCCTTGCACGGCGAGGCTCCAACGTGCAATGTTGAACGCGGTGGATGAACCGGCATCCAACTTGCTCACCTTCTGTTTTTCCGCGCTTTCGCGGCCCATCCACGATTCACCCATCGACGGAGCGATCCTATGAACGCATTTTCTAATACGCGAGATGCCATCGGAGATTCATGGAACTCCACCAGCCGCCATGCGCGCCGCATTTCGCGCCACAGCCAGGACGCGGCGCAAGACATTGGCGGAGAACTGCGCAAGCTGATTTCGGAGATTGAAGAAACGCTGTCAGAAGGGACGTCAGCCGACGTCGCCGCGCTGCGGGCGCAGTTGAGCAAGAGCGTGGATTCGGCACGCGAGCGTTTGAATAATACGCACGACGCGGTACGCGCTCGCGCGAATACGGCCTTGGCCGACGCGGACACCTATATTCACGACAAACCGTGGCAAGTCATCGCCCTGGTGGGCGGTCTGGCGCTGGTGACGGGCGTATTGCTGGCCCGCGCCCGATAAGCCTTTTGCTTGTATCAATGGAAAACGCGCGCTCGAATTGCTCCGGGCGCGCGTTTTTTATACGTTCGCCTGGGTTCAGCTCAGTCCAGGAAATCTGCACCGATCACGTCGATACGATCCGTGCAGATCGCGTCCACGCCCCATGTCGCGAGCTCACGCGCCCGCTCCGGGTCGTTGACGGTGTAGGCCAGGATCCGCAAGCCGGAATCCTTGATCTCGGCGACCAGACGCTTGTCCAGCGTCTTGTGATTCGCATGGAGCGATACGCACGCCAAAGCCGCGGTTTGGGCTCGCCAGTCGCCGGGAATGGCTTCGTAAAGCATACCGCGCGGCAGATCGGGGGCAGCCCCGGCAGCGGCCTCAAGCGCAGCGTAGGAAAACGACGACAACAGCGGCGCCGGTTCTGCGCCCGACCACAGCCGCGCGGCCTCCTGCGCCACTAAAACGCCCGTTTCAACATCGCGCCCTTCGCACGGCTTGATTTCGATATTCGCCGCCAATCCGTGCGAAAAACACCGCTCCGCGACCTCGGCAAGCGTAGGCATGCGCGCACCCGCGAAACTCGGATCGAACCAACTGCCGGCATCGAGTTGCTCGAGTTCTTCGTAGCGAAGATTTTTCGCTGCGCCACGCCCGTTCGACGTACGGTCGACGAGGTCGTCGTGTAGCAAAAATACGACATTATCCGCCGATAACTTCGCATCGAATTCGATCATTTTCAGACCGAGCCGCGCGCCGGTGTCAATACCGTCGAGCGTGTTTTCCGGCGCGACCTTCCCTCCGCCGCGATGCGCGACGATGCGCGGATATGGCCAGATCTTCATGTTCCTGTATTCCTCAATTGACGCGCAAGCCCGTCGCCGGATCGAAGATGTGCAACCGGTGCGCCGGCAGCGCCACTTCAAGCGCCTCGCCCCGCGCCGGACGATGTTCGTGCGGCAAACGCGCCGCGACGTCGTGTTTGCCCCAACGGCCGTGTGCCAGATTATCCGCGCCGAGGAGTTCGCAGGAGTCGACCGTCAACGTGACATGCGCGCCCTGGTGCTCCGGCAGCATGTGTTCCGGCCGGATGCCCAAAACCCACTCACGCCCCTTCAGATCCTGCTGCAGGGACTGCATGCCCGCAAGCGGCAGGCGTGGCCCGTTACCCGCGACCTCGAAGCTCAACCCGTCGTCCGATACGCGGCCTTCCAGCAGATTCATGGCCGGTGAGCCAATGAAACTCGCGACGAACACCGTCGCCGGACGCTCGTAGACTTCGGTCGGCGGCCCGATCTGCTCGGCCCGGCCACGATTCATCACGATCACGCGCTGCGCGAGTGTCATTGCCTCGATCTGGTCGTGCGTGACGTACAGGCTCGTGGTCGCGAGACGCGCGTGCAGCCGCTGGATTTCCAGCCGCATTTGCACGCGCAACTTGGCGTCGAGGTTGGACAGCGGTTCGTCGAACAGGAACACGGCCGGTTCGCGCACGATCGCGCGGCCCATGGCCACACGCTGCCGCTGGCCGCCGGACAGCTCGCGCGGCTTGCGGGCGAGCAACGGCTCGAGTTCCAGGATCTTCGCGGCATTCTGAACCCGCCGGTCGATTTCCGATTTGCCGACACCGCTGATCTTCAGCGCGTACGCCATGTTCTGCGCGACGCTCATGTGCGGATACAGCGCGTAGTTCTGGAACACCATCGCAATGTCCCGATCCTTCGGCTCGAGCGTGTTCACCACTTTCTCGCCGATGGAAATCGTCCCTTCGGACACGCTTTCCAGCCCCGCGACCATCCGCAGCAAAGTCGATTTCCCGCAGCCGGACGGACCGACCATCACGACGAATTCGCCGTCCGTCACTTCCACGTCGATGCCGTGCAGAACGAACTGCTTGCTGTCGTAGGTTTTCTTGACGCCTTGAAGGCTCAGTGCAGCCATCGACCCGCCTTCATTTAAGGGCGCCCGCGACCGTCGCGAAATGCGCGACCGCGATGCCCGGTTCGTAGAATTTATGCAGCAGCGCGCGCCACGTCTGGTAGTCGGCGGAATTGCGGAAGCCTTCCTGGTGCGCCGCCACCGTTTCCCACCGTACGAGCAGCACGTATTGCGAACCGTTGTCCGCATCGGCGCCACGCACCAGTTCGTGCGAGAGATACCCCGGTTGCGCCGAGATGATCTTTTCGGCTTCAGCGAATGCCGCTTCGAACGCGGCCTCTTCGCCGGCCTTCACCGGCAATTGAGCAACTTCAAGGATCATTGAATGAACCTCCGTTATTTTTCGGAATCGACGAGACCGCGCACGAACCAGCGCTGCATGGTCAGTACCACCGCGAGCGGCGGCAACATCGCCAGCAGCGTCGCGGTCATGACCAGATGCCACTCAGTGGCGGTGTCGCCGGAAGCGATCATGCTCTTGATGCCGACCACCGCGGTTTGCAGCGACTGGTCGCTCGTGATCAGGATCGGCCACAAATACTGGTTCCAGCCATAGATGAACGTGATCACGAACAGCGCGGCAATGTTCGTCTTCGACAGCGGCAGCACCACGTCCCACAAGAAGCGCAATGCCCCTGCGCCGTCGATGCGCGCCGCCTCCATCAGTTCATCGGGCAACGTCATGAAGAACTGGCGGAACAGGAACGTCGCCGTCGCCGATGCAATCAGCGGCAGCGTCAGGCCGGCGTACGTGTTGCTGAGATGCATCGATGAAACGACCTGGACCGTCGGGAAAATGCGCACTTCCACCGGCAGCATCAGCGTGATGAAAATGAGCCAGAAGGCCAGGTTTTTAAACGGGAAGCGGAAGAACACGATGGCGTAGGCCGACAGCATGGAGATAGCGATCTTGCCGATCGAAATCACCAGCGCCATGACAAGGCTGTTCAGCAGCATATGGCCGAACGGCGCCGCCGCGTTGCCGCTGCCGTGCGTCCAGATGTTCGCTATGTTCTCGAACAGGTGCGTGCTCGGAATCAGCGAAAGCGGCACCCTGAAGACTTCCGCTTCGCTCATGGTGGCCGCGCAAAAAGCGATGTACACCGGAAACACGACCAGCACCACGCCCACGATCAGCACCGCGTGGCAAAACAGGTCAAAACCGCGACGGTTCTCGATCATGAGTACTGCACCCGACGTTCAATAAAGCGGAATTGCACGACCGTCAGCGCCACCACGATCACCATCAGCACAACCGACTGCGCGCCGGAACTGCCGATATCGAGACCCTGGAAACCCTCAGCAAAGATCTTGTAGATGAGCGTTTTTGTGGACTGCGCAGGACCGCCGCCGGTGGCTGCATCGATAACCGGGAAAGTATCGAAGAAGGCGTAGACCAGGTTCACGGTCAGCAGGAAGAAACTCGTCGGCGAGAGCAACGGCAGCGCGATCCCGAAGAACCGCCGCACAGGCCCGGCGCCGTCAATTGCCGCCGCCTCGATCAGCGAACGCGGAATAGCCTGCAGTCCGGCGAAGAAAAACAGGAAGTTATAGCTCACCTGTTTCCACACCGACGCCAGCACGACTAGGAACATCGCCTGTGACCCATTGAGCGCATGGTTCCAGACAATGCCGTACTTCGCGAGCGCATAGGTCACCAGTCCAATACTCGGGTTGAACAGGAACGACCACAGCACGGCGGCAATCGCCGGGGCGACCGCGTACGGCCAGATCAAAAGCGTCTGATAGACCTTCCGGCCGCGAGTCACCCGATCGGCACACGCGGCCAGCAGCAGCGAGATCACCAGGCCCGACACGGTGACGAGCGTGCAGAAGATGATCGTTGTATTGAACGAGGCGAGGTAAAGCGGATCGGTGAAGATCTGCTTGAAATTCGCCAGTCCGACAAATTCGCTCGATGTACCGAACGCATCCTGGGTCTGCGTGGCTTGCCACAGCGCCTCGCCGGCCGGCCACAGAAAAAAGAGCGCGGTGATGGCGAGTTGCGGCGCGACCAGCAGATAAGGCAGCAGGCTCGTATTGAACCGCGATCGTTTTTCCATGGCGAGTTTAGTTTCCAGCCTTTTCGAAGCGGCGCAGCAGGTCATCACCGCGCGATGCAGCCGAATCCAGCGCGTCCTTCGGCGTTTTCTTGCCCGCCCAGACCTGCTCGAGTTCCTCATCGACGATCGTGCGGATCTGCGGCATGTTGCCCAGGCGCAAGCCCTTGGTGAACGGCAGGGGCGGTTTGTTCAGCATCTGCTTGATCGCGGTATCGGCGCCGGGATTCTTTTCATAGAAGCCCTGCTTTTGCGTCAGCTCGTAAGCGGCGGTCGTGACCGGCAGATAGCCCGTGTCCTGATGCCATTTAGCCGCCACTGCCGGCGAGGTCAGATAAGCCAGGAACTTCGCGACACCCTTGTAGGTGGCCGCATCTTTCCCGGACAGAACCCAAAGACTCGCGCCGCCGATGATCGCGTTCTGCGGTGCGCCCTTCACGCTCGCGTCGTACGGCATCATGCCCGTGCCGAAATCGAACTTCGCGTACTTCTTGATGTTGGCGAGCGACCCCGACGAGTTGGTCAGGATGCCGCAATCGCCGCTATAGAACTTCGATACCGCCTCGTCCTTGCGGCCGACATACGTGAACGTGCCGTCCTTCGCCATGTTCTGCAGGAACTGGATGTGCGCGACCTGCAGCGGCTTGTTGAATTCGAGCACCGCGTTGGTGCCGTCGAAGCCATTGTTCTCCGATGCGAACGGCAAGCCGTGCCATGCGCTGTAGTTCTCAAGCTGAATCCAGCTTTGCCAGCCCGATGAATAGCCGCACATGCCGATCGCTTTCAGCTTTTTCGAATCAGCGGCGAGTTCATCCCAGGTTTTCGGCGGATGGGTCGGATCGATGCCGGCTTTCTTGAACGCGTCCTTGTTGTAATACAGGACCGGCGTCGAGCTGTTGAACGGCATCGAAATCAGGTGGCCCGTCTTCGAGTCGCTGTAATAACTTGCAATGGTTGGTACGAACGCCTTTTCATCGAGCGGGACGCCGGCTTGCTTGAATACGTCGGAGACCGGAATGACGGCTTTCTTGGCCTGGATCATCGTGGCCGTGCCCACTTCATACACCTGCAGGATGGCCGGTGCGTTGCCGCTGCGATACGCCGCAATGCCCGCTGCCATCGTCTGGTCGTAGCTGCCCTTGAAGACCGGCACGATCTTGTAGTCGCTTTGCGACGCGTTGAAATCGTTTGCGATGTCGTTCACGCGCTCGCCGAGCGCGGATTCCATTGCGTGCCAGAACTGGATTTCGGTGGCGGCCTGTGCCTGACTGGCGCCAAAGGCGAATACAGCGGCAATGGAAAAGGCGCTGACCAACAACTTGCGACTACTCATGACTAACCTCTCCTTGAACCCCGGTGGAGTTTTTTTGGTTGGGACAAACGCAGAAAGCGCCTGGAACGCGGCATTCTAATTGTCGTCTATGACGAATAGACGTCCGTATTCTTTTAATGCGTATCGATCCGTCATGCCCGCGATGTAATGGGCAATCAGGCGCGCCTGCTGGCTGCCCGACGCGCTCTCGCTGCCGCGGGGGTCGTTGGCCGACTCTTCCGCGATCGGTCCGCGTGCCTGATAGGCCGGGGGCAGCAGGCGCGGGTCGTCGTTGAACGCCTTGAAAAGGCCGCTCACCACGCGCCCCGCTTTGTTAGCCATCCGCATGACCTTGTAGTGGCGATACAGGTTCTTGTAAAGGAAGCGCTTGAGTTCGGTCGCCTGGGCGGCGACGGTTTCGCTGTGGTTGACCAGCGCCGGGGCGTCGCGCACGTCGTCGACCGATTGCGGATTCAGCCGCGCCAGGTTCTCGCTCGTCGACTCGATCAAATCCACGATCAACGTATTGATGATCCGGCGGATGGTCTCGTGAATCAGCCGGCGCCCTTCGATATCCGGATACTCCGCGCGCGCTGCTTCGTAGTGCGTCTGCCACAGAGCGACATCGGCGAGTTGGTCGAGGGTGATCAGGCCGGAGCGCAGGCCGTCGTCGACGTCGTGATTGTTGTAGGCGATTTCGTCGGCGACGTTCGCGATCTGGGCTTCTATCGACGGCTGCTTGCGATTCAGAAACCGCTCGCCCAACGCGCCGAGCTTCAGCGCATTCTCATGCGAGCAGTGTTTGAGAATGCCTTCGCGGGTTTCGAAGCAGAGGTTCAGGCCGTTGAATGCGCCGTAGTGCTCTTCCAGCTCATCGACCACCACCAGGCTCTGCAGGTTGTGTTCAAAGCCGCCGTGCTCGCGCATGCATTCATTTAGTGCATCCTGCCCGGCATGGCCGAACGGCGTATGGCCAAGATCGTGCGCCAGCGAAATGGCTTCGACCAGATCTTCGTTCACGCGCAGGTTACGCGCCACGGAACGGGCGATCTGCGCGACTTCCAGGCTATGCGTCAGGCGCGTTCGGAACAGATCGCCTTCGTGATTCACGAAAACCTGCGTCTTGTATTCGAGCCGGCGGAACGCCGTGGAGTGAACAATGCGATCACGATCGCGCTGGAACTCAGTGCGCGCAGCGGGCGGTTTTTCTTCGAAGCGCCGGCCACGCGACTCGGCCGAATGCGCAGCATACGGGGCGAGATGCGCCTCGAGTGCGAAGGACGTCGGCGTGATGCTGGAAAACTGGAATGTCTTGTCGCTCACCGGCTGCTCCGAATCATCGTCGTTTCGTTGTTGGCTTCGTTTGTGGCCATGAGCTGTGGCGTTCTCTGCCGCGGTGGCTACGGCCGACGGTCAGCCAGTGTCACGAAAGTCAGCGCATGGGTGAACCTGGATGTCTCGCGACTGAGCTTTGTCGCAACAACCCGCTGCTGAACGCAGCCTCGTCAGACGCTGGCGGCGAGCGTTGCGCGCACTGCCTCGTCAGGCGCACCCGTGATCTTTGTATTGCCGAAACGCTCGAGCAGGATGAATTTGATCTCGCCTGCTTCGGCTTTCTTGTCGACCTTCATCAAGTCGATATAACGATCCGCGCCAAGCGCCGGCGCCTTGACCGGCAGCTTCGCCGCGGCGATCAACCGCGTAAGCCGCTCACGCGAGGTTTCATCGAGCCGGCCGAGCCGTACGGACAGGTCCGCTGCCATTACCATGCCGCAACCGACTGCCTCGCCATGCAGCCACTCCCCGTAACCAAGACCGGCTTCAATTGCATGACCGAATGTGTGGCCGAAATTGAGAATGGCGCGCAAGCCGCCTTCGCGTTCGTCGGCAGCCACCACCGAAGCCTTCACCTCGCATGAGCGCTTCACTGCATGCGCGAGCGCAGTCGGATCGCAGGCGTTCAAAGCCGCGATGTTCGTCTCTATCCAGTCGAAGAATTCGCTGTCGGCAATGGCGCCCGTCTTGATCACTTCCGCGATTCCCGCTGCGAGTTCGCGCGGCGGCAGCGTGCGCAGTACCCCGATGTCGGCGATGACCGCTTGCGGCTGATAAAACGCGCCGATCATGTTCTTGCCAAGCGGATGATTGATGCCGGTCTTCCCGCCCACAGACGAATCGACTTGCGCGAGCAGCGTGGTCGGCACCTGGATAAAGGGCACGCCACGCATATAACTGGCAGCGGCAAAACCCGTCATGTCGCCGATCACCCCGCCGCCCAGCGCAATCAGCGTGGTCTTGCGGTCGGCGCGGCCGGCCAGCAGCGCGGTGAAAATCTGGTTGAGCGTCTCGAGATTCTTGTGCACTTCACCGTCGGGCAGAACGATGGTCGTGACTGCCTTGCCGAGCGGCGCGAGCGCGGCGCGGAGCGCTTCGCCGTACAGCGGATCGACAGTCGTGTTGGTGACAATCGCGACCGACGAGCCCGCAATATGCGGCGCGTACAGTTCGGTCCGGCCAATCAGCCCGGCGCCAATATGGATGGGGTAGGCGCGATCGCCCAGTTCGACGTTGACGGTAATCATGGCGGACATTATGACGTAGCCGGTTTGACGATACCGGCCATCTCCAGTTGCATCAACACCATGTTGACGAGGTTATTCACGGTCGGCCGGCCAGTTTCCACGATGAAATGCGCGCACTCCTGATACAGAGGATCACGCGTCTTGTAGAGCGCTTCCAGCTTGCCGCGCGGGTCGTCGGTCTGCAGCAGCGGCCGGTTTTTATCGCGCCGCGTACGTTGCCACAATTCGTGCGGCGTGGCGCGCAGGTAGATCACCAGCCCGCGACTCTTCAGATGTTCCCGATTCTCCGCGCGGAGAATCGCGCCGCCGCCGGTCGCCAGCACAATATTCTCGCGCCGCGACAACTCGTCGATCACATCCGCTTCGCGCTGCCGGAAGCCTTCTTCTCCCTCGACCTCCCAGATCACCGGGATGCGCGCACCCGTGCGCGCCTCGATTTCGTGGTCGGAATCAATGAAAGAACGTTGTAACCGGCGCGCGACCGCCCGCCCCACGGTGGTCTTTCCAGCCCCCATGAGTCCGACAAAAAATACGTTCGCGTTCGCTTGCCCGGCTTCCAACTCGCTTCCTTGTGCATTGATTCCGGTCCCGATTCTGGTCCCGTTCGTGCGGGAGCTTAAGGGCAAAAGGGCCGCTTTGTCGAGTCGGGAAGGCTTGCCGGCGGCCTTCACAGACGCGCCGGAACGATATGTGGGGTGATGAAAATGACCAGTTCGCTGCGTGCATTGCGGCGCGCGGAGTGACGAAAAAGCCAGCCCAATACCGGGATTTTACCGAGCAGCGGGACCCTCGTGACATCCTCGCGTTCATCAGTGGAATATATCCCGCCGATTGCCACCGTGCCGCCGTCCTCCACCTCCACGCGCGTCTGGACGTGCTTGGTGTTGATCGCCGGGCCGGCTGCCGTCTGCTCACCAACGCTGTCTTTCGACACATCGAGATCCAGGATCACGTGACCATGCGGCGTAATTTGGGGCTCGACCTCCAGTTTCAGCGCGGCCCGGCGAAACTGGACGCCCGACACGCCGTTGCCCACTTTTGCCTGATACGGTAATTCCGTGCCCTGCTCGACTACCGCCCTCACGCGATCCGCCGTGATCACGCGGGGACTCGACACAATCTCACCGCGCCCCTCGTTTTCGAGCGCGCTCAACTCGATGTTCAGCAAGCGCGTAGCCTGCGCGGCGAATAGCGTCAGGCCGGCGGTCGCGGCGTCGAACCCGCCAATCGGCCGCGCCGACAAATCGAATACCGCCCCGTCCGCGCCCGCCACAAGACCGCGTGCAGTGGAGTCGCCGGTGGGCGTCATCGATAGTTTCACGCCGAGATTGCGCGAAAAACCGGCGTCCCCTTCCACAATGCGCGCTTCGATCATCACCTGCGGCGTCGGTCGGTCGATCTGCGCGATCAGCTCGGCGATCTGCGTGACGCGGGCCTCCAGGTCAGTTACGAACAGCAGGTTGGTGCGGGCATCGGCCATGACAGAACCTCGCTTCGATAACACCCGCTGGCTGCCCGAGCCCGTCAGGAGCTTGCGCACGTCGTCGGCACGCGGGTAGCGCAGAACGAACGTGCGGCTGCCGAGCGGTTCGAGATCGGCTGCACGGGCGTGCGCTTCGTAGCGAAGGCGCTCGCGCGCTGCCAGTTCACTAAGCGGCGCAACCCAGATGACCTCACCGTGACGCTCCATCGCGAGGCCGTGGACGTCGAGCAGCGTGTCGAACGCGCGCCGCCACGGGACATCGACGAGATTTAGCGAGACCAGCCCGCGGATCTTCTCGCTCGCGACAATGTTGACACCCGAAAACTTCGCGAAAGTTTGCAGCACGGCGCTCAAGTCGGCATTTTTCAGGTTCAGCGAGATCGGTTTGCCGTCGTCGAGCAACGTGGCTGCAGGGTCCGCCGGACCACGGCTCATGCGCTCGATAGGCGGCAAGGGTGTTGGCGGGCCTTCCAGCGGGGGCCCGGCATCAGGTGTGGCCGCTGGAGTGGAAGCAGCAGCCGTGGCGGACGTTGCAACGGGCGCCAGCCAGGCGGTGTCCTCATCGGACGCTTGCACGACGACGGCCGGAGGAACCTCGACCGCGAACTGATCCGTGGACAGAGTCTCGGGAAACGGCTCGGGCAGGGGCGGCAACGGAGGAGTGGAGGCGTGGGTGGTGACAGCCCCCAGCAGCAACGCGGCCGCGATGCCACCTATGCAAATTCGCCACCCCAACGAGAACACTCTACCGACCGCTTCCCCGGGAAGCAGCCGAATCACCTCGTTCAGCGAACAGCCTGACAACCGCAAAACCCGCAGCATCTTCATGGCCGGTCATCCGCGAAGCCAATCGTCCGCACAACCCCGTCAGGGCGGCTGAGCTCGATCGAACGCGAGCGGACATTGCCAAGGCGCTCGTCGCCAACCATCTGGCCCTGCAGAAATCCATCGACTCCCGCAGCCGTCTCCACCAGCGCCATCGCACGACGCTGAGCACGCAAGGTGCCGACAAGAAGCATCGCGCCCCCATCGCCCACCCCCGTGCCGTTCTTCACACCAAACGGATCGATAGCAAACGCGTCGCGACGTGACGGCTCCGGCCGCGTTATCGCCGGGAGGTCCTCGAATACCCTGAGCGTCGCTTCCAGGGCGAGCGCATTCGTTACTCGTTTCATTTGCACATCTGCCGGAATGACGAGTCTCGGCAGTCCTTCCAGCGCGTCCAGAAACTGCCGAATCTCGCCGAACGAACCTTCGGCGCGAAATTTCAACGGCCGCTCGATCTCGAGCCCTTCGCCCTTCTGTGCCGACGGTTCGATCATCCCGATTCGCAAGCCACTCTGCGCCGCAAGCGCAGTCAACTCGCGAAGTGCGTCAGCAACGGTCCAACGGGCGAGCGGCACACCATCGCCTGAACGAGCGCGCATCGCGGGTAGTTCAGCAGCCGTCGCTCGCGCCCGGTCCAGGCGTTGCTGCGCGTCGTGCGATGCCGACCGGCTCGCTTCCGTGCCGCTTAAATCGGAGGACCACCACAACGACACGCCTCCAGCAAATACCAGCACCGCAACCACAACGCCCGTGAGCGCGATCCGATAACCACTCCAGGCATCCAGCGGCTCATGCAGCAGCAATTGAAACTCGCGGGAAGATTTAGGGAGACGGATCATTGCGGGCTCCGGCTAGCGCCTTTCGGCTTCGACGACGCCTCTCGTCCAGCGGCCTTGAGCCGCTTCGGCACGGCGTCCCCGGCGGCGCTCTGCGTCCAACGCACGACCGCGATGAAATCGTAAGGGCCCGTCTTGCCCGGCGAATTCACCGCGCCGGATTGCGCGACAGCGACTGCCGCAGGTCGCGCAGCAGCCGCCCGCCGGCGCATTTCCACGATCTCCACGGCTTGTACGCCTGTCACGTTCTCAAGCGCTTTAAGCCACACGGCGGCCGTGTGCGAATCCGGCGCGCTGGCGGCAAGCTCAACTTCGCTCACACGCTGCGTCACCCGCTGCAAGCCGATATTCCCCCGCGATGTCCCCTGCGCCAGCGCGTCGAGCAAGCCGAGAAACCGGGCACGCGGCTCGGCTATCGGCATGGCGGCGGCCTGTGCCCGCCGCTCCAGCGCCTGGCGCTCGACCAGACGCGCATGTTCCGCGATGGGCGCACTCAACTGCCGCAACGCGACGTGGAGCGAGTCTCGTTTCTCTTCTATACGCACCCGTTCCAACGCGTCCCAGCCAGCCACCGCGCCGACAGCAGCACAGCCGATCAGACCTGCTCCCGCAAGCAGCGACAGCGCCCGGTTACGTGCTCGACGCCGGGCACCTGACCGGTACGGCAGCAGATTGAATGCATGCAAACCGACCGCGCTCATGGCATCACCTCGCGCAGCGCAAGTCCCATTGCCACGGCAAACAGCGGCGAATGCGCGAGACGTTCGTCCACCCGTTGCGCGCCGTTGCAAAACGGCGCGCATTCAAACGGCATGACCGGACACCCGAACAACGCGGCCAACATAGGCGTGGAAACGCCGGCTCGATTGAGCAGTTCGATATCTCCACCGATATAAATCCAGTGCACGCGTGGATCGTCGCCCACCAGATCCGTCAGCGCTTCAGCCGCGCTCGAATATTCCGGCGACGGGTAACGTATCTCGTTCTCCACGCCATCCTCTCCGACAAGCCACGCATGCAGCCCGGCGCTCTCTACCCAGCAAGCCACGAAACGCTCCAGTGGATCAATCTCGATAGACGCCGAATAGCGCAGGGCGCGCAACGCAGCACCGGGTTCGCCATCAATCGCGCTCAACACAATGTTCGCGGCCGCCGCCGTTTCCACGCGCGACTCCACGTATTGCCGCCCGGTGGCTGCAATGCAAACCTCAGCGCCACCGTCCTCGAGCGCCTCGATGGACCAGTCGACCGCGAGCGCACCGCGCTCGATCCCCGCCACGCGCTCGGCTTCCGCCAGCACGGCCGGTTCGAGCAAACCGCGCGGATCGTGCCCCGCCGCCACCGAAATGGACAGCTGGCTGGCCTGCGTAAGCCGCGCGAGCGGCACTCGCGTGGTGAGCGTAGCCGACGCCGGCAACGCCATTGCACACCGCAGCGAGCGCAGCGCGGCTCGCGCCGGCAGCCGTGAAAACGCTTCGCGCAACGCGGCCGAGATAGCCGGCCGGTCGATGAAATCACCGCCTATCACTGCGCCCGGTTCAAGCAGAACCTCCTCCAGCCGTTCGACACAAACCGGCCGGTCCGCTTGCAACCGCTTGCTGACAACGGCCAGCCTCACGGCCCCTTCGGTGATGTCGATACCCGCCGCGAACCGGCGCGTGACGGTCAGGACCGATCCGCGCAGTGGTGTTTGCGTACCCATGCTCATCCTCTCTTTCCAGGCCGCGCACCGAACCGTTCGGGCGCTGGCAATGAAACGATTGTGGGCAGCGGAGGTGGTTGCCACCATTCGTCCAAGTGGCTAACGTAAAGGGTGGACGAGGATTAAACGCCGGACGGCAGCGGGCATGAAACGAGCGTGGACAGCATTGAAACAATGCGCTGCAAACGTTAGCCGTGTCGGTCCGTCAACGCTTATCGTGACGAAAAAGGTGTCGCCGCACCCTGCGCGCAACACCCAAGTAAGCCAGACGAAAGCCGTAAAGTTGGGCAGCTATAATCGCGGGACCGTTTTTTGGTGGTGCCATGCAATCTCAGTCTCCGTCGTCCCCTCCGTCCCGTCATCCCGATTCCCCAAAGCGTGTTCGCCCGCTCTGGATCAGGCTCCTGCTCGGATTGTTAATTTGCATTGTCGGATTGATTGTCAGTGCGGGGCTCGTGCTCGGTTATGCGCTGGTCGTGGCACAGCCCAATCTGCCGTCGCTCGAGGCGCTCACCGACTACCGCCCGAAAGTGCCGCTACGGGTCTACACGGCCGATCACGTGCTGATTGGCGAATTCGGCGAGGAACGGCGTAGCGTCGTGCGTATCCAGGACGTGCCGGATTACCTGAAGAAAGCGGTGCTCGCCATTGAAGACGCGCGTTTCTACGACCACGGCGGTGTCGACCTGACCGGCATCCTGCGCGCCGGCACGGTGGCGTTGACGAACGGCCATGCGTCCCAGGGCGCAAGCACGATCACCATGCAGGTCGCGCGAAATTTCTTCTTGTCGAGCGAAAAGACCTATACCCGCAAGATCTACGAGATGCTGCTCGCCTACAAGATCGAGCGCGCGCTGACGAAGGACCAGATCCTCGAGGTCTATATGAACCAGATTTATCTGGGACAGCGGGCCTATGGCTTTGCGAGCGCCGCGCGGGTCTATTTCGGCAAGGATCTGAAGGACATCACGCTAGCCGAAGCAGCCATGCTGGCCGGCTTGCCGAAAGCGCCCTCCGCGTACAACCCGGTGGTCAATCCGAAACGCGCGAAGGTGCGCCAGCAATACATCCTGGAACGGATGCTCGAACTGCACTACATCACGCAGCAGCAGTATGAGGACGCGGCGAAACAACCGCTCGTGGTGAAGGGCGCCGGGCGCGAGTTCAGCGTGCACGCCGAGTACGTGGCGGAAATGGTGCGCCAGATGATGTACACGCAGTATCGCGAAGAGGCCTACACGCTGGGCCTGAACGTGGTGACAACCATTGATTCCGCGGATCAGGACGCAGCCTATCGCGCCGTGCGCAAAGGCCTGATGGATTATGAGCATCGGCATGGGTATCGCGGGCCGGAAGGGTATATCGATCTGCCGACTGACGCCGACGATCGCGAGCAGGCTATTGACGACGCCCTCGTCGACCATCCCGACAACGGCGAGATCGTGGCGGCGGTCGTCACCGACGCAAACCCGAAGCAGGTGAAGGCGAGCTTTATCGATGGCAACGTGGCCATCGTTCAAGGCAACGATCTGCGGTTTGTCGCCAGCGCGCTCGGCACGCGGGCGCAGCCGAACCAGCGTATCCGGCCCGGCGCGATCGTACGTCTGATGAAAAACGACGACGACAACTGGGTCATCACGCAACTGCCGCAGGTGGAAGGTGCATTCGTTTCCATCGTGCCGCAGGACGGCGCGATCCGCTCGCTGGTGGGCGGCTTCGACTTCAACAAGAATAAATTCAATCACGTCACTCAGGCGTGGCGCCAGCCGGGTTCGAGCTTCAAGCCGTTCATCTATTCGGCGTCGCTGGAAAAGGGCTTGTCGCCGGCGACCATCATCAACGACGCGCCGCTGTTCTTCAGCGCCGCCGAGACCGGTGGTCAGGCATGGGAGCCGAAGAATTACGGCGGCGGTTTCGACGGCCCAATGCCCATGCGCACGGCATTGATGAAATCGAAGAACCTGGTTTCCATCCGGATCCTGAACAACATCGGTCCGAAGTATGCGCAAGGCTATGTGACGAAGTTCGGTTTCGACGCTTCCCGCCAACCGGCGTATCTGCCAATGGCGCTTGGCGCAGGCCAGGTTACGCCGCTGCAGATGGCGACGGGATATTCAGTGTTCGCAAACGGCGGATACCGTGTGAATCCCTATCTGATCGCCGATATCACTGATCCGCGCGGCGCCGTGGTCTCGCATCCGCAGCCGCTGGTCGCCGGCGACTCCGCGCCGCTCGCCATTACCCCCCGCAACGCCTACGTGATGAACAGCCTGCTTCAAAGCGTGGCGCAACGCGGTACAGGCGCACGAACCAACCAGTTGAAGCGGACCGACCTTGCCGGCAAGACCGGCACGACGAACGACTCCCACGACGCATGGTTCGCCGGTTACCAGCATTCACTGGTGGCCATCGCGTGGATTGGGTACGACGCGCCGCGCAGTCTCGGCGACAAGGAAACGGGTGGCGGACTCGCACTGCCGGTGTGGATGGAGTACATGAGCCGGGCGTTGCGCGGCGTGCCGGAATACAAGTCGACCATGCCGCCCGATGTGGTCTCGCTCGGGGGCGAACTCTATTTCGACGACATGACGCCGGGCCACGGGTTCGTGGCAACCATCGGTGTGAGTCAGGCCGTGCCGGAAGACGTCAGCGGTGCGGCGCCCGCGCCCGCGCCGCAAGTCGGCGAGCAGGAAAAGCAGGACATCATGAATCTGTTCAAAGGTCACTAAGTCCTGAATTCAAGCCCCGGTCAATCCGGGGCTTGCGCGCCAAATCACACCGCAGATATCAAGCTGAAAACCGAATCGCCTCGCCGGCCTGTTCGCTGGCGTATTGGCTGAGTGCCTCAAAAAACTCGCTGCCGTCGCGCGTATTGCGCCATGCACCGTCCGCATAGCGGTAGTGAAAACCGCCCGCCTTTGCTGCAAGCCAGAGCTCGTGCATTGGCGGCTGCAAGTTGACAATCAGCTTCGTGCGGTTCTCGAATTCGAGCGTTAACACATTACCGCTGCGCTCGAATTCGACATCGGCTTCGAGGCCGTCCACGTCCCGCTCGATGGCCGCCAGCGCAGCCTCGGCGAGGGTCAGGTATTCGTTGTCGGTCATGCTAAACTCCATCGATTAATTAGTCAGGGACAGCAATGCAAGTCGTCTTCCGGATGAGCGCGATTGTAGCGGCTTTGGCCATTTCCGCTGGCACACTGCTCGCCGCCTGTGGTCAGCGCGGACCGCTCTATTTGCCCACCGCCCCCCCCATTCCGGCGCGTCCCGCCAGCATGCCGCCGTTGCCGGCGAGCGATGCGAAAAGCGTGAGCGCACCGGCAGCAGCATCGTCCGCCTCGTCTGCTGTCAGCGTCGGCGACGTTCCCGACACATCCGGCACGGCGCTGTCGCTTTCCCCTGACGACAATTTGAAATCGCCCGAGTCGGCATCGGCACCCAAAGCCGCTTCCTCCGGCGAATAATCGTTGCCATACCGCGCTTGGGCCAAATCCGGCCAAGCGCGTCAGCAGAGCCAGAAAACTCATGACCCAATCCGCATTCTCGCGCGCCGAAGGCGTGCTGCAGGTCGAAGGCGTTTCGGCCGCGTCGCTGGCCGAACAGTTCGGCACACCGCTCTACGTCTATTCGCGCAGTGCGTTGACCGACGCCTATAAAGCTTACGCCGATGCCTGCAATGGCCGCCACGCCACTATCCACGTAGCCGTGAAAGCCAACAGCAACCTCGCGGTGCTGAACGTATTCGCGCGACTGGGCGCGGGCTTTGACATCGTCTCGTCGGGTGAACTGGCGCGCGTCCTGGCCGCGGGCGGCAAGGCCGAAAACACCGTGTTCTCCGGCGTTGGCAAGTCGGCGGCGGAAATGCGCGAAGCACTCGATGCCGGCGTGAAGTGCTTCAACGTCGAATCGATTCCCGAACTGCATGCGCTCAATGAAGTGGCCAAGGCTGCGGGCAAACAAGCGCCGGTGTCGCTGCGCGTGAATCCCGACGTCGATGCCAAGACGCATCCGTATATTTCCACGGGCCTGAAGTCGAACAAGTTCGGCGTGGCTTTCGCCGACGCTCGCACGACCTATGCGCAAGCCGCTGCCATGTCGAATCTCGACGTGATCGGGATCGACTGCCATATTGGTTCGCAGATCACTGAAGTGAGCCCGTATCTCGACGCCGTCGACAAATTGCTGGACCTCGTCGAGCAGATCGAGGCTGACGGCACGAACATTCATCACGTCGATGTCGGCGGTGGACTTGGCATCACGTACGACGACGAAACGCCGCCGGCTATCGGGGAATTCGTGCGAGCGGTGCTCGCGCATATCGATGAACGCGGGCACGGTCATCGCGAAGTGTATTTCGAGCCGGGACGTTCGCTGGTCGGCAACGCGGGCGTATTGCTCACGCGCGTGGAATACCTGAAGCCGGGTGCGGAAAAGAATTTCGCCATCGTCGATGCCGCCATGAACGACCTCGCGCGCCCTGCGATGTATCAGGCATTCCATCGTATGGAAGCAGTGGAAAAGCGTGCGACAAAAGCGCAGCTCTACGACGTGGTCGGTCCCGTGTGTGAAAGCGGCGACTGGCTCGGCAAGGATCGGGAACTCGCCATCGAACAGGGCGACCTGATCGCGATTTTCTCGGCGGGCGCGTACGGTTTCGTGATGAGCTCGAACTACAACACGCGCCCGCGCGCTGCCGAAGTCATGGTCGATCGCGAACGTGCGCGCAGAGTGCGTGAACGTGAAGAAGTGACGCAGTTGTTCGCAGGCGAATCGATTTTTCCGGACTGATACCGGTTGGTCCGAGCAGCATGAAAAAAGGGCGACGCCATTAAGCGTCGCCCTTTTTTCATGTGCGTCGCGATCAACGATCCGCTAAACCGCGCGTGCCCGCGTGATGCGCGAGCGCAGCCAGGCAAGCATCCGCCACGCCAGCAACACCACCACGATCGAGCCATAGATCTTTGGCAGGAAGAGATCGTGCTTGCCCGCTTTCATCCACCAGAAGTGCAGGATCGCGAGCACGACGATCGGATAGATCAGCATGTGCAGCGTTTGCCAGCGACGGCCCAGCTTCCTGACCATTGCTTTCGGCGACGTCACGGCAAGCGGGATAAGCAGCACGAACGCCGAGAAACCAACCAGGATGAACGGCCGCTTGACGATGTCCTTGAGCATGGCGAAGACATCGAACCATTTGTCGAACCAGACGTACGTGGTGAAGTGCAGCACGACATAGAAGAACGCAAACAGCCCGAGCATCCGGCGAAAACGCAGGAGCGCGTTCAGGCCCGTCAGCCGGCGAACCGGCGTGACGGCAAGCGTGATGCACAGGAACACGAGCGTCCACAGGCCGGTCGAGCGGGTAATGAATTCGATCGGATTTGCACCCAGTCCGCCCGTGAAGCCCAGCAGCACGATGCGCGCGAGCGGATACAACCCGCCAAGAAACACAGCCACTTTCGCCGGCACGATCCAGTTCATGCCGCCTGCGGCAACGCGCGTTACCGGCTTTCTTTTGACATCGGAAGCCACAGCCATCCTCTTCCCCTAAACCCTAGAAATTGGCCTTGAGATCCATGCCCCGATACAGCGACGCAACCTGATCGCCGTAACCATTGAACATCAGCGTCTTGCGCTTTGGCGTGAAGAAACCGTCCTCGCCAATACGCCGTTCCGTTGCCTGGCTCCAGCGCGGATGATCGACATTCGGATTCACATTCGAGTAAAAACCATACTCCTTCGGCGCATATTCGCTCCAGCTCGTCTTCGGCTGCTGCTCGACAAACCGGATCTTCACCAGCGATTTCGCGCTCTTGAAGCCGTATTTCCAGGGCACCACGACACGCACCGGCGCTCCGTTCTGATTCGGCAGCACTTCACCATACAAACCAACGGTCAGCAGCACGAGCGGGTTCATCGCCTCGTCCATGCGCAAACCTTCGGAGTACGGCCAGTCGAGAATGGGGTCGGACAGCCCGGGCATTTGCGAGGGATCGGCCAGCGTGATGAACTGCACGTACTTCGCGTTGCCCGTCGGCTGTGCGCGCTTGATGATTTCGGACAACGGAATGCCGATCCACGGGATCACCATCGACCACCCTTCCACGCACCGCAACCGGTAAATACGCTCCTCGAGCGGCGCGAGTTTCAGGATTTCATCGATGTCATATACCTTCGCGTTCTTGATCTCGCCTTCCACCGATATCTTCCACGGCCGGGGCCGCAGCGTATGCGCGTTTTGCGCCGGATCGGCCTTGTCCGTGCCGAACTCGTAGAAGTTGTTGTAGCTCGTGATGTCCTTGAACGGCGTCACCTTGTCCAGGGCGACGAACTTCGTATTCGTGGTCGCCGCGAGCTTCTGACCCTTTGCATCAGGTGATGTCATCGTCGCGAGCGCCTCGCCGTTCACGCCTACGAGCCCCGTCGCGGCCAGCACACCTGCGGCCCGCAACACGCGCCGGCGGTTCTCGAAGAACGCGCGCGGCGTAATCTCGCTTCGGGCGATGTCGTCGCCGAAAAGCTGGCGTGTGTGTTTCATACCCATTTCGATACTCCTGGAATTCGTGTTGCGGCCTGCGTCAGCGCGGCCGTTGCTATAGCTATATTCGTGGCAAACACCGAATCGGTTTCAGCTATTCCGCCCAGGCAATAAAAAAACCGCCAGCAAATCTTGCATGGCGGCTTTTTAAACGGCGTTTAGCGGCAGATGTTACAGCTTGCCGTAACTATGCAGGCCGGAGAGGAACATGTTGACGCCAAGGAAAGCGAACGTGGTGACCAGCAAACCGGTCAACGCCCACCATGCGGCCACCGAGCCGCGCAAGCCTTTCATCAGGCGCATGTGCAGCCACGCGGCGTAATTCAGCCACACGATCAATGCCCACGTTTCCTTCGGGTCCCAGCTCCAGTAACCACCCCACGCTTCGGCGGCCCAGAGTGCACCAAGAATGGTCGCGATGGTGAAGAACGCGAAACCGACTGCAATCGACTTGTACATCACGTCGTCGAGCACTTCGAGCGACGGCAGGCGGTCCGCCAGAATGCCGCGTTCCTTGACCAGATAGGCCACCCCGACCATGGCCGCCAACGCAAAGCTGCCATAACCGATGAAATTCGCCGGCACGTGGATCTTCATCCACCAGCTTTGCAGCGCGGGCACGAGCGGCTGGATCTGCTGGGCATCGCGGGCAATCGAATACCACATCAGGAAGCCGACCGCGGCGCTGATCACCAGCAGCACGAACGCACCCATGGCACGCGTGCTGTAGTGCTGCTCGTAGTACAAATAAAACAGCGACGTGATCAGGCAGAACAGCACGAACACTTCATACAAGTTCGAAATTGGGATATGGCCCACGTCCGAACCGATCAGGTAAGACTCGTACCAGCGCACCATCAGGCCGGTGAAGCCCATCAGCACTGCTGCCCAGGTCATCTTCGAGCCGATCGCGCCGCCGGTAGGCGAACGCGAAATCAGGCCGATCCAGTAGAACACCGTGGCGAGCACGAGCAGCGCGCTCATCCACAAGATGGCCGACTGGCTGGACAGGAAGTATTTGAGGAAGAAATTGGTGTCGGCGCGCGCGAGGTCGGAGTGATAAAGCTGAAGCGACGACAGCGACAACAACGCAATGCACGCAATCAGAAGCCGCACCGGCTTCCAGCGCCATCCGAGCACGACGAACGTGGGTACAGCGCAGCAGAGCACCAGCTTGTCGTAGTAGTTCATGAACGGGTGATACCGGAACAGCGCGAAACCCGCCCCGGCGACCATTGCCAGTGCGAACAGCCAGTCGGTCGGGCCGAGACGCTTCAGAAACGGACGTTCGTCGAAGAGGTTCGGATCGACGGGTACTTTGCCCGCGCGCTGTTGCGCCGAAGTCGAATGCGAGGAGACTTGTGTGAGGTCCATGTTCTTACCGAGTTGAATTCTGCGAGCCGGTGGACTTGGTGTCCGCGGGCGTTTCCGGTGATGAAGGTACCGGCTGTGACTTGACGCCCAGCATGGCGCCGATCGCGTCGCGCGTTTGCGCAAATTCCTTCTCGAAATCGAGCGTGCGGCGTGCGGTGGACATTGCCATCAACACGCTCGTGCCGCCCGTTGCCGTGTCTTTGAGCCAGAACCAGAGACGACGTTCACGCACGTAAAACATCGAGAAAATGCCGAGCACGAGCAGCAGGCTGCCAAGATACACCACTTTTTTGCCCGGCGCGCGCGTCAACTGGAACACGGAAGCCTGGATCTGCTTGAATGAATCGAGTCGCAGAAAAACCGGTGATCCGTACAGAAAGCTGTCCGAAAGCGCATTGATCGACGATTGCACGAATTGCGTGTTTTTCGCGTCCGGTTGCGCTTCCGGCAGGCCATTCTGGGCACGCGAAATCTGCCACAGATCCCAGGTCGCGCCTTCCAGCATGCGCAGCAACAAACCTGCCGCCTTTTCCTGCTCGCCCTTGGGCACTGATTTGTCGATAAAACCCGCTATCGCCTGGAAACCGCCCAATGTAGCGCCCGGTTGCCCCGGAACCGCTGCCACGCCGGTTTCGTCCGCGCCGGCAAACAGGTTCAGCACCCGGGACGCGCTCTCTTCCAGATGCTTCTGCAAGTCCGCGTTCGCTTCCGGCACCGAGCGCTTCGCGAAACGGCGTGCCGCTTCATCACGCATCGCGGGCGTTTCCAGCGCGGCGCGCAGGTTCATCCACTGCTTGATCGAGCTTTGGTCGTCGGCGGGAATGCGCAAATAGCGGAACGGATCGTTCGGGCTCAAGCGCATGCCGGCAAGGAACATTGGCTGGCCTTGTACGTCGACGGGCAGCATGTAGTTGTTGAACTCGCGCGCCTGGCCGTCCGTGCCCCGCACCTTGTATTGCACCGATGGCCCGACGTTACGCAGATCCGTGGGCTTCGACGTCTTCGCGCCGGAACCCAGCCGTTCATCGAAGGCCTGCTTCAGCGTCTGCGTCTGGCCGACACCGCGGGCGTCGATCGAGCCGTTGCCGTCAGTGACGTTTTCCACGTTGATCGCGCGGAAATCAGTGAATTCCACGGTTTCACCCTGCCCGCCGATGATCTGCGGGCTCATTGGCGCCGTGCCGCCAATGGCGCCGTCGAACGGCGTGGTTTTCGCGCTGCCGCCGGTCATGGGCCAGGCGGTCATCGACAGTTTCGAGCCGCCATCCTGGAAGCTCGATTGATAGATCGAAATGCCGTCGTAGGTGAACGGTTTGTTCACTTCCACACGCGCCGGGATACGCTTGCCGGTCGCATGATCGATCACGACGATATCGCTCGCAAACAGCTTCGGCATACCCGTCGAGTAATAATCGACGATGAATTTATTCAGTTGGATCGAGAACGGCAGATCCTGGATCAACGAACCGTCCTGCTGATTCAGGATGGCGGTTGCGACGTGCTGCCCTTCCGGCACCCAGGCATAACCGCGAAACGTGAGATTCGATGTCGGCAGCCGATGATTCGGTGCAATGTCGTTGATGACTTCGTTCGATGCAATAGGCGTCTTGTTGAAGAGCCACATCTGCAGCTTGATCGGCAGGTTGCTGTCCAGCAGGCCGCCAATGCAGATGATCACGATCGCCAGATGCGCCGAGATATAACCGAGCTTCGTCAGTGCGCCGCGCTTGGCCGCGATCAGTGTCGCGCCGCTGTCCGTCTCGCGCGTGACGAACTTGTAGCCCATCTTGGCGGCGAGCCGTTGCAGGCTGGCGGAGGTCTCGGCGCGATTGCCCGCGACCGGCGAAAATTCACCCTTGTGATGGAATGCGCGCAGGCTGCCTTCGCGCACCCGGTCCTTCCAGCTCTTCATGTCCGCGATCATCTTCGGGCCGTTGCGGATCACGCACAGCGACACGGAGATCACCAGGAAAATCAGGATCAGCATGAACCACCACGCGCTATACACGTTGTAGAGGCTCAGCCCGCGGAAGATATCGGCCCAGAACGGACCGAACTGATTGACGTAGTTCGGATACGGATCTTCCTGCGTAAGAACCGTACCGATGATGCTTGCTATAGCGAGGATGACGAGCAGCGAGATGGCGAAGCGCATCGAACTTATTGTTTCGATGGCATGACGCACGCTGCTACGGCTCGACTTCGACTGCAATCCCGACGTGGTGACGCTCATTCAAACTCCGGCTGAACAGCAAAAAAGGGTGGAGACGCAAGCGGTCTTTGACCGGCGTCCCACCCTTTTTCTTATTTTGCGCGCCGGCCTAGTCGGACCGGCTCTTACATCATTCGACTGCAACTTTTGACTATGACTTGCGCATGTGACGTCCGGGCGACGCTGCGCGCATCTTAATGCACACCCGCACTTGGTGCAGGCGGGTCGTACGAGCCATCACAGACCGTTAGAGACCGTCAATGAAGGCCTGCAATGTAGTCTGCAACCGCCTTCACTTCCGCCTCATTCAGGCGCAGCGCAATGGTGTGCATTGGCTCACTGTTGTTGCGCGTACCTTGCGCAAACGCGGTGAGTTGCGCTGCCGTGTAGTCCGCCCATTGTCCCGACAGCCGCGGATACTGCACCGGCACGCCCATGCCCGTTGCACCATGACATGCGGCACACGCGGGCACGCCCCTGTCCGCAATGCCACCACGGTAGATCTTCTGCCCGACCGGTACGGTGGCCTTGTCGCGCGCGTAGCCAGGCTTGGCCTTCTGCGTCTCAAAATAGGCAGCCACGTTGACCATGTCCTGATCGTTCAACGCACCCGCAATACCCGCCATGATGGGGTTCTTGCGCGCCGGCTCTTTCGCGCCCGGCTGCGTCTTGTAATCCTTCAACTGCTTGACGATGTACTCGGCGTGCTGGCCTGCGAGCTTCGGAAACGCGCCGCCGGCACTGTTGCCGTCTGCCCCGTGACACGATGCGCAAACCTGGGTGGCAATTGCCTGTCCCCGTGTCACGTCAGGCTTGACGGGGGCTCCGGGAGCACCCGCGTCTGCTGCTTGCGCTGTGACTGTCCAGCCTACCAACCCCGCTCCTAATGCTGCTGCCACTTCCAGGACCATCAGAGTCTTGTACAGTCGGTTCATTCGCGTACCCTGTTTTTCGTCTTGTGAGAATGTGAGGTTCTGCAAAAAACGACGGTTACCGATGCACTGCAAGACACCCGACAGAGGACTCGGCACGGATTCAAAAGTCACCCGGCGCGCGCCCTGAAATCTGTCTTCAAACCTGTCTCACTCCTTATCCCGCTTGGGTCTTGCGTGCCCTGGCTGGTCTTCGTACAACCGTCGTATTGTACAATAACTCGCTAAACGCAAAGACGCCAGTCGGGGCAAGCCCAGTATTCAGTGGCTCCTTACAGCTCAAGTTTCCACAGAATTTCACTTTCGGTCTTCCCATGTCGTCATTCCTGCTCCATCAAGCCCGTTTCTTTACAACGGTCAACCACCTGAAGGACTTGCCTCCGACACCTCAGCCGGAGATCGCTTTCGCGGGTCGCTCGAATGCGGGCAAGTCGACGGCCATCAACCTGCTGTGCAACCAGAAGCGGCTGGCGTTCGCCAGCAAGACGCCGGGGCGCACGCAGCACATCAACTACTTCGCCATAGGCCCGGCAGACCAGCCGAAGGCGCATGTGGTCGACTTGCCGGGGTATGGGTACGCAGAGGTTTCGGGTAACGCCAAGCTGCATTGGCAGCAGTTGCTGTCCACCTATCTGCAAAGCCGCGCACAGCTCGTCGGCATGATCCTGATGATGGATTCGCGCCGTCCGCTGACCGAACTCGACAAGATCATGCTCGACTGGTTTGCGCCAACGGGAAAGCCAATTCACGCCTTACTGACCAAATGCGACAAATTGACGCGGCAGGAAAGCATCAACACGTTGCGCGCGACCAAGAAAGCATTCGATGAGTACACGGCGGCCGGATATCGCGGCGAATTGACGCTGCAGCTCTTCTCGGCGCTCAAGCGCGTCGGGCTCGATGAAGCCCACGAGAAAATCGAAAGCTGGCTGATTCCGAAGGCTACCGAGGAAATCGCGCCGGAAGACGAAGCGCAGTGAACCAGGTCGGGGACCGCCTGGCGGCAGACTTTGAGGCGATTGTTGAGATGATTCGTATCGCCCGGCATAAAAAAACCCGCCGCATGACGGCGGGTCAAACAGCCTGATCGAATCCTTTACGATCATCACAGGCACCCGCTCAGGGAGGAGAAGCGGGGAGTTCGGCGCCAAGCGCCTACCTCGATCGGTATGATATACCATTGTCTCGAAAAGGTTCTGGAGGCTGTCGTGCCCCATATCTGCGGCGGTCGCGGCGGTTGAGCCAGCATCCATTCCCCGCAATCGCGTTATCCATCATCCCTCAAGCCAAGTCATGAGCTTCTATCCCCATCATCGTCCGCGCCGCATGCGTCGTGACGACTTTTCGCGCCGCCTGATGCGCGAAAACCTGCTGACCACCAACGATCTGATCTATCCCGTGTTTATTGTCGAGGGATCGAATGTGCGTCAGGCCGTCCCGTCCATGCCGGGCGTCGAGCGCACATCGGTCGATCTGCTGATGAAGATGGCCGAGCAATGCGTCGAACTGGGTGTGCCCGTCATTTCGCTGTTCCCGGCCATTGAACCCTCGCTGAAAACGCCCGATGGCCGTGAAGCGACGAACCCCGAAGGCCTGATTCCTCGTGCCGTTCGCGAGTTGAAGAAGCACTTTCCAGAACTGGGCGTACTCACCGACGTCGCACTCGACCCTTACACCAGCCACGGTCAGGACGGTGTTCTCGACGAACATGGCTACGTCATCAATGACGAAACCTGCGAAATTCTCGTCGAACAGGCTCGCACACAGGCCGAAGCGGGCGTGGATATCGTTGCGCCGTCGGACATGATGGACGGCCGGATCGGCGCAATTCGCGAAATGCTCGAGAGCGACGGACATATCCACACGCGGATCATGGCGTATGCCGCGAAATATGCGTCGGCGTTCTACGGCCCGTTCCGCGATGCGGTCGGCTCCGCTGCGAACCTCGGCAAGAGCAACAAGATGACGTACCAGATGGACCCGTCAAATTCCGATGAAGCCCTGCGCGAAGTGCGGATGGATATCGAGGAAGGCGCGGACATGGTGATGGTCAAGCCGGGCATGCCGTATCTGGATATTGTGTATCGCGTGAAGGAAGAGTTTCGCTTTCCGACCTACGTGTACCAGGTCAGCGGCGAGTACGCGATGATCAAGGCCGCCACGCAGAATGGCTGGCTCGATCACGACAAGGCGGTGATGGAGTCGCTGCTGGCATTCAAGCGCGCGGGCGCGGATGGCGTGCTCACGTACTTCGCGCTGGATGCCGCTCGGCTTTTGCGGGCGTCATCGAAATAAAGGGGTCGATGGGTTGCAGGGGTTTGAGGCCGCGATGCGGTTGCTTGATGCTTGATGTGGCGTTGCCACCTCATTACCCGGAGTTGCCAGAGGGCTGGTGCTGAGGGGCGAAAGCCCCTTCAGCACCCCGGCGACGGATGCTATCCAGATGCCTGGGACACGGTTGCAGCGGGCCCCCCCAATGCCGGATGCACGTCCACCTGAGAGCGGACTTTCTCCCGTCAACCACCGTCCGAGTGGCGCACCCGACCGGTTGTCAATTCAAGCAACCATCGCCGCGAACACTCACACCAGCGGCAAACAGATCTCCGTCAACAAGTCGGCAGGTGCCGTCTCCTTGGGATTATTCAGATATTCCTCGAATACCGGCGCATCGGCGGCCTCACGGCCCGACTGCACGAGCCACGTGCCATACAGCCACTGATAAGCGGCGTGCATATCGCTGTAAGGCCCTTTATGGCGGAGCACTGCATACTGGCCGCCACGTAACGGCGTCACGCTGACCGGTGCTGCAACGTCGATATCCCCAGGCAACACCACCCCTGCCTTCGATCTCAACTCCGCTTCAGGCACGATCCCCGGATCGTCATAGTAGATGCCGACCGTCCGAAACTCGGCCTGCAACAAATTCCTGGCGACCAGCCAACCGAACAGCGAATCGAACGCCTTGCCAATCTGCATATACGACCCGACGTGGTCGAGAGACACAACGTTCATCGCAGGTACGTCACGAATAACCACCTCATGCATCACCATTTGATCGTCTCCTGATAACGCCGGCCGAAACCGGCTGTGAGTGCCCTCTTTGCGGTACTGCGCCGGCGGCATGCCGAACGCAGCCCTGAACGTGCGCGAAAACGACTGCAAGCTGCTATACCCGGAACGCTCGGCAATCTCCGGGATCGGCATCGATCCATTCGCCAGATAGCCGCCTGCGCGATGCAACCGCAACCGGCGCACGGTCGCGGCGATGGTCTCGCCGTACATCGCCTGGTAGATCCGATGCCAGTGATACGGCGACAAACACGCAATCTCAGCCAACCTGTCGATATCCAACGGCTCGTCGAGGTGATCGTAGATATGGTCGAGCACACGGCTCAGTCGCGCTTCGTAGCGAGCTTGATAGGTGAGATCGTTCATGGGCGTCTCGATGAGAGCGAGCGTTGAGTACAGACAAAAGTATCACGACGCGATTTACCAAATCCTGCGGACTTGATCGCGGGAGATTGAGACTTCAGTGGAAATCTGCGGAGAAGACGGCCAGAAAGGCTGCTTGAGTGTTGATGGTGCTCGGTTATGGTCGGTTAATGCGGCGACGGCCCGAGGGCTCAAGGACCCGAATCGCGGATCCCGGAGAAACGCGGCGTGCGTCCGGGGTCCGAACGCACATCAGGTTCCGCACGTGGACAATCACGTCGTAGGTGCGGGTGCGGAAAGCTTGTCCAGGCTCTTCAAGAACGTATCCGCCGACTCGTACCCCACGACCCGCACCACTTCGTTGCCCTGCGCGTCGAAGAAGATGATGCCCGGCGGCCCGAACAGCTTGAAGCGCTTGAGCAACGCCTGATCGTCGGGATTATTCGCCGTAACATCAGCGCGCAGCAGGTTAAGTTGCGCCAGGCGCGCACGTACCCGCGGATCGCTGAACGTGAGATGCTCCATCTCCTTGCACGACACGCACCAGTCGGCATAGAAATCCAGCATGGCGGGGCGGCCCGCAGCCTTGAGTGCGAGATCCAGTTCCGCCGATGACCTGACCGGCGCGAACGTCTCCCCCAGAGCGGATTGCTGCACGCCGGCTTCAGCGCCGGAACTCGTCCGCGCAGCAAATACGGCCAGCGGCCGAAGCGGATCAGTGGATCCCGCAGCGAGTCCGACGAGCAACGTAGCGCCCCAGATAGCGAGCGCGGCGCCGAATCCACGACCCAGCTTGCGCCATATCGACGCCGCCGCAGCAGCCGATGTAAACAGCCCCAGCGCCGCGGCCGCTACAAGCAGCCACAAAGCTGCCAATGCCATCTGCACGACAGCACTCAGCACCGGCCACACTACCCATAGTGCGGCCGCGAGCAACACGACGCCGAAGAACACCTTCACGCCGTCCATCCAGTTCCCCGCGCGCGGCAACAGCGTCCCCGCACCGAGCCCGATGATCAGGAGCGGCACGCCGAGCCCGACGCCCATGGAAAACAATGCCGCACCTCCGAGCAGCGCATTGCCTGTATGCGCGATGAATGCGAGCACGGCAAAGAGCGGCGCGGTCATGCACGCACCGACCACGAGCGCTGACAACGCACCCATGACGACAACCGCCGCGACCTTCCCGCCCGAGCGCTTCTGCGACGCCTGGTTGACGCTGTTTTGCCAGCGCGCGGGCAATGCAATATCGACACCGGCAATCAGCGTGAGCGCGAATATGGCCAGCAGCACGCCGAACACGCCGAGCACCCAGGGGTTCTGGAGCCACGCGCCAAGACTCTGCCCGATCATCGCCGCGAGCACGCCTAGCACCGTGTAGACAAGCGCCATGCCGAACACATACGCCGCCGATAACCCGAACCCTCGCGATCGCGTCACTCGCGCGCCTTCACCAATAATGATCGCCGAGAGAATAGGAATCATCGGGTAAGAGCAAGGCAGCAAGCTCAGCACGACACCCGCCACGAAGTACAAACCGATGATCGCAAAAAAGCCGCCGCTTTCGAGCAAGGATTGCGCGTAATCGGCGTTGGTCGCGCGGTCATACCAAGGCACGTCGCTGGTGCTGGCCAATGGTGTCTGACCATTGGCACTGGCCGCCTGCAGGGCTGCGCCGTTTACGCGGTAAACGCGCTCCATCGGCGGGTAACAGATGCCTTGGTCCGCACAGCCCTGCGACGTGACAGCAATATCGAAGGGGCCGGAAGCCTGCTTCACCGGAATCCGGATCACGAGTTCGCCGCGATACGTTTCCACATCCTTGTTAAACGTCTGATCGAAGTGAACCTTGCCGGCGGGCAATTGTGGTTCGCCCAGCGTCGCCGTGCCATTCTTCACCGCAAACGCAAAACGCTCGCGGTACATGTAATAGCCATCTGCGACCTTATATCGCACGTCGATCTCGCCCGGCTTCTCGCTAGCGCTGAATTTGAACGCGACCGCGGGGTCAAGAAAATCGTCGGCGGCATGGCTTGGCGAGATCGGGCAGAGCAGCAGCACGAGGCACGACACCAGCATGAGAACTGCGTCGAGCGGCCGGCGCGCGGAGAAGGCAAAGGACTTAAACATTAAGAGGACGTTGAGTTTCCGCGGTAATCCATTGCCCATAAGCAGCCGATGCATCCGCCTGCCACGAGACAATTTCAGGTGTTTCATAAGGATGATTTGCTTCGATAAAGCGCGTCAGTTCGTCGCCGCGTGCGAGGCTCGTCTTGAACAGGAGCTGAAGCTCCTCGGCAACCTCCACCTTACCTTTCCAGCGATACCGCGACTTGACCGTTCCCAGCTCCGTTACACAGGCGGCAAGCCGTGCGTCTATGGCTTGCTGCGCGAGCGTTGACGCCGCCTCGCTGTCGGGCAACGTTGTAAGAACGAGGACAACGGGCGTGTTCAAGAAAAGCTCCGATGCGGTGGATATGCATGCAATCCTAGCACTGGACGTCAACAACCCGCATTCAGCCAATCGGCCTATCCCCCCGGATGCAAGCCGCCGACTATCGGCAGCTCAAACCCGGCGCGCAATAGAAAAAGGCCAAGCAAAGCTTGGCCTTTCTTCGAACAACAGCGTGCTGCTAGCTTATTCAGCTTCTTGCACGTCGTCGCCTTCAGCGAGTTCCGGACGATCCATCAGCATGACCAGTGCCATCGGTGCATTGTCGCCTTGGCGGAAGCCGAACTTCAGGATGCTCAGATATCCACCCGGACGCTTTTCATAGCGCGGGCCCAACACTTCGAACAGCTTCGCGACGGAGTCACGATCGCGCAGGCGGTTGAACGCCAGACGACGATTTGCCAGCGACGGCTTCTTGCCAAGCGTGATCAGCGGTTCAACGACTTTACGGAGTTCTTTAGCCTTCGGCAGCGTCGTCTTGATGACTTCGTGCTCGATCAGCGAGTTCGACATATTACGGAGCATAGCCAGACGGTGGCTGCTCGTGCGGTTCAGTTTCCGCAAACCATGTTTATGGCGCATTTTGAATTTCCTAATTAACCAAGTTTAGATCCAGCTCTTCTATTGCGTCTCTTTTGAGCGCACGGGCCGGTCGTAGAAAAAGCAAGATGCGGATTTTAAAGGAAAATCCGCATCTTTGCCAGTCAAGCGTACTGCTTGAAACTTACTTGTCGAGACCAGCCGGCGGCCAGTTTTCGAGCTTCATACCCAACGTCAGACCACGCGAAGCCAGGACTTCCTTGATCTCGTTCAACGACTTGCGACCGAGATTAGGCGTCTTGAGCAATTCGTTTTCCGTGCGCTGAATCAAATCGCCGATGTAATAGATGTTCTCGGCCTTCAGGCAGTTCGCGGAACGAACCGTCAGTTCGAGATCGTCCACCGGACGCAACAGGATCGGATCGATCTGCGGCGCGCGAGACGGTGCTTCTGCCGCTGCTTCCGTGCCTTCCAGTGCGGCGAACACCGACAACTGGTCGACCAGGATACGAGCCGATTGACGAATTGCTTCCTCGGGCGAAATCACGCCGTTGGTTTCAATGTTCATCACGAGCTTGTCGAGGTCGGTACGCTGCTCAACACGAGCGCTTTCAACGGCGTAGCTCACGCGGAGAACCGGCGAGAACGACGCATCCAGCACGATACGGCCAATGATCTTCGCCGAATCTTCGCCATAACGGCGCACGTTGCCCGGCACATAGCCGCGGCCCTTTTCAATCTTGATCTGAACGTCGAGCTTGCCGCCCTTCGACAGATGCGCAATCACGTGACCCGGATTGATGACTTCGCAATCGTGAGCGAGTTCGATATCGCCGGCCGTGACAACGCCTTCGCCTTCCTTGCGCAGCGTGACCGTGACTTCGTCGCGGTTATGCAGCTTGAAAACGACGCCCTTCAAATTCAACAGCAGGTTGACCACATCTTCTTGCACGCCGTCGAGCGTAGAATATTCATGCACGACGCCAGCAATCGTCACTTCGGTCGGCGCATAACCAATCATCGACGACAACAGCACACGCCGAAGCGCGTTACCCAAGGTATGACCATAACCGCGTTCGAACGGCTCCATGACCACTTTCGCGTGACTGTCGCCAAGCGATTCGACTGCAATAATCTTGGGCTTCAACAAACTGGTTTGCATAGGTTTTCCTTTTCAATACCCTCGGCTCGTTACGCCGATAAGGCTGACCGGTGACAACCCGAAAATAGACAGCCGAGGTAGCCCCTTGCCTTCGGCAATCAGGGCTCCCCGGCCGTTAATCCGATTTACCGCGAATACAATTCGACGATCAGGCTTTCGTTGATGTCGCCAGCGATATCGCTGCGTTCCGGCATCGACTTGAACGTGCCTTCGAACTTCTTGGCGTCGACAGAAACCCAGCTCGGCATTCCGCCTTGTTCAGCCAGGTTAAGCGCTTCCAGAATCCGCACTTGCTTCTTCGACTGTTCGCGAACAGCAACCACATCACCGGCCTTGACTTGCATCGACGGGATGTTGTTCACAACGCCGTTCACCGTGATCGACTTGTGACCGACCAGCTGACGTGCTTCAGCGCGCGTCGAGCCGAAGCCCATGCGATACACGACGTTGTCGAGACGCGACTCGAGCAATTGCAACAGGTTTTCGCCCGTCGGGCCCTTGCGGCGATCAGCTTCAGCGAAGTAACGACGGAACTGACGTTCGAGCACGCCGTAAATACGCTTCACTTTTTGCTTTTCACGCAACTGCGTACCGTAGTCGGACGTACGAGCGCCAGACGTGCGGCCATGCTGACCCGGCTTGCTATCGAGCTTGCACTTGTCAGCGAGCGAGCGGCGTGCGCTCTTCAGGAAAAGATCAGTACCTTCACGGCGGGACAGCTTTGCTTTAGGACCGGTATAACGTGCCACTTTGCATCCTTAATAATTGATCACGCGAAATACATTCGCGCTAGTTCGAACTCAATGGATCGAACGGTGGGCTTAGTCAGTATTCTTAACGCTGATTCCATAACGCAAGCAACCTGTCGACGCGCGAGCGTCAACAGGTCAAGGCGCTACGCGACGTCTTAGATACGACGACGCTTCGGCGGACGGCAACCGTTGTGCGGGACCGGTGTCACGTCGGAGATTGCGGTGATCTTGATGCCAAGACCATGCAGCGCACGCACCGCCGATTCACGGCCAGGACCGGGGCCCTTGATCCGCACTTCGAGGTTCTTCACGCCGTATTCCATCGCCACGCGACCAGCCGATTCGGCTGCGACCTGAGCAGCAAAGGGAGTCGATTTACGCGAACCCTTGAAGCCCTGGCCACCCGACGTTGCCCAGGCGAGTGCATTGCCTTGGCGATCGGTGATCGTGATGATGGTGTTGTTGAACGACGCGTGAACGTGAACTACGCCCTCGGCGACGTTCTTCTTTACCTTCTTGCGAACGCGTTGCGCCGCGGAGTTGTTCGAAGCCTTAGCCATTACGTTTTCCTGTAACTATCAATTCCGCTTACTTCTTCAGCGATTGCGCTGCACGACGCGGACCCTTACGGGTACGGGCATTCGTACGTGTACGCTGACCACGCATGGGCAAGCCCTTGCGATGGCGCACGCCACGGTAGCAGCCCAAGTCCATCAGGCGCTTGATGTTCATCGTCACTTCACGACGCAGGTCGCCTTCGACGATGAACTTACCCACTTCTTCTCGCAGCTTTTCGAGGTCTGCGTCAGTGAGGTCTTTGACCTTCTTCGAAAATTCCACACCAGACGCCACGCAAATGTCGCGAGCGCGCGTGCGACCTACACCGAAAATTGCCGTGAGGCCGATTTCAGTATGCTGGTGATTCGGGATGTTAACCCCTGCGATACGAGCCATTGTTTTTCCTCAAACAAAAAGCGCAAGCAAAAGCGCGGCGTTCAGCCTTGACGCTGTTTGTGGCGCGGATCAGAGCTGCAAATCACGCGCACAACGCCCTTGCGCTTGATGATCTTGCAATTGCGGCAAATGCGCTTAACCGATGCCATCACTTTCATGATATTACCCTTTTTTCAAATCACTTCGCCCGGAACACGATCCGTGCACGAGACAGATCGTAAGGCGTCAATTCAACCGTTACCTTGTCGCCTGGAAGAATGCGGATGTAATGCATCCGCATCTTCCCGGATATGTGCCCAAGAACCACATGGCCATTTTCCAACCTAACCCGGAAAGTAGCATTGGGAAGGTTTTCCACCACCTCGCCCTGCATCTGGATTACATCGTCTTTGGCCATAGTCCTTACTAGCGCATAGGGACGTTACTGCCTTTGAAGTTGGCCTTCTTGAGCAGCGATTCATACTGTTGCGACATAACGTAGGACTGCACCTGCGCCATGAAATCCATCGTGACCACGACAATGATCAGCAGCGACGTTCCACCGAAATAAAACGGTACGTTCCAACGCAGCACCAGAAATTCCGGCAGCAAGCAAACGAACACAATGTAGATCGCACCGGCCAGCGTCAAACGCGTGAGGATCCGATCGATATACCGAGCCGTCTGGTCACCAGGACGAATCCCGGGAACGAAGGCACCGCTTTTCTTCAAGTTGTCGGCCGTCTCCCTGCTGTTGAACACCAACGCGGTGTAGAAGAAGCAGAAGAAAACGATCGCCATTGCGTACAACAACACATACACCGGTTGGCCAGGCTTAAGAGCCTCAGCAACACCGTGCAGCGTGTTCGCAAACCAGCCGGTCCGCGTACCCGAACTAAACCAGTTCAGGATAGTTGCCGGGAACAGGATGATCGACGACGCGAAGATCGGCGGAATCACGCCCGACATATTCAACTTCAGCGGCAAATGCGACGACTGACCGCCATAAATCTTGTTTCCGACCTGACGCTTGGCGTAGTTGACGAGGATCTTGCGCTGACCGCGTTCGATGAACACCACCACGAACGTGACCGCCGCAATCAGCACGACGACAATGATCGCCGAGATGATACTCATGGAGCCGGTGCGAACCAGTTCGAAGAGACCACCGATTGCGTTCGGGAAACCCGCCGCAATACCACCGAAAATGATGATCGAGATACCGTTGCCCAGTCCGCGCTCCGTGATCTGCTCACCCAGCCACATCAGGAACATCGTGCCGGTCACCAGCGTCACGACTGTCGTCAACCGGAACACCATGCCTGGGTCAATAACGAGCCCGGCTTGATTTTCCAGCGCCACCGCAATACCAAATGCTTGAAACGTAGCCAGAACAACCGTGAAGTAACGCGTGTACTGCGTAATCTTCCGCTGCCCTGCCTGCCCTTCTTTCTTCAGCGCTTCCATTTGCGGCGAAACGATCGACAGCAGCTGCATGATGATCGACGCCGAGATGTACGGCATGATCCCAAGCGCGAAGATCGTGAACCTGGACAGTGCGCCACCCGAGAACATGTTGAACATGCCTAGAATGCCGCCTGACTGGCTCTGGAAAAGCTTCGCCAGCTGATCCGGGTCGATACCCGGCACCGGAATATGCGCACCGATACGGTAGACGATCAGCGCCAGCAGCAAGAACATTGCACGCCGACGCAGATCGCCGAACTTCGCAGCGCTTCGACCGGATTTTGCGAGACTCGGGCTATTAGCCAAGAACCTTCTCCGATGCTTTCGCTAACAACGACAACACGCGCTCGTTACTCAGCGACCGAGCCGCCGGCGGCTTCAATCGCAGCACGGGCACCCTTCGTAGCAACGAGGCCCTTGACCGTGATCTTGCGCGTCAGTTCGCCCGTCTTGATGATCCGTGCGCTCGTAAAGAGCACGCCGAGCAGACCGGCTTGCTTCAAAGCCAACAAGTCGATTTCGTCGACCGGCAGCTTCTCGAGGTCCGACAAACGCACTTCGCCAACGAACTCATGCGTCAGCGAGCTGAAACCACGCTTCGGCAGACGACGTTGCAGAGGCATCTGACCGCCTTCAAAGCCGACTTTATGAAAGCCGCCCGAACGCGATTTCTGACCCTTGTGACCACGACCTGCAGTCTTGCCCAGGCCGGAACCGATACCGCGGCCAACGCGACGCTTTGCATGCTTCGCGCCGTCTGCCGGCTTAAGGTTATTCAAATCCATATTCAACTCCTTGATCCCTGGTCAGCCGCTTAGCTGAGGACTTTGACAAGGTACGAGACCTTGTTGATCATCCCGCGCACTGCCGGCGTGTCCTGCAGTTCGCTAACCGAGTTGAGTCGGCGCAGGCCCAGACCACGCACCGTTGCACGATGCGTTTCACGGGTCCCAATCAGGCTCTTCACGAGCTGAACCTTGACAGTTTTATCAGACATGGTGACCACCTGGCTTAGCCCAAAATATCTTCGACGGACTTGCCGCGCTTCGCCGCGATGTCACCCGGCGTGGACTGCTTGCGCAGACCGTCGAGCGTTGCACGAACGAGGTTGTACGGATTCGTCGAACCGTGGCTCTTCGCCACAACGTTTTGAACGCCCATCACGTCGAACACTGCGCGCATCGGGCCGCCGGCGATAACACCCGTACCATCCTTGGCCGGAGCCAGGAGGACTGCGGATGCGCCGTGCTTACCGTGCACTTCGTGTTGCAGCGTACCGTTCTTCAACGGCACCTTGAACATGTTGCGGCGTGCTTGTTCCATTGCCTTTTGAACAGCAACCGGAACTTCCTTCGCTTTGCCCTTGCCCATGCCGATGCGTCCGTCACCATCGCCAACCACGGTCAGTGCGGCAAAACCGAGAATCCGGCCGCCCTTCACCACCTTGGTCACGCGGTTGACCGCGATCATCTTTTCACGGAGGCCGTCGTCGCGTTCTTCAGCCTTCACATTCGCTTGCATCTTTGCCATGACGAATTCTTCCCTTAGAACTTGAGTCCGGCTTCGCGTGCCGCATCAGCCAGCGCTTTCACGCGGCCGTGGTAACGGAAACCCGAACGGTCGAAGGCGACGGATTCGACGCCGGCAGCCTTGGCCTTTTCAGCAATACGCTTACCGACAGCGATCGCAGCGTTGACGTTGCCGCCCTTACCGGTCTTGTCGGCCAGTTCGGCACGCACTTCAGCTTCGAGCGTCGACGCGCTTGCCAGCACCTTGGTGCCGCACGGCGAGAACACTTGCGCATAGATATGCGTGTTCGTGCGATGCACAGCCAGACGTGCGACCTGCAGCTCAGCGATCTTGACGCGCGTCTGTTTGGCGCGGCGCAGGCGAGATTGAGTCTTATCCATGATTGCGCACCCTTACTTCTTCTTCGTTTCTTTGAGGATGACGACTTCGCCGAAGTAGCGCACGCCCTTGCCCTTGTAGGGCTCCGGCGGACGGTAACCGCGAACTTCCGCAGCGACCTGGCCAACTTTCTGCTTGTCGATCCCCTTGATCACGATTTCGGTTTGCGTCGGGGTTTCAACTTTGACGCCTTCCGGCATCGCGTGCACCACGGGGTGCGAGAAACCCAGCGACAGATTCAGCTTGTCGCCCTGCGCCTGCGCGCGATAACCAACGCCAACCAGCGTCAGCTTGCGCTCGAAACCCTTCGTAACGCCATTCACCATGTTCGCCACGAGGGCGCGCATCGTGCCCGACATCGCATTCGCTTCACGGCTTTCATCAGCCGGGGCGAAGTTGAGCGTGCCGTTGTCGTTTGCTACCGTAACAAGCGGGTTGGCCGCTTGCGTAATCGTACCCAGCGGGCCCTTGACGGTGATTACTTCGCCGCTAAAGGCCACTTCCGCGCCTTGCGGCAGCGTAATCGGGCTTTTACCTACTCGAGACATGTTTCTTCTCCTTTTCGGCTTAAGCGACGTAGCAGAGGACTTCGCCGCCGACGCCGGTCTGGCGCGCCTTGCGGTCGGTCATCACACCCTGGGGCGTCGACACGATTGCAACGCCAAGACCGTTCATTACAACCGGAATGTCGTTACGACCGCGATACACACGCAGACCAGGCTTCGAGACGCGTTCAATGCGCTCGATAACCGGACGGCCAGCGTAGTACTTCAACGCAATGTTCAATTCCGACTTCGCACCTTCAGACTTCACTGCGAAATCGTCGATATAACCTTCGTCCTTCAAAACCTGCGCAATCGCAACCTTGACTTTCGACGAGGGCATTGTCACCGATACTTTCTCAACCATCTGCGCATTGCGGATGCGAGTCAGCATATCGGCGATAGGATCACTCATACTCATTTAGATATCTCCTATTACCAGCTCGCCTTGGTCAGGCCAGGGATTTCGCCGCGGAAAGCGATTTCGCGAATCTTGCTGCGTGCCAATCCGAATTTGCGGAACGTGCCACGCGGACGACCCGTGATCGCGCAGCGGTTACGCTTGCGAGTGGGGTTCGAGTTGCGGGGCAGTTGTTGCAGTTCGAGACGAGCGGCATAACGCTCTTCGTCCGACTTGCTCGCGTCATCAATGACCGCCTTCAGCGCCGTACGCTTGGGAGCGTACTTTGCAGCCAGGCGCGCACGCTTCTTTTCACGTTCGATCAGTGCCAATTTAGCCACGGTAACCTCAGTTTCTGAACGGGAACTTGAAGCTGGCGAGCAGTGCCTTCGCTTCATCGTCAGTCTTCGCGGTCGTCGTGATGCTGATGTTCAGCCCACGAAGCGCGTCGATCTTGTCGTAATCGATCTCGGGGAAAATGATCTGCTCTTTCACACCGATGTTGTAGTTGCCGCGACCGTCGAACGCACGACCCGATACACCGCGGAAGTCACGAACCCGGGGGAGCGCAACCGTCACGAAACGATCGAGAAATTCGTACATGGCCTGGCCGCGCAGCGTAACCATCGCGCCGATCGGGTAGCCCTGACGAATCTTGAAGCCAGCGATAGCCTTGCGTGCCTTTGTGATAACCGGCTTCTGGCCAGCAATCTTCGTCAGGTCGCCAACGGCGTTTTCGATGATCTTCTTGTCGGCGACGGCTTCTCCAAGACCCATGTTCAGGGTGATCTTGGTGATGCGCGGCACTTCCATGATGGACTTGTAGCCGAACTTCTCAACGAGGCCGGGTACAACCTTCTCTTTATAAAATTCTTGCAGACGTGCCATTTTTTACTCCGCGTCAGACGCTAAGCGTGGCACCGGTCGACTTCAAGAAGCGAACCTTCTTGTCGCCTTCGACCTTGATGCCTACACGTGACGCCTTGCCATTCGCGTCGACCAATGCGACGTTCGAAATATGCAGCGGCATCGTCTTGGCTTCCACGCCACCCGTCGTACCCTTCATCGGGTTCGGCTTGACGTGCTTCTTGACGAGATTGATACCCTCGACCGTTACACGCTCTTCGCCAACGGACAGCACGACGCCGCGCTTGCCTTTGTCTTTGCCAGTGGTGACGATAACTTCGTCACCTTTGCGAATCTTGTTCATCGCGACTCCTTACAGCACTTCCGGCGCGAGTGAAACGATCTTCATAAATCGTTCACTACGCAATTCACGCGTAACCGGTCCGAAAATACGCGTACCGATAGGCTCGAGCTTGGCATTCAAAAGTACGGCGGCATTACCGTCGAACTTGATCAGCGAGCCGTCCTGGCGGCGCACGCCCTTGGCCGTACGAACGACCACGGCGTTGTAGATTTCGCCCTTCTTCACGCGTCCGCGCGGCGTTGCTTCCTTGACGGTCACCTTGATGATGTCGCCAATGCTAGCGTAACGACGCTTCGAGCCGCCGAGCACCTTGATGCACATCACTTCACGTGCACCCGTGTTGTCGGCAACTTCAAGCCGAGTTTCGGTCTGAATCATGGTTTATCTTTCCCAACTTAATCCAGTTACGCCACCATGGCGCACCCGGTCAGTCTTGGTCCCGTCAGCCTGGTGGCTGCTTGGGTTAGAACAGGCAGCGAGGGCAGACGAAACCCGCCATCGCAATCCGGTGAATCTGTCAGTACGAACTGGCGCCCGTACCGGCTTCCCCCACCTACTTCGCCCGCGATGGGGCTCCCACAAAGAGGGAAGACCGAAATTATAACGCATAATCTCGGTCTTGCAAGCGAAACTTACTGCGACACTTCTTTTACCGCATTTTGACGCTTAGATGACGCGCGCCGACTCCAGCAATTTCGACACAACCCAGGCTTTCGTCTTAGAAATCGGACGGGTTTCCTGGATCTCGACGAGATCGCCTTCGTTGTACGTGTTCGCGTCGTCATGAGCGTGGTACTTCTTCGACCGTACGACGTACTTGCCGTAGATCGGGTGCTTTACGCGGTGCTCGACCAGCACGGTGACCGTCTTTTCCATCTTGTTGCTGACGACCTTGCCGACCAGCGTCCGCTTGAGCGAGGTTTTTACGCTATCGTTCATTTCTGGTTCGCCTTCTCAGTCAGGACGGTCCGCACACGAGCGATGTCGCGACGAACCTTCTTCAATTGACTGTTGTTGGTCAATTGCTGGGTCGCGAGTTGCATGCGCAGGCCGAATTGCGCCTTCAGCAGGTCCGTCAGCTCTTGATTGAGAGCGGCCTGGTCTTTCTGGTGAAGTTCGGAAGCCTTCATCATTGCTCCTTAGGCGCCGAGCTGGCGTGAAACGAAGTACGTCTTCAGCGGCAGCTTAGCTGCAGCCAGACGGAACGCTTCACGTGCCAACTCTTCAGTAACACCGTCCATTTCATACAGCATCTTGCCCGGTTGAATCTCTGCGACGTAGTACTCAGGGTTACCTTTACCGTTACCCATCCGTACTTCAGCCGGCTTTTGCGAGATCGGCTTGTCCGGGAAAATGCGGATCCAGATACGGCCGCCACGTTTAATGTGACGCGTCATTGCGCGACGCGCCGCTTCGATTTGGCGCGCGGTCAAACGGCCGCGACCGATAGCCTTCAGGCCATATTCACCGAACGACACCGCGTTGCCGCGCGTCGCCTTGCCGGTGTTACGACCCTTTTGCTCTTTGCGATACTTTCTGCGTTTCGGTTGCAGCATCGTTATTCTCCAGTCTTCCCGTCGCCGCCGGCACCGCCAGCACGACGGGGAGCGCCACGGCGCGCACCTGCGTTTGCCGGGCCACCACCTTCACCGTCACGACGCGGACGGCGATCGCCACCCGGACGTGCGTTGCGGCGCGGACGCTTGTCTTCGGCTACTTCTTCGACCACCGGTGCATCATTGCGGCCCAGCGTGTCGCCCTTGTAGACCCACACCTTGACGCCGATGATGCCGTAGGTCGTCTTCGCTTCCGAGGTTGCGTAGTCAATATCGGCACGCAGCGTGTGAAGCGGAACGCGACCTTCGCGATACCACTCCGTACGAGCGATTTCGATACCGTTCAACCGGCCGGCGCTCATGATCTTGATGCCCTGGGCACCCAGACGCATGGCGTTTTGCATCGCACGCTTCATCGCGCGGCGGAACATGATCCGGCGCTCGAGCTGTTGCGTGATCGAGTCGGCGATCAGTTGCGCATCGGTTTCCGGCTTGCGGATTTCTTCGATGTTGACGTGGACCGGAACGCCCATACGGCGTTGCAGTTCCGTCTTCAACAGTTCGATATCCTCACCCTTCTTGCCGATCACTACACCCGGACGCGAGCTGTAAATCGTGATGCGTGCATTCTTCGCCGGACGCTCGATGACAACCCGACCTACCGAAGCGTTTTTCAGCTTCTTCTTCAGGTATTCACGAACGCCGATGTCTTCCTGCAGCATCGATGCGAAATTGGTGTTGTTCGCGTACCAACGCGATGCCCAATTTCGGCTGACAGCCAGACGGAAGCCTGTCGGATGAATTTTTTGTCCCATCGTATGGCTCCTTAATTCCCGACTGTCACAGTGATGTGACAGGATTGCTTCTCGATGCGGTTGCCACGGCCTTTTGCGCGCGCGGTGAATCGCTTCAGGGAAGCGGCCTTGTCGACCATGATGCTCGTTACTTTGAGCTCATCGATGTCGGCGCCTTCGTTGTGTTCCGCATTCGCGATCGCCGACAGCACGACCTTCTTGACAATACCCGCCGCCTTCTTCGGCGAGAACGTAAGAACGTTCAGCGCCTTGTCGACCGGCAAACCACGGATCTGGTCAGCCACAAGACGCGTTTTCTGCGCCGAGATGCGGGCACCGCGATGAATAGCTTTTACTTCCATCTTGATAGCCCCTTATTTCTTGGCCTTCTTGTCGGCTGCATGACCCTTGAACGTACGGGTCAATGCGAACTCGCCAAGTTTGTGGCCGACCATGTTTTCCGAAACATACACCGGGACGTGTTGACGGCCGTTATGCACGGCGATCGTCAGACCGATGAAATCCGGCAGGATCGTCGAACGACGCGACCAGGTCTTGATCGGTTTCTTGTCACGCGCAGCTGCGGCAGCCTCAACCTTCTTCAGCAAATGAGCGTCGCAGAACGGACCTTTTTTAACAGAACGTGCCATTGCTTACTCCTTAGCGCTTGTGACGGCGCTGAACGATCATCGTCGTCGTGCGCTTATTGCTGCGGGTGCGATAACCCTTAGCCGGGGTTCCCCACGGGCTGACCGGATCGCGACCTGCTGCCGTCTTACCTTCACCACCACCGTGCGGGTGATCGACCGGGTTCATTGCAACGCCACGCACCGTCGGGCGGATACCGCGCCAGCGGTTAGCACCAGCCTTACCGATTTGACGGAGGCTATGCTCTTCGTTGCCAACTTCACCGATCGTCGCGCGGCACTCAACGTGCACGCGGCGAATTTCACCCGAACGCAGGCGAACCTGAGCGTACGTACCTTCACGAGCCAGCAGCATGGCGGACGTACCAGCCGAACGCGCCATTTGCGCGCCCTTGCCCGGCAGCATCTCGATGCAGTGAATCGTCGTACCGACCGGAATATTGCGAATCGGCAGGGTGTTACCCGAGCGGATCGGCGCTTCCGAACCAGACATCAACGACTGACCCACCGTCGCACCCTTCGGAGCGATGATGTACTTGCGCTCGCCGTCTGCGTACAGAACCAGCGCAATGTTCGCGCTACGGTTCGGATCGTACTCAAGACGTTCGATCTTTGCCGGAATGCCGTCCTTGTCGCGACGGAAATCGACCATACGGTAGTGTTGCTTGTGACCGCCACCTTTGTGACGCGTCGTGATGCGACCGGAGTTATTCCGGCCGGCGGTCACGGACTGTGCGTCGAGCAGCGCTGCGTGCGGCTTGCCCTTGTACAGATCCTTGTTGACCACCTTGACCATCGCGCGGCGACCCGGCGAAGTCGGCTTAACTTTTACGATTGCCATGATTACTTGGCCTCCGCTTCAAAGTTGATTTCCTGGCCGGGCTTCAGGCAGACATACGCCTTCTTCACGTCCTTGCGCTTGCCCATGAAGCGGCCAAAGCGCTTGGCTTTACCCTTCGTGACCAGCACGTTGACGGAATTGACTTCTACCTTGAACAGCAGCTCGACAGCAGCCTTGACTTCCTGCTTCGTGGCATCGGGCGCGACCTCGAACACAACTTGCTCGTTCTTGTCGGCCACCAGCGTCGCCTTTTCGGAGATCACCGGCGCGAGCAGGACCTGCATCAAACGATGATCGTTCTTGCGAATCTCGCTCATGACAGCAACTCCTCGATCTGGGCGACCGCAGCCTTCGTAATCACGATCTTCTTGAAGTAGATCAACGAGAGCGGGTCGGCGTAACGCGGCTCGACAACGGCCACGTGGGCCAGATTGCGCGACGCGAGGTACAGGTTTTCGTCGACCGTGTCAGTGATGACCAGGACGGACTCGAGACCCATTGCCTTGAATTTTTCGGCCAACAGCTTGGTCTTCGGCGCTTCGAGGGTCATCTCGTCGACGACCACGATGCGACCTTCACGGGCCAGCTGCGAATAGATCGAGCAGAGACCTGCGCGATGCATCTTCTTGTTGACCTTGTGCGAAAAGTTTTCTTCCGGCGAATTCGGGAAGATACGGCCACCGCCGCGCCACAACGGGCTCGACGACATACCGGCACGAGCGCGGCCCGTGCCCTTTTGACGCCACGGCTTCTTGGTCGTGTGCTTGACTTGCTCACGATCCTTCTGCGCGCGGTTACCGCTACGTGCGTTGGCCTGATAGGCCGTGACGACCTGATGGATCAGGGCTTCGTTGTAATCGCGACCGAACACGACGTCCGATGCGTTAACACCCGTGCCTTCCTGACCATTGGCGCTCAGGAGCTTAAGTTCCATTATTTCGCTCCTTTCACAGCGCGAGCCTTGACAGCCGGCGTCACGAAGACCTTACCGCCCTTGGCACCAGGAACAGCGCCACGGACCAGCAACAGATGACGGTCGGTATCGATACGAGCGATCACGAGGTTTTGCACCGTAACCGTTTCGTCGCCCATGTGACCCGTCATGCGCTTACCCGGGAAAACACGACCCGGATCCTGCGCCATACCGATCGAACCAGGGACGTTGTGCGAACGCGAGTTACCGTGCGATGCGCGACCCGAAGCGAAGTTGTGACGCTTGATGGTACCGGCGTAGCCCTTACCGATCGACACGCCTTGCACGTCGACTTTCTGGCCCACTTCGAAGATGTCCGTACCGATCACGGTACCGTTCGACAACTCGGCAGCCTTAGCGGAATCGATCTGGAATTCTTTGAGAACTTCACCAGCTTGTACGCCGGCTTTGGCAAGGTGACCTGCCAGCGGCTTCGTCACGCGCGATGCGCGGCGAGTGCCGAATGCAACTTGAACGGCGATGTAACCATCCGTTTCTACAGACTTGATCTGCGTCACGCGGTTGTCCGACACGTCCAATACGGTGACGGGAATCGAATCCCCTTCAGGCGTAAAGATACGGGTCATGCCAACCTTGCGACCTACGAGTCCAAGGCTCATCGTTTTCTCCATTCCCAACTGCGATTGGTCGGGGCTGATTTACAAAATGCCGGCTAATTCTTGAGAACTCATTCTTAAGAAAGAAACCGACTTTTTTGCGCAAATGCGCGAAAAGCCTTGGAGTATAACAAGGCTTTTCGTTTTCCGCAAGCAATCAAAGACTTAGCGCCGCTCCTCGCGAGAGCAGCGCTTGGTAAAACTTATTGCAACTTGATTTCCACGTCCACACCAGCCGGCAGGTCGAGCTTCATCAACGCGTCAACGGTCTTGTCCGTCGGATCGACGATGTCCATCAGGCGTTGGTGGGTACGGATTTCGAGCTGATCGCGCGACGTCTTGTTGACGTGCGGCGAACGCAGGATGTCAAAACGTTGGATGCGGGTCGGCAGCGGCACCGGACCACGTACAATTGCGCCAGTCCGCTTAGCCGTATCGACGATTTCAGCTGCCGATTGATCGATCAGACGATAGTCGAAAGCCTTCAGGCGAATGCGGATTTTCTGGTTTGCCATGACAATTCCTTGAAAGAGCGAGACGGTGTTGCACCGTCGATTTGGTAAAAGAGCATGGAGCCGGGCACCAGCAAGGTGCGTGCGCCCGGCTCCGGGCACGACTACAAATTACAGCTTTTTTGAAGCAAGCTCAGGATTTTACTCGAGAACCTTGGCGACGACACCAGCGCCGACGGTACGACCGCCTTCACGGATAGCGAAGCGCAGACCTTCTT
>NZ_FCOK02000068.1 GCF_001544555.2 Caballeronia udeis | reverse complement strand
CGCTACGGTCATCGTTGCTCCTGGATGCTGGCAGTCTCCTGCCAAATGACCGTTTACACAAAACTAATTACACCCTCTTTGAGGCCAGACAGCAATGCGCTCAGCCCAGCCACACCGCAATGCTCAGCATGAGCAACAACAGCATCCAGAGAATCACGGCACGCCAGACGAGGCCCACGGCGGACTGAAGCGTCCTGGGCGTGCAGTCATCGCCAACGGGCAGCGGACTGGCATCGCCGACCGCCAAAGCCTCGACGCTCAGCGGCTCCGCTAACGGCCCCGCCAACCGAGCCCCCAGCGCCCCGCTCCCGGCCGCGAGCAACACCCCTTCGTTGGCATCGGGCCATTGCCGGGCGTGATTACGCCACGCATAAATAGCGTCCTCGAAATTCCCGACAATGGCGAAGCCCAGCGCTGTCAGCCGCGCCGGCACCCAGTCGATGAAAAAGAACGCCCGCTGCGCGAAGGTGGAAAACGCCGGGGTGCGTTCATCGGTCGGCTGGACCCACGACCTCGCCAGATACTCGGCAATGCGATAAAACACCGCGCCGGCCGGTCCGATCGGAATCAGGAACCAGAAGAACACGCCGAACACGTGCCGATGCGACGCCACGACCGCATGAACCAAGGTGTGCCGAACAATCTCGCTGACGGGCATGTCCAGCGTGTCAATGCCGGTCCACTCGTTGAGGATCTCGCGAGCCCGCGGTACGTCGTCGTTGTTCAGCGCGAGATGGATGTCGGTGAAATAGTGGCTGAACTGCCGAAAGCCCAACGTGAAATACACGATCACGACGTTCCAGAGGAACGCCAGCGCGAAGTTGATCCGATAGAGCACGTAATAGATGAGCCCGACGGCTAACGTCCATGGCACCACGACCACTAGCCAGGCGAGCACGCCGTGCCGCTGCTTGCCGGCGTCGAAGCCATGAGCCGCGGATTCCGCATGGTACTGAAGCAACGCCGAAATGGGATTCTGCGGCGAGAGCGCGCGCAACTGCTCAATGATGAGAGCCAGCAATACGGAGAAAAAAGTCATGCGATGCGCCGAGACATTCGAGTTTTACGAATTTCTTGTAACGATAGCACAGCACCGTCCGCGCCAGAGGGACACATCGGCTGCACGACTAGCCGGGTCCTGGCACATTGGGCGTCAAGCCGCGAGGAAGCGATAGAAATTGCGTAACATACCCGCCGTTGCGCCCCAGATGAAATAGGGAGCCACATTCTCGGCAGGTGAAAAAGGCATCGCAAAAAAACGACGCTCGCCCCCTTCCCAACGAAACACGCGGACCTGGTGATTGGCCGGGTTCATGAGAAACGCGAGCGGGACTTCGAAGATATCGGCGACTTCGAGGGTATCGGCATGGAGTTCGAACGGGGGGTGTACCAGCGCCACGACCGGCGTCACACGGAAACCCGTGCCCGTCAGATAGTCAGGCAGCTCACCCAGTACTTCCACATGCTTCGCCTCCAGGGCGACTTCCTCTTGCGCTTCACGAAGCGCGGTCGCGGTAGCGTCCTGGTCTTCCGGCTCGCGACGTCCCCCCGGAAAGCTGATCTGCCCCGCATGATTCGAAAGATGATCCGCACGTTGCGTGAGCAGCACGGTCAGGCCTGTCTCCCGCAACACCAGAGCGATCAGCACCGATGCCACCCGTGGATCGCCGCCCAGCGCCTTGATCCTGTCGTCGCGCGCGTCCGGCGTCCAGTCGAGCGTCTGCTTGAACCGCGCGCGCAGTCCGGCCGGCGTCAGGACTTCGCCGCGCACAGGCGGCAGATCTGCGCCGGTCGATTCGATCGGCAAGATCTCAGGCACGAGGATTCGGGGAGTCGACAGCTTGGGTTGAGACACGAGGGGCTTTAGTTCTTGGGTGGTTCTGCTTCTAAAAAAGGCAGTGGTTAAAAACCGCGAACAAGACTCGAGTGAAGCGCAAAACACAATTTGACCACACCAAAGAAAAAAGCACCCGTGAAGGTGCTTTTTTCCGATGCAGCAAGGTGCAGCTTCGGTATAGTTTATTACGCCTTGGCAGCAGCGCGGTCTTTCGACACGAGCTTTTCCTTGATCCGAGCCGACTTGCCCGAACGATCGCGCAGGTAGTACAGCTTCGCACGACGCACGTCACCACGACGCTTCACGACAATGCTCGCGAGCAGCGGCGAGTAGGTCTGGAACGTACGCTCGACGCCTTCGCCCGACGAAATCTTGCGGACGATGAAATTCGAGTTCAAACCACGGTTGCGCTTCGAGATCACAACGCCTTCGTAAGCCTGGACACGCTTGCGCGTACCTTCAACCACGTTGACGCTGACGATCACCGTATCGCCGGGGGCGAATTCGGGAATCGACTTCTCGCCGAGTGCGCGCGCGATTTCTTCTTTCTCAAGTTGTTCAATCAGATTCATTACTGACTCCTGGAGCCATCTTGCCGGAGTTGTTTGCCATATTAGTGGCCCCGGTAGAGGATGGGTTCACATCTGGCGCCCGCTTGAATTCACAAGCCTGGCACCGCCCTTTCGTCTCGCCTTGTATTTTGCGTTCCAAAGCCTACTGCGCTTTCGATCGTTCCTTGGCGAGACTTGCGAGCCATGCCTCATCGGCACGGCTCAACATTTTATTCCTGCGCGCCTTTTCGATCAGATCGGGTCGCTTTTCCTGCGTATTCTTGAGCGCTTCACGCCGGCGCCACGCCTCGATTTCCTTGTGATGGCCGCCCAGCAGCACATCCGGAACCCGCACACCGCCGTATTCTTCCGGGCGGGTGTAATGCGGGCAATCGAGCAGCACATCGACGAAACTGTCCTGCACAGCCGACTGCGAGTCGTTCAGCACGCCGGGCAACTGGCGCACCACTGCGTCCATGAGCGCCATGGCCGGCAATTCGCCGCCCGACAACACAAAGTCGCCGAGGCTCACTTCTTCGTCGACCACACGATCGATCAAGCGCTGGTCGATGGCTTCATAACGGCCGCACAGCACCACGAGACCGGGTTCCTGAGCGAACTGCATCACCCGCTCATGATTCAGCGTCTTGCCCTGCGGCGACATCATCACCACACGCGATCCGCTGATGCCCTGCTCCGACTGCGCCGCTTTCGCGGCCGAAATCGCATCTTCCAGCGGCCGCGCCAGCATGACCATGCCGGGACCGCCACCGTACGGGCGATCATCGATAGTCCGATAATTGTCCGTGGTGAAATCGCGAGGATTCCACGTGCGCAGACCAAACCGTTCCTGCTTCACTGCCCGGCTGGTGATACCCCAATCGGTCAGCGCGCGAAACATCTCGGGAAAGAGCGTCACGACGTCAAACTGCATCGCTCTCTCCTTGCAGTGATCTATGAATCAATAGTCAGCGTCCCAGTCGACGACAATCCTGCGCGCCGCCTGATCCACTGTTTTGACATATACGCCGACAAACGGAATCAGCCGCTCGCCAGTGGCGGGCGAACCGTCCTTGGCCGTTGTCGGAAATTCCACGCGCATGATGGAATGCGCGCCGTTGTCGATCATGCCCGCGACCTGGCCTAAAGCCATGTCCGCGTCATTCACGACCTCGAGGCCGATCAGATCGACCCAGTAGAATTCGTCATTGCCAGTCAGCTTCGGGAAGTCGCTGCGCAACACATGGATGCTGTGACCCCGCAACGCGTACGCCGTGTCGCGGTCATCACAACCGGCAAAGTGCGCGACGACCGTGTCGCTATGCACTTTCGACTGCAGGCACCGAACCGCCTTGCGCTCGTTTCCCTTGACCAGCCACCACCGCTTTGCCGCGAGCATTGCGTCGCCGCCATGACCCGCATGCGCGTGCGGCGCAATCTTGACCCAGCCCTTCAGTCCGTAAGCGTCGACGATCGCACCCACTTCAATGGCGTCATCAGGCAAACTTTCTACGGACTCGATCGATCCTGCGCTATCTGAAGCGTCGATAGCCACGCGACGCGCTGCCGGCTTACTGACAAACGCGCCAAACGTGGCTTCGTTCTGCTCAGGCTTTTCGCCACGTGCGGCTGCCAAACCTGAGTCTGAAGCAGAATCACGCGTCGACATGAGCCAATCTCCCGCGAACCTTGGCAGCGATATTCGATCGGATCACCAGTACCCGCACGATCGACTGCAGCAAGCGCACTTAAGCAGCCGGCTGAGCTTGTTGCGATTGCTTGACCAGACGTGCAACCGTCGGCGACAACTGCGCGCCGTTGTCTTGCCAGTACGTCAGGCGGTCCTGGGCGATACGCAGCGATTCGCCTTTGGTCGCGACCGGGTTGTAGAAACCCACGCGTTCGATGAAGCGGCCATCACGGCGGCTACGCGAATCAGTTGCGACGATATTGTAAAACGGGCGCTTCTTGGAGCCGCCACGAGCCAAGCGGATGATAACCATGCTGAAATCCTTGAAAACCGGGGTTCGGAACTACCAAAACACGCGATTATAGCGGCAAAACGGAGCCTTAACAAACACTTGCGTCGATTAATCAAGATGGAACCTGGCCTGCGGCGTGCCATTCGACTGGCCATCGCTCGCCCTGACGCGGCGTGCAGCGGGTTTTTCAAGGCTTCGCCAAGCGGCGCGATCTGTCATTTTGGGGCGACAGGCCTGGACTCCCTCATGACTTTCACCGGCAAAGCGCTTTCTGGCGATGATTCGTGATCGCGGAACACGACTCGCTTCTCGCCAGCGACGACTACGCCGGCGCAACCTAGCGGATTACGGATTACATACGCCCAACCGTGACTTTGCGGTGACCGGGTCACACCGGAGTCACACCGAATACTGAGCCGATTGGCCGCGTGAGCGCCCGACTCCCGCGGGCGTAGAATGCCGCGTCGGCGCGAAAATATTGCCTTTTGCGCCAATCCGCCCGCACCGCTCACCGCACTTTCCTTTTCGTTTCCCGATGAACAACCCGCCGTCCGCTGCAATGCCCCCATCGAATCCGACGTCAAACGGGCGTTTCCGCTCGAAAACGCTGACCGCCGCGCTCGCCTTCTTTTTCGGCAGCATTGGTGCGCATCGCTTCTATCTGTATGGTTTGCGCGACAAATTCGGCTGGGCGCATATTGTTGGCATCCTGCTGGGCGTGGCCGGTTACATGCTGCTCGCTGCAACCGATCGAGCGTCAATGCTCGGCTGGATCATGGTCGTGCCGGGCGCCATTTCGTTGCTGGCAGCGTTCTTGTCGGCGATCGTCTATGGCTTGCGCCCCGACGACAAATGGGACGCTCAGTTCAATCCGCAAACCGGCCAGCATAGTGAATCCGGCTGGGCGGTCATTTTCGTCGTGATCTTTGCTTTGCTCTTTGGTGCGTTCCTGCTGATGGCGGGCCTTGCAGTCACCTTCCAGACGTACTTCGAAGGTCAGGTTCAAGCGGCTAAAGAGTTGTCGCAGTAACGTTTGCCACAGCAGCAGCGACTCTGCCTGGTGGTCGCTGCCGCCGCGCCTCAAAACAACTTCATCTGCGCACTATCCACGACTGCGCGCGGACTTCTACCCGTCGGCCGCTCGACATGCCGAAATTCAGACATATCCAGAATTCCGCGCTGCCGTTGATTCAGGCCAAGCCGCTTCGTTGCCTGATGAAAGCGCTGCTTGAGCATATCGGCCCATAAACCTTCGCCTTTCATCCGCTTCGAGAAATCCGAGTCGTAGTCCTTGCCGCCGCGCATATCGCGCACACGCCCCATCACACGCTCCGCACGATCGGGAAAATGTGCCGCGAGCCAGCCCTTGAACAGCGGCGCCACCTCCCACGGCAAGCGCAAAACGATATAACTCGCACTCGTTGCGCCCGCCTGTGCGCATGCTTCCAGCACTCGCTCCATGTCCGGTTCCGTGACGAACGGAATCATGGGTGCGACGCTGACGCCGACCGGAATACCCGCCTCGGTCAGCGCCCGGATAGTTCGCAGCCTTCTTGAAGGCGTGGCGGCGCGCGGTTCAAGCGTGCGGGCGATATCCGCATCCAGCGTGGTGATGGTGATGGCAGCCATGACCTGGCCCTTCTGCGCCATGGGTGCGAGCAGGTCGATATCCCGCTCGATCAGCGACGACTTCGTGATAGCCGCGAACGGATGCCCGCGTTCGCTCAGGATCTCGATCACCCGCCGCGTGATATGCAGATTCCGCTCGACCGGCTGGTACGCGTCCGTAATCACGCCCAGCGCGATTGGCTCCGGCTGATAGGACGGTTTATCCAACTCACGCTCAAGCAATTCTCCGGCATTGATCTTGGCGTAGATCCGGCTTTCGAAATCCAGTCCCGGCGATAACCCCAGATAACTATGCGTTGGCCGCGCAAAGCAATAGATACAGCCATGCTCGCAGCCACGGTACGGGTTAAGCGATACCCCGAACGGGATATCAGGTGACGAATTGCGCGTCAGGATGCTCTTCGCACGCTCCTCGAACACCTGCGTGCGCAACGCCGGCGTGTCATCCGTTTCCCCCTCCTCACTGATGTGCGTCCAACCGTCGTCTACACGCTCGCGTTCGTCCTTCTCGTAGCGCCCCTGCATGTTCGTGACCGCCCCGCGGCCCTTGAGCGGCGCGGGTGGAGCAACAGGATATTCGTGGTCGCGAGAAGCCATGGCCGGGAATGAAGGCAGCAATGAAGACGGGAAAATACTGTATAAATATACAGTAAATTACCTCAATCGCAAGCTCATTTCAGGCGTCCACGGCGATGGTCAGCGTTTCCTTGATTTCCTCCATCACCACATAACTTTTCGACTGTACGGCGCCTGGCAGTTGCAGCAGGATGTCGCCGAGCAGCTTGCGGTAGTCGGCCATTTGGCCAATACGCGCCTTGATCAGGTAGTCGAAATCGCCGGAAACGAGATGGCATTCCAGAACCTCCGGAATTCGCTGCACTTCGCGCCTGAACTGCTCGAACATGTTGCCGCTTTTGTGATCGAGGGTGATCTCGACAAACACCAGCAGCGACGCCCCCAACTGATGGGGATTCACCCGTGCGTAATACCCCTCGATCACCTGGTCGCGCTCCATGCGCTTGACGCGCTCAATGCAGGGCGTCACCGAGAGCCCGACCTGCTCGGCCAGGTCTTTCATCGCGATACGGCCGTCCTGTTGAAGGATCTTCAGGATACGGTGATCGATCTTATCGAGTTCTCGTACTGAATTTCGTTGTGTTCTCATTGCTTTCCACTAAAACGTGAACAAATACAATAACAAAAACTGCCTAAGTATCAATACTATAGTCGATACCACTATGTAACCCGCTACTCACACGGCTTCAGTCGAAAACGAAGCGAATGACCGGCGGAATGTCAATTTGCACGGAGCAAGACATGCGAGTCGTAATTCTGGGAAGCGGTGTTGTCGGTGTTACGAGCGCCTACTATCTGGCGCGCGCGGGGCACGAAGTGACCGTGATCGATCGTGAGGCAGGACCGGCGCTGGAGACAAGTTTCGCAAACGCGGGACAGATCTCGCCCGGTTACGCGTCGCCGTGGGCTGCGCCTGGCGTGCCGCTCAAGGCGATCAAATGGATGTTCGAGAAACACGCCCCGCTCGCCATCCGTCTGGACGGAACGTCGTTTCAATTGAAGTGGATGTGGCAGATGCTGCAGAACTGCACGCAGGCGCGTTATTCGGTCAACAAGGGCCGCATGGTGCGCCTGGCCGAATACAGCCGCGATTGCCTCCAGGCGCTGCGCGCGGACACGGGCATTAATTACGAGGGCCGCACCGGCGGCACGCTGCAGGTTTTCCGGACCCAGCAGCAACTGGATGGCGCCGCGAAGGACATCGCCGTGTTGCGCGATGCGAACGTGCCGTTCGAATTGCTCACGCCGGCCGAGTTGCACAGTGCGGAACCGGCGCTTGCGGCCGTGTCGCACAAGCTGACCGGCGGTTTGCGCCTGCCGAACGACGAAACCGGCGATTGCCAGAAATTCACTACCCGCCTCGCGGCAATGGCTGAACAACTCGGTGTGAAGTTCCGCTACAACACGCCAATCGACGCGCTCGCGATGAGCGCTGGCCGGATAGCCGGCGTGCAGTGCGGGAGCGAGTTGGTCCGCGGTGATTCATACGTTGTTGCGCTGGGTTCATATTCCACGAAATTGCTGGGCAGTCTTGTGGATATCCCCGTGTATCCGCTGAAGGGCTATTCGATCACTGCACCCATCGTGAACGAAAGCGCCGCGCCGGTTTCCACCGTGCTTGACGAAACGTACAAGATCGCGATCACCCGTTTCGACGACCGGATTCGCGTTGGCGGAATGGCGGAGATCGTAGGTTTCGACAAATCGCTGAGCCAGGCGCGTCGCGAAACGCTGGAAATGTGCGTGAACGACCTGTTTCCTGGCGGTGGAGACACCGCGAAGGCATCGTTCTGGACCGGCTTGCGCCCCATGACACCGGACGGCACGCCTATCGTTGGCCGTACGCCAGTGCCAAACCTGTTCCTTAACACGGGCCACGGCACGCTGGGATGGACCATGTCATGCGGATCGGGCCAAATGCTGGCCGACCTGATGTCGGGCAAACAGCCGGCGATCCAGTCCGACGATTTGTCGGTGCACCGGTATCTGGGCGAAACGCATACGAGCACGCGGCCGTCGTATGCAGGTGCGTGAGTTGGATTTTCAGGTGTAGCTGCGAGCGCATGCTTCAAAAAAAATGCCGTCCGACTTACGTCGGACGGCATTTTTTCATGGGCCCGCTTAACCGCATCAAATCAGAACTGGTCCTCATTCAACGCGAGATACCCTTCCTGCCCATCACCGCTGACGATGGACGCTTCAATCCCCGGCGCTTGCGACAAAATATGCTCCGCGAAAAACTGAGCCGTCGCGATCTTGGCGCCATAAAACGCCTCGTCCTCGCCACGCTTGTCCGACGCCACCAGCAGCGCGCGCGCCATTTGCCATCCGCCCAACACAATGCCGGCCAGCTTCAGATACGGCACGCTGCCAGCGAAGACCGCGTTCGGATCGCTTTTCACCTTGGCCACCACGAACTCGACCACCCGTGCCAACGCCAGGCTTCCTGCGCTCAAATGCCGATGCATCGACTCGAACGCCTGTCCGTCACGCCCGGCCAGCTGCGCGATGGTCTGATCCATCTGCGCAAAAATCGCCCGCGCCGTCGCACCGCCGTCACGCACGGTCTTGCGTCCAATCAGGTCGTTGGCCTGGATCGCGGTCGTGCCTTCGTAGATGGTGAGAATGCGCGCATCGCGGTAGTACTGCGCCGCGCCCGTTTCTTCGATGAATCCCATGCCGCCATGAACCTGCACGCCGAGGCTCGCGACATCGATGGAAAGCTCCGTGCTCCAGCCCTTCACGATCGGCACGAGAAACTCGTAGATCGCCTGATGGCTGGCCCGCGTGGCCTCGTCAGGATGATGATGCGCAAAGTCGCAATGCGCCGCCGCCACATAAGCCAACGCGCGTGACGCTTCGGTCAGTGCGCGCATGGTCAAGAGCATGCGACGCACGTCGGGGTGATGAATGATCGACACCGGCTGTTTGGCGGAGCCATCGACAGGCCGGCTTTGCACACGATCCTTCGCGAACTCGACGGCCTTCTGATACGCCCGCTCCGACACCGCCACACCCTGCATCCCGACCGCAAAACGCGCCGCGTTCATCATGATGAACATGTACTCCAGCCCGCGGTTTTCCTCGCCGATCAACTGGCCGACGGCGCCACCGTGATCGCCGAATTGCAGCACGGCTGTCGGACTCGCCTTGATCCCGAGCTTGTGCTCAATCGATACGCAATGCACGTCGTTGCGAGCGCCGAGCGTACCGTTGTCATCGGTGATGAATTTCGGCACCAGGAAGAGCGAGATGCCCTTCACGCCGTCGGGCGCGTTGGGCGTACGCGCCAGCACGAGATGGACGATATTCTTCGCCATATCGTGCTCGCCGTAGGTGATGAAAATCTTCGTGCCGAAGAGCTTGAACGTACCATCGCCCTGCGGCTCGGCGCGGGTGCGGACCAGCGCGAGATCGGAACCGGCTTGCGGTTCGGTGAGGTTCATCGTGCCGGTCCATTCGCCTGAAATCAGCTTGGGCACGTAGAGTTGCTTCTGCTCCTCGGTCCCCGCGGTCAGCAACGCTTCAATAGCGCCATCGGTGAGCAGCGGGCACAACGCGAACGACAGGTTCGCCGCGTTCAGCATTTCGATGCAGGGGGTCGCGATCAGCTTGGGCAACCCCTGGCCTTCGTACTCGACCGGATGCAGCACGCCTTGCCAGCCGCCCTCGCCGAACTGACGGAAAGCCTCTTTAAAACCGGGCGTAGTCGTGACCTCGCCGTTCTTCCAGAAGCTTGGATTCCTGTCGCCTTCGACGTTCAACGGCGCAACCACTTCATTGTTAAAGCGCGCTGCCTCTTCAAGCACGGCCTGTGCGGTGTCGAGACTGGCGTCCTCCAAACCTGGCAGCGCTGCGATGCTTTCTATGCCGGCTAGTTCCTTCATCACGAACAGCATGTCCTTGACGGGCGCTCTATAGCTCATGTCTTGTCTCCCCCAACAGATGTGAAAAGGGGCGCACGTATGTCGCCCCTTTTTGCGATCTTGCTTTCTTTCCAGCCGATGGCCCTAGGAATGATCAGCCAAGTTCTTTCACGAGTTCCGGCACCACCGTGAACAAATCTCCCACGAGGCCGTAGTCCGCGACGCCAAAGATTGGCGCTTCAGCGTCCTTGTTGATCGCGACGATCACCTTCGAGTCCTTCATCCCGGCCAGATGCTGGATCGCACCCGAGATACCGACGGCAACGTACAGGTTAGGCGCCACGATCTTGCCGGTCTGACCGACCTGATAGTCGTTGGGAACGAACCCCGCATCCACTGCCGCACGCGATGCGCCCAGCGCCGCACCGAGTTTGTCCGCCAGCGGCTCGAGCACTTTCGTGTAGTTCTCGCCGCTGCCCAACCCCCGTCCGCCCGACACGATGATCTGTGCCGACGTCAGCTCCGGCCGGTCCAGCTTCGTCAGCTCGCGGCTCACGAACTTCGAAATACCCGTGTCCGCCGAGGCTTCGATCTTCTCCACTGAAGCACTGCCGCCTTCAGCCGCCACCGGATCGAAACCCGTGGTGCGAACCGTGATGACCTTGATCGCGTCGCTCGATTGAACCGTGGCGATGGCATTGCCCGCGTAGATCGGACGCTCGAACGTATCCGGGCTGTCCACTGCCGTGATGTCGCTGATCTGCGCCACATCCAGATGAGCGGCAATACGCGGGGCGATGTTCTTGCCGTACGGGGTCGCCGGAGCCAGGATATGCGAGTAGTTCTTCGCGATCTGCACCACTGTTGCGTCGATAACCTCTGCCAGGCCATCGGCGAGTTGCGGTGCATCGGCAAGCAATACCTTCGCTACGCCCGCAATCTTCGCTGCCTCATCGGCTGCTGCCTGCGCGTTCGAACCAGCGATCAGCACGTGGATATCGCCACCGATCTTTTGAGCCGCCGCGATGGTGTTCAACGTCGCCGCTTTCACAGATGCGTTGTCGTGTTCTGCAATTACAAGAATGGTCACTTTGGAAACTCCCTCACAGAACCTTGGCTTCGGTCTTCAACTTCTCGACCAGCGTCTTCACGTCCGGCACCTTCACGCCTGCGGAACGCTGCGGCGGCTCAGCAACCTTCAGCGTCTTCAGGCGCGGCGTAACGTCCACACCCAGGTCCGCGGGTTTAAGCGTTTCCATCGGCTTCTTCTTGGCCTTCATGATGTTGGGCAGCGTCACGTAACGCGGCTCGTTCAGGCGCAAGTCCGTGGTAACCACGGCGGGCAACGTCAGCGACAGCGTTTCCGAGCCGCCATCGACTTCACGCGCCACCGTGGCTTTGCCGTCGGCGACCGTCACCTTCGAGGCGAAGGTCGCTTGCGGCAAACCGGCGAGCGCGGCGAGCATCTGGCCCGTCTGATTCGAGTCGTCATCAATGGCCTGCTTGCCGAGGATGATCAGTTGCGGCTGCTCCTTGTCGACCAGCGCCTTCAAAATCTTGGCGACTGCCAACGGCTGCAATTCCTCAGTGGATTCGACCAGGATCGCGCGGTCCGCACCGATCGCAAGCGCCGTACGCAGCGTTTCCTGACATTGCGTCACGCCGCACGACACGGCGATCACTTCGGTCGCCACGCCCGCTTCGCGCAGGCGCACGGCTTCTTCCACGGCGATTTCATCGAACGGATTCATCGACATCTTCACGTTCGCGATGTCCACTGCGCTGCCATCCGGCTTTACCCGGACTTTCACGTTGTAGTCGACCACGCGTTTGACTGGCACCAAGATTTTCATGCACACGCTCCTAAGTTACGAATACATCATCCCAAGCCCATTATAACGAGTGACTCCCGCCGCCGAATGCTTACGGCCGGCTCGCGATGAGTCCGTCAGGCTTTGCACAATCAGTAGACGCTTATTTTTACAGCACGATCGTTCTATTTTACGCGTAGAACGGCATGGATGGCAATCGGGAATGTGCTCTAAACATTTGCAATTTTGCCGCCAGCGGTTTTTATGACCCTTTTGCTCCAGACGAGCAGCGGCCAGTCAGGCAAGTGGCGACTATCATCTGCGGAATCCCATTTTGCCGACATGCCATGCAAAAAACCGCGCACAGCACGTACTCGACCAGCAGCATCACCACCAGCGATGGCATCGACCTTCATCTTCATCGATGGCAAGCCGCCGCCACGTTCCCTGAACCGCTGGCCCGAATCGCTCTGGTGCACGGGCTGGCCGAACATGCACGCCGCTACGACGCGCTGGCGCTGCGCCTGAACGCGGCGGGCATCGAATTGATTGCCGTGGATCTGCGCGGCCACGGCAAATCGCCCGGCGAACGCGTGTGGATCGAGTCCTTCGACGACTATCTGCTCGACACCGACGCCCTGCTTGACGTCGCGGACACTAGCGCCGCTGAACATCCGGCTGTTCCTGATGGGACATAGCATGGGCGGCGCCATCGCCGCGCTTTATGCCGCCGAGCGTCTGCCTGCAAATGGCCGGAAACTGGCCGGGCTGATCCTGTCGAGTGCCGCCCTCAAACCGCCGGCCAACGCGCCGCGCTGGAAACTCAGGCTGGGCGGCCTGATCAGCCGGTTGATGCCGCACTTTCCCGCGCTGGTCATCGATCCGGCCACATTGTCCCGTGCACACGGCGTGGTCGAGGCGAACCGGCGCGATCCGCTGGTCCATCATCGGGCAATACCCGCCCGCACGGCGGCGCAGATCGTGGCCGCCATGCGCCGCATTGCTGCTCAACGCACGTCGATCGAATTGCCGCTGTTCGTGTTCCACGGCACGCAGGACGCACTCACCAATCCCGACGGCAGCCGCGAATTCGAAGCCAGCGCCGGGTCGATGGATAGCACCCTGATGATGCTGGAAGGCAGTTATCACGAGACGCTCAACGACCTCGACCGGGATCGCGTGATCAAGGCGCTGATCGACTGGACGCTCGTGCGCGCGGAGCTTGAGCGTTCGCGCATATAGGGTTTCGGGGCCGCCGCGAGTCTTGGCCCGAAGCGTCAGATATCGGCCAGCGCACGCACATGCGCGACCACGCTGCGCCCGAGCGCCGACAGGTTGTAGCCGCCCTCCAGACTGCTCACTATCCGGCCCTTCGCATGCCGCTTCGCCACCGCGTGGATTTGCTCGGTCAGCCACGTGTAGTCGTCCTCGACCAGACCCATGTTGCCGAGATCGTCCTCGCGATGCGCGTCGAAACCTGCGGAGACGAAGATCATCTGCGGCTTGAATTCATCGAGTCTCGGCAACCACATCATGTCGACGGCTTCGCGCACAGCCATGCCTTTCGTACGCGCGGGCATGGGCAGATTGACCATGTTCGATGCGTGATTGTCGGCGCCGCTATACGGATAGAACGGGTGCTGGAAAAAGCTGCACATCAGCACGCGCGGATCTCCCGAGAAAGCGGCTTCGGTGCCGTTACCGTGATGCACGTCGAAATCGATGACAGCCACGCGTTCCAGCCCGTGCACTTCAAGCGCGTGACGCGCTGCGATTGCAATGTTATTGAAGAAGCAGAAGCCCATCGCACGTGCAGGTTCCGCGTGATGTCCCGGCGGCCGTACGCTGCAGAACGCGTTGTCGTAGGTGCCGGCGATCACGGCGTCGGTGGCGGCTACCGCGGCGCCTGCAGCGCGTAACGCCGCGTGGTAGGAACCCGGCGACATCAGCGTATCCGGGTCGATTTCCGCCCGGCCCACTGAAGGCGCCGTCTCCTTGACGAAATCGATATGCGCCTGCGTATGAACCCGCGCCAGGTCCTCTTCACTCGCGAGCGGTGCTTCTTCGCGTCCGATCAGGGTGTCGATACGGCCTGCAATCAACTGATCCTCGATCGCCTGAAGACGCGCGGGGCACTCGGGATGCCAAGGCCCCATATCGTGAAGAAGGCAATCTGGATGGGTATAAAAGCCGGTAGCCATGATGTATGCGCAGCAGGGCGTGCCGTGCCGCGTGTCTCGTGTCGTTCAGATGTTTTTGTCGGTCGCGATGCCACCCTTCCGGCCGCACTACTGTCAGCGGCCGAACGCCGCACCGCGCGGGTTCTTGTTAAGTTACCACACCGGAAATGACACGGCTGTACAGCACCGCTTTTGCAACGTCCGCGCGCGCCCGAAAGGCTTTCGGGATGGTCCCGAAAACGCGTCGGTTATACTGATCCGACTCTCGTATGCCCTGCGCGCATTTCCGGCGCGCCTCGCGTTACATCGCCACAATTACGCACACTATGAACTTCAAGTTTGCTTCGACCGTCTTGCCTCTTTCGGCGCAAACCGCGCGCCTCGCCTCAGTCGCCAGCCTCGTTTGCGCACTCGGCACACTCGGTATAGGTCAGGCAGTCGCGCAATCGCAACCCCAACCCGCCACACCGCAAGGGCAAGTATTCGAAGAGGAGATCGTGCCGCAGCGTTACGCGAACAATCCCAATGTGGACGCGTTCATCAACGATCTCGTCGCACGCTACGACTTCGATTCCGCCGCTCTGCACGACCTGTTCAATCACGTGAGCTATTCGGCGACCGCCGTGAAGCTGGTGCTGCCTTCGCCCACTCCCGCCAGCAAGAACTGGCGCGCGTATCAGGCACGTTTCGTGGAGCCGGTACGCATTGCGGCCGGCGTGAAATTCTGGCGCGCGAACCAGGCCGCGCTGCAACGCGCGTCGGATCAATACGGCGTGCCGCCTGAAGCGATTGTCGGGATCATCGGCGTGGAAACCATCTATGGCCGGTACATGGGTAACTTCCGCGCGCTCGATGCGCTCGCCACGCTGACCTTCGATTACCCGAACACGCCGAACCGCGCCGAACGGCAAGCAACGTTCCGCAAGAATCTCGAGGATTTGCTGGTCTGGACGCACGATCAGCAGATCGACCCGACTACCGTGCTCGGTTCGTACACGGGCGCGATCGGCATTCCGCAATTCCTGCCAAGCAGCATCGTGCAGTACGCGGTGGATTTCGAGGGCAACGGACACATCGATTTGCGGACCAGTCCCGCCGATGCCATCGGCAGCGTCGCGAACTATCTGAAGCAGCACGGTTGGGAATCGGGACGGCCGGTGGTCTGGAAGATAGCCGGCGACGCGGGCAGCCAAGGCATTGCGCAAGCAGCCGCCGATGGTCAGCCCGAGCCGCACTGGTCGCTCGCGCAACTCACGAAAGCGGGCCTGCTGATGAGCGAACCGGGGCTCAACACCGCAGCCGAAGCGGGCACGCCGGTGACGGTCGTCGACTTGCCGACGCCGGGCCGCGCGACCGAATACACGCTTGGCCTGAAGAACTTCTACGTGCTCACGCGCTACAACCGCAGCTTCTTCTATGCACTCGCCGTATATCAGCTCGGCGAAGCGGTGAAGGCGCAGATGGCGGCGGGAAATGCAGGCGGTTCAGCATCGCAATGAGGTAGCCGGCGAGGGTCTTTGACTCCCGCACCATGCAAAAAGCCCGGTCGATTCCGGGCTTTTTTGCGCTTTCGCCTCAGCGAATGACCAAGCCGATGTCAGGCCGGGAACACACCCGTCGACAAGTAACGGTCACCGCGGTCGCAAACAACGAACACGATGGTCGCGTTCTCGACCTGACGGGCCACGCGCAACGCCACTTCACACGCGCCGCCGGAAGAAATCCCGCTAAAGATGCCTTCCACCGATGCCAGCCGCCGCGCCATTGCCTCGGATGCGGCCTGACTGACGTTTTCCGTGCGGTCCACGCGGCTGCGATCGAAAATTTTCGGCAGATACGCTTCGGGCCACTTGCGGATGCCGGGGATGCGCGAGCCTTCTTCCGGCTGCGCCCCGATGATCTCGATGTTCTCGTTCTTTTCTTTCAGGTATTGCGACACGCCCATGATGGTGCCGGTCGTACCCATGGCGGACACAAAATGCGTGATACGGCCTTCGGTGTCACGCCAGAGTTCCGGGCCGGTGGTCTCGTAGTGGGCGAGCGGGTTATCCGGATTCGCGAACTGGTCGAGAATGATGCCCTTGCCGTCGCGCTGCATTTGCTCGGCGAGATCGCGGGCGTATTCCATGCCACCGGTAACCGGCGTGAGTACGATTTGCGCACCGTAAGCCGCCATGCTTTGGCGACGTTCGATCGACAGGTCCTCCGGCATGAGGAGCACCATTTTGTAGCCGCGAATGGCTGCGGCCATGGCGAGCGCGATACCGGTGTTGCCGCTTGTGGATTCGATCAGCGTGTCGCCGGGCTTGATGCGGCCGCGCTCTTCCGCCTTCTTGATCATCGACAGCGCCGGGCGGTCCTTCACCGAACCCGCCGGATTGTTGCCCTCGAGCTTGCCGAGGATCACGTTATTGCGGCTGCGGATTTCGTCGTCCGGGATGCGGACCAGTTGCACCAGCGGTGTATTGCCAATGGTGTCTTCGATAGTCTTGTAAGCCATAGCGGTCGTGGGGTTGCTGCAGTCGATAAGCTGTTGATTGTAGCCCAGTGGGTTTTCGGGTGCCGGGCGGCCCTATTGGACGGAGGGGCTGATTTCCTGGCGCGTTGGAAGCGTCTGCAGGCTGTCGGCTAACGAAGGCGCATCAGGTCGACCGGCGCGCCGACCGATGCGCCACACCGCGTTACTTTTTGACCGTAACCGCGGCGACAGGCGGTTTGCCGGCGGCACCGGCAGCCACCACTGGCGCCCCGGCCGGTCCAATGGTCAGCCCTTCGGCCTGCAAGCGCTCGACCGTCTTGCCGCCCATGCCCTTGACGCGTTTGCTCAACTCGGCCGCGTCCTTGAACGGACCATGCGCTTCGCGTTCATCGAGAATGGCTTTCGCCTTGGCCGGCCCAATGCCCTTGATGCCGCGTAACGCGTCGGAATTGGCGTTGTTGATATCCACGGCAGCGAACGCCGAACCAATGGATACAGCCAGTGTGAACGCCGCGAGAAGTTTCTTGATCATGTGAGTCTCCCTTGAAAACCGGTCCGCGATGATCGCTGACCGGGAGACCCAGTGTATGAAGATAGCGAATGCTTTTATAGCTGACCGAACAGCCAACGCACGTACCTGTCGACACCTTCCTGAACCGTCAGGAACGGTGCGTCATACCCCGCCGCGCGCAGCTTCGACTGATCGGCCTGCGTGAAGCATTGGTACTTGCCGCGCAACGCGTCGGGGAACGGAATGTACTCAATCAAGCCACGCTGCACCAGCTCCGCCAGCGACAACGGCGCTTCGCCATCCATTGCCCGAAGCGAGTTCACCACTGTCGACGCAATGTCGTTGAACGGCTGCGCGCGCCCTGTGCCAAGGTTGAAAATACCCGACGTCTCCGGATGATCGAAGAAGTGCAGATTGACCTTCGTCACGTCTTCCACCGACACGAAATCGCGCGTCTGCTCACCCGCGCCATACCCGTTGTATTCGCCGAACAGCTTGACCCTGCCCTCGGCGCGGAACTGATTGAAGTTATGGAACGCGACGGACGCCATGCGCCCTTTGTGATTCTCGCGCTGCCCGTACACGTTGAAATAGCGGAAACCGGCAATCTGGGTACGCGCTTTCGGCAGGATCTGGCGCACGATCTGATCGAAGAGAAATTTCGAATAGCCGTACACGTTCAATGGCTTTTCGACGTCGCGGCGCTCGACAAACTCACTCGATCCGCCATACACCGCCGCCGACGATGCATACAGGAACTGCACCCCCTGCTCCAGGCAGGTATCCAGCACATCGCGGCTATAGCGGAAGTTGTTGTCCATCATGTAGCGGCCGTCGGTTTCCATCGTGTCGGAACACGCGCCCTCGTGGAAAATGGCCCTGACCTTGCCGAAATCGCCACGCTTGAAGCGTGCTACGAATTCAGTCTTGTCGAGGTAATCGTCAACTTCGCAATCGACCAGGTTCTTGAATTTGTCGGCGCGCGTGAGATTGTCGACCGCGATCACACGCTGCTCGCCTCGCTCGTTGAGCGCCTTGACGATGTTGCTGCCGATAAACCCGGCCGCGCCGGTAACAATGATTGTCATGGTGGTTTTAGCCGCTAAGTCAGCCGAAATGTCAGGCGAAAAGTTCGTTGTAGTCGACGGTCGCCGTACCCAGCTTGCCGACGACAATTCCCGCTGCGCGGTTGGCGTAAGCGATCGAGTCCACCAGCGGCACACCCGCGCCCAGCATGGTTGCGACGGTTGCAATGACCGTGTCGCCGGCACCCGAAACATCATACACTTCGCGTGCATCGGCCTGCGTGTGGACCACCCGGCCGGCGGTGAAGAGCGTCATGCCCTCCTCCGATCTCGTCAGCAGCAACGCGCTGAGATCCAGAGATTCGCGCAGCGCCGTGACGCGTGCGAGCAAATCTTCTTCCGAGCTCCAGCGCCCGACCACTTCGCGCAATTCCGCGCGGTTCGGCGTGATCAGCGTGGCGCCGCGATACCGGTCCCAGTCGTCACCCTTCGGGTCGACCAGCACCGGTTTGCCGGCCCGCTTCGCGTTCGCGATCATTTGCGTCACATGCGTCAGGCCGCCCTTCGCGTAATCCGACATCAGGATTACATCGTGTTGCGGCAAGAGCGTCTCAAACCGGGCGAGACACGCGCTCAGGACTTCGTGCGTCGGCGAATTCTCGAAATCGACTCGCAGGAGTTGTTGCTGCCGCGACAACACGCGCAGCTTGATGGTCGTGAGCAATTCGGGGTCGCGTTCGAGGAACGCAGTAACCCGGCTTTCGCCCAGCAATTCCACGATGCGTTCGCCCGGCTCATCATGCCCGACCACGCACAACAAGCCCGCCTGCGCGCCCAGCGCAGCCGCGTTGCGCGCCACGTTCGCCGCGCCGCCAAGCCGGTCTTCCTTGCGTTGTACATGCACGACCGGCACAGGCGCTTCCGGCGAGATGCGGTTCACATCGCCGAACCAATAGCGGTCGAGCATCACGTCACCGACGACCAGCACACGCGCCGCCGCGATGCGCGCACGCGGAACCGGTGGAACGGGAGCGTTCAAAGCGACAGCGGGCACCGCTGCATCAGGCGGCAGGGAGTTCGACATGGGGACGTCCTATTGCAAAATAGTCGATGCCGAGTTCCGCCATCGCTTCGGGTTCGTACAGGTTGCGGCCATCGAAGATGACCGGCATTTTGAGCTCGCTCTTCAGATGCGCGAAGTCCGGGCTCTTGAACTCCTTCCACTCGGTCACGATCACAAGAGCATCCGCGCCGGTCAACGCGTCTTTTTGTGACTCGACGAAATGCAGGCGTTCGAGTTGCTGCGGTTTATGTGCGAGATCGAGCGCAAATACGCGGCGGCTTTCCGGCAGCGCGACCGGATCATAAGCGCGAACCGTCGCACCGCGCTCGAGCAGCGCGCCAATCAGCCGGCGGCTCGACGCCTCGCGCATGTCGTCAGTATTCGGCTTGAACGCAAGGCCCCATACGGCGAATGTGCGGCCGCGCAAATCTTCGCCCATGCGCTTCATGATCTTGCCGACGAGCACTTCCTTTTGCAGATCGTTCACTTCTTCCACGGCTTCGAGAATCCGCAACCGATGCCCGTTTTCACGTGCCGTCTGCGCCAGCGCCTGCACGTCCTTCGGGAAACACGAACCACCGTAACCGCAGCCCGCATACAGAAAGTGATAACCAATACGCGGGTCCGAACCAATGCCACGACGCACCGCTTCAATATCAGCACCCACGGCATCGGCGAGATTCGACAGATCGTTCATGAACGAGATCCGCGTGGCGAGCATGGCGTTCGCCGCGTACTTCGTGAACTCCGCCGAACGCACATCCATATAGAGCGTGCGATCGTGATTGCGGTTAAACGGAGCATAGAGGCGCTTGATCTTCTCGCGCGCGATCTGCCCGGCTTCGTCGTCGTCCACGCCAAGCACGATGCGGTCGGGGCGCATGAAGTCGTCGACAGCCGCGCCCTCCTTCAGGAACTCCGGATTCGATAAAACCGAAAAGGCGTTCTTCCCTGCCGGTTCAATCCCACGTGCCTTCAATTCCTCTACGACCACGTTGCGCACGTGCTGGGCTGTGCCGACCGGCACCGTCGATTTATCGACGATCACCTTGAAGCCGTTTGCATAACGCCCGATGTTGCGCGCTGCCTCGAGCACATACTGCAAGTCCGCAGAACCGTCCTCGTCCGGCGGCGTTCCCACCGCGATGAACTGGATCTCGCCGTGCTCGACGCTTTCCTTGATATCCGTGGAAAAGCGGATGCGGCCGGCAGCGCGCGTACGTTTCAGTATCTCGTGCAAGCCCGGTTCGTGGATCGGCACGCCGCCGTTATTGAGGATGTCGATCTTGCGTGCATCGACGTCCAGGCACAGCACGTCGTTGCCAATTTCAGCGAGGCACGCGCCGGTGACTAGTCCGACGTAGCCCGTCCCGATGATGGATATTTTCATAAGCGTTCCGGAGAGACCGGTGATTGTCGAAGGATCAGGCCAAAACGGCCGCGGAGTCCGATCGTTTCAAACGTTGCGCGTCCTGAGCGGGCCGCACCACGCGAGACGCGCGTCAGTCCTTGGTCACGCAAACCGCGCTCAGGCGGATGCGGTGATCGGCTCGACGCGGCGTGGCGCATAGGTTTCCCAGCCGCTGCAGCCAGGACATTGCCAGTAAAAAAGACGCGCGCGGAAACCGCAATTCTGGCACGTGTAGCGCGGCAGGTTCTTGGTCCGCTGCTTGACGAGCGTGCGCATCAGTTCGAGTTCGCTGCGACGCGGTTCCTCGGCCGTGGCAACTTGCGCCTCCAGCAGCCGCGTCATGCCCGCAACATTCGGCGACGTCTGCATCTGGTGCCGGGCGAGCGCATGGGCCGCTTCCATTCCACGCAATTGCGACACGTGCTTGAACGCCACGTCGAGCAAGTCGTTGGACGGATATCGATTCACATAATCGACCAGCAAGTCGACACCTTCAGCCGTACGGCCGAGTTGTTCGTAAGCCTGCACCAGTTTTTCGGCCACCAGCGGCAGATAAGCTGCATTCTGCTCTTCCACGCGCCGCCAGCACGCAATTGCCGCCTCCAGATCACCACCGGCGGCATCCACGTCGCCAACCAGGATGGTCGCCCGGACGTTGTCAGGGTTGGCCATGAGCGCGAGTTTCAGTTCCGCGCGGGCATCTGCCGGGTTCTTGCGCTGCAGCGCTTCTTGCGCGAGTTCGCAATGGAACTGGGCGACTTCCTTCTGAAGGGTCGGTGCACCCATTTCTTCGATCCGGCCCGCGGTTGCAATCGACTTCTTCCAGTCCTTCTCGATCTCGTAGATGGTCAGCAACGCCCGCTGCGCGCCGAGCGCATATTCGCCAGCTTCGAGCGACCGGAACGTTTCCTCGGCTCGATCCAGCAGACCCGCCTTCAGGAAATCCTGGCCAAGTTCGAACAATGCGTGATCGCGTTCGGCGACGGGCAAATCAGGGCGGCTCAGCAGGTTCTGATGCACGCGAATAGCCCGGTCCGTCTCACCGCGACGACGAAACAGGTTGCCGAGCGCAAAGTGCAATTCGATGGTTTCAGGGTCAAGCTTCGCAACTTCGATAAAGGCGTCGATAGCCTTGTCGTGTTGCTCGTTCAGCAGGAAATTGAGGCCGCGAAAATACGAGCGCGGCAGATTCGCGTTTTCAGACAGCAGCGTTTTCAGGTCATAGCGGGATGCAATCCAGCCGAGAGCAAACGCGACCGGAATGACAAGCAGCCACCAGAAGTCTAGATCCATGCGAATTCTTGGAAAGGGTTAAGGGCCGGCGCGGGGTGCCTGAAGCAGGCACCCACCCGCACTGGCGCGGGACCGGACAGCGCGCGGCCCGTCAGATCAGCGGCGGCATAGGCGGATCCATTGGCACGACGGGTACGTCGCGCGCCACGCGCAATTCACGCTTGAGCCGGGCATTTTCCATCCGCAGGCGAAATAACAATGGCAGCGAGGAGAGAAGCCCTGCCACCAGGCCGACGACAAAAAACGCCAGGCCGATCAGGATCAGCGGTGCTTGCCAGAAGTAGCCGGCGAGAAAATTGAGCGTCGCACTTTGTGTGTTGGCCAATGCCAGCACGAGCAGGAGCACGAAGACCAGTACACGGATCAGCCAGACAAAAAATTTCATAAGGGTCTCTTTGACGGCAATAGCGGGACGACAGAGCGAGCAACTCGGGCGGTGGATACAACACCGATATTCACGAGGGACGCAAAGCTCGGGCCACGCTGCCCTTGGTTGTTGGCGTCCGGTATTGTAATTGAAGCGTATGAGGCAATGCGCAACGGCTTGGACGATAGGCCGATCGGCAGGACGTTCGCGGGAGTTTACCGCCTTACGGTGACGCCAAAAATGGCAATAAAGAACGAGCGTGCGGAACGGCAGCACCGTTGGCATGCGTTCGGTTGAGGCATAAAAAAAGCACCCTTGCGGGTGCTTCTTCCGGTCATTTGCCTCTGGCTGACAGCGGTTTGATGCAGGATGAACTCGGACGCCGGTCAAACATCGTCGTCTTCGTCACTGTCTGCTTCGTTCGACTGTTTCAGCGGCTCGCCCGCGCGGCCATCTACTCGTTCGCGCAACTCCTTGCCTGGCTTGAAGTGCGGCACGAATTTCTCCGGTACCAGCACCTTCTCCCCTGACTTGGGATTGCGTCCAACGCGCGACGGACGACGATTGAGGCCGAAACTGCCGAAGCCGCGGATTTCGATGCGATGGCCGTTGGCCAAAGCGTCCGACATCGCATCGAGCATCGTCTTCACTGCGAAATCCGCATCTTTAAGAACAAGTTGCGGAAATCGCAGCGCCAGTTGGGCGACCAATTCCGATTTGGTCATGCTGCAGCAATACCTTGCGGCTTAGCCGTTCTGGCCGTCGAGCTTGGCTTTCAACAGCGCGCCAAGGTTCGTCGTGCCGGTAGCAGCCGTGCTCGATTCAGCCGAAGCCAGACCGCGGATTGCTTCCTGTTGCTCAGCCGAATCCTTGGCCTTGATCGACAGGTTGATGCCACGCGACTTGCGATCGATGTTGATGATCATCGCGTTGACCTTGTCGCCTTCCTTCAGCACGTTGCGAGCATCTTCCACGCGGTCCTGAGCGATTTCCGACGCACGGAGATAACCTTCCACGTCTGCCGTCAACGTCACGACTGCGCCCTTCGCGTCAACCGACTTGACCACGCCGTCAACCGTCGCGCCCTTGTCGTTCATTGCCACGAAGTTGCTGAACGGATCGCCTTCGAGTTGCTTGATACCCAGCGAGATGCGTTCCTTCTCGACATCGATGCCAAGAACGATAGCCTGGACTTCGTCGCCCTTCTTGTACTTGCGAACAGCTTCTTCGCCCGTTTCGCTCCACGACAGGTCCGAAAGGTGAACCAGACCGTCGATGCCGCCCGGCAAACCGATGAACACGCCGAAGTCGGTGATCGACTTGATTGCGCCTTCCAGCTTGTCGCCCTTCTTGAAGTTGCGGCTGAAGTCGTCCCACGGGTTCGGCTTGCACTGCTTCATGCCGAGGCTGATACGGCGACGGTCTTCGTCGATCTCGAGAACCATGACTTCGACTTCGTCGCCCAGTTGCACAACCTTCGACGGTGCAACGTTCTTGTTCGTCCAGTCCATTTCCGACACGTGAACCAGGCCTTCGATGCCCGATTCCACTTCGACGAATGCGCCGTAGTCGGTGATGTTCGTAACCTTGCCGAACAGGCGCGTGCCCGACGGGTAACGGCGGGAAATGCCTTCCCACGGATCGTCGCCGAGTTGCTTGATACCGAGCGAAACGCGGTTCTTCTCTTGGTCGAACTTGAGGATCTTCGCGGTGACTTCCTGGCCAACCGACAGAACTTCGCTCGGGTGACGCACACGACGCCATGCGATGTCCGTGATGTGCAGCAGGCCGTCGATACCGCCGAGGTCCACGAATGCGCCGTAGTCCGTGATGTTCTTGACCACGCCTTCCACGATCGCGCCTTCCTTCAGCGTTTCGAGCAGCTTTGCGCGCTCTTCGCCTTGCGTGGCTTCGATCACGGCGCGGCGCGACAACACGACGTTGTTACGCTTGCGGTCGAGCTTGATCACGCGGAATTCGAGGGTCTTGCCTTCGTACGGGGTCGTGTCCTTGACCGGACGCGTATCAACCAGCGAACCCGGCAGGAACGCGCGGATGCCGTTGACCATGACGGTCATGCCGCCCTTGACCTTGCCCGTGATCGTGCCGGTCACGAGTTCGTTGTTGTCCAGCGCTTTTTCCAGCGACAGCCACGAAGCCAGACGCTTCGCCTTGTCACGCGACAGGATCGTGTCGCCATAACCATTTTCCAGGGCGTCGATAGCCACGGAAACAAAGTCGCCCGCCTGCACTTCTACCTCGCCCGCGTCGTTCAGGAATTCTTCGAGCGGAATGTAGGCTTCGGACTTGAGACCAGCGTTGACGACCACGAAATTGTGGTCGACGCGCACGACTTCGGCGGAAATGACTTCGCCCGCACGCATGTCCTGCTTGGTCAGCGACTCTTCGAACAGAGCCGCAAAAGATTCGGTATTCGGGGTAGATGTTTGCAGGTCGGACATAAAAATCTATAGTTGCGCAGCTGCTTCGCAATGCCTGCCCGAACTGTTCGGGCCGATGACAAAAAAGACGAGCGCCACACGGGGTTGAGGGGTTAAAACACGCTCCATGTTTCTCATGGAGCTCCAAAGCAAAGCCTTCGAAATGTCGGCTTTTTCCAACAATTTTCTGCTTTTACCGCTAACTACACGTGAATTGCGCTAAACCAAATGAAACCAACCGATGATCTGATCGACCGCCTGGTCGATGGATAACCCGGAGGTGTCCAGCGTCTTCGCGTCCACTGCGGGCTTGAGCGGCGCGGCTACACGGTTACTGTCCCGTGCGTCCCGCTCGCGCAAATCTCGTAGCAAGTCTTCCATATTAGCAGAAAAGCCTTTTTGTATCAATTGCTTATGCCGCCGCGCGGCCCGCGCTTCAACGCTGGCCGTGAGAAACACCTTGAGCGTTGCATCGGGAAAAATAACGGTGCCCATGTCGCGGCCGTCGGCAACCAGCCCCGGAGGCTTGCGGAACGCCCGCTGGCGCGCAATCAGCGCCGTCCTAACCTGGCCGTGGACGGCGATTGCCGAGGCGCGGTTGCCGATTTCCTCGGCACGAATTTCCGTCGATACATCCACGCCGTCGAGCTGCGCACAGCCTTCCCGGAACGTGATGTGGAGGTCTGCCACGAGTTCGGCGAGCGCGTCGCCGTCCTCGGGCTCGATGTTGTAGCGGGCGCTCGCGAGCGCGGTGAGCCGGTACAAAGCGCCGCTGTCGAGTAAATGGAAGCCGAGCGTGGCGGCGACCAGCGCGGCGACCGTGCCTTTGCCCGAAGCCGTCGGGCCGTCGATCGTGATGACCGGGGTCTGGTGAAACGGACGAGTGGGTTTCATCGCAGGCGTCCGGATCGGCGAGCGGTTGCGCGCGAGGTCGCGGCTGGCATTGCTGTATTCATATTAGTCATGGTCATCAGGCCTTCGCGAGCTTGGCGAATTGATCGAAGTAATCCGGGAAGGTCTTGCCGACGCATTTCGGGTCGTTGATGCGTACCGGCACGCGTCCCAGGCTCACGAGCGAAAAACACATTGCCATGCGGTGGTCGTCGTAGGTGTCGATAGCCGCATTCGGCGTCAATGCAGCCGGCGGCGTCACCACGAGGTAATCCGCGCCCTCCTCGACCGTCGCGCCGACCTTGCGCAGTTCGGTGGCCATTGCGGCAATCCGGTCCGTCTCTTTCACGCGCCAGCTCGCGATATTGCGCAGCGTGGTCGTGCCGGTGGCGAACAGCGCGGCCACCGCAATGGTCATGGCGGCGTCGGGGATCAGGTTGAAATCCATATCGATGGCCATCAGCTTGCCGTCGTCCGATTCCACGCCGCGCACTTCGATCCAGTCATCGCCCAGCATGACGTTCGCGCCCATGCGGATCAGCGCATCGGCGAAATTCACGTCACCCTGGATGCTCGCGCGGCCCACGCCTTCCACCCGTAGCGGACCGCCACCCAGCGCACCGGCCGCGAGGAAATACGACGCCGACGACGCATCGCCTTCCACCGCGATCGTGCCCGGCGACGCATAGCGCGCGCCGGCCGGCAAGGTAAAACTCTGCCAGCCATTGCGTTCGACAGTCATGCCGAAACGCTCCATCAGCTTGATCGTGATGTCGATATACGGCTTCGAAATCAGCTCGCCGTCCACTTCCACGACAATCGGCCCGCGCGTGTTCTGCGCCAGCGGCAAGCTCATCAGCAACGCAGTCAGGAACTGGCTGGAGACGTCGCCACGCACGCGGATCGGCTGGTCGACGGCAATGTCGGCCGGATGAATCCGCAGCGGCGGGAAACCGTCGTTCGCTTCGTAATCGATCTTCGCGCCAATCTGCCGCAAGCCGTCGACGAGATCGCCGATCGGCCGTTCGTGCATGCGCGGCACGCCATGCACGCGATATTCACCGCCGTTCAGCGCCAGCGCGGCCGTGAGCGGACGCACTGCGGTGCCCGCATTGCCGAGAAAAAGCTCAGCCGATTTCACCGGAAAACGCCCGCCTGTGCCTTTCACGACGCAGCGCTCGCCGTCGTTCGTCACCTCGACGCCCAACGTATTGAGCGCCGCGAGCATCACGCGGGTGTCGTCGGAATCGAGCAGGTTAGTAATCACCGTTTCGCCCTCAGCCAGCGCGGCGAGCAGCAGGACACGGTTAGAAATGCTCTTCGATCCGGGCAGCCGGACCGTGCCGGACGCACGCGAAAAAGGTCCGAGATCGAGGTGTTCCATGATTAATTCCAGTTAGTCAGGTCCAGCTAGCTATTGTGCGGATTCGTCGGCGGCTTTGATCGCGCCACCATGTTGCCATTCGGTTCGCGCCGTGCGCGAGCGCTCGAACGCCGCTTCGAGCGCGGCGCCGTCGGAGGTCTCGATGGCCTGGCGAAAACGCGCCAGCACGTTGGTATAGGCATCGATTTCGGTCAGCAGCGCCGCCCGGTTCGCGATGCACACGTCGCGCCACATTTCCGGACTCGACGCCGCGATCCGCGTGAAATCGCGGAACCCGCCGGCGGCGAACGAAAACTTCAGCGCGGCATCGGGTGCCTGCAGAATCATCTCCACCAGCGCGAACGACAACACGTGCGGCAAATGGCTCACCGACGCGAGCACGCTGTCGTGCTGCCCGGCAGTCATTCGATGCACGCTCGCGCCGGTCGCGAACCACATATCGGCGACACGCTCCACAACCTCCGGCGGGTTCTCCGGCAACGGGCACAGCACGACGTTCCGATCAACATAGAGATCGGGAATGGCGGCATCTGGACCACTTGATTCCCGGCCGGCGATCGGATGGCCCGGCACGAATTGCCCAACGCGGTCGCCCAGGGCAGCATGTGCCGCCGCAACAACGTCATTTTTTGTACTGCCGACATCGGTCACGATGGTGCGCGCATACAGGAACGGCGCAATCCGCCGCAGCAGCGGCTCGGTTTGCGCAACCGGCGCGGCGACCAGCACGAAGTCGGCGTCACGCAACGCGAGTTCGAGCGCGTGGTCGTCGTCGAGAGACACAGCCGAATCGATCAGGCCGAGTTCCAGCGCACGCTCGACGGACTTTATGGATCGCCCGACACCCACCACTTCGCCCGTTGCGCGAGCGCGTTCGCGCAAAGCGCGCGCGAGCGATCCGCCGATCAGACCGACGCCGAAAATCACGAGTTTATTGAAAGAGAACGCGGCCACGAGACATCGATAAAAACGCGCCTTTCGGCGCGAGGAGTGAACAATCGGACAAGCCCGTGCTTCGTTAAAAGTCACGGACCGAAACCATCAGGCAGCGGCCGCCAACGACTTTTCAAGCGCCGCGATAAACGCTTCGTTCTCTTCCGGCAAGCCGATCGTGACACGCAGCCACGGCAACAAACCGTAGTTGGCGACCGGCCGCACGATCACGCCCTGCTTGAGCAAGGCGAGATTCACACGCTGCCCGGCGGCGTCGTCATTACCCACGCGCACCATCACGAAGTTGCCGTCGGACGGGACGTATTCCAGGCCGAGTTTGTCGAAAGCTTCCGTCAGCCGGCGATAACCCGCCGCGTTGATCTCGGCGCTCTTCGCCAGGAACGCGGTGTCCTTCAACGCGGCGATCGCGGCGGCTTGCGCCATCGAATTCACGTTGAACGGCTGGCGCAGGCGATTCAGCAGGTCGGTCTGCTCCGGTTGCGCGATGGCGAAACCCACGCGCAATCCGGCCAGCCCGAACGCCTTTGAAAACGTCCGCGACACGAGCAGATTCGGATAGCGACGCACCCATTCGATGGAATCGTAACGCTTGTCCTTCGCGAGATATTCCGTGTACGCCTCGTCCAGCACGATTGCCACGTGACGCGGCACGCGTGCAATAAACGCTTCGAGCGTCCGGCCGTCGATAAACGTACCGGTCGGATTGTTCGGATTCGCGACGAACACGAGACGCGTGTCGTCGGCAATAGCGGCGAGCATTGCCTCGAGATCATGACCGTACTTCACGGCCGGCACGACGATCGCACGCGCGCCCAGACCTTGCGTGGCAAGCGCATAGACCGCAAACGAGTACTGCGAATAGACAATCGACTGACCCTTCTCGACGAACGCATGCGCGGCGATTTCGAGGATGTCGTTGCTGCCGTTGCCGAGCGTGATCCATTCCGGCGGCACGCCGTAGCGTTCGCTCAATGCGGCCTTCAGGTCGAAACCGTTCGAGTCGGGATAACGGCCGAGTTCCTCGATCGCTTGCGCCATGGCGAGCTTCGCCGACTCGGGCATGCCGAGCGGGTTTTCATTCGACGCGAGCTTCACGATATCCGCTTCGTTCAGTCCGAATTCACGCGCCACTTCCGAGATCGGTTTGCCGGCAATATAAGGCGCGATCGCGCGCACGTAGGAAGGGCCGAATTGCGATGTCATATTTTCTCCAACGGTTTTTAAAGGGCTCAACGAGCGCGCGGGTACGAGCCGAGGATCTTCAGGAACTCGGCTTTTTCGCCCAGTTCGTGGAGCGCGGCGGCGACCGGCGCGTCGTCGCGATGTCCTTCCACGTCGATATAAAAGTAGTACTCCCACGTGCCTACACGCGCAGGACGCGACTCGAAACGGGTCATGGACACGCCATGACGCGCCAGCGGTTCCAGCAATTTCAGCAACGCGCCCGGCTCGTTCGCAACCGACACGATCAGCGACGTCTGGTCGTATCCGCTCACGCCCGTGCGTTCCTTGCCAATCATCACGAAGCGCGTGCGGTTGTGCGGATCGTCCTGGATCATCGCGCTGACCACGCCGAGTCCGTAATGCGTGGCGGCCCGATCGCCCGCAATAGCCGCAATGGTCGGATCGCCCACCGCCAGCCGGGCCGCTTCCGCATTGCTCGATACCGCCTGGCGCGCAAGCGTGGGTGCATTCGCCGTGAGCCAGTGCTGGCATTGCGCGAGCGCTTGCGGATGCGCGAACACGCGCGTGACGCCATTCAGCGTGCCGGACACAGTCAACAGGTTGTGGTGGATCGGCAAAGCCAGTTCGCCGCTGATCACCAGCGACGTTTGCAGCAACAGATCGAGCGTGCGCGAAACCGCACCTTCCGCGGAGTTCTCAACCGGCACCACGCCGAATTCGGCCGCACCGGCTTCCACCGAGCGAAACACTTCGTCGATGGAAGGACACGGCACACCTTCAATGGAATGTCCGAAATACTCGAACATTGCCTGCTCGCTGTAGGTCCCGACCGGACCGAGATACGCGGTGCGCAGCGTCTTTTCGAGCGCGCGGCTCGCGGCCATGATCTCGCGCCAGATCGAGCTGATGTGATCGTCGGCGAGTGGCCCTTCGCTCATTTCCTGGAGCCGCGCGATCACCTGCATCTCGCGCTCGGGGCGAAACACCGGTGCGTTGAAATGCTTCTTCACCTCGCCCACTTCAAGCGCCACGGCGGCGCGCTGGTTCAGGAGCGCGATGAGCTGCGCGTCGAGCGCATCGATGCGTTCGCGCAGCGGTATGAGTCGTGAATTAAGGTCGTCGTCCATGCGTTGTATGAGATGAGTCGATCCGGCTTGGCGCGCCAAGTATCGGATGGGAGGCCGGTCCTTGTTTCAGGCGCCGGTCTGCTCGAATTCCTTCATATACTCGACGAGCGTTTTCACCGCTTCGAGCGGCACCGCGTTATAGATGGACGCGCGCATGCCGCCGACCGACTTGTGGCCTTTCAGCTGCAGCAGGCCGCGCGCTTTTGCGCCGGCCAGGAATGCTTCGTTACGGGATTCGTCGGCGAGAAAGAACGGTACGTTCATCCTCGAGCGCGACTGACGCTCGACTTTGTTCAGATAGAAACTGCTGGCGTCGATAGTGTCGTACAGCAGCGTCGATTTTTCGATGCTGCGTGCTTCCATGGCTTCCAGGCCGCCCTGCTTTTTCAGCCACTGAAATACCAGCCCGGCAATATAGATGGCGTAGGTGGGCGGCGTGTTGTACATGGAATTGTTCGCGGCGACGGTCTTCCATTCGAACGCCGACGGGCAGATAGCCAACGCGCGGTCGAGCAGGTCCTCGCGCACGATCACGACCGTCACGCCCGCCATGCCAATGTTCTTCTGCGCGCCGCCAAACAACACGCCGTATTTCGCGATGTCCATGGGGCGGGAAAGAATGTGCGACGACGCGTCCGCGACCAGCGGGACCGAACCGAGATCGGGAATCTCAAAGGTCTCGACACCATCGATAGTTTCGTTCGTGCAGATATGGACGTAAGCCGGGTCGTCGGAAAGATGCCATTCGGCGATCTTCGGCACGTGCGTGAAACCCTGCTCCGTCTTGCCGTTTGCTGCAATGTGCGGCGTGCCGTACTTCTGCGCTTCCTTGAACGATTTCTGCGACCACGAGCCGGTCACAACAAAGTCCGCGGTTTTACGCGCTCCGAGCATGTTCAGCGGGACGATCGCGTTCTCACCGATGCCGCCGCCCTGCAGGAACAGGATCCTGTGCGACGCGGGCACTTTCAGCAGATCGCGGAGATCAGTGAGCGCGGCCTCATGGATCGACATGAACTCAGCGCCGCGATGGCTCATTTCCATCACGCTCATGCCGCTACCGTGCCAATCGAGCATTTCGTCAGCGGCTTGACGGAGTACTTCCTCGGGCATTGCTGCAGGACCAGCGGAGAAATTGAAAACGCGCATCTGATAAACACCCCGAAAAACCGGACGCAATAAAGAGAACGCCAGCGAGGCAAACGCCAGCGACAAACCGCTGAATAACGTCTGAACCGCGCCACGAAAAAGAAATGGCTGTTTGCGTCTGAACGCAAACAGCCATTATCGCACCGTCCCGAAAACCCGCCAAACTACAGCCGCGTGGGCAGCGGCGGGTTTCGGCAGCCTGTCTTACTTGATCGGCTTGACGGCAGCCACTTCCTTGTCCGCTTGCGCGCGGGTGGCCTTGATCGATTGCGGCATGTACTTCTGCATCAGACCGTTCACCACGTCACGACCGACCTGGTCCTGAACCTGGATGAACTTGCGACCCGTCGGGCTCTTGTAGAACGTCGTCAGGTCCTTGATTTCAGCCGTGGTGTAGTACTTCGCATACGCGTCGTACTGAGCCTGCATGGCGTCCTGACGGAACGAGTCGGTCGCGAAGACCTGACCTGCCGAATCAACCAGCTTCGGTACCGTGTCCTTCTGGAGCTGAGGAACGGCAGCTTGCTTCTGCTTGTCGTTCATCGTCTTGTTTTCGCTCAAAGCGTCGGACAGGATGGCCGGAACCAGTTGCTTCGACTGCATTTGCGCGCTGTTACCAATGGCGCCGACGAGCTTTTGCGCGTCGATTGCGTCCAGCAGGTCCTTGATCGCAGCTTGCTTCGCCGGATCCGGTGCCGCCGTAGCTGCGTCTGCAGCCGGCGCCGTCGCTTGGCTCTGGAGCGATTGAGCCGATGCGAAAGCCGGTACCAAAGCAGCCAGCAACATCCATTGTTTAAACTGTTTTTGCATCATTACTCCCTTAAAAAATTTTTGTTTCCATCGCAGCGCGACTCAGCATGTGCTCAAGTCGCGCAGCTTATCCATTCAAGCTTTCAGAAACAGAACAGGCGTGGTCGCGAACATTGGGTCAGGACGTGCTGTCCTCATCACCTTCCGACGAGTCGCCCGGTGTGTCACCTGCGTCACCGTCACCTGCGTCAGCGTCAGCGTCGCCTGCGGCGCTGGCCGATGGTTCGCCTGCGTCACCTTCCAGATCGGCGTCGAGTTCGACTGCCACTTCCGCCTCGGCGATATGCTGCAAGCCGGACAGCTTGGTACCGTCGTCAAGACTGATGAGTGTAACACCTTGGGTCGCACGGCCCATTTCACGGATCTCCGACACCCGCGTGCGGATCAGCACGCCGGTATTGGTGATCAGCATGATCTCGCTTTCCGGTTCGACGAGCGTTGCGGCGACCACCTTGCCGTTACGTTCCGACGTCTGGATAGCGATCATTCCCTTCGTGCCACGGCCGTGACGGGTGTATTCCTCGATCGGCGTGCGCTTGCCGAAGCCATTTTCGGTCGCCGTCAGCACTGACTGGTTCTCGCCGCCTGCGACGAGCAACGCAATGACCTGCTGTCCTTCTTCGAGTTGCATGCCGCGCACGCCACGGGCTTCGCGGCCCATTGCACGCACGTCGTTCTCGTCGAAACGCACCGCCTTGCCGGAATCCGAGAACAGCATCACGTCATGCTCGCCGTCGGTAATCGCCGCGCCGATCAGGAAATCACCGTCGTCAAGGCCGACTGCAATGATGCCCTTGCGCAGCGGCCGGCTGAAGGCTTCCAGCGGCGTCTTCTTGACCGTACCCAGCGAGGTCGCCATGAAGACGTATTTATCGGCTGAGAATTCCTTGATCGGCAACACGACGTTGATCTTCTCGCCGTCCTGCAGCGGGAACATGTTCACGATCGGCCGGCCGCGCGAATTCCGCGAGCCCTGCGGTACTTCGTAAACCTTGATCCAGTAAACACGCCCACGGTTCGAGAAACACAGCATGTGGTCGTGCGTATTCGCGATGAAGAGCGTGTCGATCCAGTCGTCTTCCTTCATCTGCGTGGCCTGCTTGCCGCGGCCGCCACGCTTTTGCGCACGGTACTCGGACAGCGGCTGCGACTTCACATAGCCGGTGTGCGACATGGTCACGACCATTTCCTGCGGCGTGATCAGGTCTTCGGTGTTCAGTTCGGTCGCATTCAGTTCGATACGCGAACGGCGGTCGTCGCCGAATTCGGCACGAATGGACGCCAGTTCTTCGACGATGATCGCGCGAATCCGCGCCGGCTTTGCGAGGATGTCGAGCAAGTCGGCGATTTGCGCCATCACTTCCTTGTACTCGCCAACAATCTTGTCCTGCTCGAGCCCGGTCAGGCGTTGCAGGCGCATTTGCAGAATTTCCTGCGCCTGGACATCGGACAGCTTGTACAAACCGTCGGCCTGCATGCCGTACGCCGGGTTCAGCCCTTCCGGCCGGTATGCCTGACGGCCGCCGGATTCCTCGGTTTCGGCGCGCGACAGCATTTCGCGCACGATTTCCGAGTCCCAGGCGTTGTTCATCAAGTCCTGTTTCGCGATGGGCGGGGTCGGCGCGGCCTTGATGATGCGGATGAATTCGTCGATATTCGCCAGCGCCACCGCCAGGCCTTCCAGCACGTGGCCACGATCCCGCGCCTTGCGCAGTTCGTATACAGTGCGCCGCGTCAACACTTCCCGCCGATGCGACAGGAAACACTCCAGCATCTGCTTCAGGTTCAGGAGGCGCGGCTGGCCGTCGACCAGCGCAACCATGTTGATGCCGAACGTGTCCTGAAGCTGCGTCAGCTTGTACAGATTGTTCAGCACCACTTCCGGCACTTCGCCGCGCTTCAGCTCGATCACCACGCGCATGCCGCTCTTGTCGGATTCGTCGCGGATGTCCGAGATGCCTTCGATCTTCTTCTCGTTCACCAGCTCTGCAATGCGCTCGAGCAACGTGCGCTTGTTCACCTGATACGGAATTTCGTCGACGATGATCGCCATCCGCTGACCGCGGTCGATCTCCTCGAAGTGCGTGGTCGCGCGCATCACCACGCGTCCGCGACCCGTTCGATAGCCGTCCCTTACGCCCGAGACGCCGTAAATCACGCCGTACGTCGGAAAATCCGGTCCCGGAACGATTTCCATCAGTTCGTCGATGGTCGTTTCGGGGTTGTTCAGCAGGTGCATGCAGGCGTCGACGATTTCGCGCAGGTTGTGCGGCGGAATGTTCGTCGCCATGCCCACGGCGATGCCGGCCGAGCCATTGATCAGAAGGTTGGGGATGCGCGCCGGCAGAACCAGCGGCTCGCTTTCGCTGCCGTCGTAGTTCGGGCCGAAGTCGACCGTTTCCTTGTCGATGTCCGCCAGCAGTTCATGACCAATCTTCGCCATGCGGATTTCGGTGTAGCGCATGGCGGCGGCGTTGTCGCCGTCGACCGAACCGAAATTCCCCTGGCCGTCGACCAGCATGTAGCGCAACGAGAAGTGCTGCGCCATCCGCACGATGGTGTCGTAGACGGACTGGTCACCGTGCGGGTGATATTTACCGATGACGTCGCCCACAATACGCGCCGACTTCTTGTAGGCCCGATTCCAGTCGTTGTTCAGTTCGTGCATGGAATACAGCGCGCGACGGTGGACTGGCTTGAGGCCGTCGCGGACATCCGGGAGCGCCCGACCCACGATCACGCTCATCGCGTAACTGAGATATGAGCGGCGCATTTCCTCCTCAAGGGAGATTGGCAGGGTCTCTTTAGCGAATTGATCCATTTATCCGTGTCTTGAACTGTGCGGCGCCGGCGCGGAATAAAAGCCTCTTTTGCGGCGTTTTACCCGGATTCACCGTCGTTTAGCATCGGCATTGCGAACGCAACGCATCACGCGATTCTAACATGCGCGACATCCGCTCCCGAGGCTGCTGCGTATACATAGAGCAGGCAGGATGCGGATCGGGAAATTGGGGGACAAAACAGGGTGATCAGGAGGGGGCGGACGCGAGGCCGAGCGATGACCAGCATGGAGCGGGCCACTGAAGCAATCAGTAGCGAAAGCTTACAACTTCCCACGCAGAACAAAGTGAAAACGTCAGACTAACCCGCTATCATTCGCCCTCACGGGTTTTGACGCCGCCAATTAGCGCGCGAAAAACCGTCGAAAAAAATGTATTGAGGTTTTTGGAAAAAGTTCCGGGGTGGCACGCATTGTGCGCAGGTTCCGCACGTATCAAACCCTGCGATTCCTATGCCCCGTCTTGTTGCGCATGCACCACATAAGGTTGCGGGAAGCGGGGGCCAGGGATATTTTTTTCGTTGCAAGGGAACGATATGGCAAAATGCGAACGCACAAAGTTAGACACTGCTCGAAGTCTACACACAGCGTTTTGTTCCGCGGTAATGTTATACTTCGAGCAATGTATGACTTGTCTTTGTCAACAAGGCTCGCAGTAAACCTGCGGTAATCTCAATTTCGAGAGGAGAAATATGAATAAACTTTCAAAGCTCGCGTTCATTGCAGCTACCGCAGTTATGGCTGCATCGGCTATGGCGCAATCGGTCCCGGCTTCGCGTCAGGCAGTGAATGACAACTGGGTGAACGGCACGGGCGAATACGTGTGGATGAACGGCACGAACGAGCTTTGCTGGCGTGACGCGTTCTGGACCCCGGCAACGGCCAACGCAAAGTGCGATGGCGCGCTGGTAGCCCAGGCACCGCAGCCGCCGGTCGCACCGGCACCGGCTCCGGTTATTCAAAGCCAGAAGGTTACGTACCAAGCCGACGCTCTGTTCGACTTCGACAAGGCTATCCTGAAGCCGGGCGGCAAGGAAAAGCTTGACGACCTCGCATCGAAGATTGGCGACCTGAACCTGGAAGTCGTGGTCGCAACCGGCTACACGGACCGTATCGGTTCGGACAAGTACAACGATCGCCTGTCCCTGCGTCGTGCACAAGCTGTCAAGGCATACCTGGTCAGCAAGGGCATCGAAGCCAACCGTATCTATACGGAAGGCAAGGGCAAGCGCAACCCGGTTACCACGGGTTGCAACCAGAAGAACCGCAAGCAACTTATCGCCTGCCTCGCACCGGATCGTCGCGTGGAAGTCGAAGTTGTTGGAACCTCGCGTCAGCCGCAGTAATACGCGACAGATTGCCGCAGGATCAAAGCCCCGCTTCGGCGGGGCTTTTTTTATGCACCGGGCGTCCTCGTTGGATGCCTCGAGCGCACCCTGCCCGGCCGGACTGCGCCCTTGCCGTGTTTTACCGGCTCTCGCCACCGCCTATATACTTGGTGCTTGACCGTTCCTGACCTTATGTTTCAAGGCTATCCGCACATGATCAATGCCGATCCCCACGAGCTTCAGAAATTCAGCGAGCTGGCTCATCGCTGGTGGGACCCGAATGCGGAATTCAAGCCGCTGCACGAACTCAACCCCGTGCGGCTGGACTGGATCGACGCTCTTGCCCATCTGCCGGGCAAACGTGCACTGGATATCGGTTGCGGCGGCGGCATCCTGTCTGAATCGATGGCCGTGCGCGGTGCGAAGGTGAAAGGCGTGGACCTGTCGTCGAGCGCGCTGGGCGTGGCCGACCTGCATAGCCTGGAGAGCGGCGTCGAGGTCGAATACGAAGAGATCGCGGCCGAAACGCTGGCGGCGCGCGAACCCGCCAGCTATGACGTGGTGACCTGCATGGAAATGCTCGAGCATGTGCCGGATCCGGCGGGAATCGTTCAGGCGTGTGCAACGCTCGTCAAACCCGGCGGCTGGGTGTTTTTCTCCACGCTCAACCGCAATGCCAAGGCGTATTTGTTCGCGGTGATCGGCGCGGAATACATTGCCCGGATGCTGCCGCGCGGCACCCACGATTACGCGCGTTTCATCAAGCCGTCGGAACTTGCGCAATACGTGCGTTCTGCGCAACTTGATATCGTCGAGATCAAGGGGATTACGTACCGGCCGCTCAGCAAGCGCTTCGGTCTCTCCAACGACTCCAGCATCAACTATCTGATGGCTTGCCGTCGCGTGGCCTGACGGGAACAGACATGAACGAACACCCAAGTGACGCCGACCCCACGCCTCCGAGCGTCATCGAACCTGTGCGGACCTTCATGAGCGACGACCCGACGCCCCTGCCCGAGCGTCAGATCGACAAGAGGCGGCTCAAGCTCTGCCACGCGGTTCTGTTCGACCTCGACGGCACTATCGCCGATACCGCCCCCGACCTGGTCGCCGCGGTCAACAAGATGCGGCATGACCGCGGGTTGGAAATGCGGCCGCTCGAGACCTTGCGGCCGTTGGCGTCCGCGGGTGCGCGCGGTTTGCTTGCCGGTGCATTCGAGATCGGGCCTGAACATCCCGATTACGCGTCCATGCGCGAGGAGTTTCTCGCCAACTATGAGGCGGATTTGTGCATCGAGACGACGCTGTTTCCGGGTATCGACGAATTGCTCGATCAGCTCGATGCACGCGGCGTGCGCTGGGGCATTGTGACCAACAAGGTGACGCGGCTGACCGAACCGCTGGTGGCGCTGCTCGGGCTGGCTGAGCGTGCGGCCTGTCTCGTTTGTGGCGATACCACGCCACACTCCAAGCCACACCCGGCGCCGTTGCTGCATGCCGCGGAACTGATGGAGGAGGCGCCTGAGCGCGTGGTGTATGTCGGTGACGACCTGCGCGACGTCCAGGCCGGTTTCGCGGCCGGCATGGTCACGGTCGCAGCCGCCTACGGGTACTGCGGGACGGATTTGCCGCCCACCCGGTGGCATGCGGATCATGTGGTGGAAACGACAATTGAATTGCAACATCTGCTTCGCGACGTGCAGTAGCTTGCATCAGGGGCCGAGTGGCGGACGTGACCGTCCGGTCAGGCTCTCCGGCAAAAATGCGGACGAAACTGTGAGATAATGATTGATGCTTCGGGGGCGACCTGGTTTCGACAGGGGTTGCGAAGCGGCTAGGGCATACCGAGGACCCGTCACCTCGTAAATCAATGGGAAAAACGTAACTGCAAACGACGAAACGTTCGCACTGGCAGCCTAAGGGCCGCCTGCCTCTCCCTAGTTTACTGACGGACTAGAGTCGCAAGACCGGTAGCAATACCGCGAGAGGTCATATACGTCAGATAAGCCTTGTCGGCGTCACGACGCCAAGGTCGAAAATTTAGTGAATCGCCGAAGCGAAGCGTGTTCGTCCGCGTCGCCAGGTTAAATCAAATGATAGAACTAAGTATGTAGAACTGGTCGTAGAGCGCTACTGGACGCGGGTTCGATTCCCGCCGCCTCCACCAATATCGCATCCGGACTTGTGCCGGATTATTTGAAACCCCGCTGGCCGCAAGGCTTCGCGGGGTTTTTTATTGCCTGACCCGAGCGTGAGCGCGCGCGAGCGTTCTCTTGCGATGCGCTAAACTGCGGCGCTCTCTTTTGATCTGACAGAATTCATGTGGACTGCAATCAGCAATGTCGGCGACGCCGCGTTGACACTACCCGTCGCCCTTACATGCGCGATCTGGCTCAGGCTTTCCGATAAGACGCTGGCCGTGCGCTGGGTGATGCTTCTAGCGGCCGGCATGGCGTTAGTCGGCATCACCAAGATCCTGTATGCCGGGTGCGGAGTCGAGATTTCCGCGATCGGGTTTCGCGTGATCAGCGGCCATACGACCCTGTCGACGGCCGTTTGGACGGTCGCCATCGCCCTCCTCTGGCGAAGTGCGGGCGGCAGCGCGTGGATGGGTGCCATGGCCGGACTACTGATCGGAGTGCTGACGGCTTTTGCCCGCGTCTTCGACTATGCCCACACCGTTCCCGAAGTCATTGCCGGCTGGCTGCTCGGCGCTGTGGTCGCGGCGCTTTTCGTGCATCCATTGGCTCGCTCCAAAGTGAAGCTGTTCCGGCCAATTGCCGCTGCTGCGGGGCTCCTGCTCGTGACCACGGTAGCGTACGGACATCACGCACCTATTCAGGCAATGATCGACAACTACTCTCCCGGCGTTTGTTCCCGCCTGTGGGCCGGGATTTCAGCTCTTCTCTGAACGCATCATGCTGGTCGTTATGGGGTGCCGCAAACAAAAACGCGCCGCCGAAAATCCGGCGACGCGTGTTACATCGAATCGAATCGAATCTATTCGATTCAACTAAATCAACTCAGCCCCACCCGTGGGTTGAGGACATCGCAGGCAATTGCCAGGTAACGGTCAGCCGTGCTCTGCAACGTCAAGCCATTAAGGGGCCGCGTGGCTCTAGGCTGCGACAACGCATTGAGCAACGCGCGGCCATAAGCATCGGCGTCGCTGGTATCGAGTAGTTCGACTCCCGGGAACTCACTGGCGAAGGCAAACGAGGGAATCGCATTGCCCACCACAGGAATTCCCGACGCCAGCGCCTCCAGGAACCCGATGCTGTGCGCCTCGAAACTCGACGGCATCGCAAACGCGTGCGACCCACGCAAAATCTCCGCGACATTCGACTGCGGCCCGACCACCATCACACGATCCGTCAGCGCCAGATCGTCCACGAGTTTCAGGATGGCCGCGTGATACTCGAGGTTTTCAATCACGCCGCACAGCAGCAAACGCACATCGGGTTCCGCAGCGGCCACCCGTGCGAACGCCTGCACCGTCTGCAACTGATTCTTCTCGGGGATATACCGGCCAATCTGGACGATCTGCCTGAAACCGGTCGATGGCAACGGCTCGCTCGCTTGCTCGAAACGCGAGATATCGACGCCGTTCGGCACCACGATCATGGAGGGATGAGAACCGACTTCCTTCACGTAGTCGTCAATGTTCTTCTGCGAGACACCGATCACCGCCTTCGCGCGCCCCGACAGCAAACGCTCGGCAAATAGCAGCGCGTTGTTCGCGAAGTCATTGGCGCCGGAATGCATGACCCAGACGATCGGCACACGCGTAGGCAAAGCGCGCACATACAAGGCCGGAATGGTGGCGTGCGCAAAGATGATGTCGGGTTTGAAGCGACGAATGGCACGATGCAGGAACAGCAGCCGCCCTACTTTGCCAAGTGAGCGCTGCGGGAAAAAACATACGACATTGTTTGCGCGCAATTCGGCGCTGATGTGCTGGAAATCGTCGTGCTCGGGCATCAGCGAGGTGATGCAGACATCGTGACCGCCCTTCTGGTGCCCAATGGCCACGCCCTTCGCAAGCACTTCCGCACCGGACAATCGAGGTGCAAGAATGACCTGAAGAATTCTCATTTGTTGTCTTCCCCTCGGCGATCCGAATGTCCCATTGCGGCCATGCCGTCATACGGATAAGTGTTTATCCGCATCCCCTCGTCCACCGTTCTCTGCCGTGGACGTCGGCCGGCTCGCTTCATTGTTTTTAATGAAATTATGAATACGTTGTCATTGAGATCCGCTCAATGCACGCACCATTAAGATACCCGAGCGCATCCCCTGCACGCCGCCATCAAGTAGCATTATTCGGTCTGTAATGAGGGGTAACAAACGTTGAGCCGGGGAAGTCGTTTAAAAGACGCCGGCATGGCAGAAAGCGGAGGCTGAAAGGCAGGGTTAACGCTGTTTGGTAGAACTAAGACAAAGACAAGCCGTATTGTCAGACGGCTATTTCGGGCTACTCGTATGACGGTTTTGCGCCGATGGCACGCGACATACCAGCGGCTTCGACGCAAGCCGCCGTGTGCGAGTCTGGACTACGTTGTCAGCAGACCTGCCGGCTTATTGATCCGGCGGACACTGCAGGTTACAGCCGTTCGGATCGCCCAGGTCGCCGCGCTTGCGCTTTGCCGTCACGCCGTTCTGATACTTGTCCGTCGGCGCTGAAGCAGCAAACTGCAACTGAGGGTGCTCTTTCAGGCGAAACTGGTCCTGCAGGATGCCACCCGGAACGCCAGGGGAATTCTGGGCAAAAGCGACGGGCACAAAGGCAACGGCGCTAACAACGAACGCGATCAACGCGGCAACGCTCAAAAGCAATTTCATGGCGGCAATAACAGTGAGTAAAACGGACGCGGTTAAACGTTTGATCAGCGGCATCTGCGGCATGCTGAATGGCAACAAAACCTCCCGCTCAACACCACCGGCCTTCCCCGCTAACCATCAGGTTAACGTAATTCTAAACGTAAGGCTTCAGATCGGCCGGACAGGCGCGGTCCAAATGGTTACCACGCGTTTCCAGTCGCCCCGCTGAGCGCCGCCTCGAGCTCCACCAGTTGCCCGCAAAAAATCGGGTCATACCCCTCCAGATGCGACACGCTGTTACGGAACGCGTCGCTGCGCAGCACTTCCAGCAAGCCGCCGAGCCCCGCGTCGTTGAGCTTGTCGCGATCGCACGCGAACAGGTAGTCCTCATCGATCACCGGGATAAAGTCCAGCGCAAACTGCTGCGCGGCCGGCTGCACGCCAAAACCAAGATCAGCCATGCCGCTCGCGACGAACGCAGCGATGGCCGAATGGGTCAGTTCCGCCGTGGCGTAGCCGTTGATTGTCGCGGGGTCCACGCCGATCTTGCGCAGCGCCAGATCCAGCAGCATGCGCGTGCCCGAGCCGGGCTGACGGTTGACGAAGCGGATGTCGTCGCGGGCGAGATCGTGCAGGCCGCGTATCCCTTTGGGATTGCCCTTCGGCAAAAACAAGCCCTGCGTACGCCGCGTCAGGTGAATCAGCCGATGCCGCCCCGCGTCCAGCCAAGGGCGGTATATCTCGGCGCAACTCGCGCGGAATTCGCCGATCGGCAAATGGAAACCGGCCAGCTCGCACTCGCCGCGCGCGAGCGCGCTGACGGCTTCCGCACTCTCTCGGTATTTGATGTCGGCGGGGATATGCTTCGCGGCCAGCGCACCCACCAGCGCCGCGACCGCATACCCGTGCGACGCGTGAATCCGGATCTGGCTCACCGGGCGCGACAGCCGCCGGTTCAGCTCGCCGGCCACCTCGCTCGCCAACGCCTGAAGCGGCCCGTCGAGCCGCTCGTTCGACAACCGCTGCGCCCGCAGCACGGCCTCGCCCAAGTCCGACAGCACCGACCCGCGCCCCCGTGACTTCGTGATCAGCGCGCCGCCCAGCCGCGTCTCTATATCGCGCAAAAGACCCCATGCGTGCCGATAGGACAAACCCTTAGCCGACGCGGCCTGCGCAATGCTGCCGGTCTGTGAAACCAGCAGTAAAAGCGGCACGGCCGCGCTGAGACTGGCTTCGCGGCCCGCCGCGTCGCGCAGGACGAGTTCCGTACGACATTCGACATCGATCATATGTACCTTCAGTTCCTATTGCCATCGGCCGGTTAGCCTCGTATCTTGCATATCACGGGCTCGTTGCAACAGATTATAAGACCGATATATGCAGCAACAAAACATATAGCGAGCCATGGAGACTCCCCACATGACCCAAATGCCTCAGCAGCACCAAAACCAGCGCCACCAGAATCAGCCGGCCGTCACGCCCGATGAGCGCGTCGCGCGCCATCTGAAAAAAGGTGCGTCGCTGCTCGCCGTGTTGCACGCCATTCAGGACGAAGCCGGCTACATTCCCGCCGATGTCATCGCTCCGCTCGCTCAGGCCATGTCGCTGTCGCGCGCGGAAGTGCACGGCGTGATCACGTATTACCACCATTTCCGCTCGGAGCCGCCCGCGCGCGTGACCGTGCAGTTGTGCCGCGCCGAGGCCTGCCGAAGCATGGGAACGGAGGCGCTGGCGGCGCATATCGAAGGGCATACCGGGTGCAAGTTCGATTCCGGTCATGAAGTCGATACCGAGCTCGAGACCGTGTATTGCCTCGGGCAATGCGCGCTGTCGCCGGCGATGACCATCAACGGCGAGCTGCATGCCCGCGTCACGCCGCAGAAGTTCGAGCGCTTGTATGAAGCGGCGCGCGCGAGCGCGGAGGACCTGGTATGACGCGCATCTACGTCCCTTGCGATTCGTCGGCACTCGCGCTCGGCGCTGATCGCGTCGCGCGAGCCGTGGCGGCTGAAGCTGAAAAACGCGGTTGTGAAGTCGAAGTCGTGCGCAACGGCTCGCGCGGCATGCTGTGGCTCGAACCACTGGTCGAAGTGGAGACGGCGGAAGGCCGTATCGGTTATTCGAATGTCGATGAAGACGACGTCGCCGCCCTCTTCAACGCCGGCCTGATAAATGGCGGCGCGCATGAAAAGCGTCTCGGTGTAGTCGACACCTTGCCGTGGCTCGCCAAACAGCAACGCCTGACGTTCGCGCGTATCGGCATCACGGACCCGCTTTCCACCGATGACTACGTGAAGCACGGCGGCCTCGAAGGTTTGCGCAAAGCACTCGAAACCGACGGCGCCGCGGCCTGCGAAGCGTTGCTGGAGTCAGGCCTGCGCGGACGCGGCGGCGCAGCGTTCCCGGCCGGTATCAAATGGCGCACGGTGCGGGCCGCGTTGGCGCCGCAGAAATACATCGTCTGCAACGCCGACGAAGGCGATTCCGGCACATTCTCGGACCGGCTGGTCATGGAAAGCGATCCGTACATGTTGATCGAAGGGATGATCATCGCGGGGATCGTGACCGGGGCGACGAAGGGTTATATTTATGTACGCAGCGAATATCCGCATGCAATCGCGACGCTGAATCGCGCTATCGATAAAGCCCGCGACGCCGGTTGGCTCGGCGCCAACGTGCTTGGCAGCGGCAAGGTCTTCGAACTGGAAGTGGCCAAGGGCGCCGGTTCATATGTTTGCGGCGAAGAAACCGCGTTGCTGGAATCGCTGGAAGGCAAGCGCGGTGTGGTCCGCGCGAAGCCGCCGGTGCCTGCGCTCGTCGGCTTGTTCGGCCAGCCGACGGTGATCAATAACGTCATTACGCTGGCGACCGTACCCATCATTTTCGCCAAGGGCGCGGCGTTTTATCGCGACTTCGGCATGGGCCGCTCACGCGGCACGCTGCCGTTCCAGATTGCCGGCAACGTGAAGCAAGGCGGCCTCGTGGAGCTGGCGTTCGGCGTGACCTTGCGTGAGCTGATCTATGAATATGGCGGCGGCACGGCAAGCGGCCGGCCGGCACGCGCCGCGCAAGTCGGTGGCCCGCTCGGCACCTATCTTCCGGAAAGCCAGTGGGATATTCCCATGGACTACGAAGCTTATGCGGCAGTTGGCGCGGTGGTCGGACACGGCGGTATCGTGATTCATGACGACACCTCGAATCTCGCCGATCTCGCCCAGTACGCCATGCACTTTTGCGCCGTCGAATCGTGCGGCAAATGCACGCCGTGCCGAATCGGTTCAACGCGCGGTGTTGAAGTCATCGCGAAGATCCGTGCAGGAGACACCTCGCCGAAACAGGTCACCTTGCTGCGCGATCTCTGCGACACCATGGTGTCCGGCTCGCTCTGCGCAATGGGCGGCATGACGCCGTATCCGGTGCTGTCGGCACTCGACCATTTCCCTGAAGACTTCGGTCTCTCCAAAAAGCCGTCGCAGAAAGCGGCTTAAAAAAAGGAGCTTTAGCATGTCCAACTCATCCTGCGGTTCCGGCAATTGCGCGTGCAAGACGAAACTGCGCGACCCCTTCGACGATACCGACTACGGCACGCCGCTGCGTCACGCGGATATCGACGTGACGCTCGACATCGATGGTACGTCCGTCACGGTGCCGGCCGGGACGTCGGTGATGCGCGCGGCGATCGAGGCCGGCGTCAACGTCCCGAAACTCTGCGCGACGGATTCGCTTGAGCCGTTCGGCTCGTGCCGTCTGTGCCTGGTTGAAATTGAAGGCAAGCGCGGGTATCCGGCGTCGTGCACCACGCCCGTGGAAGCCGGGATGAAAGTGCGCACGCAGACGAACAAGCTGCAGTCGCTGCGCAAGAACGTGATGGAGCTGTATATCTCCGATCACCCGCTCGACTGCCTCACCTGCCCCGCCAACGGCGACTGCGAATTGCAGGACATGGCCGGCGTGGTCGGTTTGCGCGAAGTCCGCTACGGCTACGAAGGTGCGAATCACCTGAAGGACAAGAAGGACGAATCGAATCCGTATTTCACCTACGACGCGTCGAAATGCATCGTCTGCAATCGATGCGTGCGCGCGTGCGAGGAAACGCAGGGTACGTTCGCACTGACTATCGCGGGACGGGGTTTCGAATCGCGCGTGGCCGCGAGTGAAAACCAGCCGTTCATGGAATCCGAATGCGTGTCATGCGGTGCGTGCGTGGCCGCTTGCCCGACCGCGACGCTGCAGGAAAAAACCGTGATCATGCTCGGCCAGCCCGAGCATTCGGTCGTGACAACGTGCGCGTATTGCGGCGTCGGCTGTTCGTTGAAGGCCGAGATGAAGGGCAGCGAAGTCGTGCGCATGGTGCCGAACAAGAACGGCCAGGCGAACGATGGTCACGCATGCGTCAAGGGCCGCTTTGCATGGGGTTACGCCACGCACAAGGACCGCATCACCAAGCCGATGATCCGCGCAAAGATCACCGACCCGTGGCGCGAAGTGAGCTGGGACGAAGCGCTCTCGTACGCGGCCAGCGAATTCCGTCGCATCCAGGACAAGCATGGCGTGGATTCGATTGGCGGGATCACATCGTCGAGATGCACGAACGAGGAAACCTACCTCGTGCAAAAGCTCGTGCGCGCGGCGTTCGGCAACAATAATGTCGATACCTGTGCCCGTGTTTGTCACTCGCCGACCGGTTATGGCCTGAAGACCACACTGGGGGAATCGGCCGGAACGCAGACCTTCGCGTCCGTCGAAAAAGCCGATGTGATCGTAGTGATCGGCGCGAATCCGACCGATGGCCACCCTGTGTTTGCATCGCGGCTGAAGCGGCGTGTGCGTGAAGGCGCGCAACTGATCGTGGTCGATCCTCGCCGTATCGATATTGTGAATAACCCGCACGTGAAGGCGTCGCATCATCTGGCGTTGCGGCCCGGCACGAACGTCGCCATGGTCAACGCGCTCGCGCACACGATCGTGACCGAAGGCCTGGTGAAGGAAGAATTTGTCGCGGAGCGCTGCGACACGCGTGCGTTCCAGCAATGGCGCGACTTCATCGCCCTCGAAGAGAATTCGCCCGAAGCCATGGAAGCCGTTACCGGCGTGCCGGCGCAATCGGTGCGCGAAGCCGCGCGCATTTATGCGAACGCCGGCAACGGTGCGATCTACTACGGCCTCGGCGTGACGGAACATGCGCAAGGCTCGACGATGGTCATGGGTATCGCGAACCTCGCGATGGCTACCGGCAACGTCGGCCGCGAAGGTGTGGGCGTGAATCCGCTGCGCGGTCAGAACAACGTGCAGGGTTCGTGCGACATGGGTTCGTTCCCGCATGAGCTGCCGGGTTATCGTCATATCAGCGACGCGGCAGTGCGCGCGTTGTTCGAAGACGCATGGAGCGTCAAGCTGCAATCGGAGCCGGGCCTGCGCATTCCGAACATGTTCGATGCCGCCGTTCACGGCAGCTTCCTTGGCCTTTACTGCCAGGGCGAGGACATCGTTCAATCCGATCCGAATACGCAGCACGTGGCGAAGGCTTTGTCGTCGATGGAATGCATCGTCGTGCAGGACATCTTCCTGAACGAGACCGCCAAGTACGCGCACGTATTCCTGCCAGGCTCATCGTTCCTCGAAAAGGATGGCACGTTCACCAACGCCGAACGCCGCATCTCGCGCGTGCGCAAGGTCATGCCCCCACTGCCGGGTCTGGCCGACTGGGAAGTGACGATCAAGCTCGCCCGCGCGCTCGGTTATGAAATGAACTACACGCATCCGTCGCAGATCATGGACGAGATCGCGCGCCTCACGCCCACGTTCACCGGCGTGTCGTACAAACGCCTCGATGAACTCGGCAGCATCCAGTGGCCATGCAATGCGCAAGCGCCGGACGGCACGCCGACCATGCACATCGACGAATTCGTGCGCGGCAAGGGCCGCTTCGTCATCACGAAGTTCATCGCGACGCCGGAGAAGGTCACGCGCAAGTATCCGCTGCTGCTGACGACGGGCCGCATCCTGTCGCAGTACAACGTGGGCGCGCAGACGCGGCGTACGGAGAACTCGCGCTGGCACGAAGAGGACCGGCTGGAGATTCATCCGCATGATGCTGAAGAGCGCGGTATCAAGGCGGACGACTGGGTCGGGATCGAATCGCGTGCCGGGCAGACCGTGCTGCGCGCGAAGATCACTGAGCGGATGCAGCCGGGCGTGGTGTACACGACGTTCCACTTCCCTGAATCCGGCGCGAACGTGATCACGACCGACTCCTCCGATTGGGCCACGAATTGTCCCGAGTACAAAGTGACGGCCGTGCAGGTCATGCCGGTGGAACAGCCGTCGCAATGGCAGAAGGATTATTCGCGCTTCAATACGCAGCAGTTGGAGTTTCTCCAGTTGCGTGATTCGACAGAAGCGACGGTGACGTCGTCGGGGAAATAATCATGGATGTGAACAGCCTGGTCGAGATGGCGAACCAGATCGGTGAATTCTTCGATTCGATGCCGGATCGTGCAGAAGCGGTGGATGGCGTCGCCGATCACATTCACCGGTTCTGGGCGCCCCGGATGCGGATTGCGCTGCTCAACGGGCTGGACGATCCGGGCATTGCTTCCGAGCTTGAACCGATCGTGGTGGAAGCGCTGACGAAACATCGGGTGGCGTTGACGCCGGCGGGGGTGGTGGCATAGCTGGTACCGACACTTTCCTGAATGGACCTCCTCGGGCGGTCCATTTTTTTCGTCAACCTTTAATCAAGTTTAATCGACTATAATCATGCCGATTAAACTTGATTAAGGAGGCACTATGCCTCGAACAATGACTGCGCACGTGGACGACGTGCTGGCGGAGCGCGTAGACGAACTCGCGAAAAGGCTGGATCGGCCACGCGGTTGGTTGATCAGCAAAGCGCTCGAACAATTTGTTGAGCTCGAAGACACGCGTGATCGCTTAACCCGTGACGGTATGGCGAGCCTACGCGCCGGCGCGGGCATTCCTCACGCTGAGGTAAAAGCGTGGGCCGAGAGCTTGAACACGGATAAACCTCTGCCGTTACCGAAATCGAAGCGTGGCGCTTAACATCACATGGTCCCAGGAGGCGCTGGACGATTTGAAACGCTTGCATGACTTCATCGCTCTCAATAACCCAAGCGTAGCCGCACAGAGCACTATTGAGTTGATCGACGGAGCTGACTTCGTCGCGAACAACCCCGGTCTCGCCGTGGCGTTACCGCAGTTTGCGCCGGCAGACATTCGAAGGGCTTTCGTGAGCAGGTACGAGATACGCTTTGAGTTCGACTTGTCGCGCAATGAGATAGGTGTGGTGCGTATTTTCAGCCAGCGTGAGGACCGCTGATTTCTGAAGCTATTGCATTGCCCCCGATGAAGGTCATCGCCTAACCCCCCCTCACTCCTCCCCTCGCGGCTGCGTCGAACCAAACCACGTTTCGCAATGCCGCAGCAGCGCCTGCGTATCCGACGGCGCACGCCCTCTCGCGGCAACATATCCATCCGGGCGCACGAGATAAAAGCACGGCCGCGTGCGCCCGTACGCATCGGTCAGCGAGCGCGCGCTGTCGCTGTCGTTATCGGTGATACGCCACACGCGCACGGTATTCGGCAACACTTCTTCCACCAACACCGCCAGTTCGTCCAGATCCTTGTCGCGTACAGCATGCGCGATGGTGAGCGTCGCGGGCGCCAGCGCAATATCGTCTTCCGGCGACGGACTCACGAGCAGGAACAACGAGAAACACGCCGGATCGTGGAGATCGAACAGACAGCCCACGCCCGGCGCCCGTCCGAGCGGACCATCCAACACATGCACCCACGCGTCCGGCGCGCGGTCGCCCGCTCGCGGACCGCCGTCGAGCGAGCGATCCAGCGTAAGCGGACTGCGCCGGTATTGGATCGACAACTCGCTGACCGTGCGCCGCGCGGCATCGCGCAACGGGCCGATCGCCGATAACGCAGGCATCACGTGATCGCGGATCAGCTTCATCGGCCCATGCTCCGCAGCCGCCATTTGCGTCATGAAACTGGATTGCCGCAGCACTTCGCGCTCGATCGGATGACGCTCGTCGTGGTACGTATCCAGCAAGCGATCCGGCGCGACCCCGGCCAGCATCCGCGCAATCTTCCAGCCGAGGTTGAACGCCTCCTGAATGCCCGTGTTCATGCCCTGCGCGCCGGCCGGACTATGGACATGCGCGGCGTCGCCGGCGAGAAAAATACGGCCTGAGCGCAGTTGGTCGGCCATCCGGTTATTCAGATGAAAACATGACGACCACTGGAGGCTCGTCGCCGTCACACGATGATGAATGCGACGCTCGATAATTGCGCGGCAATCGTCGAGCGTCGGCGCCCCCATTTCTTCCAGACTTTTCGCGGCGTCATCCGCAGTCGCGCCGGACGTCGCGCGCTTGTCCGCGATCAGGCGCGCGCGGCCGCCGCCCATCGGAAACAAGGTCGCAATTCCCTCGCCGGACGCGAAGATATGGAATTCGTCGTCGGGCCATTCGGTGTCGACCTGAAGATCGGCGAGCAGGAAAGTTTGCTCGAAGGTCTTGCCGATGAACTCGATGTCCAGACCATGCCGCACCGTGCTGTGCGCACCATCCGCGCCGATCAGATAAGACGGGCGAATGGATTCTTCGGCGCCGTTCCGATGCCGCAGAGCCGCCTCCAGCCCCGCCGATCCTTGCCGGAAACGCATCAATTCCACGCCTCGTTCAACGCGTACGCCGAACGACGCAAGGTGCTCCGTCATCAGGCGTTCGGTGACGGATTGATCGAGGAACAGCAGATACGGATACCGCGTTTGCAAGGGATCGAAGTCGAGCCGCGCGAGGCGCTGACCGTTCGAATAGAGGTTCGCGACACGCGCCCGATGCCCGAGTTCGAGAAACGGCTCAACCAGCCGATGCTGCTCGAAAAGTTCAAGCGTACGTGCCTGGATGCCGATGGCGCGCGACCACGGCGAAGGTTCGGGGGCTTTGTCGATGAGACGCACCGGAATACCGGCACGGGACAAACTCATCGCGGCGGCGAGGCCCGTCGGACCGGCGCCGGCGATCAGAACCGGCGGCACATCGAGGACCTTGTGTCGATTCGGCGTCTGCGCGAGCATGCGCGTCTCCCTCAAACTGCACACTGCCAAGTGTACGCCGGTCGTCTCGTCCAAACGACCGCTCACGCAATCGCTCACTCAATGCGTGTGGGCCTGAGGCTGCGCGGGCGAACGTTCGTGCAGCGCGCAACGATGCTCAGTCGTGCCTCGCTCCACCTGAAGCGTGGCGTGGTTCATCGCGTGATCGCGGCGCAGGGTCGCCACGATGCCGTCCACGAAAACATCGCCGGGATGGCCGTCCGGCATCACCAGATGCGCCGTCATTGCGTTCTCCGTGGTGGACAGCGCCCAGACGTGGAGATCGTGGACGTCGGTGACGCCCGGCACACCCGCCAGATACCGTTCGATACCCGGCTTGTCCACGCCCGGCGGAACCGCGCCCATCGCGAGGCGCATGGCGTCGCGGCCGAGGCCCCACGTGCCCACCACGATCACGCCGACCACCACGATGCTCATGACCGGATCGAGCCAGTTCGCGCCGGTGAACAGGATCACGAGGCCGCTGATGGCAACCGCCGCGGAGATACCGGCGTCGGCAGCCATGTGCAGGAAGGCGCCGCGAACGTTCAGGTCCTCCTTGCTGCCGCGCATGAAGAGCCATGCCGAGAAACCGTTCACGACCATGCCGAGCGTTGCAACCATAAACACATCCAGCCCCGCGACAGGCGCAGGATTCAGCAGGCGCTGCACGGCTTCGAGCACGATCGCGCCGCACGCGAACAGCAGCAGCGCGGCATTGGCGAGCGATGCAAGGATTGACGAGCTGCCTAGTCCGAAGGTGTAGCGCTCCGACGGTTTGCGCGTGCCGAGCCAGACAGCGCCCCAGGCGAGCAGCAGGCCGAGGACATCGGAGAGATTGTGGCCCGCGTCGGCGAGCAGCGCGGTGGAATGAGCGATGAAACCGTACACGGCTTGCACCACCACGATCAGCATGTTCAGCCCGACCGCGATCGCGAACGCACGGCCCTGTCCTGCTTGCGGCGCGTGATGGTGATGGTGTCCGCCGGCGCCGTGGTTATGCACGTGACTCGGCTCATGCTTGTGGCCGTGGTCATGATGGTCATGAGCGTGGTCGTGGTCATGGTCGTGCTCATGACCATCCGCGTGCTCGTGCGGGTGCTTCGATTGAGGTTCCATTTATTCGTTATCCGGTCGGAAGTCGGCCTGCGGCTCGGCGACGTGCTCGAGCAATTCGGCCAGCATGCCGCTGATGTGGTTATCGGCGGCGAGATAGAAAACCTGCTTGCCTTCACGCTCGGCGCGTACGATCCGCGCCGCCCGCAATAAACGCAGGTGATGACTGACCAGCGACGCCGACAATCCCAGCGATTCCGCAATTGCCCCCACCGCGCAGCGCCGGTCAACGCACGTCAGCACAATCCGCAAGCGCGTGGGATCGCCCAGCAGGCGGAACAGGTCAGCGAGCGGGACAACCCGCTCATCGGTTGCTACAAAGGGAGAGGACAAAATAGACCAGCCAACACTTGAACAAGTGTTCATATGTTACAGAAATGAATCCGGGTGCGTCAACGCAAAATTCGTGATCGGCGGCGAACGTGTGTAAAAATGCGGCGTTTGCATTCGATTTTCCTCAATGGATACAGTTTTTGCGCGTGGCTTCGCGGCGCATCGCGATGGCCGCCTCACCGAAGCGGAACGCGACTATCAGGCCGCGCTTGCCGCTGAGCCCTCCCACGTCGACGCACTTCACCTGCTCGGCGTGCTGCGCCATCAACAGGGCCAGCACGCGGAAGCAGCCGAACTGGTGCGTCGCGCAGTGGACCTGCGCCCCGCCGACGCCGGTCTGCAGCTCAACCTTGGCAACGCGCTGAAAGCGCTGGGCCGGATCGACGACGCCATTGAGCGATTCCGCAACGCGCTGCATCTGCAACCCGATTTTTCGCTTGCGCAGTACAACCTGGGCAATGCGTACGCGGCGGCTGGCCGCCACGAAGACGCCGCCGACGCCTTCGAAAAAGCGCTGCGCCTGCAGCCCCTGGACGCCGCGATCTGGAACAACTTCGGCAATGCGCTGCTCGGCATGCGCCGCTATGAAGAAGGCGCGAAGGCATTCCGCCGTGCGCTGCAGATCCGTCCCGGCCACGCGGGCGCGCACAACAATCTCGGCATGGCGCTCAATACGCTCGGCGACACCCACGGCGCGATCGAGCAATTCCGCGCCGCGATTGCCGCCGAACCGAACTATGTCGCGGCGCATTTCAACCTGGGCAATCTCCTCGATGCCGTCGGCCGTCCGCACGAAGCCGTGCCGGTGCTCCAGAAAGTGCTGCGCATGCACCCGCAATTCGCGCCGGCGCATTTTGGCCTGGGTCATGCGCTTGCGGGGATCGGCTCGCACGAGGCAGCGTTGCCGCAATTCGAGCGCGCGGTCGGGCTCGATCCGAAATACGGCGTTGCATGGGTTGGCCTCGGTAATGCGCATCTGGCGCTCGGTGCACACAAACCTGCGCTGCGTGCCTTCGAGCAGGCTTTGCGCCTCGATCCCGGCCTTGTCGCTGCAAATCTGAACCGGGCGCTGACGCTGCTGGCACTAGGCGATTACATGCGGGGCCTCGCCGCCTACGAGTGGCGCCTGCACACGCCGGGCATCACGCTGCCCTCCTCAACGCCGAGCTGGAAGGGCGAACCGCTGCCGCGCCAGACGCTGTGGATTCGGGCGGAACAAGGTTTCGGCGATACCTTGCAATTCGTCCGTTTCGTCCCCTTCGCGGCCAAGCTCGTCGGCCAGATCGTGCTGGAAGTGCAGCCCGAACTCGTCGCGCTGCTGGAGCCGGCGGCGCACACGGCGGGCGTCTTGCTGATGAGCCGGGCCAATGCAACCACGCCCGTCGATGCACACGCGTTCTCGCCGTTGCTGAGCTTGCCGCTGGCACTGGGTGTATCGAATGCCGAGGAGGTGCCGGCACGCACGCCGTATCTCGTGGTACCGACTGCGTACCGGAAGAAGTGGCGCGGCTCGCTCGGCGGTCAGTCGAAACGCAAGCTGGGTATTGCATGGTCCGGACGCATTCAACCGGGCGAAACACGCTCGGCGCCGCTTGGCGTGCTCGAACCGTTGTTCAGGCTGGAAGGCATCGACTGGATTGTGCTGCAGCCCGCGCTGACAGACGAAGAGCGCGCGTTCCTCGATACCCATCCGCGCGCGCGCTTCATTCAGCGGCTCGAGGGCAAGCTTGAGAATTTCGCGGATACCGCCGCGATCGTGGATCGGCTGGATGGCGTGGTGTCAGTCGATACCGCCCTCGCCCACCTGACCGGCGCGCTGGGAAAACCGCTATGGCTGATGCTGCCGTTCGCCGCGGACTGGCGCTGGGGTATCGACACCGCATCAACCCCGTGGTATCCGAAAGCCCGCTTGTTCCGGCAACCGAAACCCGGTGCATGGGACGACGTGATTGGGCGCGTGGCGAGCGCAATAGGTGCTTCGTAAAGCGCGAGCGGCTTCAAAACCATTGAGCTCACAAGCAAAAATCCCTCGCCATTCATTCGCGAGGGATTTTTAGTTTTGAAGCCCGCAATATCAGGCGGTCTTGTACTGGCTGCGCGCTTCCGTGGATCGATACAGAACGAGTGTTGCAATCAACCCGCAAACCGCGGCAAC
>NZ_FCOK02000067.1 GCF_001544555.2 Caballeronia udeis | reverse complement strand
TGAGCCTTCGGTTCTTCGGAGCCTCAAGCTTAACCCGCGTCGCTTGAGGTACAGCAGGTCCAATACATTGTGTCTAGAGATCGGCAATCATCTTTTTGGTGTCCAGATGACGGCGTTCCACGGGGTATAACGTGTCGAGGAGGTACCCGCGACCTGGCCGCGACTGTTGATTGCGCTAGCCGAACCGCCGTTGCCACCGGGGAGCGTGCCCAGGTCGGTCATCACTCCGTGTTCATACAGAAAGGCGTGAAAGTTCCCGCTTGCATCGGTCGACGAGCCGACCACCTGGCCTCGATCGTTGATTCCGGACGCAGCACTGATATTGCCACCGGGGAGTGTACCTAGGTCGGTCATCACCCCTTTTTCATACAGGAAGGCGTGCTCGTACCCGCCCGGAGTGGCCGCCTGGCCGACCACCTCACCGCGATTGTTGATCGCGAAAGCGTCAGCGCTGTTGCCGCCGGGGAGCATGCCCAGGTCAGTCATCACACCGTTGTCGTACAGAAAGGCGTGGTCGTTGCCGTCGGTTGCGGTAGTGGACCCGCCGACCACCTGACCGCGATCGTTGATCCCAAAAGCCCAGCAGAAGTAGCCACCGAGTGAGCCCAGCTCGGTCACCACGCCTTTTTCAAACCGAACGGCTTTGGCATCCGTGATTGCGTCGAGCGACCAACCGACCACCTGGCCGCGATTGTTGATGGCGGTAGCGATACTGGCGTTGCCGCCGGGGAGCGTGCCCAGGTCGGTCATCACTCCGTTTTCAAACAGAAAGGCGCGCTCGTTGTTCCCGTTTGCAGTGGACCAGCCGACCACCTGGCCGCGATCGTTGATCCCGTCTGCGGCAGCATTGTTGTCACCGGGGAGCGTGCCCAGGTCGATCACCTTCCCGTCTTCAAACAGGGTAGCGTGCTCGTCCCCGCTCACGATGTTCGAGAAACCGACCGCCTGGCCGCGCTCGTTGATTCCACTAGCCTGGCTCGCATTGCCAGGGAGCGTGCCGAGATTCCTGATGACAAAACTTTGACCTGCGGCGGGCTGGAATGCGGCAGCCGCGAGCAGGGTGAAAACAATCAGGGCACGGTGAACGGAGTGCACACTGCAAATTGGCCTGCATGCGGTTTGCATAATAATTCCCTTTCCTGGGGCATGAACTGGATCGCCGTCGGCAACCGGGCAGTAGGCATACCGAATGCGCTTTGACAAGGACGCAACTGATCAGGCACGGACTTCAGCACGACTTCGGTTCATGTGCGGCACAAGGCGGTACACCTTGCGTCTCAATGTCGGGGGAGGTCGACAGGGAGTAGCGTTTTTTTGTATTTGGAAGATGGGCGCAGACAGAAGTTATCGAGCAGTCTAGTCCACGAAGTGGTTTTTTCAACTTATTAAGTGTGAGGCAGATTAATGACAATGAAAAATTGTGATTACTTGCCTTTGCTCGACAGTGGGTTAAACAATAGCTTGGGTTCGAGCGCCCGACCCTCTGGACCTCTTCGAACGCGGGACGGACATCAGCCCGTCGCGCTATATAGCTTTCGGCATGGCGTCGTCGGAGACAAATACACTTGGCCAATTTCCCCTTGCGGACTTCTTGGCGAGTCCTGGGACAGCGTCGCCGGTCATCAAGCTTCCCATCAGGTGATGCTCCATCCATTAATAACGTGGAACTCGACCACAATATTGTCGACGATGTTTGGGCGACAGCAGAACGACCGCTCCCGGCCGAACAGCGGCGGATGACGATCGGCTCACATCGACCCTGAGCGACCTTTCGTGGCATTGCGGTTCAAACGTCTCGCTCTTGAGTACATCGGTCACTCTTGGGACTGCCCTTGAGGGCGGTCCGGCCTTCACGTGGGTGCTGACTTTACTGTTCCGAACGATGTCTTCGGCACATACAGCCATTCAGGCATCCTTTAATCTAACGAAGAAGCGGGCCGACCGTGTCCTGATCGAGTCGGCCGACTGCTTGCTATCACTTGCCGACACAAGTGCCTTGTATACCTGACGCGATATCATTGAGCGAGGGCGCGTTCGTTTTTGGACTTGCGTCGCTCAAGAACGCGACAGCCGTCTTTTTCAATAACAATCGCGGGTCGAGCAACATGCGTGCAATAGCGAGACGAAGATTCATTTCACTGTCACTGGCTGCATGCGCAGCCGGCATAATCGCTTCTCGGGCGCGCCCGGGCGGCATCGCCTATGGCAAGGCGCCGCGCCAGCGGCTAGACGTATATGCGCCCGAGTCCCGCATCAGCACGAACCACCCCGTCGTCGTGTATTTCTACGGCGGAGGCTGGCAAAGTGGTCAACGCTCGGCGTCGCGCGGAGTCGCGAAAGCGCTCGCCGCGCGAGGTATCGTAACGATCGCGGCGGATTACCGCATCTATCCGGAGACCGTCTTCCCTGGCTTTCTCGACGACCCTGCTGCCGCCGTGCGTTGGACGCGTGATCATGTGCGCGAATTCGGCGGCGACAGCGGACGCATTTTCGTGATGGGACATTCCTCCGGCGCGCATATGGCGGCGATGCTCGCGACCGATCCGCGCTATCTGGCCGCGCAGGGCATATCGAATACCTCGCTCGCCGGGATGATCGGACTCGCGGGTCCGTACGCCGCAATTCCGACGAGCGACCCTCACATGGACGAGATCTTTCCGGCGGCCCTGCGCGAGCGGGCGCTGCCCATCGCGTTCGTCACGGGAAACGAGCCACCGATGTTGCTCGCCGCCGGCACAGCGGATACCGATGTCGATCCGCGCAACAGTGATCGTTTCGCAGACGCGCTGCGCGCGCATGGCGACGCCGTCGAACTGAAAAAATATCCGGGTTACGGCCACGATACGATCGTCGACTCGTTTTCGGGGGGGCAGAATACGGTCTCCCCGGTTCTGGCCGACGTCACCGCCTTCATCGATGCGCATTAAAGATGCGATTCGATAATCGGCGCAAAAAGACTGCGGCTTTCGCCCAGCCGATGGGCGGTGTCGAAAGCGAACGGCCATAGGAGTGTCTTGCTAGCCGATCGGACGAATGTCGCAAGCAGTGTGCACGCGTGCCGGGAAACGGCACGCTGCTGTGGGAAGAGGAACTGGTCTGGGCATATGACGCGGACAGCGTCTTCGACTCCGATAACGAAGTGCCTATTGCGGTATTTCCGGAACCCTGCGTCTATCGCGAAGCTGCTGTCGCGGCGCTGACCCGCGCCGCGAGACCATGGCGTCTGGTGTTCGAGAGCAGCAGCATGGCCGGCTGTTTGTCGGCCGCGCAGGCGGGCTTCGCGGTGAGGCCTGTCGCGCGCAGTCAGTTGCGCGAAGGGCTGCGTGTACTGGATCTGTCCGACGGCATGCCGCCCCTGCCCAATGTGCAGTTCTACGCGTTCGCGAACAGTACTTCTGCCGCCGCGCGCGAATTGATCGCGGCGGTGGAGAAATCCGGCAGGCAAGCCCGGTTTCATATGCCTGCACATTGGTAGCGGATGAAAAAAGTCGCGCGAAATACGTAAGTCATCCTGTCTAAATTAACCTCTTCGACCGTTTCTGCTATTTGCATCAGAGCCGTTTGACCCGCGGCGCGACATCGAAGTTAAAACAGATGGCGCAATCGCTTGAGAGATCGTGTTGCAGGTTGGCTGGTGTTGGCCACTCCATCTTCGAAGATGCACCCGATACCATCATCGTGCAAATCACGTGATTCCTGCAGCAGACCTGACACCGGATCCTGCATATTGTGTTGAAACGGACCGCACCAGACTGAAGCCAAAGGCTCCTGATTTCGCCGCAATGGAGGCACTCGTTCACGCTCGCCTATAATGGCAAGACCGATAGTGATTTCAAGGCAGGAGCCCTACTTTATGAGTCAACCACGCGGGCGATACTCGGGATCTCGCGACAAGGGCCAGCATCAGCCACGTCAACCTTCAAAAGCGACATCCCATCGGCAGAACAAGCCGTTTGCAAAAACTCAATCAACTCGAGACCCGGTTCAGACAGCATCCATTTTCAAAACACGTTCGTTCAAATTGCTGGTCGATGCAGCAGGGGCGGAGAACATTGCGCTCGGACTCGACTCCAACCTGACACGCGTAGCCGAATTGATAAACGGCGAGCGGTTCACGCCCGAGACAGCCTTTCACATTGAAACTACGCTTGGGTTACCCGATGGTTTTTTCGATGACCCCAATCCGGTCCTCACGCCTGAAATTATTGCACGCTTGAGGTCACCACTGGACTTCATTGACACAAACGTTGAACCGGAAGCTACCTACGTGGAAGCATCCAGGCCGACGTCCGTCATCCAGTTCAACCACCACCCCACCCCCACTGATCATTTGCCCAGGGAACCAGAAATGCCGAAGAAAACAAGTGGCGGGTCGCCAAGGGCTGCTGCAAACAGCAAGACTACGACAGCCGCGAAGCCTGCTGCGGCAACCCGGCCGCAATCGGCCCCGGCGAAAGTCAAAGCGTCCTCAAAGTCAGAGTCTCAGCAATCCCTCGCGTTGAATGACATTGCAACAGTGGAAAACATTCGTCGCGCCAACCTGCATGTCCTGACCTCCCTCAAAGGATCGAAGGTACGGCTCGCCGAGGTGATGGAGATCAGTGACTCCAACATGGCCAATCGTTTTTATGGACAGAAACGTATGGACGATCCCGAAGCAAACCGGTTCACGGAGCGCCTTGGTTTGCCCACCGGATGGCTGGACATTCCGCGTTCAGTAACCGATATCCCCGAGCCGGTTTCGGCGTTGCTTGTTCCTGCGTCGCGTCGTCATACGGCCGCTCAGCACGAACTGCCGCCGGTGGTTGAACCGAAAGCGACAGCCGCGAAGAAGCATGCCGTCACGAGCGTGAAAACTGCGAACCCTCAGCACGCTTCACCTCCAGACACCGGCGATATGAGTGCCGCCGCCTTCAAAACGAGCGCGGTCGTGGCACAACAAGATCAGGCGCTCCCGTTCGTCGCCGAACCTGCGATTCGGCAATCTGCCAATAACGATGTTCCGTACGTCGCCGATCATCAACGGTCGACGCCCGCTCCCTCAACGCAGGTCGTCACAGAGCCGCAGGGTCAAACTTCGGCGACCAGTCTGAGCGATCTGCATGGTATCGGACCCATAGCAGAGGCACTTATCAAGACACTCGCCGGCAAGGCGCGTACGGGTCGGTTGGATGAATTGAAAGCCTTGGAGCTTTTACAACAGGCGGTGTTGCTTTGATCTGATTTCAATGTGGCGATCGATATCGCCAGAAGGACGCCGGGAGAGCTCCCGCGATAACCCGCGAGGAGCGGTTTTCGCCGGCGTTTCGAATAGGCGTGCGGCATCGAGAATGTTTCGATGCCCGGAGCATAAGTACCGCAGCACTTGTTCGGGTTTTGTCGAGATAAGGCAATCGGAACGAGCAAAAGCGATATTGTCAGGATGACTTATTGATCTAATCTTGCACCCGTGTGCTTACGGCTGTCGAAGTATCTACGGGCCAGACCGCGAAGAAGAAGCTGTATTCGAGGTATTCAATATGCCGTCCGGTCCGAACTGAAAGCTGATCGTGGTGCCACGGCCGTCCGTGCCACCACCAAACGTACCAATGATTGGAATCCATGTCACCGCGAGCGACTGTGGTTTTGTGAACGCATAAACCAGATAAGTCGATCCATCTGGTAAAGCAGACGTCTGCGATGGCGTGCCCAGTCTGGCAACCACCTGCTGCTGCGTCGTCACCCCGGGCCTGAAGTCCGATATATCCTCAGGTTTGATCTCCCGCCCCGTCGAGCCGCAGCCGGCCAGAAAGCACGCACAAACGATCAACAGGGTCATCGTGGTTCGCGAGCCTTTCATACACTACCTCCTCCGTCAAATACCTGGTTCAACTTGATGCACATTAAAAAACTTGTGAGCGTACAGGTTGGTGGCGTGTCGCACTCGACGCGCCGCTTCATTTCTTTTTAAATACAACATTATTACATTAATATTTCAATAATTCGCCGGGCGTTCTGACTTGGCGTCGTGACCTTTCTCCACTATGGTTTTGACCTCATTACATTTAGTCAGAAAGCGTAGTCCTACAACAATTTCAGCAAATCCCACCCCAGTACCACTACAGAGATCGAGGTGCATCGCCGTATACCGATACAACGGCCATGGCTATTGGCCCCTCCTTTGGCTTTGCAAAGTCTCGCAAGGCCATTGGGAGTGCCGTAAGAGAAACCGGGATTCGAATCTTATAGCCAGATGTCGCGGATTGGACTCGTTAGCGATAGATCTCAAGGATGCGTGATGATTGAGTTCATGAAATACCTGAAAGCCGCCAAAGAAATAGCGGCTATTCCCAAAAACGATTCCGATCTACTGATCGCTCAGTATAGAGCTTTCACATTTCAGATGCCCCTCATGTATGTGATCTTGATGATCAACACATGGGGTTTGGCGGCGACCCACATGCACATGGCGCCGCGATGGATGACAATCTACATACCGGTTGTCATGACCGTGATCTCGGCCGTGCGAGTGATCGGCTGGCTGCGTCGTTCGAAGCAGGATGCAACCCGTGATATTGCGTTAAAGGCGCTGTCTCGCACCCAGCGACTCTCGGGCATTATTGCCCTCGCTTTCACGCTGTGGGCATTCATGCTATTTCCCTACGGCGGCGCCTACGAAAAGGCTCATGTAGCCTTTTATATGGCGATCACCGTTATAGGTGTAATTTTCTGCCTGATGCACTTGCGCTCGGCCGCTTTCACGGTTGCTTTCATCGTCAACGGCTCGTTTGTCATTTTCTTCTCCCTGTCGGGGAACCTCGTCTTCGTCGCAATCGCCATCAACACGGCCCTTGTCTCCGCGGCCATGCTTGCCATACTGCTGGTCCACTATCGTGACTTTACCGACATGGTGAGTGCACGCGTGGAAAATTTCCGGCTTGCAAATGTTGATAGCCTGACGGGTCTGGCCAACCGTCGTGCATTTTTTTCCTACCTTGACAACGCGTATGCGAAGGCCAGATCCGATGGAACCCGCCTCGCCGTAGGCATTATCGACCTGGATGGTTTCAAACCCGTCAACGACATTTATGGTCATGCGACCGGCGATAAACTGCTTCAGACAATTGGGATGCGCCTGGGAAAGGTATGTCCGGAAAACTACTATGTCGCAAGGCTCGGTGGGGATGAGTTTTCGATTGTGGCCTCAAATTTCGGCGATACGAGCGAACTCGTGGCAACCGGAGAACTCATCTGTTCTGCGATACGAACTGCTGCGCCGCTGGGAGATACGACACTGCGAATAGGAGGATCAATAGGATTCGCCGTCTATCCCGATATGGCGAGTGACACGGTGCAATTGTTTGCGAATGCCGACTACGCGCTCTATCACGGCAAGCGCACGGGTCGTGGCAGGGTGACACTTTTTTCGGTTGATCACGACGCCAAAATTCGATCCGACGCGAAAATTGAACAGGCGCTACAACATGCGAACCTCGAAGATGAACTGACTGTAGTGTTCCAACCGATCATCGATGTTTCGAGTCGATCGACAATTGGATTCGAGGCACTTGCTCGTTGGTCCAGTCCGACATTGGGTTCCGTCACGCCGGCGCAGTTCATTCCTGTTGCTGAACGAACAGGGATGATCCTGACGATCACCCAGACGCTATTGAAAAAGGCGCTTGCGCACGCCTTACTTTGGCCTGGTCACATCCGTCTTTCGTTTAACCTGTCCGCCCACGATCTTAGCTCGCCCGAGAGCGTCCACGACATCATTGCGCAAATCGAAAGGAGTGGATTCAATCCCACTCGGATCGATCTCGAAATAACCGAAACCGCCTTTATTCGTGATTTTTCGCAAGTTCGTAGTGCCACGGAGACTTTGCGATCGCTCGGATGCGGTATTTCCCTGGACGACTTTGGTACAGGTTTTTCGAGCCTGACGCACCTTCATGCGCTCCCGCTCACCAAAATCAAAGTCGATCGCAGTTTTGTAACGGGTCTGAACAAGAATCCCGCGAGCTACAAGATCGTCAAGTCTCTGCTTGCGCTCAGTCGGGATATGGGCCTTGATTGCATTGTTGAAGGCGTGGAGACGATAGCCGAATTAGCTATTCTCAAAACACTCGGAGACCTGACGGTTCAGGGATATCTGTATTCCAGGCCAATCCCGGCAGACGACGTCGTTAGCTTCCTTGAGCAACCGGCGACCGCTGCTTAGTCTTTACTTGTTCACCCTTTCCCGCGCAATCAAAGCGCCTGCGTCGCCCAGCCCGCGAGCGTGTCGCCGAAACCGCCCTGCACGCGCGCAGCAACGCGAGCGCTGGTGACAACGCGCGGCGCGGCGCTCCACGCAATGTTGGCGCCAATCGCAATCAACCGTTCGACGAGCACCACATCTTCCCGGCACGCGAGTGGCGGGAAACCTCCGGCTCGCCGGTACGCCGATGCGCACACGCCGAGATTCGCGCCGTGTACGTGACGGTGGCCGTCCCTATCGCGATAGATGCGGGCGAAGACCTCCCTCACCGCGGGCGGATGCGCGTCCCAATCGTCGACGCAGATCGAACCGCAGACCGCCTCGACACCGAGCGAAAGCTGCACGGCTAGCCAGTCCGGTGAAACGCGGCTGTCGGCGTCGGTAAAAGCCAGCCAGCGCGCGCCGGCCGCAAGCAGGAGCGCCGCACCGGCCGCCCGCGCGACGCCGACATTGCGCGCGGCAACGGTCAGGATTTCCACGCCGGCCGCACACGCGATCGCTTCACTGCGATCCGTACAGGAATCAAGAACGACGACAATACGCACGGTCTCGCCGGCAAGCGCGGCATGACCGGCGGCCACGGCAAGCGCGGCAAGGCAGCAGCCCAGGAGCGCCTCTTCGTTGTGTACGGGAATGACGGCGCCGATCATGCAAGCGACTCTCTTTGTGCAACGGAACGTCCGTCGCGGGTCCAGACGTCGATCAGCACATCCGCGTCCAGATGGTGTGCCACCGGCAAAACACCGCAGTGCGAAGCAAAGCAGTCGTGCACCGCCTCGGCCGAGGCCTGCCGCTCGGCAAACGCATGCCGCCAGTCGCAGGCGAGCAGGCAGCCGTCGTCGGCCAGCGAATCTCCGATGCGTTTGGCGAGCTGTTGCAGGTCGTCCGAGCCGAGGTAGTACGCGAACTCGCTGACGACGATCAGATCGAATGGCGCGTAGCCCTGGCCCTGCGGCCATTCCCGAGGCAGCATGCGCTGCTCGACACGTGCGTGAGGCCATGATGCAAGCCGCGTACGCGCCGCCCGAACCGCGCTCTCGTGCAGGTCGGCCGCGAGCAAGGCGTCGCAGCGCGGTGCGAGCACAGCGCTCAACTCGCCGTTCGCGCAGCCGGGCTCGAAGACGTTGCGGTAGTGCTCGCGCGGCAGCATCGCGGCCGTCAATGCGCGCTTGCGCCGCTCGTACCAGCGCTCACGCAAACACCAGGGATCGTCGTCATGCGCGTAGAGAGCGTCGAAATAGCGCTGTTGTTCACGCCGGTCCGGTGTGTCGGAAAGAGGCGGCAGCGCGCCGGTGCAACCGATCAAAGCGACCATCGCTCACCCCCAACCGTTGATGCCGCGTCTTGTGCCACGGCCTCGCCGAGCGCCGCCAGATCGCGCTCGGCATGGCTTTGCCTGATGAACACGGGAAGGTCGGCAAGCGCGCGTGCGAACGCCGCATCCCGGCAATACGGCGCCGCTCCGAGCGCGCGCCCGACCGCGGCAAGTACGGTATCGACCGCGGCCTCCACGCCGAGCCGGGCTCGCAACGCAGCGTCATGCAGACCGTCGCTCGGGTTGGCATCGATAAGCCGTGCGGTCTCGCGCAAGAGCGCTGCTGCGCCCGCCAGGGCGACATCGGCCGTGCCAAGATGCGCGAGCCGATATGGATCGGGGCGCGCCGCCGTCGCCTCGCGCAAACGCCGCGCAAGTCCGGCTGCGGCGCCGAACCAGCAGGCAGCGATGCCCGCGCCGCCCTGCCAGAACCCGGGGCGGTGGACGTAATCATGGGGCTTGCCAATCAGCACGGCCGGAGCATTCTCGAATCGCACATCGCCGCTCGCGGTGGCCCGCATGCCCACCGCGTGCCAACGCTCGGTGCTCACTGCCGTCTGCGGACCGCCTATCGGCACGGCTGCGAGTATCGGCTCGCCGTCGAGCCACGCTATGACGAGTGCATCGGTTACGGCGCGCGCGCCGGAGCACCACGACTGCACGCCGGAAAGCTGAACAATCCGGTCTTCGACACGCACCGCTGCCACGCGCGCATCGGGCGCCTGAGCGGCCCATACCGCCCAGCGGCGACCCGGGCGCGGCGCCGGGCCGTGCAGTTCGGCGAGAATCGCAAGCGCATCCGTGTGTCCTTCGAACAGTTTGACGAGACCCAGGTCGCGCGCCGCGACGGCGGCGAGCGAGCGCCAGCGTTCGAGCGTGGCGCCGCCGCCCGGCAGCGGCAGACGATCGAAACCGCCGTCGACCAACACGTCAAAAGCCTCGCCTAGCGAGCGTGGATCGTCGGGATCGAAGCGCAGTTCGGCGAGACAGGCGTCGAGTGCGTGCGGGGCGAGGTTAACGGTTTCCTGCATCGCTTCTCCTTGTCGGTGGCCTTGGGCAACGCGCCCATTGCGAATTGGTCCCGCAAGGGCTATTCCTGTGCCGGCCGTCGATCCCGGCAGCGGCTTTGTCGCGGGCTAGCACTGGGTCAGCAACCCCCATGCCACGGCGGCGCTCGCGCCGCACAAGGTGTTTGAGCAGGACAGACGGAATGTCGTGTTTTGATGCCGGGTGCGATGATGGCCCCGCCTATCGCGATGGATGCGACCGGCAATGGATGCGACCGGTTTCTTAACCTCCTTGTGTGCGTGCTTCGGTTCATGTCACTCGCTGACGATCACCGCGAGGCGCAGGAGCATATTCACCGGATGGTCGACGCACTCGAAAATCTCTATCAACTGACGAACGTGACGCTGAATACATCCAGGCTGAGCGCGGACGAGGCGCTGCAGCAATTGCTGACGTGAACCCATCCGGCCGAGACAAGCTCGGCCGCCGTGGATCACTAACAGCCTTGTCCAAGTCAGTCGCTCGCGCTCTGCGGTCCGGCCGTGGGCTCAAGGCTCAACTCTCAGGGCTCCGGGCCAATCTCCGTCGCACCCTCTGCCGACTCGGCCAGCCACACCAGCTTCTCCATGTTCGACTGGTGCATGCTCTTCGACGTAAGCCGGACATCGACGCGATTGACGACGACCAGATCGAGCGACGGCACAACGACCGCATATTGCCCGTGGTTGCCGTCGGCCCAATAGGTTGCGCGCAGGAGGGCCAGCTTCGCACCACGCGGACCGCTCGCGGGCGTGCTCGTCCACCACATGTATCCGTAGCCGCCAGTCGGCGTATTGGAGTACGAACGAGTTGATTCCATGACCCAGCTTGCAGGAACAATCTGCCGGTCACCCCAGCGGCCATTGTTCAGGTACAGCAGCGCAAAGCGAGCGAGATCGCGGGCACTCATGTCAATTGGATAGGCCGGATATCGGGTCGTCAGTCCGCCCGACACATACTGCCCATCCGAAGGACGATAGTCCTGCATGCCGATCGGATCTGCGATTTCAGTTTTCAGTGCGTCGAAGATGCGCTGATTCGTTGCCTTCTCGTAGATCGTGCCGAGCGTGTTGAAATCCCAGTTGTTGTAGTACCAGAACGTACCCGGAAAGTGACTGCCGCGCGGCGGCTTCGACGCCACCATTCCTGATGTTTCATAGACGGTGGGGTGATAGACACCCGAGCGGGCCTCGAGCATCATGCGCACGCTTGCCTGCTTCTCGGTCGGTGTCAGGGACGGCTCGTTATCATCTATACCGAGTTGTTCCAGCGTCTCGTCCGGATGTATCTGGCCTCTGGCGACCGCAATTCCAATCAGCGCGCTCATGAAGCTCTTCCTCCCCGAATAGAGATTCGACCTCCTTGAAACATCGCCCCACTCAGCGACGACCAGACCATGCTGAATGATCATGCCGGATGTCGAGCCCTCCCGTTTTGCATAGGCTACGGCCTGGTCAAGTCCTTGCTGCGAGAAGCCCACTGTTGCAGGGTCGACTCGAGTCCATTCCACTCCGGGAAACGGCGACTGCGCACTCTGGTCGCCAAGAGCTATTGAGCGGTACGGATAAGGAAATTACCCTTGCGAGAGTGGCAAACCGATCGCCAGGAAAATCTTCAAATTTCCATCGACACGATAACCCCGTCCCCGACTCTCAACTCACCCGGGACCGGACAATCACCTCCCCTGCGCGCGCACCACAATGCGCGCCTTGCCACCACGTCAACTCCCCGTTCACCACCACGGCTTCCACACCGTCGGCGGCGTCGGTCGGCGTGTCGTAGGTTGCCCGGTCCTTGATGGTGGCGGCGTCGAATATAACGATATCAGCGTGATTACCCGTCTCAAGCGTGCCGCGTCCCGTCAAGCCGAAGTTCCTGGCTGTGAGTCCGCTCATCTTCCACACTGCGGTTTCCAATGGAAACAGGCCGACGTCGCGACTGTAGTGTCCAAGCACGCGTGGAAACGTACCCCACAAACGCGGATGCGGCTTCTCGCCCAACGCCAGCCCGTCCGATCCGATCATCGTGTCGTCGAATGCCAGGATGCGCCGCACGTCGTTCTCGTCCATGCTGAAGTAGATCGCGCTCGCCGGTTGCAAGCGTCTGGACGCCTCGGTGCGGCTTACGCCCCACTCCTGTGCAATCTCCCCCAGATCACGACCCGCCAGTTCGGGATGGGGTTCACTGGTCGCAATACGCACCCGTCCCTGGAGTTTCGTTTCATCGGTGTGCAGCATGGTCGAGCTGGCGTCGTAGGGATAACAATCGAGTGCCACGCACTGGCATTGCATTGCCGCACGGATCATCGGCAACGTCAGCGTCGACCTGCCGAAGTTCGCCTCGCGTTGCAGCTTGTGATGCGAAATCACGACCGGCACGTCGAGCGCGCGGCCGATCTCGAACGTCTCGTTGAGCGAGTCGATGCAGCCGTCCGCCTCGTTGCGCATGTGCGTCACATAGACCGCGCCGGTGCCGGTCAACGGGCGGCACACCCTGATCACTTCTTCCGTTGGCGCAGCGGCGGCGGGCGGATAGTACGTGCCCGTGGAAATGCCAATTGCACCAGCTTCCAGCGCTTCGGTCAACAAGCCCTGCATCGCTTCGATCTCCCCGTCATCGGCTGCCCGATCGAGCGAGTCCATTGTCATCACGCGCAGGGTGGTGTGACCCACCATCGCGGCCACGTTGACGGATGATGGCGAGCGGCGAACCGCGTCGAGATAGTCGGCAAAACGCGAAAATGCAGCGCGTGGCGCGTGTTCGTCGTCCGTCAACAAGCTCAACGGCATTGGGCGCGGCGCATCCGGGCTCAATGGCGCAAGGCTGATGCCGCAGTTGCCGGTCACGACCGTGGTTACACCCTGGGAGATCTTGCAGATCATCTGCGGATCGAAGAGAACAGCAGAGTCGTCATGAGTATGCGAATCGATAAAACCCGGCGCGACGATCTTGCCGGTTGCATCGATAATCTTCGCCGCTGAACGCGCTCGCAGGTCACCGATCTCCGCGATACGTCCGTTGCGGATACCCACGTCGGCGTCAAAGCGCGGACGACGCGTGCCGTCGATCACCGTACCGCCGCGAATGATGAGATCAAATAAATCGGCATCCTGATTAATCATGAAAGATAGTCCATTTCGTAATCATTTGACATGCGGCCGGTTGTGAATGGGCCACTTGGGCAGCTTGATCTTTTTATACGGCAACGCAGACCAGTCGGGACTCGCGGAACCGGGCGCGCCAACGTAGATGATCTCGTGAGCAATGGTGGAAAACGATGCATGAAAATGCTGCGCCGACTTCACCACTACCATCTTCTTACTCGCCAGATCGCACTCGAGTTGCGTGAACAGATCGATGTTGAGCGCCTGCGCGCGGCGCGTGGACAGAACGATCTCAATGCCTTGCAATTCGACCAGCGCACAGTCGCCGAGCGGCGATGGCGTGCTTGCCTGACCGGTCATTGTCATGTCCGGGAACACGGCGCGCACCAGACACCGCCCATCGACCGGCGTGCCCGAGAGCGGCCCGATCTTGCCGCCGATCCGCAGATCAAGCGTAGCGCCGACGCCGGCATCCAAAGCGATGCTGACCGCAACCGGATCCCACAACGGTCCGAGCGCGGCATTACCAATGCGGCGCGCCAGCATGCGTTGAAGGATGAAGGTCGAGTCGCCGGCTGCGCCGCTGCCCGGATTGTCGGAGCGGTCCGCCAGCACGACTGGGCCGCCGGAAGATGCCAGCGCGCGGTCCAGCGCCGTGTCTATGTCGAGGTAACGCACGAGCAAGGCGTCGCGCAAGGTGATGACCTCATCGGCGAACCTCCTTGCAATGGTTTGCGCCGTGGGCGCATCGCCATCCGCATAGACCAGGACCTTGGTGCCCATGTCCTTGACGTCCCCGGTCGCGAAGCCCTGCACGATCGAGATAGACAACACGCCGTCGTGTCCCTCAAGCGCCTGGGCGCGATCCGTCAGCGAGCGGCCGGGTTCGCGCGTGGTATGAATCGGCACGACCATGCCGCAGTCCACCACTGCCGCCACCGGATCGATTTCGCCCAGCGCAGTGCGGTGACAGAGATCGGCCAGTTCAAGCGCCCGCTCCAGCACGTCGGTATGCGGGTACTCCTTGAACGTGATGAGCACGTTGGCATGGCCGACCATCGCTTCACTCAAGTGCGCATGCGGGTCCAGCTCCGCACCGATCACCGCGTCAGGGCCCACTATCTGCCGGACCTCGCGCAACAGATCGCCCTCGCAATCGTCGTAACCGTCAGCCACCATTGCACCATGCAGGCCGAGCAACACGATGTCGATGGGCAAGGCCGCGCGCAGATCAGCCAGCAGTTCGTCTCGCAAGGTCTCATACGCCAGGCGCGTGACCACGCCGCCGGGATTCGCCGATGCGACGAGCCCTTCACTGAGCGTCCAGCCATAGGTTGCGGCGCGTTGCCGTGCCGCCCACAAGGGACCGCCGAAGAAAGTCATTTCGTCGGGATGCTGCCCGGCCCGGAAATAACCGCGATCATGGAACGCGCCCAGGCCTGTGGGGATTGGCGCGAAGGTGTTTGTTTCCGTCGCGAGGCTGCCGGTAAACACACGCATTGGGGTCTCCTTTGGTGTTCAGGTTTGCAGGCTCGGCAGAGGCGGCTCGTTGGCCGGACTCCACGTCGACGCTACCAGCACCGCCAGGATCGCGGAAACCAGCAGCAGCCAGAACGCAGCAAAAAACGAACCGTCGAATGCGGCGATCAGCGTGCCCATTGCCAACGGCGCAATCGAGCCCGCAATCTGTCCGCCAAAATTCATCAGGCCCGTGGCGCTGCCGACCAGATGTTCGGGGAAGTGCCGCAGCGGCGCTGAAAAAACCGTCGCATAGACGAAATTGAACGCCAGCGAGAACAGCGTCCAGTAGATCAGCAGCAACGAGATCATGGTGGTCGTGATCATCAATGCAAGAAATACCGCGCTCATCAGCGCCCCCATCACAAGGAACAAACGTTCCTTGCTCTTGCCGTATTTGTCCAGCAACGCACCCACTACATTCGTGCCTGCAAATGCGATCAGGTTCGGCACAGTCACCGCCAGACTGATGTGAAGCAGATCGATGTGATAGGTCTTCATCAGGTACGACGGCATCCACGACTGTACGCCGACATATAACATGCTGGTGAAGAACCAGATGGCGGTCAGCTTCCACGCCATCCGGATGCGCAGCAGCGAGCGCCACAAATGCCGCGGCCGGTTCGCGACGCGCGCCCTCTGCTGCGCGACGCCGCCGCGCAGCGAAAGCCACAGGATCATCGCTACGAGCAAGCCCGCACCGGCAAGGATATGAAATGCCCCGCGCCAGCCGAGATGCACGACGGTAAGCGCGATCAGGCCGGATCCGGCGGCATTGCCCAGGAACGTGGTTGAAATCAGGAACGACTTGGCGCGCGCCCGCTCGGGCTTTGGAAATACCTCGGCGACCGTCACTGAACTGGCCGGCGAGAAGCTGCCCTCGCCCATGCCGAACATGAAACGGATCGCAAGGAGCGAACCGAACGACCACGCAAGGCTCGTCGCGCCGGTGAACACCGACCACATGACGATACATAACACCACGATAATCCTCGAGCCGAAGCGGTCCGAGAGCCAGCCGCCAGCGAGCTGCATGAATGCATAACTTATGTAGAACGCGCTTAGCAACATGCCGGCTTGCCGGGTATCGAGCGCGAATTCATGACTGATCGGAATGATCGCGGTGCTCATCAGGATCCGGTCCGCGTAGCCGACTGCCCACGCAAGGAACAGCCCCGACAGACACACCATTTTTTGCGACCGGGAAAACACGTACCCCGCAGACTCCATAAGCCCTCCACTTCACGTTAGCGCTACGACGCACTCGATACCCCCGGCGGCCGTTCGGCGCGCGGGACCGGCCTGCAGACCGAATATGAGGGCGCGTCCGGGCTGCGTCTAATGAAAATAAAATTCCAAAATATAACCCTGTGTTATAGGAGGCTTACAGAAGTCCAGGCAGCTCAGGCCGAGAACCGTGTTCCAAATGACCGGGCCGTATCGTAAGCTGCATGGCGATGTCAATCCAGGAGACTCAGGTGCGTTTGCGACATATAGAAATCTTCAGCGCGATCATGCTCACCGGCTCGACCAACGGCGCGGCCAAGCTCCTGCACATCTCGCAGCCCGCTGTCAGCAAGATGCTGCAGCACGCCGAGCAGTCCGCCGGCTTCGCGCTGTTCCTGCGCAGCAAGGGCAAGCTGGTGCCCACCCCCGAGGCGTTGCGCTTGCGCGAAGAACTCGGCCCGTTCGATGAACAACTGAAGCGCATCCGGCGGCTTGTCACGAGCCTTGCGCACGGCGCTGTCCGCCCGTTGCGGGTCGCCGCTACGCCCGCGCTTGCGCACCACGCGCTGCCGCAGGTCATGGCGCGCTGGTGCCGCGCGTTTCCTCAATCCAAGTGCGAGCTGAGCGTCGCGCACACCCGCGAGATCGAACACGCGCTGCTGCTTGACGAGATCGAGCTCGGGCTGACCATGCGGCCCGTCTCCCATCCCAATCTGGTTGCTACGCCGGTATGCGAAAGCTCGCTGTGCGCCATTGCGCCGGCCGGCTGGTGGCCTGACGCCCTGCTTGACCAGCCACTGACGGCAGACGATCTGGCGGGGCAACCGCTGATCACCATCGATCCGGATGACTACCTTGGGGCCATCCTCTCCGCGTGGCTCGCTGATGCTGCCGAACCGCCCGTCAGCAATCTGTCGGTGCAGACTTATCCGCTTGGAAAGTCGCTGGTGCAGCAGCGCATCGGCATTGCGATAGTCGACTCGTTCACGGCGAATTATCCCGAGCATCATCCGGACATCCAGATCCGGCCGATTGCGATCGATGAGACCTTGCAGGTTTATGCGGTGACCGAGCACTCGAGACCGCCGCCGCAAACAGCGGAGCGGCTCATCCAGTTCCTGCGTGACGATGCGCCGGGGCCATCGACCCGTGAGTTATCGCGGTCTTAGAGACGGCCCGCTTGGTCTCTATAACCGACGGCTATAGTACGAGCGCTGGTCGATATTGGACGCCGTTGGCGAGCTGCAGAACAATGTCCTCCAGCGCAACCAACCATCGACTATTCCATGCATGTGCTCGTACTCGGAGCAGGAGTCACCGGACTGGCGACCGCCTGGTATCTGCGGGAGGACGGCCACACCGTCACCGTCGTGGAACGCAATGAGGACGTTGCACTCGAATCCAGCTTTGCCAACGGCGGACAGCTTTCCTACAGTTATGTCGCCCCGCTCGCCGGGCCGGGGATACTGTCAAAGCTGCCTTCCTGGCTGTTGCGCGGTGACTCGCCGATCCGCTTTCGACCGCGTCTGGATCCCGACCAGTGGCGTTGGCTCGCGCAGTTTGTCGGCGCGTGTACGCAACGCCAAAGCGAGTTATCCACGCGGCGCCTGTTAGCCCTCTCGTTCCTGAGCCGTGACTTGATGCAGCAACTGCGGACCAGTGAACCAGGCTTGCACTTCAGCCACTCGAATGCCGGCAAGCTGGTGGTGCATCGCAAACGCGCCTCGTTCGACGCCGCGCTGCGCCTGCTCGATTACCAACGCTCGCTCGGTTGCGAACAGCAAGCCCTCGACACCCGTGAGTGTGTGGAGAAAGAACCCGCGCTGGCGCATCTCGCCGGGCAGTTGCAAGGCGGTATCTTCACGCCCAGCGAAGACAGCGGCGACTGCTACCAGTTTTGTGTCGGGATGAGCCGCCTGCTGCGGGCACGCGGCGTGGTATTTCGGCTCGGCACTAAGGTTACCGCCCTGCGTCGCGTGCAGGGCGGCGACCGGCGAGTCGAAGCATTGGCTGACGATCGCGCGATCGATGCCGATCAGATCGTGCTGGCAGCCGGCGCCGCCAGTGCGGCGCTGCTCAAGCCGCTAGGCCTGCGGGTTCCGCTTTATCCGTTGAAGGGATATAGCCTGACCATGCAGGTCGACCCGCGCGGCCACGCACCGCACATCAGCATCACGGACTTCGAACGCAAAATAGTCTATGCCCGTCTCGGCGACCGGCTGAGGGTCGCCGGCATGGCCGACGTCACCGGCCGCCGGGCCGATGTCGATCCGTCCCGCGTCGCCACGCTGCGCGCCGAATCGGCTGCGGCGTTTCCGGACGCCGGCAATTTCGATGAAGCAACGGTCTGGTGCGGCCTGCGCCCGGCCACGCCGCACGGCACACCAATCATCGGATCAACATGCTACGAGAATCTCTGGCTCAACCTTGGGCAAGGTGCACTGGGATTTACACTCGCGCTTGCAAGCGGCCGATCCATTGCCGACCTGATCGCAAAACACCTCCCGGCGGTACCGCTCGACGGTTTTACGCTGTAAGTAAAACCACGCCACGGCAAGCTAGAAAATCTTGCCGGGGTTCAGAATGCGCGCGGGGTCCAGCGCTTCCTTGATTGCACGCATTGACGCTACATCCGCCTCCGAACGCGTCAGGTACCACCCCGAAGGCAAAGCTGCTTACGAACCATCGCAAAGGGCTTACCCCATATTGCACTTTGTATCGTCCGGTTAGTTCGTCAGGTGTTAGATGCGTCGCGTAGAAGCCCACGTCGCGTTGACTTAACGTCTGCGGCAAGGGTCCGGACCGGTCTTGCAGCAGGAGCTGTCGTTATCGTTTGGTTACTCGCTGTAGCAAGTGCCGTTGGTCGAAGCTGATAAGTTCGGAACAGTGATGCCGTTCATGCGACGTATCGAGTGCGTGGACGAGTGCACCTCACCGGAACCGAAGGAGAAGCATGAAGAAGATTGCAGCTATGGCGGCCCTCGCGGCCGTGACATCGTTACTTGGCGGCTGCTGGTGGGGACCGCCACCGGGCGGCGGCGGTTGGGGCGGTCCCGGTGGACATGGTGGCCCAGGCGGTGGGGGTGGAGGTGGTCCGCAAGGCGCCGTTATCGTGCCACACACGACTTCTGTGACCTGAACATCCATCGCGGTCGGCGCTGCCCATTAGTGGGGCTTCGTCAGTTCACCTATGGTCAATGGTCCGGCGCCACCAGTGGCAAAGATCAAAGGGCCGCTCCATTAACCATACGCCTCGCGATCTACCGCGCCTTCGCTACCGGGCAACACCCTTGCGGTCCGACCAGCTCCCGACATACTTGACGAGCTCAGTCATGTCGCGAGACTTGCCGTCCTGCATTGCCGCGTAGTTCCATACCTGACGTGCGGTGTTGCCTAACCACATTGGAACGCCAAGCGCTTGACACTCTTCCACCGCGAGCCCGATGTCCTTGCATACGCTGCCGATCGGGAAGCCGAAATCGAACGTGCCCGGCAACACCTGCTTCGGGAATTTATCGAGCGTCGCGCCGTTCTTGCCGCTGCCCGCGTTGAACACCGACATCATCACTTCCGGGTCGAGCCCGCCCTTCACTCCCGCCACGAAAGCTTCCGAAGTGATCGCAAACGCCGTTGACGAAAGCATGTTGTTCAGCAGCTTGAGTAATTGCGCCTGCCCTGCCTTCTCCCCTACGATGAACACCTTCCCGAAGATATCGAATAGTTCGCGTACCTGAGCAATAGCCTCCGGTTTACCCGCGGCCATGACGGCGAGCGTGCCTTTTTGCGCGCCCGCCGCACCGCCGCTGATGGGGGCATCAACGGTTTCGATGCCTCTTTCAAGCAGTCCGGCCGCCACTTCCTGTTCCGTGCGCGAGCCCACGGTGGACAGGTCGACCAGGATCCTGATCGTCTTGCCGAACGCCAATCCGTCCGCGCCCAATGCGACGTCCTTGAAGATAGCGGGGGTGGGAAGGCTCGTGAAAACAACCTGCGCGCTATCTGCCACTTCACGCGCACTGCTCGCCACCTGTGCGCCGATCGCCGATAACTCCGCGAGCGCCTCCTCGTTGCGATCGTAGATCACCAGGGAATGACCGTGCTCGATCAGCCGGCGTGCCATGGGACGCCCCATGACGCCGACACCCACAAAACCCAACTTCATTTGTTCCGACATGATGTTTCCTCGACAGTGTTGAATGGTGTGCTTGCCGCATGTGTTCGCTTATGGATTCATGGACAGGCGAGGCGCATTGGCAAGGACGCATCGGGAGCGATTTCCAGCGCCCATAGCGCGTCGATCAAAGGGCTTGCCCTGCAAGAGGACCCGCCGTATTCGGCCAGATCCCTGAGCTTGTCTTCCAGGTCGGTGTCCGCGAGCGGCGCTTGCAGGCTGCCGCGCGCTGCATCGATACGGCGCGACATCGTCTCGCCCGAGCGCAACACGATCGTCACCTGCGCAGCCTCGACGGAATACGCAGGGTCATCGACGAAATCAAGGCGGCTGGCAAAGGCCCGCAAGAGTGGATCAGCCACCGCTGCATCGGTGAATTCGGCGAGGCCAGCGCGGCCTCTGGCAAGCGCAACCGCTACGCTGTGTTGCGCACTGACCTGTGCTTCGCGCCCAAGCGTGATGTTCGGCCGGTCCGTTCGTGCACGCAGCAGAGGGTGCCCACTGAGCGTGACCTGTTCGACATTGGGGAAAGAAAACCCCGGAGCCGCCGATAACTCCAGGCACGCCTCGATGACTGGATTGAGTACAACCCCGCATGGGTAAGGCTTGTACGTGTTCGATAACAGCGCCCATTCGCGGCCGAGCGTGGCGAATGCGGAGTCGACATCGGCGTCGGTGGCATCGCTCATCACGCGCAGGAAGCCGCGCTCGCCTTCAATGGGCCGTTCGGGTCCTGCAAAGCCTTCTTGTGCGAGCAACGCCGAGAGCAGCCCGTTACCGGCCGCATTGCCCACGCTGATGCTCTTCGACATGCTGCCCAGCGTTTCAACCAGCCCGGACGATTGCGCCGATGCATTGCCGAATGCCCAGGCGATGTGAGAGGCATCAAGATTCAGGGCCTTCGAAATGGCCGCCGCCGCGCCGAACACGCCGCAGGTGGAGGTGATGTGCCAGCCGCGCTGATAGTGCCCGGGCGACACCGCGTTGCCCAGCCGGCACTCGATTTCCACGCCGAGTACAAACGCAAGCAGCCACTGCTTGCCGCTCAACGGCAACTTCTCCGCAAGCGCGAACAACGGCGCGGCCACCGGCGCGGTCGGGTGAATGATGGTGGGCAAATGCGTATCGTCGAAATCGAAGACGTTCGCGCTCATTGCGTTCAGCGCGGCCGCATTCAGGATGTCGGTCTTCTCTTCCCGTCCGATGAGCCCCGCTTCACGCCCCGAACTGAAACGGCCGTACACGCTCACGGCTTTACTGATGCCCGGGTCCGAACAACCTGCGAGCGCCACGGCAAAGTAATTCACCAGCGCACGCTTCGCTTCATGGCGCACCTTCGGCGGAATGTCTTCCCACTGCGTCTGCGCGACGAACGCGGCCAGCGTACGCGTGATGTCTTTCATGAACGTCTCCCTCCGTATCACGATGCGTTCAGCCAGCGAGCCAGCCGCCTTCCATCGGCATCATGGCCCCCGTTATCTGACTACCCGCGTCCGAGCACAGGAACACGACAAGATCCGCGACATGCGCGGCGCTGACGAATTCGCCGGTGGGCTGCTTGCCTGTGAGGAACTGCTTGACGGCGTCAATGTGGCCAAGACCTTTCTCCTCCATCAACTGCTCAATGCGACTTTCGATATTCGGCGTCTTCACAGTCCCCGGGCAGATCGCATTACAGGTAATTCCGTCATGGACCGTCTCCACCGCAACGGCGCGTGTCAATCCGAGCAACGCTGTCTTGGTCGTCACATAGTCCACGCGGTTCGGCGTGGCTCGTGATCCGTACACCGACGTCATGTTGAAGATGCGACCCCAGCCACGCGCGCGCATGTCGGGCAAGAGCAACTGGATGGCAAGAAATGCGGCTGTCAGGTTGACGGCCAGTGCCTGGTTCCAGCGGTCTGCGGGAAAATCCTCGATCGACGCAAAGTGCCGGACAACCGCGTTATTGATCAATATATGGATGCCGCCCATGCGTTCGCATGCCGTGTTCACCAGCGTCGAAACCGCGCCAGGGTCGGACAGGTCCGCTTGAACATAGGCAGCCTTGACACCGTAATCCTGCTCGATCCGGGCCAGGGATTCACGCACGCTCTCCGGCGCTTCGAGTCCATGCAGCACGACGTTGCAACCCGAGCGGGCAAGACCTTCAGCCATCGCCAATCCCAATCCGTTTGACGACCCGGTGACCAGCGCAGACTTTCCTTTCATGAAAAGTAATCCTAATGAAATGAGAAAATGCCGGCCTGAGATTGGAGACGACAACCCGGGCGCGAACGCCCGAGCCATGCCTATTCGCTCGCGGTCTCGTCCAGCATCCGCATGGCTGCCTTCTCTGCATTCGCCACATGCAAGCGCGCGGCAGTCTCGGCGGCCGGCGCGTCTCGCGCCTTCAGCGCCTTGAACAGCTTGTCGATTTCCTTGAGACTCGAAGGCAACCGGTCGGGATGCATCAGCGAGGTCGCGCGAAGCAGGTTCACCCGCGAATAAAGACTGGTCAGGATCTCTTTCACCAGAGCGTTCCCGCAATTATCGAGCAACACGTCATACAGATCCGTCTTCGCGGCCAGCACGCCAGCCTGATCCCCCGTCACGGCCTTCGCCTTCAGCGCCTTCGCGGCTTCGCCAAACTGCGCTATGGCGGCGTCACTCGCTACCCGCGCAAACTCCCCCGCTGCAAACCCCTCGAGCAGACCGCGTATGGCGTACAACTCCGACGCCTCGCTCTTCGAAATGACCGCGACCATGGGTCCTTTGTGCGGCACGCTGCTGACCAGCTTCTCGGCTTCGAGCCGGCGCAATGCTTCCCGAATCGATGTGCGGCTCACGCCAAGTGTCTCGCACAACTCGCGTTCCACCAGCCGTGCTCCCGGTGCGAAACGCCCGGACATGATGGCCTGGCGAAGGACAGTCTCGACCTGATGCCGTAATGTTTCCGGTCGTATCAAATCCATATCGGATGCCATGATTGTATTCCCGTCGGACGATTTATCAGTGACCCATGATACGCGAAGTTCCGGCTGAAACCGCCATTGCGCAAGGCTCTGCATGGCCGGGAGTTACCCGGACGTCACCTGGACGTTACCCGGGCGTTCCGGGTTCGAACTCGTCCAGCGCAGCCAACAGGATAGGCGCGGCGAGTACAGCGCCGTGTATCCCGATGGTGCTTACAATCTCCAGCACTTCCATGATCTCCTCGGCCGTCGCGCCGTAACGAAGCGCATTGCGCATGTGCAGTTTCAGGCCCGGCATATAGAGGTGGGTTGCGGCGGCATCGAAGGCGCAGTACATGAACTCCTTGACCTTGGGTTCCAGTACGCCCTCGCGCCACGGCACGGAGGAAAACGCCACGTAGGTTTCGAACAGATCGGGATCGAGTTCAAGGAAACCTTCCCACGACGAATGCCAGTACCCCCGGTTCTCAACGAAACTTTCCTTCAGCGCGGCACGACGGGAATCGAGCGGTGCCGGACCCTGGCGTTTGCCCTCTTCTTCGAGCACCTCGATCAGCACGGGCACCCCAACGTTCGCAGCATGAATGCCCACGGTGCTCGCAAGCTGGATCACTTCTACCAATTCCGCACGCGTAGCACCCGCGCGAAGTGCAGCCTTGATGTGCTGCGCCACCCCCGGCGCATAGAGGTGAGTCGCAGCCGCGCAGGCAGTGATTGCGACAAACGCTTTCACCTTGTCGTCCAGATGATTTTTCTTAGACGGCACCGCCGAGAACGCCAGATACGCCTCGAAGAAGCTTGCGTCGAGGCGTAGCAGACTCTCCCAGTCATCGCTCCATGTGCCGTGCACGTGCATGAACGCATCCTTCGCCTGCTGCTGCCGCTGCGTCAGGGAAACGGTCATGGCTCTAGCCCACCGCGTTCCGGTATACCGCTTCCGCGACCTCTTCTTCCCACATTGTCTTTCCGAGCGAGGTCGCCGTATGAACCATGTAACTGTCACGTCCGGCTCCGTGCCAATGACGTTCATTGGCGGGAATCCACACCACGTCGCCGGTGCGGATCGCCTGCGGCTCACCGCCATCGACGCATACGAAACCGCTGCCCGACGTCACCTGCAGGATCTGCCCCTGCTCATGTGTATGCCAGAAGGTACGCGCGCCCGGAGAGAAAAATACGTTCGCGATGGTGACCTTGTCGGTCATCGGCATGATCGAATCTGCCCACACGACACCACTGAACGTAGCCGAGCGTTGCTCGGATACCGCACCTTCGGCCCTGCCGCGAAACACTTTCATTACTGTTCTCCCGTTGAAGAGTTCCTGGTGTCCTTGAGGCGTACGCCACCCGACACGTCACCGATCGCATCCACCACGCGGTTGCTGATCACATCGCCGTAACCCAGCGCCGTTGCCAGCCCGAAACTCGCGAGGGGCCCGGATGAATTCAGCGAAGACACTCCAAGCTCGCGCACGCGGTCGATATAAAGCACGACGTCCTTCGTCATCAACTTGCTCGTCAGGCCGCCCTCCAGGTAGTCGCCATCGACAATCTTCGGAAAGCGGTTCTGCGTGGCGAAGTTCACACCGCTGCTGCTGTTGAGCACGTCGAGCAGCCGGTGCAGATCAAGCCCGGCCTTCTTGCCCGCGACCATCACCTCGGCGGTGGCAGACAGACTCACCGCGTTCAGGAAGTTGTTGAGCAGCTTGGTCGTATGGCCCGCGCCGCTCCCGCCCATGGTGATGACCTTTGTCGCGATCGGCTTGAAGACCCACTGGATTGCGTCGATGGCTGCGGCGTCGCCGCCGACCATCAGCGTGAGCGTGCCTTTTTCCGCCGCGGCCGCACCGCCGGAAATGCCTGCATCGATGTACTGCACGCCGCGCTGCTTGAACAACGCGTTGAGCCGGATAGTGGAACTCGCGGCGGCCGTGCTCAGATCGATCACCGTCTGTCCTTCGCGGCACGAGGCAAGAATGCCGTCCGCGCCCTCCACTACCGCCTCGACCACCTTGCTGTCCGGCAGCGACAGCAGCACGACATCCGCTAACCGGGTCACTTCCGCGATCGATGCAGCCGCTCGCGCGCCGGCTGCGAGCGCGCGTTCTGGTGTGGCGTCGAAGCCCAGCACTTCAATGCCCGCCTCGACCAGGCGCCGGGTCATACGCCCGCCCATGTTGCCCAAACCGATGAAGCCAATGCGTTGCGTGTTCATGAGTGTCTGCCGTAGGTTCAAAAGTCGACGTGCTTCGTTTCCGGTCCCATCAGCGCGCCGATCGTACCGATCACGCCACCAATGCATAGCAGGACCACCGGCGTGAGCCGCAGCGGCATGAACGCACCCAGCCAGTTCATATAAAACGCATAGAACGAAGGGATGATCACCGAGAGGCTGAAGCCCACGCCAAAGCCGGTGGCGCGAACATCGGTCACGAAGCGCTCGTTGATGTAGGTCACGATCACGCCCCACGGCGAGGTGACCAGCACCGAGAGCAGCATGACCAGCAGAATGATGACCGGCAACGACAGGCCGTCCACGTTGGAAAGCACATAGAGAATGACGGCGCCGACCGTCGCGATCAACGGACCCGCCACCACGAAGAAAGTCCGTCGGCCGATTTTCTGTCCGAGCATCCCAGAGCCGATATAGCTGAAAAACAGCACGAAATAGGACAGCAGCAAAGTAAGTGACATCTGGAACCCGGACAGGTGCAGCGTGTGCACAAGCAGGCCCGTCGGCATGAAGATCGTGATGATGTTCTGCGTGAGCCAGAAGCCCGACATCATCAGCAGGACCTGCAGCAGGTTACGTCCGCTCTTGCCCCGAAGGAGGTCGGAAAGCGGCAGCTTCTCGGGCTTCTTTTCGCCGGTCTCGCTCTCCCAGATTTCCGATTCGGAGACTTTATGAACGTAGTACAGCGCGAGAACGCCCGCCAATACCGCACCAATAACAAACGGAATACGCCAGCCCCACTGTACGTACGGCGAGTGCAGGCCGTTGAGCGGGAACACAGCGAACATCAGCATGGCGACCAGGTTGATCGTCACATAGGCTGCCGGGAAACCGGCAATGATCAGTCCCCCGACAAAGCCGCGCTGCTCCTTCTTCGAATATTCGATGGCAAGTGGCATTGCGCCGGTGTAGCCGCCGCCGAGGAAAATGCCATCGATAAACCGTAGTATCACGAGCAGCCAGTAGGAGCCGATACCCAGCGTTTCGTAGCCGGGCAGCACCGCGATCAGCAGCGTGACGACGCCAAACCCGGAGACCGAAAGAATCGACGCCCGGCGACGCCCCACCCGGTCCGCGACCATGCCGAAGAGCAGCGCGCCGATCGGCCGGCCCAGCAAGGTGGTGATGAAAACGAGGGACGCAAGGATCGCCTCCGTGCCGGCCGCGAGATGCGGCGGCTGGAAGAAGAACAGCACCGGAGCAAGCACGACGACCGGCAGGTAAATGTCGAACATGTCGATGAATTCGGAGAAAAACGCGCCCTTGATCGCGTTCCGACGCTTCTCATCGATGGACTGCCCGGTCGCCGCCCTTGCGGCGCCATGTGTCGTGACTGCTTCCATGCTCGTCTCCATTGATCTGGTATTGCATCGCTCACGGATGCATTTTTGAATTCAAGGCCCGGGAATGCAGGACCTCAGCCCTTGACGGTGTCGGCCTCGTAAGCCCTGATTGCGTCGGTCGCAACCCGGAAAGCCGCGAGCGCGAGGGGAGCGCCGCAATACACGGCAGCCTGCATCAGCACTGCGCGGATCTCCTCCTTCGTGACGCCGTTTTTTAGCGCGCCCTTGACGTGCACGGACAGCTCGTGATGCTGGCTCATGGCGGTCAGCATGCCGATGTTGAGCATGCTTCGCGTCTTGAACGTCAAGGTCGGATCACCCCAGATCTCGCCCCATGCGTATTCGGTGACAAGCTTCTGCATCGGCCGGTTGAAGTCGTCGGCATTCGCCCAGGACTTCTCGACATGCGACGCGCCGAGCACTTCCTTGCGGTTCTCGAAGCCCTTGTCAAAACGTGCGTTGTCTTCCATTGCTTGTGGTCCTCTCGTGTTACGTAATTTCCGGGAGCGTCAGTCTTGACCGTAGCCGACCATTGCCTTGATTTCGAGGTATTCGCGCAGGCCCGCTTCGCCCCATTCACGGCCATTTCCCGAGCGTTTGTAGCCGCCGAAAGGCGCGTTGAAATCGGGTGCGGGATAGTTCAGGTGGACGCCGCCCGCGCGGAGCTGACGGCCGATGGTCCGGGCACGCTCAATATCGGCGGACTGTACGTACGCCGCCAGACCGTAGTCCGTTCCATTAGCGATCCTGATAGCTTCGTCTTCGGTGTCATAGCCCATGATGGATAGCACCGGTCCAAAGATCTCTTCACGCGCGATGGTCATGCCGGGCGTGACGTCCGCAAAGATTGTGGGCTTGACGTAGTAACCCTTCGATAACCCGTCCGGCCGCCCCGTTCCTCCGGTAACGAGCCGCGCGCCTTCATCAATACCCTTCTGGATCAGTACCTGCACCCGCTCGAACTGGTTGCGATTGACCAGCGGTCCGAGTTGCGTGGTCTCGCTGTCCGTTGCCCCTACGACGTAGCCCAACGCCGCCGCTTTTGCGATCTGTGCAGCGTCGTTCATCATGTGGCGCGGCACGAGCATGCGGGTGGGGATGGAACAGGATTGTCCGGAATTGGTGAAGCATGCGGCCACACCGCGCGTGACCGCGTCGTCCAGGTTCACGTCGTCGAGCAGGATGTTCGCGGACTTGCCGCCCAGTTCCTGCGCCACGCGCTTGACCGTTTCCGCCGCCATCTGTGCGACCAGAATGCCCGCACGTGTCGAGCCGGTGAACGACACCATGTCGATATCCGGATGCGACGCAATCGCCGCGCCCACGCCCGGTCCGTCGCCGTTCACGACGTTCAAAACGCCTGGCGGAACCCCGGCTTCGTGCGCCACCTCGGCAAACAGCAGCGCGCTCAGCGACGAATACTCGCTCGGCTTGAGCACCATCGTGCAACCCGCAGCCAGTGCCGGCGCAATCTTCACTACGATCTGGTTGATTGGCCAGTTCCACGGCGTGATAAGTCCGCAAACACCCACAGGTTCGAGGCGCACGCGCGTGGTCCCGCGCTGTTCCTCGAACTCGAAATTCTCGAGCACGCCGATCAGTGCATTCAGGTGTGCCCGACCGCGCGCCGCCTGCCCCTTGCGTGCAAACGCGATCGGCGCGCCCATCTCGATGCGCATCGCTTCGGCGAATTCATCGTAGCGCCGCTCATAGACCTGCACAATCCGGCGGAGCAAGTCGATGCGCTCCTGCACCGAAGTCGCCGAGTAAGCGGCAAATGCCTTGCGAGCCGCGGCTACCGCGCGATCGACATCGGCCGCATTTCCCAACGCCAGCCGATCAATCGTGCTTTCGGTCGCCGGGTCGATCAGGTCGAACCAGGCCGGCGAGACCGGATCGGTCCATTGTCCATCGATATAAAACTGTGCCGCGCGAGACATGTGCATCCTCTCTATTTGCGGGGTTGTTCGTCGACTATTCGTCGCCTATTCGTCGTTCACGAGCAACCGGTACATCTCGGTGTGATCCGTCGCGGGCGTCGAGCGTTGCGACACCTCGTCCCAGACCGCGGTGCATGTCATGCCAAGCTTCATGGGATAGCCCACTGCTTCGGACAACGCCCGCGCGATCTTCAGGTCCTTGTTCATCAACTGCAGCGCAAAGCCGGATGCATACGAGCCCGACAGCATGAACTGCTTGACCTTGTTTTCTGAGGTATTACTGCGTCCAGTCGATGCATTCAGCACGTCCGTCATGGAGGCCGGGTCGATACCGAAACGCTCGGCAATATGCAGCGCTTCCACCGTTGCCATAAGGCCTGCCGCCGAGACGTAATTGTTCAGCGCCTTCGCCGCGTGCCCCGACCCCGCCGTGCCGATATGCAGGACACTCTTTCCCATGGCGTCGAGCACGGGCTTGCAGATAGCCAACACGTCGGCGTCGCCACCGGCGAGGATGGCGAGCGTGCCCTCCTTGGCCTTCTTCACCCCGCCCGAAACGGGTGCATCGAGATAGTCGAGTTCCATCTTCTCAAGCGTCGCGCCGAGCTTGCGCGAGCGTTCCGGCTCCGATGAACTCATGTCGATCACAACCGCACCCTTGGGCAAGAGACGCGCCCACGCCTTAGCGTCGCCATCGAGCAGCACGCTCTCCACAATCGCCGAATTCGGCAGCATGGTGATCAGTACATCAAGCGACGCGGCGTTGTCGGCGGCGAGCCGCGTGGCACCGACTTCATTCGTCAGCGCATCCGCGCGGGACACGTCGGCATCGGCGAGAAAGAGTTCGAAGCCGGCCTTCGCCAGGCACTGCACCATGGGCGCGCCCATCATTCCCAGCCCGATAAAACCAATGCGTTGCGGTCGCGTCATCTGTCCCGCCTCCGTGATAGAGCTCAACACTGACAGGCGGCGATTCCTCGCCGCATCCATGCAATAAGTCTATGCGATTGTATGACAATCAGTCGATAGACAATTAATACGGGTTTTCCCGATCTTACTTCAATGCCGAGAAAGCTGTCGGCGTAAGGAACACGTTCTCTATCCGCTCGACAATCATCTTCTCCGCCTCACTCGCGGCGCGCTTGGCGATCCACTCCGCATCGGCCTGGAACGCGTTCCACTTGGTCTCGCGTTCGGCGAGGCTCTCCCACTTCAACAGGTAGGTAAGCGCGTGATTGCTGGGCCCGATCAGCGTGGTCCAAAAGCCGATCTGTTCGATGCCATATTTTTCGAAAAAGCCCAGCGTCGTGGTGCTAAAGCGTTCCTGAAGGGCAGGCAGACGGCCCGGCAGGCAGTGATAAACGCGCATCTCTACAATCATGGTGTTGTTCTCCGTCAGGTAAGGATCAAGGTAAGGGGCGATCAACGCGGCGCCACATCCAGGCGCGCGATCCAGCCTTCCGTTTTGTGGTCGTGCGGCGCATAGACCCTGAGAACTTCGGGGTCGTGGCCCGGCACGACATGATCGGGAGAGTCCGCGAGGTGCATGACGGTCCTGAAGCCCTCAAGCATGTCGCCGACGTTGTAGACGATCGGGTACGGCCGGTTCTCGCGTATGTTTGCGTAGAAGTGAGAGGCGTCGGAGGCGAGCACGACCCAGCCGCGCTCCGTGTGAACGCGCACGACCTGCAAGCCATTCGAATGACCGCCGACCCAGTGCACGCTCAAGCCAGGCGTGAGTTGCGAATCGCCGTCGTGGAACTGCACGCGACCCTCGAACACCCGGCCGACCATCGCCTTCACGTCTTCCGGCTCGAAGGGATGGCTCAGCGCGTGGTGACACATGCAGCGGCCCGTGCAATAGGCCATCTCCTTGTCCTGCACGTGATACCGCGCCTTCGGAAAGAGCGAGCGGTTACCCGCGTGGTCGTAATGCATATGCGTCAGGATGACGTCATCCACTGACTCCGGCCGGATGCCGATCTGCTTCAGACCGGCTTCGACCGGGTGGGTAATGGTCCGTCCGCGCTGTTGCGCCATGCTGTTGTCGAACCCCGTATCCACGATGAATGCGCGCGACTCGCCGACGACCGCCCACACGAAATAATCGAGCGGCATGGGGACATCGTGCGAATCGCCGCCAATGAAGTTCTCCGTGGAACGGCGCGCGTGGTGCGCGTACTTCACTGCGAAGATGCGATAGTTTTCGGGCGTTGGCATGAACGGGTATTCCTTTCTTTGCAGGTTGCTTGGGAACGGCGGCTGAGTGGCGACTATTCGAGTGCGCTGGCCGGGCTCGCGTCGTGGATCAGCGCGGCAAGCACCGATCCGGCAATGTAAATGTCGAACGAATCAAGGAACATGCCAGCCGCAACTAGGCCGAGCAGCCGCCCGTGAAAGCGCGAGAGCGGCAACCGGTCGAGACGATACCCAATACTTGCTTCGGCTAGCATCGACATGTATCTCCTGGATTTTCCTGCGAAAGCAGCCTGTTTTTTGGATACAGGTTTTGAACTTATTATATGTCGATCATACAATCCGTCAAGAAGGTGATCCGTGACGACGGCCGGATAGGAGGACAGGAAAGTACGCTCGATCTTGTTATGCGCGGGCTTTCAGCCGGCCGCACGCGGCAGGTGACCGAACCACACCATAAGCGTTTCTTCTCACGCGAGACTAAAACCGTCTTGGCTTAAAGTTTCCTTCGCTTCTACTGTTATGGGTAATCCCACAGCCGATGCAAGGAATTCCGTGAGTACTTCCCGAATCGCCGCTCGAGTGCGGCGCATCAAACCGTCTCCGAGCACATCCGCGGCAGACCGCGCCAACGAGTTGCGTCGCCAGGGCAAGTCGATCGTCAATCTCGTGGTCGGTGAACCCGATTTCGATACCCCGAAACATATTCGTGAGGCCGCCGCTGCCGCCATGGACCGCGGCGACACCCGATACACGCTGATGGCCGGCAAGCTTGAACTTCGCGAGGCTATCGTGGCGAAGCTGGCCCGCGAAAATGGGCTGTCCTACGCGCCGAACGAGATCATTGTCACGAATGGCGCGAAAAGCGCGATCTATAGCGCGTTTTCCATCACGCTCGAACCGGGCGATGAAGTCATCGTGCCGGCGCCCTATTGGGTGTCGTACCCCGACATGGTGCTTGCCTGCGACGGAACGCCGGTAACGGTCGCCTGCCCGGAAGAAAACGGCTTCAAGATCACCCCGTCGCAACTCGAGGCCGCGATCACGCCGCGCACCCGCTGGCTATTGATCAACTCGCCGAGCAACCCGACCGGAGCCAGCTACACGCTGGCCGAGTACCGCGGGTTAGCCGATGTGCTCGCTGCCCATCCTGATGTGCTCGTCATGACGGACGATATCTATGAGCACTTGCGCTACGACGGCCAAAGCACGCCCCACTTCCTGCAGGCCGCACCGGAACTGCGCGACCGGACGCTCGCAATCAACGGGGTGTCGAAGACTTATGCCATGACAGGCTGGCGGATTGGTTACGTGGCAGGCCCGCGCGACCTGATCGTCGCACTGGATACGCTGCTGTCCCAGTCCTCGGGAAACTGCTGCTCGATCAGCCAGGCGGCTGCGACGGCCGCGCTCAATGGCGACCAAAGCTTCGTGACTGAAAGTACCGCGATCTATAAAAAACGGCGTGACGTGACACTCGAAATGATCAACGCCATTCCGGGCTTGCGCTGCCGTCAGCCCGATGGCGCTTTCTATCTCTACATCAATTGTGCAGGGTTGCTGGGCAAGAGCACCCCTGACGGCAAGGTGATTGCCAATGACACTGACGTGGTGATGTATCTGCTCGACAGTGCCGGTGTAGCTGTCGTCGCAGGCGTGGCTTATGGCCTGTCCCCCTACTTCCGCCTTTCGATCGCGACGTCGCTCGATGTCCTCGAGGAAGGCTGCCGCCGTATCGCCACGGCGGTCAAGGCACTGGTTTAAGCGACGCTCCCGCAACCATTAATCGTTTTTGTCGATCCATGTCCACTTATAAAGCCATTCGCAAGAATCCCTCCGCACCTCAGGCCGATGCCGCGATCCTCGCGTCATTGCACGACATTCCCGTGTCGGCATTGAGCGACAACATGCATCGCAATATCGGCACGGTGGGTCTTTCGCCCTACCATCGGCCGGTCGCTCCGACCATGGCCGGAACAGCCGTCACCGTGCGCTCCCGTGGAGGCGACAACCTGACGTATTTGCGCGCCCTCGAGTTTTGCCGAGCAGGCGACGTGCTGGTCATTGACGCGGGCGGCGACCTCAACAACGCTGTCATCGGCGGCATTCTCACGTTCTATGCTGCAAGCATTGGCATGGCGGGTATCGTGATCGACGGCGCGATCCGCGATGTAGCCGAAATCCGCAGCCGCGAGTTTCCCGTCTATGCACGGGGCGTTACGCACCGTGGCCCCTATAAGGACGGTCCGGGCGAGATCAATGTGCCGGTCTCGGTCGGCGGCATGGTGGTGAATCCGGGCGATATCGTGGTCGGCGATCAGGACGGTGTGCTGGCGATTCCTCAGGAAGACGCAGCAACCGTGATCGAGAAAGCGCACGCGGTGCTGGCGGCTGAAGCACGCACCATGCAAGCCATGAGAGAGGGCAAGTGGGACCGCGCGTTTATCGATGTGCTAGAGGAGCGGTGCAACAACTAAGGCAATCGTAAGAAAGACAAAAAGCGCGTTGTGGATCTTGTGACCACAACGCGCTTTTGTCGCTTTTGTCTTCAGCAAAGCGCATTCGTTAAAGCGTTGCCGTCACGCCGCCATCGACATAAAGAATGTGCCCGTTGACGAAGTTCGAGGCCGCACTGGTAAGGAATATTGCCGCCCCCACCAGATCCTCGACATCCCCCCAGCGCCGCGATGGCGTGCGTCCGATGAGCCACGCGCTAAACGTCTCGTTGTTCACGAGCGCCTCGGTCAACTCGGTCTTGAAGTAGCCTGGTCCAAGCCCGTTCACCTGAATGCCATGTTTGCCCCAGTCGATCGCCATGCCCTTGGTCAACATTTTCACCGCGCCTTTTGTCGCGGTATAGGCGGCGATATCCGGGCGTCCCAGTTCGCTTTGAACCGAGCAGATATTGACGATCTTGCCCGCGCCACGCGTGATCATGAAGCGCGCGACCGCTTGCCCGACCAGGAATACGCTGTCCACGTTCGTCTTCATCAACTCCTGCCACTGCTCGTGCGAAAACTGGTCCAGAGGCGCGCGACGCTGCATCCCCGCGTTATTGACAAGAATGTCGATGGGTCCGTGCTCACGTTCGATCCTCTCGATCGCCGCCGATACCTCCGACGGGGACGTCACGTCGAAACTCGATGCATCGGCAGTCAAACCTTCACCGCGCAAACGCTCCACCGCTTCGGCAAGGCGCGCTTCATTGCGGCCGTTCAAGATAACCTGTGCGCCGGCGCCGGCAAGTCCGCGCGAGAGCGCAAAGCCAATTCCGGTACTCGACCCGGTGACGAGCGCCCGCTTACCCGACAAATCAAACATCTTGAGCATCTGATTCAAAATATCTCCTGGTGATTCGTCTATCTTCACGTGTGTTCGCGAGCGCAATCCCCGACATTTTTGCCGTGGCCGGGAGCGTCGAGCCATGCCGATATCTGGCCCAGTTGCAACTCCGTCACATCGGACGCGAGGACCGTCAGGACGTTCGATTCACCCTCCGGCGACTCAAGCGCCTTGAACTGGTCGGCAACCAACGCGGGCGGGAATTCATGCGCCGTCCGGGCAATCACGCGTTGCATCGCAATGCCTGGAGCCACGTCGAGAAAGACAAACTTGAGGTTCTCGACACGCCGCCGCAAGCTCTCGCGGTAACTCCGTTTCAATGCGGAACAGGAAAGGACGACCGAGTCCTTCTCGTCCGCCATTTTAGCGCCAAGCAGTTCAAGCCAGGGCTCACGGTCGGCATCGCCAAGTCCAATGCCGTTGCGCATTTTCTCGCGGCTGCTCGCCAAATGATGTTCGTCTCCTTCGATGAAACGCACATCGAGCACACGCGCGAGGGCTCGTCCGAGGGTCGATTTCCCCGAACCCGATACGCCCATCACAACAATTTTATGCTTCATGTCATGCACTTCACACGGCACGCTCAGGACACTGGCGTGAACTTGAGCTGGTCGATGGGCGTCACCTTGTCGGTACGCGAAAGACCGTAGGGCGTTTTCGGCCCGAGCCACTTGTTGAAGATCGCGTTCATTTCGCCGCTCGTTTCAAGCGACATCAGCGCTTTGTTCACCGCGCCAAGCATGGCGGGTTCGTTCTGGCGCAAGCCAACCGCAATCGGTTCGATCAACATGGGCTCGGCAGCAATAGCGACAGCGCCATCAGACCCTTCGACCTGCTTTGCGATCTTGATCGCGGTCATCTGGTTGGTGACGAAGCCCTTCACCTTGCCTTGCTGCAGCGCCAGGAACGCGGAACTCGTGTCGTGGAAGGTCACCGCCTGGCCATCCTTGATGGAGAGCGGGATCGATTGCGCTGACGTCGAGCCATCGGCTGCGCTGATCTTTTGTCCGGAGAAATCGGCGAGCTTTTTCCCGGCATCGGCCTTCTTGACGACCAGCACTTCCTTGGTCGAATAGTATGCGTCGCTGAATGACACCTGCGTAGCGCGGGTCTTGGTGTAGGCGAGGTTCGCCACCACCATGTCCACGCGGCCGAGTTTCAGTTGCGGAATGCGCGCTTCAACGGCCAGCGGTTCCAGACTTACCTTGACGCCAAGCTGCTTTGCGATGGCGGTGCAGATATCCACATCCATGCCTTCGAGCTGACGCGTCTGCGCGTTCGGATACGAGAACGGTTCCACATTGGAATACACACCGCAACTCAAGGTACCGTGCGCCTTGATATCGGACAATTGGTCCGCCTGGGCAGGCGCGACGCACGCGACCCACCCCGTAAACGCCAGCATGCCCGCTAATCCTGCTTTTGAACGCATCGAAAAACTCCTGACCTGGATTGAGTTGAGAAGAACCTGGCTTTGAAACCGTACTGGGAGCGCATCAGCCAACGGGTGTCAGTGCGTGCGCAAGTCCGACAAGAATCTCTGGGCCCGCTCATGCTGCGGATGCAGGAAGAACGCTTCCGGCTCAGCGGTCTCTATGATCTTTCCTGCGTCCATGAACCACACGCGGTCCGCCACTTCGCGGGCGAAGCCCATTTCATGGGTCACGCACATCATCGTCATGCCGTCCTGCGCGAGGCTCTTCATGACGCTGAGCACTTCACCCACCATCTCGGGATCCAGCGCGCTGGTGGGTTCGTCGAAGAGCATGGCCGGCGGGTCCATTGCAAGCGCACGCGCAATTGCCACGCGCTGCTGCTGGCCGCCGGACAATTGCCCCGGGAACGCCAGGGCCTTGTTGGCCAGTCCCACGCGCGACAACAGGTCTGCCGCCTTGCGTTCGGCTGCGGCTCGCTTCATGCCGCGTACGCGCATGGGAGAGAGCGTGATGTTGTCGAGCACCGAAAGATGCGGGAACAGGTTGAACTGCTGAAACACGAACCCGATCTTGCTTCGAAACGCATTCAGGCCGATCTTCTTTTCGTGGATATTCTGGTTGTCGAACGAGATATTGCCCTGGTCGATTTCTTCAAGACGGTTGACCGTGCGAATCAGGGTGGATTTGCCCGAACCGGAGGGTCCGCATACCACCACGACCTCGCCCTTGCGGACCTCGGCGTTGACATCGACGAGCGCGTGATATTCGCCATACCACTTGTTCACGCCGGAAAATTTGATCATGTCGGATCCTTTGAACGATTAAGCGCTCAGTGCTCGCTCACTGCGGTTTCAAGGAGCGGTTGCTCAGCACCGGGACGCGTTTTGTTACGCTTTCCAGCCCGCTTGCTGGTCACGCGTCTTTCAAGGTAATGGGCCAGTTGGGTGAGCGCGTAGCAAAGAATGAAGTAACTCAACGCGAGAATCAGATAGACCGGGAATGGCTTGGTCATCAACCGGTTGTTGATCTGGTCGGCTGCGAAGGAAATTTCCTGGACATTGATGATGTAACCCAGCGATGTCTCCTTGATGGTCGAGACAAACTGCGTAACCATGCTCGGGACCACGTTATAGAGCGCCTGCGGCAGGATCACCGCGCGCATGGTCTTCAGGTAGCTCATGCCCAGCGCTCTCGACGCCTCGGTCTGCCCCTTCGGCAAAGCCTCGATGCCTGCGCGAATGATCTCGCCGAGATACGCCGAGTCGTAGATCACGAGGGCGCACAGCATGGTCACGAATCCGGTCACGGGATATCCCGTCAGTACCGGAACAAGGAAATAGACCCAGAAAATAACCATGAGCAGCGGCACGCCGCGGACCGTATAGACCAGTGCCGTTGCCGGTGCACGCAATACCTTGAAGTGACTGATGCGAGCCAGTGCCACGAGGATGCCCAACGGAATGGCAATGACAAGCGCCGATAAAGACAGCAGGATTGTCACGACGATTCCGCCAATGGGACCATGCGGATACTGCCCGATCAGCAGTAACGTCCAGTTGTCGCGCAAGACATCGAACATGATCACCTGACTCCCGGAATTCGGTAGTGTGCTGCGATCCTGGCGCCTGCCAGCATGATGACCAGCGACAGGGCGAGATAGAGCACGGTCGCAACCAGATAGGATTCGAACGACAGGAACGTCTCGTTCTCGACCTTGCGCGTGACGTAGGTCAGTTCCGCTGCGCCGATCGCCATCGCGAGGCTGGTGTTCTTGAACAGCACGACCGCGTGGTTCACCATCGGCGGAATCGAGTTGCGCAACGCCTGGGGAAGAATCACGTAACGCATGCCGCTGACGAAGTTCAGCCCCAGCGCGCGCGATGCTTCGTACTGTCCGTAGGAGATGGCCCGCAACCCGCTTCGAATGTCCTCGGACAAGTAGGCGCCGCTGCAAAGGCCGATCGCGACAACCGCGAAGATGAACTGGCCGTTGTACTGGTTCAGCCAGTCTTGCACGGGCATGGGCAGCAGGGTCGAGATGCCGAAGTACCAGAACAGGATCTGCACGAGCGTGGGGACGTTCCGGTGATACGCCACGAAGGTCGCCACGAACAGGGTGGCCGGCCGCCGGTTGGTCAGCCGGATCAGCGTCAGGAGAATGCCCACCACGAGCGACAGGCACCACGCCAGTCCGGCCATCGCGAGCGTGAGCTCCACGCCATGCAGGAACAAGGCGCCGTAGTCGCCTTGCAGCACCGTTGCCAGGTCGAAATGAAGTCTCATGTCACGCGTCCAAAGGGTTTAGAGCACCCCGATCCAGGTGCCCGGGTGGTTCGACGAGATCCTCGTTTGACTGCCCGAAGATCCTGTCGACGTTCGCCATGAATTCATACTAGCTCGCAAAAAATTGACCATGCAGACGCCTTTCTTCTGGGGCTATAAGTTTGGGGAATGGTCTCCGCGACAATGCGCGAAAGCCAGTCCAGGAAAGGACGTGCGCCGGTTTTTCAGCCTTCCCCGAAACCCGTTCTTCCGACCGCTCAAGCCGGCGCGCACGCCTGCGGCAAAACTTGCGGATTCACCGCGGTGAGCACCTGACCGCCGTTGATCGCGGCGATCAGGTTATTGACGCAGAGTGACGCCATGGCACGCCGCGTCCTGATGGATGCGCTGCCAATGTGCGGCGTGAGTACCACGTTCTTGCAAGCCAACAACGCGGGATTGACCTGAGGTTCGCCCTCGAACACGTCGAGGCCCGCGGCGGCAATGGCGCCTTCGGTCAATGCCTCGGCGAGCGCGAGATCATCAACTACGCCGCCTCGCGCGATGTTCGTCAGCGTGGCTGATGACTTCATTTGCTTGAGCTCCGCGCGGCCGATCGCGTGATGCGAACTGGCGGAATACGGCACGACCAGGATCAGATGGTCAGACTCGCGAAGCAGCACTTCCTTCTCGACATAACGCGCGCCGCACTCGGCCTCTATCCCGGGCGCCAGCGGCGTGCGGTTGTGGTAGATCACGTCCATGTCGAAACCGCGCGACGCACGTTTTGCAATCTCCTGTCCGATACGGCCCATCCCCAGGATGCCGAGTTTGGCGCCGTACACGTCACCGCCCACGAACATGTCGAAGCGACCGGTCGTGACCCATTCGCCCGCCCTGAGGAAATGCTCGGACTCGGTCATTCGACGGGCGGCGGCCATCATGAGGGCGAAGCCGAAATCCGCCGTGGTCTGTGTCAGCACGTCGGGCGTGTTGGTGACGAGCACGCCGCGCGCAGTGCACGCGTCGACATCGACGTTGTTGTAACCCACGCCAATGTTGCACACGGCCTTGAGTTCCGGACACGCGTCGAGCAAGGTTGCATCGATCCGGTCGCTTCCCGCCGTCACTGCTCCCCGCTTGCCTTGCAGACGAGCGATCAATTCCTGCTGGGTCCACAAAGTGTCGGACGGGTTATCGGTCACGTCGAAATGCTCGCTCAGTTTTTCCACGATATCGGGAAACGATGCCCGCGTGACGAGAACGGAAAAGCGCATAGGATGATCTCCGGATGATTCAATGAGAGGTGCGAATTATTAGCGCGAGTGAGAAGCGCGAATGCGCCGGCACATGCAAAAGCGCCGGGCATTCGTCGCGGTCCGAGACGGCCGGCACGGCCCACGTTTTTGCAACGGCGCCGCGTGCATGGGAGCGGCTTAAAGTGGCTTAAACCGGCTTCAGGCGGCTCAATCGCGCTTGATCGTCGTCAACCCGCCCGGCACTTGCAGGGTCGGCAGAATTTCCATGTTGCTGATGTTGACCGCGAGCGGGGCCGCGATTGCGAATGCAATGGCGTCGGCAATATCCGAGGGCAAAGGCAGTTCGAAGCCGTCAATGAATTGCTTGCGCGCCGCCTCGATATCGCCGTGCACGTGCCCGAAAATATCGGTGGCCACGCGGCCGGGGCAGATCTCGGTCACGCGCACGCGCTTGCCGGTCGCATCAACGCGCAACTGGCGCGACAGCGCGTGAATGCCCGCCTTGGTCGCGTGATAGATCGAGTTGCCGCCGAAGTTGTAAATGGCTGCGATCGAGCTGATATTGACAATATGGCCACGGTCGCGCGCCACCATGCCGGGCATGGTCAACCTGACAATGTGCAGCACCGCCTGAAGATTGACTTCAACCTGCACGTCGATGTCTTCAACGCTGGCATCGAGGATCGAGCCCTTGCGCGATACGCCCGCGTTGTTCACGACAATATCGAATTGCACCTGCCCGGTCAGCCTGGTCACCGCGTCGAGATCGCAAACGTCGATGGCGTGCGGGATACATCCGGTGCGCTCCGCCAGTTCGTTCAGTCGCTCCGCATTGCGTGCGAGCGCATGCACTTCGAGCCCTTCGCGGCAGAAACGCTCGACAATCGCAGCGCCCATTCCGGTTGAAGCGCCAGTTACCAACGCGGTCTTGTAGTCTGAAAACGGCATGAATTACCCCTGTTCCTGATTCACTAAAAATTGGCGCTTACTTGATGAGCCTCGATACCGGCACGATCCGACCGCCGGCCGATTCGATCGCGCCCCGCACTGTGCGCGCGAGTTCGACTGCGCCGGGCGTGTCCCCGTGGAGCAGGATCGACTGCACGGCGATCTTCAGGCGCTGGCCTGTGATGGTCGTGACGGTTCCGTCCTGGAGCAGTTGCGTGACGCGGGCAAGCACCTCTGCACGATCCTTGATCACGGCTCCGTCGAGCTTGCGCGAGACGAGGTTGCCTTCGTTGTCGTACGCACGATCGGCGAGAAAAGTATTGGCGACCCGTAAGCCGATTTTATCGGCGGCACGTTCGATCTGCGTGTTCGTCGATACGCTGACAATGATGCGGTTATCGAACTCGGCCACGGCGCGCACGAGCGGCTCGGCCAGTTCGTACGATGCCGCCGCCATGTTGCCGAGCGCGCCATGAAAACTCATGTGCGTGAGGTGCGTTCCCGCCGCTTTTGCAATGCCCGCGAGCGCGCCCATCTGGTACAGCACGTACTTGGCGAGCTCAAGCGGATCAGCTTGAATCGGCCTGCGCCCGAAGCCCATCAGATCCGGAAAGCCGACATGCGCGCCAAGGTCGATATCCCGGCCGAGCGTCAAACGCACGGTCCGGTCCATGATCACCGGATCGCCTGCGTGATAGCCGCATGCCACGTTCGCCGACGAGACGATCTCCATCATCGCTTCGTCTTCGCCCATCCTGTAAGGACCGAAGCCTTCGCCCAGGTCCGCGTTCAGATCGATTTCCACGCTGTCGCTCCCTTTAAATATTGCCGGCTGGCGCCAGGTTCATCAGTGCGCTCCCGTATCCCACGGTCGCGCCCGGCTCGACCAGCCACGCCACGACGACCCCGTCGCACGGCGCGACCACCGGCAGGCAAAGCTCTGCAATGCGCAGCAAGCCAAGCACATCGCCTTGCCTGACTTGCCAACCCGGTTCGACGAAAGGCGTTGACCGCATCGGATGGCATGTCAGCAAGACACCCGGGGACAACGCGATGACCTGCGTCTGCCTCACGCTTGGCGCGGGTTGCGGATTCGCCGCAGCACTGCCCTCGCCATCGCGCTCACCCTCGAGCGTCAGCCGAACCAGAGTCCCTTTCCCGCCAATTTCGATAAACCCGATGCCCGCCGTTTCGAGCCATGCGGTGATCTGTCGAAGCTCGCTGATCTGCAATTCTTTTCCCTGTGTCATCGCGCTACGGCCTGTCACCGCGATGCAGCCCGACGAGGCTGCGCAACTTCGTCATATAGCGGTCGAGTTCATCCAGCGCGTCGACGGCCTCTGCGTAGCTGGTCTGCACGAAGCGCAGATTCGTGCCAATGCGCGCCTGCGCCAGCCGCCAAAGGTCCGCCTCGATGACCGTGCCGATCTTCGGATAACCGCCCGACGGCTGGGCGTCGCGCAACTGGATAATCGGCTGGCCACTGGGCGGCACCTGGATCACACCCGGCACAATGCCGTGCGAGCGCATTTCCACCGGACGTTTTGAATTCAGCACCGGCCCGCCAAGCCGATATCCATAGCGATCGCTTTGCGGCGTGACCTTCCAGCTTTCCCGCCAGAACGCTTCAATGGAGTCCTGCTCGTAGGCCTCGTATTCGGCGGCCGGCAACACGCGCACCACGGTGTCGGCGGGATCGCTCATCGAACTCGTTTCAAGCCTGCCAAGCGTCCACGAAGGGGGCATCACACCGAACCCGGCTGAGGTCCCGGCCTTCTCGCTGTGCGCCGGTTCAACTGCCGCTGCCTGAACGACATCGCCCTTTTTGAGCTGCCGTCCGAGGAAGCCGCCGAACTCGCCACGCAGTTGCGTACTGCGCGATCCGAGCACGACCGGTACGTCGACGCCTCCCTTGAGCAGGAGGTAACATCGCGCGCCGCTCGCCGGCACGCCGATAGTCAGCACGTCGTCCTTCTTCGCCTGCAAGGTCCACCACGGCAATACCGGACGCTCGCCAAGACGCGCCGAGCAGTCGGCTCCGGTCAACGCGAACGCGGTGTCTTCCGTAAAGCGGACGCGAAACGGGAACAGCGGGATTTCGATGCCGGCGGCATCGTCGGGGTTGCCCAGCATCAGGTTACCTACGGCAAGCGCCACGCGGTCCATCGCACCCGACGTGCCCACGCCGTATCGCAGATAGCCCTGGCGACCCTGATCCTGAATCGTCGCCAGAGCGGCGTTGGAAAGTACCTCGATCATCGGACAATCCTTTCGACACTGAAGCGGATCATGTCGCCTGGCGCCAGCATGGCCGGATTCGTGCGGGACGGGTCGAAGAACGACATGTCCGTATGACCGATCGTATTCCAGCCGCTTGGGCCCGTTGATGCAGAAACGCCGGTCTGTACTCCGCCTATTGATACCGCTCCGCCCGGTAACCCAAGCACCGGCACCTTGCGGCGCGGCGCGGCAATGCGCGGATCCATGCCACCAAGATAGCAATATCCCGGGTGACTGCCCAAGGCATAGACGGTGTAGAGCGGCTCGCTATGCAACGCGACAATCTCATCCACCGCCAGGCCGGTGTGTGCGACCACGTCGCTCAAATGCGGCCCGAAATCGCCGCCGTATTGAACCGGCAGCACAACGGTCTTGCCTTCGAGCGACATCTCCTCGGCTTCTGCCCAGGCGTCGTTCAGCGCGGCGGCCAGCGAGGCTGGCTGGCGCGGCGGCCGGTCGAACGTGAGCATGAGGTTCGACATGCCGGGAACAGCTTCCCGGATACCCTCCCAGGTCGCGGCGCGGCGCCCGAGCGCCCAGATGCGGCGCTGCGTCTGCAGGTCGAGTTCACCGGGTGCTTCAAACAACATCGCGCTCGTCCCAAGCAGGCTGATTCGCGGTCTTTGATCGGGGTCGATCGGGGTCATCGAGCGCACTTGTCCTTGCACATGTCGTGGAGGACCGTCGGAAGTCATCGTGCCCGTGGTCGTTGCGTCGGGCCCGAGCTCAAGGATCGGACTCAATTCGTTCTCCTTGACAACCAGCGTTCCAGATAATGAATGTCAACACCGCCCGCGCAGAAGTCTTGATCGTCGAGTACCGCGCGATGCAGCGGCACATTCGTTCGAATACCTTCAATGCGCATTTCCGACAACGCAATCCGCATGCGCGCGAGCGCTTCTCCGCGAGTTGCCCCGTGAGTTATGACCTTGGCAATCAGGGAGTCGTAATAGGGTGGCACCGTGAGCCCCGCGCTCATGTGGGAGTCGACGCGCACGCCGTTTCCGCCCGGCAGTTCCCATTGCGAGAGGCGGCCGGGGCAAGGCATGAAGGTCGACGGGTCTTCCGCATTGATACGGCACTCGAGCGCGTGACCTTGCGTCAGGACATCCGCCTGAGTGATGGAGAGCGCGTGACCTTGCGCGACGCGAATCTGCTCGCGAACCACATCAATACCCGAGGTCATCTCGGTCACCGGATGTTCGACCTGCAACCGCGTATTCATTTCGATGAAATAAAATTCGCCGTTCTCGTAGAGGAACTCGAACGTCCCCACGCCCCGGTATCCGTTCTGCCTGCATGCTTCCACGCAGCGCTCGCCGACCTGGCGGATCAGGAGTAAGTCGATGCCGGGCGCCGGCGCCTCTTCGAGCACCTTCTGGTGCCGCCGCTGCATGGAGCAGTCACGCGAGCCCAGCCAGAGCGCGTTGCCGTGGGTATCGCACAGGACCTGGATTTCGACGTGGCGCGGATGCTCGAGGAACTTCTCGACATAGAGCTCGGGTTTCCCGAATGCGCGCCGGGCTTCCTCGCGCGTCACGGCCACGGCGTCGAGCAGTTGCCCAGCGTCAGGCACGACGCGCATACCGCGCCCTCCTCCGCCTCCGGCCGCTTTCACGATCACCGGATACCCGATCTCCGCAGCTGCCCTCAGGATGCTCTCAGGGTCCTCAGGCAAGCCGCCGTCGGGTCCGGGAACACACGGCACACCCGCGGCGCGCATCGCACGCTTGGCGGCCACCTTGTCGCCCATGGTGCGTATGGAGCGAGGTTCCGGACCGATGAAAGCCATGCCCGCTGCCTCGACCTGTTCGGCGAAGTCCGCGTTCTCCGATAGAAATCCATAACCCGGATGCACGGCCTCGGCGCCGCTGACATGTGCGGCGAACACGATCGCTGCGGCATTCAAATAGCTTTGCCCCGGTGCTGCGGGACCAATACAGATCGCCTGGTCAGCGAGACGTACATGGCGGGCATCCGCATCGGCTTCGGAGTAAACCGCGACGGTTTCCAGTCCCAGCTCGCGGCAAGCGCGCTGGATTCGCAGCGCGATCTCTCCGCGATTTGCAATCAAGACCCTGTTGAACATGATCAGCGTCCGATCCGAAACAGCGGCTGGGCTGACTCGACTTCATCGCCTGCATTGACAAGAATGGCCAGGACCGTGCCGGCGATCTCGGACTCGATCGAATTGAACATCTTCATCGCTTCGATCGTGCAGAGCACCTGGCCCTGCGCCACGGTGTCACCAACGCGCACGAACGGTGCCTCTCCCGGCGCCGGCGTGAGATGCACGACTCCGAACATCGGCGCCTCGATCACGTGAGTGGCGCTTTCAGTGGAAGCGGACGAGGCAACGGGAGCCATCGCGAGAGACTCGGCTTGCGGCTCGGCGGGCAGTGTCGATGCCATTGCAACGCCGGCAGAACCTGCGCGGCTGCCCGGTGTCTTGACGAGCCGAACCTTGTCGTCACCTTCTATCAACTCGATTTCCGCCAGCGGCGACTGCGCGAGCAGGTCGATCAAGGCCTTGATTCTTTGTAGATCCATCATTGAGTCCAGCCCGGTTATTCATGCGCCGACGCTTGACAGCCGTGCGGCAAACCGCGACGCCCGCGAGCCACGCTCACTGGCGAATAACGATGAACTCAATGTATCCGGCGCATAACATTCGCGCCAAGACGGTTTGGCTTTGTAGCAATAAGGCGCGCTTATGGTTCGGCGCTGACGGCTGGAGCGACGCCCAGCGCAAGGTCCGCAGCCAGTTCGAGCAGGATGTCCTTGACCGCCGCAGCCGGTTCGGAGAGCGGAAGATGGTCAGACAAACACACCGAAAGCGGGATCTTGATGACGGGCGAAACGATCCGGCATTGAACGACATCGCCGGCCCCCGCCACCACGCGCGCAGTCGAATCCGGCAGGATCGTGGCGCCAATGCCGGCGCTCACGGCTGCAGCCAACGTGGTGGCCGACTCGATCTCCGCGACCACCTTGGGCACCATCTGGACGCGAGCAAACCCTTCGTCGACGTATTTTCGAAGGTAATTGTAAGGTCTGGGCAGCAGCAACGGGACATCGCGCAAGTCGGTGACGGCAATCTGGCCGGGGCTGATACCCATGCTGCGTGGCGCCACGAGAAAGAGCTCCTCATTCAGCAACAGCTGAAATGAGAGGCCATGGACCGGCTTGTCGCCGTACAGCACGGCCATGTCCATGCGCCCGTTCATGATGAGTTCGCTGAGCGTCGTACCGAAGTTCTCGTTGATGTACAGAAGAATGTCCGGATGACGCGCCCGCACGGACGTCAGCAGCGGCAGCGACAACGCGGAAGCGCCGGTCCCCGGCGCGAGCCCGACCGACACGGACCCGGACAGGGTCTGCCCCGCGCTCTTCACATCGGCCTGGGCTTGCTCGTATTGCCGCAGGATCAGTTGTGCATGCCTGTAGAGCGTTGCGCCCGCCTCGGTCGCCGTCACACCACGCTTGGTCCGGACCAGGAGTTGCTGCTGGAACTCGCTTTCGAGCGTGATCAGTTGCTGACTGAGCGCCGGCTGGGCAATGTGCAGAACTTCGGCTGCCTGCGTGAGGCTGCCTATATCCACAATCTTCACAAAGTATCTGAGTCGCCGCAAATTCACGTTCGTCGCCTGAAAAGTCATTCGATTTTCAGATGATAGGGCAAGGTCCGCCCAGCCGACACCCGTCAAAAACCCCAGTCGCGCGGGTTCGACCCTCAAGTTCGTTATCCATAAGTGGATGTTATTGCGCCAGCGCAAAGACGTCTTGGCGCTAACTTTTTCACCCGCTTAACGTGGAGCACCAACAAAAGCCAGTGGTTACCGACCGTGCGAGACGGCCATGCCGAAGCATCTCCATTGCTTCGCCGCGCCGGGCTTCAGATCAACGTATGTCATGCAGCGGCCTCTTCCGGAAGTGTGGTTCGACGTGTTCGTGCCGGGAAATATCGCGTCAAGAAAGCTGATCGAGTGCGCCGGTAATACAAAAAAGCTTGCCAGGAAATAGAGGGTTTGGACTTTTGACAACAGGGGAAACAAATGAAAAAGCTTTGCTTCGGTATACTAAGTACGGCATGTGCCATGAACATCGCCCATGCGCAGTCGTCGGTCACCCTTTACGGGATTATCGACGAAGCCATTCGCTTCGATAACCACCAGACCACGTCCGGCGGAAAGCTTTTCACCATGGGAAGCGGCGGTGAACTCTCCGGCAGCCGCTGGGGCCTGCAAGGCACGGAAGACCTGGGCGGTGGCCTGAAGGCGATCTTCCAGCTTGAAAACGGTTTCACGCCCAACACTGGGGTGACGCAGCAGTCGACCCCGTCGGGCGCCGTCCGGCTTTTCGGCCGCACGGCAATGGTTGGGCTGGTGTCGCCCTTCGGCACGGTCACGCTTGGCCGCCAGTACACGCTCGTGCATGAGATGGGTTACACGCACGACATCTACGCGTTCTCGAACTACACCGGGACCACAGGCTTCCAGGGTGCGGGGGAAACCGGCGGTGGGCGCCTCGACAATACGGCGCGCTATACCTCGCCGACCTGGGCCGGGTTTACGCTGCGCAGCGCCTACACGTTTGGCCAGACCGCAGGCAACGTCCATCAAAACTCGTCTCCTGCGGTCAGCCTTTCTTATGACCGCGGACCGCTTAGCGTGGGCGCCGCTTATCAGGTCATCAACGATATCGGCGGCCTGACGCCGTCGACCACGGCTTATGGCAGCACCTATTTCGGCATCACGATCCCTGACAGTTCGCAGAAGGTATTTACCGCGGGTGCGACCTACACGCTCGGCAGTGCCAAGATCTACGGCTCCTACATCTATAGCCACGTGTATCCGGCTGACTACAGGAATGATTCGTTCTCTGTTGCAGCAAGCTACTTCATCACGCCCGCGCTGCAGGTGATGCTGCCGTTTTATATCGACTTCCTGCATCACGCGAATACAAGCGGAACGCGGATCACGACCGGCCCGACGCTTGACTACCTCCTCAGCAAGCGAACCGATGTTTATGTCGGTGCGGACTACAACCACCTGACCGGCGCGTGGACCACGCTAGCAGGCAGCGCAGGTTCGAACCAACCCTTCTTCGGCCATAACTCGCTGTTTGAAGCGACGATCGGCCTGCGGCACAGGTTCTGACCGATTGATCGGCTTGCTGTAAATGCGCGCGGTTCAAGCCGTGCGCATCGAATCATAAGGCGAGCCTATCGGTCCAGATCGAATCGATCTTGTTCAAGCTGAAGCCCCGGTCGTAGAGTGGGGGACACTCTACGCACCGCTCAACAAGGGGTTTTCGCCATGCATGCACTCGTGATTCACGCGCCGCTGGATTTGCGGATTGAAGATGTTCCCACTCCCGAACCGGAAGCGCATCAACTGCTGATTCGCATCCGCGCCGGCGGCATCTGCGGTTCTGATCTCCATTACTTCAATCACGGTGGCTTCGGGACCGTTCGCATCAAGGAACCGATGGTGCTCGGGCACGAGGTATCAGGCGTGGTCTCTCGCACAGGCGCGGAGGTCACCGACATGCCCGTCGGCACGCGAGTGGCGATCAGTCCCAGCCAGCCTTGCGGCCACTGCGAGTATTGTCAGCAAGGTCTGCAGAATCACTGCCTCGACATGCGCTACTACGGCAGCGCAATGCGTACGCCGCACGTCCAGGGTGCGTTTCGCCAGGAGATTGTGATTAATCGGTCGCAGGCCCACGTTGTGTCGGATGCGCTGAGCGATGCCGAAGCCGCCATGGCCGAGCCACTCTCGGTTGCGCTTCACGCGGTACGCCGCGCGGGGCCATTGCTTGGCAAGCGTGTACTGGTCACAGGATGCGGCCCGATCGGCGCGTTGATTGTTGCGGCAGCGCGACGCGCCGGCGCCGCGCATATTGTGGCTACCGACGTCAATGAATTGCCTCTTGAAAGCGCGCTTGCGGTCGGCGCCGACCAGACGTTCAACATCTTGCAGACGCCTGATGCACTCCTGCCCTTCGCCGCAGGCAAGGGTACTTTCGACGTGCTGTTCGAAGCCAGCGGCAACGCGTCAGCATTGCGTGGTGCATTCGACGCAATCCGGCCGCGTGGCATCATCGTCCAGGTGGGTCTCGGGGGCGACGTGCCCCTGCCGATGAATGTGATCGTGGCCAAGGAATTCGACCTGCGCGGCGCCTTCCGGTTTCATGAGGAGTTTGCCGTTGCCGTTGAACTGCTCAACAAACGGTTGATCGATGCCAAGCCGCTGATATCCGATGTCTTCTCTTATCGCGATTCACTCAAGGCTTTTGAAACCGCCAACGACCGCTCCAAAGCGATGAAGGTCATAGTGGATTTCGCGTAACCCGAGGCTCGCCCACGCTCCACTGCTGCGGAACCTGGCGAAGCTCCCGGGTGGGAGCAATGTCCGCCCCGGGCCAAAGCGACGAACTACAATAGGCCTTCGGCATGCTAGACAAGCTGTCCAGCGCCGTCTCAAGTGCTCAACCACTGAGGCGGTGAATGCCAATTGACCCCGGGAGCGTGTGAAAAGCCATGCCAGTCTCTTTAGATCACGATCTGCATTCCCTTAGACTGTTCCTCGTCGTGGCAGAGACAGGCAGCCTGACCAAGGCGGCCGACCAGACATCGCTTACGCTATCCGCTGTCAGCAAGCGCATTTCGGACCTGGAGAAGAGGATCGACTGCCAGTTACTGACCCGTATGCCGCGTGGAATCGAATTGACCGCGGCCGGCCGCGGTCTGGTTGGTCACGCACGTCAGGTGCTGGATCGCGTTAATCGCATGGCCCACGACATGAACGACTTTGCTGTGGGTGTACGGGGACATGTACGCGTTTGGGCGAATACCTCGGCCATTATCCAGTTCATTCCGCAAGACATGCACGCGTTCCTCTCCAAAACGAGCGCCGTCAAGATTTCGATTGAGGAAAAGCTGAGCGGCGAAATTATCAAAGCCGTCGGTGAAGGTACTGCCGACATCGGAATTTTTGCGGACAACGTGCCCTCGCCGGGTATCGACAAGGAAGTCTACCGGCAGGACCGGCTTGTATTGCTGGTGCCAGTAGGCCACCCGCTCGCAGCGTCCACCGAGGTATCTTTCGTCGAAACGCTCGACTACGAATACGTGGGCTTGAGCGATGGGAGCTCGCTGCTCGCCCGGCTAACCAACGCCGCGTTCGCGTACGATCGAGTCCTGAACCTCCGTATCCAGGTCAGGAGCTTCGACGCAATCTGCCGCATGATCGAGCAGGGTCTTGGCATTGGTATCCTGCCTGAGGGCGCGGTACGAGCCGAAATCCTCGAAGCAGGTTTGAGGGCGGTGTACCTGACCGACGCCTGGTCCAGGAGAACCCTTTTCATAGGCGCCAAATCCCGCGACCTGCTCTCACCCGAGGCCAGGCGATTCTTCGACTTCATGACAGCAAGCGCTTGAGCGCATTTTCGCGAGGCTTTCCTAACCGGAAAGGGTCCTTGAAAATCAATTGATTCTCAACTTGCTTGATTTGTCCCAGGATGAACGCATAAAACGTTCAATCTGGAGACAGCACAGTGAAATCACCCCTCAATAGCGTCCGTGTCCTCGCGCTGAGCCAACTGGCCGCGGCAGGATCCTTGCCGAATTCGGCGCTCATACGATCAAGATCAAACCACCCGCCACGGGAAAACCGCCACCGGGCGTTGTATCCAGGCTAATGGGGATAGTTGGCCCGACCGAGCGCCCCGCACCCGAAATGAACCCGTGAATCAATGATGATTTATCAACTTCAATATCATTCAGGATCACGAAGTTATTAACGTGAAATAATTTTTTACCACTCGTGCTCCCCGCCACGCAGATGACGAGTTACCACCCAATGCGCTCTCTAACTGGTCTTTGCGAACCGGGGAGACCGCTGTTCAAATACCTAAGGAGACGGCATGAGCAGCAACAATATAGACCTTAGCGATGGCGCACCGATCCATTCCGCAATCCCTTTGCCCAGCGCTCACGCCGCCCCCGGCGTAAACGCGACGCTTGCATTGGGAGACTGGATGGACAATTTGCCGGTGGGCTCGCTGCATCGATTTGTCGTAGGCGTTATCGGCATCGGCCTGTTCTTCGACATGTATGAAATCTTCCTCGTCAGCTCGATCGGCACGGCACTGCAAGGCGAATACGGTATCGACAAACATAGTATTGGCTTTAAGCTGCTGCTCGCCTCAGCCTTTATTGGAATGTTCCTTGGTTCATTGTGCCTGGGCACCATGGCTGACCGCATTGGCCGGCGCAAGGCGTTCTTGTTCAACCTGATCTGGTATAGCGCGTTTTCCCTGATCGGCGCGTTCTCCGTGAATGCCGGGATGCTCGTAATCTGCCGCGTCCTGACCGGCATTGGCGTCGGCGCAATCTATCCCGTTGCCGACAGCTTCTTATCCGAGATCCTGCCTAAGGAGCGAAGGGGACGACTGGCCGCGTGGGCATATACCACGTCGTATGTTGCGGTGCCATTGGTCGGATTCCTGGCGGTGTGGCTGAATCCGCTGCACATAGGCGTGGTGGCTGGATGGCGTGTCATTCTGGTCATTGGCAGCCTGGGAGCTGTCCTCGTCTTGCTGGTCCAGCATAAGCTGCCTGAAAGCCCACGCTGGCTCCTTTCGCAGGGCCGGGTGCAGGAAGCCCACGCGATGCTCCGGAGGTTCGCGGAAAGTGCCGGCGTAACCATCTCTTCAATTCTCCCCGAAACAACGACCAACCGGAAGCCGATGACATTACGCGAGCGCATAGCGTTGCTCTGCCGCCCTCCTTACAACAAGCGCTATGTAATGCTTACCATTTTTCATCTGCTCCAGGGATTTGGCTATTATGGTTTCGGCACACTAGCCAGCACGGTGGTCAAAAGCCGAGGTTATGACGTAACCGACGGAACACTATTCATGGCCATTTCGTTCCTTGGCTATCCATTCGGATCCTTGCTTTCCATCCCTCTGCTCAACTGGATCGAACGCCGTACACTGGTGATCACAGCCATATTGACCATTGCTGTCTTTGGGTTGGGTTTTGCTTATTCGAACAACTCCGCATTGATCGTATTTTTCGGATTTTTGACGACGTGCGCCTCGAATGTGTTCAGCAATGCGTACCATGTGTATCAATCTGAAATCTTCCCGGCGAGCGTGCGCTCAACGGCTATTGGCAGTACCTACTCGTTGTCGCGGATCGTCAGCGGAGCATTGCCTTTCATATTGCTTCCAGTACTGAACCAACAGGGTGCGGGGGCAATGTTCGGCATTATCGCGACTGCATTGTTCATAGTTGCGATTACCTTGCGGGCGCTCGGTCCCTTGACCACACGCCGCAGCCAGGACGACATCAACCCCGTCTGAGCTGACTGCCCCTCCCTTATCCTCATAAGTAACCCCTAACCCGTTGCGACAGGCTTTCTGCATGGGAAAGGGTTCTTGAAAATCCATTGATTTTCATCTCGCACGCTTTGTCGCAAGATGAGTGCATAAATCGTTCAGTATGGAGACAGCGTAATGAAGAAGCCTCTCGATGGAGTCCGCGTGCTTGAAATGGGCCAGCTGATCGCAGGGCCGTTCGCGGGCAAGATGCTTGCCGAATTCGGCGCTCATGTGATCAAGATCGAGCCTCCGGTCACGGGGGACCCCCTGCGCAAATGGCGCCTGCTCCATGAGGGCACCTCGGTCTGGTGGGCCGCTCAATCGCGTAACAAGGAATCGGTCACGCTTGACCTGCGTTCGCCGGAAGGACAGGACGTAATACGGCGCCTGGTCGCGCAATCCGATGTTCTTATCGAAAATTTCCGGCCCGGAACGCTCGAAGCCTGGGGGCTCGGGTGGGACGCATTGCACGCGTTGAATCCCGGCCTGATCATGCTGCGCGTGTCGGGATATGGCCAGACGGGGCCCTACCGTGATCGCCCGGGCTTTGGCGTGGTAGCCGAGGCCATGGGCGGTTTGCGGCACCTTAGCGGCGAACCCGGCCGTACGCCGGTCAGGGTCGGGATATCGATTGGCGACACGTTGTCGGCGTTGCATGGTGTGATCGGCATCCTGCTTGCCCTTCGGCACCGCGACCAGAACGGCGGCGATGGTCAGATGATCGACGTCGCCTTGTATGAGTCGGTCTTCAACATGATGGAGAGTCTGCTCCCTGAGTTCTCGACGTTCGGTGTCGTTCGGCAAGCGGCAGGAAGCAGCCTGCCGGGCATCGCGCCGACCAACGCCTACAAATGCCGCGACGGTAAATACGCGCTTATTGCAGGCAATGGCGACAGCATTTTCCGCCGGCTGATGGAACTGATTGAACGCCCCGATCTCGCCGCTGACCCGGCGCTCGCGCAAAACGATGGGCGGGTAAAGAACGTCGAGCGACTGGATGCCGCTATTGGTGAATGGACCGCGATGCACAGCCTCGACGAAGTCCTCGCCGCCTTGAACGAAGCCCGCATACCCGCGGGCAAGATCTACGACATCGCGGATATTGCCGGCGACCCGCACTATCACGCACGCGACATGATCCTCGACTCTGAACTGCCCGACGGCACGCCCGTCAAACTGCCGGGTATCGTGCCGAAGCTGAGCGAGACACCGGGAACAGTCGAACGCCGCGCACCCGAGCTGGGGCAGCATACCGACGAGATCCTGGCAAGCGTCGGCATCGACACCCCCACCCGAGACGCCTGGCGCGAACGTGGCATCATTTAGAAAGGACTCCATCATGTTTCAGAGAAAGCGTTTGTACATCCAGGAAGTCGCCACGCGTGATGGCTTCCAGAACGAAAAACAGTTTGTTGATACCGATGCGAAGATTGCGCTGATCGACGCGTTGAGCGAATGCGGTTATGCAAAGATCGAAGTGACGTCGTTCACCTCGCCCAAAGCGATCCCCGCGTTGCGCGACGCTGAAGCCGTCATGCACGGCATCGCGCGCAAACCCGGAATGGTCTATACCGTTCTCGTGCCCAATGTGCGTGGTGCGGAACGTGCGCTCTCCAGCGGAGTCGATGAAGTCAACCTCGTGATGTCAGTCAGCGAAAGCCATAACCGCACGAACCTTCGCATGAGCCGCGAGCAGTCATTTGCGCAGTTGCGTGACGTGATCAACGTCGTCAAGGCTACCCCTGTAGCAATCAATGTGTCGCTTTCGACCGCGATGGGTTGCCCGATGGAAGGAGACATTGCGAAAGAAGAAGTGCTCGGCTGGATGCACCGCTTCGCCGACCTCGGCGTGCATGGCATCACCCTCTGCGACACGACCGGCATGGCGTTTCCATCGCAGGTGGGCGACTTGTGCCGCAGCGCGCGCGGCTCGTTCAGTGCGCTCGAACTGACGCTGCACTTTCACAACACGCGGGGCATGGCGCTCGCGAATACGCTCGCCGCCCTCGACGCCGGCATCGACCGTTTCGATTCATCGCTGGGTGGTCTTGGCGGTTGCCCGTATGCGCCAGGCGCAAGCGGCAATGTCTGCACTGAAGAGCTCGTGCATATGCTCGAACTGGACGGCTACGACACGAACATCGACCTCGATCGTGTGCTGGCAGCATCGGCGCGACTGCCCGGGCTGATCGGCCACGATGTCCCGAGCCAGTTGCTGAAGGCAGGACGGCGCCTTGACCTTCACCCCATGCCGCCCGCCGAGACTGTGCCCGGACAACACGCGTTCGCAAAGGAAGGTACCTGACATGCCGTTCATCGACCACCTGGATCACCTCGTCCTGACTTGCATCGATATTGAAGCCACAAAGCGTTTTTACACCGATGTAATGCAAATGCAGTTGCAGACCTTTGGTGAAGGCCGCTACGCGTTGCGCTTCGGCAATCAGAAGATCAATCTGCACGAACGCGGCCTCGAGTTCGAGCCTAAAGCCCACTTGCCCGTCCCCGGAGCGCTCGACCTGTGCTTCATTGCAGGGGTACCGCTTGACGACGTGATCGCGCACCTGAAGCAATGCGAGTGGCCAATTCTGGAAGGCCCGGTCGAGCGAACCGGCGCGACCCAAAAAATCCGCTCCGTCTATGTTCGTGACCCCGACCTGAACCTGATCGAGATATCGGAACTGATGGGATGACAACGACTCTTGAGACTGGACCCCAATGAACGTTGTCATCCTCGACGCCGGCACGCTCCCGGTTCCCGTCACCCGTCCCGCATGGGCAACCGGTTGGGTCGAACATTCATCGACCCAATATAGATAGTCCGTCCCGCTTTCATCGATACTGATGGCACTGGCAGCGAGCTGCCAGTCGAGGCGGGACATGCACCC
>NZ_FCOK02000066.1 GCF_001544555.2 Caballeronia udeis | reverse complement strand
GGGTGCATGTCCCGCCTCGACTGGCAGCTCGCTGCCAGTGCCATCAGTATCGATGAAAGCGGGACGGACTATCTATACGGGGTTGACGCAAAGCTCGTTCGACGTGCTGATGCAGACCTTCACGATCATGGGCCAGACCATCAAGGCCTACGAACTCGATAAATACGCCGACTTCGTCATCCGCCCGAACCTTGCCGCCATGAGCGGCAGCGACTTCGGCCAGCGCAATGCGGCCATTCTCGCCGGCGAGGAAGCGGTCGCCAAGATCTGGCCGGAACTGCAACGGCAAATGGCGGCGAAAGGCGCTACCGTTTGATCAGACGGTAGCGCTTCCTGCCCTCGCAAAGCCAGGCGGCTTAGCGCAACGCCTTGACGTTCGCTGCGGTTACGTCCCCCGGCTGGCCGCCCCAGCCTGAACGCAGGTAGTTGGCCAGATTCGCGAGTTCGTCGTCGCTAAGCGTGGCGGCGAATCCCGGCATTGCCTGCATGCTCTCCGTGCCCGCGAATTCGGCGGCGTCCATGCCATCGAGCATTGCGACGATCAGGTTGTGCGGATCGGCCTGACGCAGCGTCGAACTCCCTTGCATCGATACCGCCACGTGAGGTTTGCCCTCCCCCTCGCGCCCATGACACCCCGCACACACAGCAACATAGCTTGCCCGCCCGGCCGCCACTTGCGCGGCGTCGGCGGAACCCGGTTGCACCGGTGTGGGCGGAGGGGGCGCATCGCCGAGCATGTAGGTTGACAGCGCGCGCAAATCGCCCGGGCTCAGGTACTGGGTGCTCAGCATCACCACCGGATGCATCTCGCCGAACGCCGGGCCCTGGCGGCTGATTCCCGTTGCGAAGAATGTCTGCAAGTCGGGGCTGGTCCAGCCACGCGCGGCCAGCCCGGCAGGCGTGATATCCGGCGGCTCGACACGGCCAAGCGTCGAACCCTGCAGCGCCTTCGCGCCGTTCATCTGCCCGAACGCACCACGCGGCGTATGGCACTCGGCGCAGTGGCCCAGCGCATTGGCAAGATAGCGTCCGCGGTTCCAGTCAGCCGAGCTTCCCACCGACGTATCCGGCAACGTCTCCTTGAGGAACAGCATGTTCCAGAACATCACGGCAACCCGCACGTTGAACGGGAACTTCAAATCGGGCTCGTGGTTCGGTACAGCGGCCGGCTTCTGCGCCATCAGGTACGCATAGATGGCATCGCTGTCGGCGCGGGACATCGTCCGGTAAGACGTGTAGGGCATCGCCGGGTAGAGCTGCTTGTCAGGCGCCACGCCATCGTGCAGGGTCTTGTAGAAGTGCGCGGCGCTCCACTTGCCGATGCCATGCACCGGGTCAGGCGTGATGTTCGTACCATAGAAGGTACCGAAGGGAGACGCGAGCTTCACGCCGCCGGCAAACGGTGCGCTGCCGGCAATCGTGTGACAGGCGGCGCAATCGGCCGCCTTCGCCAGATAGCGGCCGCGGGCGATCTGCTCGGCGGCCGAATCATGCGTGGAAACCACCGGTTCATCAGCGCGTTCGCTGCAAGCCGACAATGCGGCGGCGCATAGCGCAAGCGCGCCGAGGCGAAGTGAAATTGCCCGGTTCATGCGGAATCCTTAACAAGTCCAGGCGTACTCAGCACAACGTCCCTGACCGCCTCGTAGTAGCGCACGTAGCCGGTGCAGCGGCAGATGTGATCATCAAGCGCTTTCGTGATCTCGTGCTCCACCAATTCCCTGGCAATCGGCTCGCGCTTCAGCCGCTCGATCAACACCGTCGCCGCATTGACGAATCCCGGCGTGCAGTAACCGCACTGGAAACTGAAGTGTTCGAGGAATTTCTGCTGCACCGGCGAGAGTTCCACCACCTCGCCGTGCTCGTTGCGTTTGGCGTGGCCTTCAATGGTCCGCACCTTTTTACCATCGAAGAAATGCGCGCCCGTGATACACGTGCGCACTTCTTCGCTCGACCCGTCCGGCTTGTCGAGAATCACCACGCACGCGTGGCAGACGCCCTGCCCGCAGCCAAGCCGCGAGCCGGTCAGGCCCACATACCCATGCAGGAAGTCGATCATCATGAGCCCGTCGGGGGTCTGGATCGGACCCGTGGCGGTACCGTTGATCGTCAGCGAAATGGGCTTCATCCGGATCAGGGGCTGGTGCAAGGCTTGGGGCGTGAGCGGCGTAGGAGTGGGGTTGGCAGCGGTCATGCGAGCGCCTCCTGAATGTTTTGCGGTGTTACGGGCAAGTCATTGAACCGATGCCCGATGGCATGCGCGATACCGTTGACGATGGCGCCGACGACCGGAATCATCACCACCTCTGCAATGCCCTTCGGCGGGTCGGTCTCGGACAACGGCGGCAACACTTCGCCGGTCTGGGCCCAGACGGCGACATCGCTTGCGCGCGGCAGGTGATAGCGGTTGAAGTTCCAGGTGCCGTTGCCGGGACCGTCTTCGTAGAGCGGCAGGTATTCATGCAGCGCGTGTCCAATGCCCATCGCCAGGCCGCCTTGCAACTGGCCTGATACGAGTTGCGGCGACAGCATGTTGCCGCACTCCATGATCGAGTGATGCGAGAGCAGGCTGACGTGGCCGCTGGCTTCGTTTACCGCGAGTTCGACCAGTGTTCCAACCGCGCTGTAGTAGGTGACCGCGGCGTTGTTACGGCTGACCGGCGCAATGAACACGCGTTTGCGATCGAGGGCGCGGTAGACAGGCAGGACGGGCGCAGCGCCTGTCCTGGCTCCGGCCTTGCCCGCGCCATGAAGCAGTGACAGACCGTCGACGGGCAAACGCTCTGTCACACCATCAATGTCGAATTCCGCCTCGCTCCACTGCCATCGATTGAACACGTGCACGACCGCGCCCGTGACGAGCCCCAGGTCATGCGCTTTGCTCGCGAGCTGTTCGAGCGGCAAAGGTTCCAGACCTGCCGCCGTCAGCTTGCCTTCCACCCAGCGCGCTTCTTCACGACGCACGACGAGCGGCGCCGCCTGACCGCCGCCTATGCCACTGCTCCATATCGCCATCGCCGCCGGCCACAAGCCGTGCGTGAAGACCACGCGTGCCGCTTCGTGCGTGCTATGCGTGAAGTAGAAAGCCGAATTCGTCGCACTCGCGGGCGATATCAACCCCGGCGACCAGCGCGGATTCGCCGACAGCTTGTCCTGCTCGCCCTGCGACATCATGTACGGGTCGCCGCTGGTCACGACCGGCAACTCGGGCCAGTCGATAATCGCCATGCGCACCTCGGCGGCCGGCTTGCCAAGCCATTTCGCGCACGCAATAGCTTGCGATGTCGACACGCCCGTCCCAATCTCGGCGCCCGTATGATGCAAGGTGATCTTGCCGTCGGCCGCAATTTCAACCTTGGCGAACGACGACTCCGCGCCCGTGCCGAAGTCCTTCTGCGTGCACGCGAAACCCACGCCATAGCGGTTGCCCGGATGCGCCAACTCATACTCCGCTTTCTTCCGCGCGCGCCCGGTCCACAGCGGGTGAACCTTGGCCTTCTGCAGCACTTCATCACCCCGAATTGCGCCGGCGGGAATCGCGCCCTGGGTATTTTTCATGCCGGAACGCAACGCGTTCTTCAACCGTAGGTCGATCGCGTCGAGCCCAAGCTGCGTTGCCATTTCATCGATCAGCATTTCGGTCGCAGCCATGGTCTGCAGCGTGCCGTAGCCGCGGGCCGAGCCGGCGTCGATGGCACGCGAAGCGATCGCCACGCCCGTCAGGTCGCTCTTGGGGAAGTAGTAGATCGACTGCGCGGCGGATGCCCCCACCATGGCCACCGATGGCGAGAAATTGCAGCGCCCGCCGCCGTCGACCTCGAACTCGACCTTGAACGACTGCAGAAGGTTGGTTTTCTTATCAATCCCGATTCGATAACGCATCTTCGATGCATGGCGTTTTATCGATGTCTGGAATTGCTCATAGCGGTCAAATGCAAGACGTACCGGCCGGCCGTCGCCATACATGGCCGCGACCAGTCCGTAGAACGGGACCGTGAAGTGATCCTTTGATCCGTAGCCGACCGTATAGACCGGATGCACGAACAGGTTCTTCACCGGGAACCGGCTCTTTGCCGCCATGCCGGCAGCGCTCTCGGCGACCTCGTGCGGCCCTTGCGTCGGCACGACCATGTGCAGCGATTGCGTCGCGGCGTCGTACCAGCAGTTCGTGTTGTCGGGTTCGAGCGCGGCGGTATCGATGGACTGCGTGCTGTAGTTGCGCTCAAGCACAAGCCAGTCCGCCGGCGGATGATTGAGTTCGCCCTGCATGCTTTGCGCGTGGAACATGCCTTGCTCGTCGAGCTTGCCGTCCTGCCGCCCCGCCGCCCACACAGGCTCGTGCTTGCGCATCGCGCTTGGGAACAGCATGGTGTCCTTCAGGCTCGAGAACGTGTCCTCGTCATACGCCGTCGATCCACCCACACGCACAAAACGGAACGTGCCCCACGGATCGCGTTCCAGCGGCCCGGTCTTCTCGCCGTAGCGGATGATTTCATCACGGAACTGAAGCTTGTCTTTGGCAAACCGGAAGCGCGCGAAATCGTGATAGATGAGCATGGCCACCGCTTGGCCAAGATACGCAGGTGTCTTGCCCGGCGGCAGCAGCATGTCGTCGCCATAGAAGGCAGGAAAAGCAAGACCGTCGCGGGCAAGTTCCGCCGCCGTGACCACCCGGTCCGGCTGAAGCTCATCGCCAAGCAAGCTCAGGTCGAAACCCTCATACGTCCGGTCGGCTTGAGTCGTGCGCAATATGAATGCGTGCGATTGCTGGTTCGGCCAGTGCGGCATGTCGGCCGCGCGCACGTCGCGCGCAAATACCTTCGAGCCGGTAACTTTCGCAATTCCGTCGATACGAAACTTCGCGCTGCCGCTGGCTGTATCCCACTGAATCGGCGTCAGGATTTTCTCTTCAAATAGCGCAGCGAATGCGCGACTGCCGAGCGGCGCAATAATGACAGTCAGTCCTGCAATTGCACTCGCCTTCAGAAAACCACGACGCGATCGGTCGAGTTCTCTCATAGTCCTCTCCTTCGGTAATCGGCTGAGTGCCTCAAGCCACGCTGATTCGAGTTGCAGTTTTTATTTTGCATTCCGAAATTATTAACTTATTCATATAACCGCTTGATCCGGTACGAGAGGATCCGATAATCGGGTATCCCGGATCGTAATCGCACTTCGGGTTCGTCAACGTGCAAGAATTTGCACCAGCCTGTTTCAACGTTTGGCTGGCTTTTTCAGACTTTGCCTTTGAGCAGAATCCTGTTACTTCAGAGCGCTCGGTATGCCCGGGAAAGGCTGGCGATTGTACGTGCGAAGCTTGCCCTCAGGCAGCGATAGGCATGTCAAGTTTTGTGCTGCGCAGGGATCGGGCTTGCGGGTGAAAACTCGTTGTGATGCCTGGCATCAATGTCACTCGGAAGCGTCCGAATAGGGTCAGGGCTAGAACGACTTTCGGGCGAAATACCCAATTGGTTGCGTGAGCGCGTGCATGAGCGCGGAACGGCGATCGTCGGGGACTACCAATGCGCACACCAAATCGCCCGGCAACAACAAAAGCCCGCCCTTTTTTGAAAGGCAGGCTTTTGTACACGACCGGTTATCAGCAACCGGTCAGATTGGCAACGACGGCTTAGTTGTCGTTGTTACCAATCGTGGCGCTGACACGCTGACGTAGATCGACGCCGTCAATCGGGAAGGTCGCTTCAACACGCCGAGCGCCCGTATACCGCTTTTCCCAATAGCTGTTGTCCATGTCGTCCACACGGATCGTGCTGCCCGTGGACGGCGAATGAACAAACTTGTTGTCGCCGATATAAATCCCGACATGCGAGAACGAGCGACGCATTGTGTTGAAAAACACGAGGTCACCCGGTTTCAACTCGCTCACGCGAACCTTCTCGCCAACTCGGCTCATCTCTTCCGCACGCCGCGGCAAGGTCATGCCCAGCGTGTCCTGGAACACGTAGCGCACGAAACCGCTGCAATCAAGACCGGAATCTGGCGTGTTGCCGCCCCAGCGATAACGCACGCCGATCATATTAAGCGCGCCGACGACTACGTCGCCCGCCTTGCTCGCCATGCCGGAAAGAAAAGAACGCGTGCCGCTGGATGGGTTGCTTGTCACATTGCCGGAGTCGGCAACGGGATAAATGTCGTTAGCTGCTTTGGTCGACGCAGATATGCCATTGCTGGCATTTTGGCTTGAATTGCTGACTTCGTCGGCGAACGCGCCAGAAGTTGCTGTCATCATCAGGCCGATCAACATGCTGGCTGCTGCTCGCGCGCATGTCTGAGTCAAAGTTAATTGCTGCATCGGTCGGTAGTTTTTGGTGAAAAAGACTGAAAAATCAGAGTCATGCGGAAAAGTTGGCTTGATACTAGCCAGATATTATTTACATGTCAAAAGGCATAGAAAAATACAATTGAGATACGCACCTAATTGGTGAAAATTAGGCCGCGATCGCCGCTTTCAGTAGCTTTCTTGTGTACTCGTGCGACGGCATCGCAAAAATATTCTCCACATCACCCGTTTCAACAACATTTCCGTTCTGCATGACCACCACCCGGTGCGCCATCGCGCCGATGACCTCCAGGTCATGGCTGATGAACACGTAACCCAGGTTGTACTTCCGTTGTATATCGGCAAGCAGACGCAAAACTTGATGCTGAATTGACACATCGAGTGCGCTGGTGGGTTCGTCGAGGATCAGAATGCGTGGTTCGAGCACCAGCGCACGAGCGATGGCAATACGCTGCCGCTGGCCGCCGGAGAACTCGTGCGGGTATCGGTTGAGCGCCGTACGGTCCATTCCGACTTCACGCAGAACGGCCACCACCTTGGCGTGGCGGGCGGCGGCATCGAGTTCCGGACGATGCAGCGCCAGCCCCTCCCCCACTATTCGCTCGATCGTCTGGCGCGGGGACAGCGAGCTATACGGGTCCTGAAACACCACTTGCATATTTGATCGCAGGACGGTTTTTTCGCGGCCACGATAGTCGCCGAGCAAGCGGCCTTGAAACTCCACCTTGCCGTGCGACGTGCGCTGCAACCCTAATAGCGCCATCGCCAGGGTGGACTTTCCGGAACCGGACTCGCCAACGATACCCAGTGTTTCACCCTGCCGCACCGTCACGGAAACACGATCCACCGCCTTGAACGCGCCGCGCCGGAACCAGCCACCCACGCCCGGCACCTTCGTGGCGAATTCCACGGACACCTCTTGCGCGTCGAGCAATACGGGCGACAGCGGCAGCACCGGCAACACCGTGCGCTCGGGCTTGCTCTCAAGCAATCGCACCGTATAAGGATGCTGCGGCGACGCGAATATGTCCTGCACCGTACCGCTTTCCACCAGCACGCCCTGCTCCATCACCGCCACACGCTGCGCGAATTTACGCACGAGGTTGAGATCGTGCGTGATCAGCAGCACAGCCATGCCGCGCGATGCGGCTTCGTCCCGTTGCAACTCCAGCAGCAATTCCACGATCTGTGCGCGGATGGTCACGTCCAGTGCGGTCGTGGGTTCATCGGCGAGCAGAAGACGCGGGCGGCATGCGAGCGCCATCGCGATCATCGCGCGCTGGCGTTGTCCGCCCGAGAGCTGATGCGCGTATCGGTCGATGCGCTTTTCCGGCTCCGTGATCCCCGTACGCGCGAGCAGATCGATCGCCCGGCGACGGGCGTCGCGAGCGGACACGCCATCGTGCAGCACGATCGTCTCCACGATCTGGTCGCCGATGGTGTACAGCGGGTTGAGCGCGGTCATCGGCTCCTGGAAGATCATCGCGATGTCAGAGCCGCGCAGCTTGCGCATTGCGGGTTCGCTTTTGGTGAGCAGTTCCTGGCCGTCAAAACGGATCGAACCGCTCAGCTCGGCATCGCGCAAAAGCCGCAGGATGGACAACGCCGTCACGCTCTTGCCCGACCCCGACTCGCCGACCAGCGCCACACGCTCGCCGGCTTCGATCTTGAGACTCACGCCATCGACGGCGAAGGTCTCACCGAAACGCACCCGCAAATCCGCGATTTCCAGCAGCGGCGCGCTCATTGACCACCTCCGGATTTGACTGCATCGGAGATACGGGTATCGAGCGCGTTACGCAGCGCGTCGCCCATGAACGTGAGCAGCAACAAGGTCGCGACCAACACGCCGAAAGTGGACAGCGAGATCCACCACGCGTCGAGATTCGCCTTGCCTTGCGCGAGCAATTCACCCAGCGACGGCGTGGGCGGCGGCACGCCCAGACCGAGAAAGTCGAGGCTGGTCAGCGCAAGGATCGCCCCGCTCATGCGAAATGGCAGGAACGTGATAACGGGCGTGAGGCTGTTCGGCAGGATGTGACGCCAGATGATCTGGGCGTTGGACAAGCCCATTGCCCGCGCCGCCCGGACGTAATCCTGCGTGCGGTTGCGCAGAAACTCGGCGCGCACATAGTCCGATAGCGCAATCCATCCGAACAACGACAACAGCACAACGAGCAGAACCAGGCTCGGCTCAAAAATAGACGCGAAAATGATCAGCAGATACAACTCCGGCAACGCACTCCATATCTCGATCAGACGCTGCCCGGCCAGGTCGGTACGGCCGCCAAAGTAACCCTGCACCGCGCCGGCCAGCAGACCGAGCACGGTGCCTATCGCCGTCAGGACCAGCGCGAAGATGACCGATACGCGAAAACCATAGAGCAACCGGGCGAACACATCGCGGCCGCGATCGTCGGTGCCGAGCCAGTTTTCACGCGATGGCGGCGCCGGGTTCGCGGCCTTCGAAAAGTAATTGAGCGTGTCGTAGTAATAGTGGTTCGGCGGATAAACAGCGAAGTTGCTGCCCTCGCTGAAACGGTCGCGAATATAGGGATCGAGGTAATCGGCGGGAGTCGGAAAATCGCCGCCGAACGTGGTCTCCGCATACGTCTTGACCAGCGGAAAATAAAGATGCCCCTGATAACGGACGACCAATGGTTTGTCATTCGACCACAGCGGTCCCGCGAGACTGATCGCGAACGCGACCACGAAAATCACCAGGCTCCAGTAGCCGAGCCGGTTGCGTTTGAAACGTCGCCAGACACGTTGGCCCGGCGTGATCGAAACCGGCACGCTGAGCGGCTGGGCGTCGCTGTCTTGAGGTGTACGGAGCAGGGAACGGTTCAACTCAGCGCTCCAGTTGTTCAAATTGAATGCGCGGATCGACCCAGACATAGCAAAGGTCGGAGATCAGCTTGGTGGCGAGGCCGATCAGCGTGAACAGATACAGCGTGCCCAGCACGACCGGATAATCGCGCCGGACGACGGACTCATAGGAAAGCAGGCCGAGGCCATCGAGTGAAAAAAGCGTTTCTATCAGCAGACTGCCCGTGAAGAATGCCGCGATGAACGCACCCGGAAAACCGACGATCAGCGGCAACAACGCGTTGCGGAACACGTGCTTCCACAACACCCGTCTCTCCGACAACCCCTTGGCCCTGGCCGTCAGCACATACTGTTTGCGGATTTCATCCAGGAACGCGTTCTTGGTCAGCATGGTGACGACCGCGAAGCTGCCGACCACCGACGCAATCACGGGCAGCGTAACGTGCCATAGATAGTCGGTTATCTTTCCGCCGAGGCTCAACGTAGCCCAGTTGTCCGACGTGAGGTTGCGCAACGGAAACAGTTGCCAGAACGAGCCGCCGCCGAACAGCACGAGCAGGAGCACGCCAAGCACGAAGCCGGGAATGGCGAAGCCGACGAGCACCAGCAAGCTGGTGGTGACATCAAACGTGGACCCGTTGCGCACCGCCTTCGTGATCCCAAGCGGCACCGATATCAGGTACGTGATAAAGAACGTCCACACGCCAATGCTGATCGACACCGGCAGCTTCGACACAATCAGCGACCACACGCTTTGATGGCGAAAATAGCTATCGCCGAGATCGAAACGGGCGAAGCGCCCGAGCATCATCCAATAGCGTTCGAGCGGCGGTTTATCGAAGCCGTAGAGCGCACGAAGTTGCGCGATCTGCTGCGCATCCACGCCCGTATGCGTGCGCATGCCGAAGCTCCTGGTTTCGGCGCGCCGCAATTCGTGCACCGCTTGCTCGACCGGTCCACCCGGCACGAACTGGATCACCGCGAACGTGAGCGTGAGGACCCCGAGCAAGGTCGGGATCATCAGCAAGATGCGTTTCAGGATGTAGCTCCACATGGGCGCGGTCCGCTTGAGTGATTGAGTGTGTGCTGTGGCTGAGTGACTTATCTGCGTGACTTGACTGCGTGGACCTACTTCGCGGCCGCAGCGGCAGGTGGCTTGAACCACCATATCGACGTGATCCAGTCTTCGGCGGTGTAATACAGCGGCAAGGTCGCCGGATGCGCGAGCGCGTTCCGATACGCCACGCGGTGCGTCGCCGAATACCAATGCGGGATCACATAGTAGCCATGCATGAGCACCCGGTCGAGCGCGTGGGTGGCATCGAGCAGTTGTTCGCGTGTCTGCGAACCGAGCAAGGTATGCACGATCGAGTCCACTGCCGGCGACTTCAGCCCGTTGATGTTATCGGAGCCCTGCTGATCCGCCGACTTGCTGCCAAAACGCGACTCCTGTTCGGTGCCTGGAATCTGCACGTCGGGCATGCGCAGGCTGGTCATGTCGAAGTCGAAGGCGTCGAGCCGCTTCTGGATCAGCGCAAAGTCGACCGTGCGGAAATTCGCGACAATCCCGAGCTTCTGCAAGTTGCGCTGGTACGTGGCGACAACAGGTTCCATCGACGACCCGCCGCCGGAGTCGTCAAGGATCTCGAACACGAACGGCTGGCCCTTCGCGTTGCGCAACGCACCGTCCCTATACGTCCAGCCCGCGTCGGCCAGCAGCTTGCGCGCCTTGATCAGGTTCGCGCGCAATGAACCGGGCGGATCGGTGTCCGGCTGCTTCACCATGTCGCCGAATACGGCAGGATCGAGTTGCGCGCGTAGCGGCGAGAGGATCGCGAGTTCGCCCGCGCTTGGCTTTCCCGTCGCTTGCAGGTCGGTGTTCGCAAAGAAGCTGTCGGTACGTGTGTACTGGTTGAAAAACAGTTGCCGGTTCAGCCACTGAAAATCGAACGCAAGATCGAGCGCCTGGCGCACGCGTACGTCCTGGAAAATCGGCCGGCGCAAGTTGATGTAAAACCCCTGCATACCCGTGCCGTTGTGATTGCGGAATTCGCTCTTGATCAACTCGCCGTTGTCGAAGCGTTTGCCGATGTCGCGACGCACCCAGTTGCGCGCAACATATTCGACCAGCGCGTCATACTCGCCGGCCTTGAACGCTTCAAGCCGCGCGACGCCATCCGAATAGAGCTTGTAGTTGATGCGCTCGAAGTTGAACGTACCCGCACGCACTGGCAATCCATTGCCCCAATACGCCGGGTCACGCTTATAGGTGATCGTGCGGCCGTTGTCGTATTGTTCGATGAGGTACGGACCGCTTGCTATCGGCTTCTGGAACGCGAGTTGATCGAAGGGAACGTGACTGCCGTCGGGCTTCATGCCCCACTTGTGCGAGAACACCGGAATCGCACCCGCGATAAACGGCATCTCCCGCGTGCGCACCCTGAAGTCGAAGCGAATGGTCAGCGGATCGAGAACCACCGCGCGTGAAATCTGGCCGAAATACACCGTATATTGCGGCGCGGCCTGCGGGCTTTTCAGCGTATCGAACGAGTATTTGACGTCCTCGGCGGTGACGGGGTCACCGTTCGAAAAATGCGCCTTGGGGTTGATGTGAAACGTGACGGAGAGGCCGTCGGGCGCGATGCTGATGTCGTCGGCGAGAAGGCCGTAGGCCGTCGATACCTCGTCAAGACTGCCCGTTGTCAAGCTCTCGAACATATAGCTGAGCCCGGGCGCCGGGTTGCCGCGCTGCGTGAACAGGTTGAATTTGTCGAAGCTTGTGAGCCGGTTCGGATTGGCCAGCACCAGCGTGCCGCCGCGGGGCGCGTCTGGATTGACGTAATCGAAGTGCTTGAAATTGGCGGGATATTTCGGCTCGCCATACTGCGCGATGGCGTACACGGCCAATGCCGCTTTCGGCACCGCAAGCCCGCCGAAGCCAATCAGCAAGCTACTAAACAGAAGACCGAGGACCCGTCGGGAGCCAGTCGCCATGAGTGCCTTTTAAAGTACCAGTGAAACGATGATCGGAAAAACAGCCTGCCGCTCAGAGCCGGCTCCGTGCTCGCTCGCGGGGCCCCAGGCGCTGCGCGCCTTAAGCGATGTGAGAGAATTCTACTAAAACCACGGTCCCGGGCATTGTAACGACGTGCGCAAGGCTTGCGCACGCTCAGTCCGGCGCATGTGCGATATCGACTTCTTAAGGAGCATTCATGGGATTTCTCGCTGGAAAACGGATTCTGCTGACCGGCTTGTTGTCAAACCGCTCGATCGCCTATGGCATTGCGGCGGCTTGTAAGCGCGAAGGCGCCGAACTCGCATTCACTTATGTGGGAGACCGCTTCAAGGACCGCATTACCGAGTTCGCGACCGAATTCGGCAGCGATCTCGTGTTTCCGTGCGACGTGGGTAGCGACGAGGAAATCGACGCCCTCTTCGTCTCGCTGAAAGAACGCTGGGACACGCTCGACGGTCTCGTGCATTCCATCGGCTTTGCGCCGCGCGAAGCGATCGCGGGAAATTTCCTCGATGGCATGACGCGCGAGAACTTCCGCATCGCCCACGATATTTCCGCTTACAGCTTCCCCGCGCTCGCCAAGGCGGCGCAATCCATGTTGTCCCCGGATGCCTCGTTGCTCACGCTGAGCTACCTTGGCGCCGAGCGCGCGATCCCGAACTACAACACGATGGGTCTGGCGAAGGCATCGCTTGAAGCCAGCGTGCGGTACTTGGCGGTGTCTCTTGGAGACACGGGCGTGCGCGTGAACGGCATCTCGGCGGGTCCGATCAAGACGCTGGCGGCGAGCGGCATCAAGGGCTTCGGCAAGATTCTCGAGTTTGTCGAGAACAACGCACCGTTGCGGCGCAATGTGACGATTGATCAGGTTGGCAATGTGGCGGCGTTTTTGTTGTCCGATCTGGCGGGTGGCGTGAGCGCCGAGATCATCCACGTCGATAGCGGCTTTAATGCCGTGGTCGGCGGGATGGGCGCACAGGCGGTCTCGGAGTAATCCCGGCAACGGCGACCCTCCCGTCCAGTCGCCGGTGAAGTCAAAAAGGCCGTCCCGCTTGCGCGCGACGGCCTTTTTAGTGCGTCCGACCAGGGTGTTTAATTGCGATAGCCGTTGTTGCCATGGTGGCCGTTGTTCCCGCCGTGTCCGTTGTTCCCGCCGTGTCCGTAATTTCCACCATGCCCGTATCCCGGACCGCCATGACCATACGACGGTCCATAGTTCGGACGGCCACCGTGGTGCCGATACCACTCGTCGCGCCCCCAATAGCGGCGACCGTCATAGTAACGGTCGCCATACCAGCCGATCACCAAGCCCGGCTGCACGTACACCGGAGCCGGTTGATAGACAACCGGCGGCGGCGGTGGCGCGTAATAAGGCTGCGGCGCCACGTAGACCGGTGCCGGAACTCCAATGTTGATCCCCAGCCGCACGTCGGCGGCGTGGGCAAAGCCGGATACCGTAGCGAGGCACAGACCGGCAATGCCAGTCAGGATCCGGATGCTTTTTGTCTTGTTCATGTAAGGCGCGCCTCTGGCCGTCATTGTTCAGGTGGAAGCGAATATAGCGGATCGCCTTCAATCCGGTACTTCAACTTTGTAAGTTGTTCTTCGGCGAGCGGGTATCGTCTGCTGGAAGCTTACTCTTTGTTACATGATGAAAAAACACGAATCGGGCGCACCGGATGGAAAACAGGCCGGCGCCGGAAAGACAAAGGCCACCCGGCTTTCGCCGGATGGCCTTTGGACCAGATGTCTGACGGGTACAGTATTGCGACCGATACTTGCCGCTGATACTTGCGGCCGATATTTAGTGCCAGCCGCGATGGTCGTATCGCGGACCACCGTGATAGCGGTACCAGTCGTTACGGTTCCAGTAGCGACGGCCGTCCCAGTAACGATCGCCGTGCCAGCCGATTACTACGACTGGCGCCGCAGCATACACCGGCGGCGGTGCGTAGACGACCGGCGGAGGCGGCGGCGCATAGACCGGTTGTGGTGCGATGTAGACCGGCGCGGGCACGCCGATATTGATCCCAAGATGCACTTGGGCCATTGCCGCGCTGGACATTCCGAGCGCCCCGATTGCAACCGCGCCGGCAAAAATGGAAGTCTTTAGTGTGTTGTTCATTTGAAGTGCACCTCAACGGAGTAGGTTCGTTGAGTAAATCTTAGCGGAACGACCCGGCCCAAATGTTTCAAGTTGGTAACTCCGAATTACGGCCGCCAACAGGGTGTGACACAACATTTCTTTAGCTGGGTGCCCTCTCGTGCCAGGACGCTGCTTGGCTTGCGCACGCCGCAAGGGATGGAATGTACGCTGATAGAATTGCACCACTACCGCACTTAGGTCCATCAATCACCGTAGCCCGAATGACGTTCGCAACGTGCCGGCGAGGTTTCCACCTCCCGCCAGGCTCTCGCGGGCGTGTTCGGGCTTCTGATTCATCCATGCATATCCGTCATCGCCTCGCCGTGGTCTGCGGCACCACCCTTATATTCCTGCTGATGCTGGTCGCTAACGAATGGATCTTCAGCCATTCGGAGTTCGTGCGCGGCATCAACTGGATCTACCTGCCTGCCGGCATACGCCTGCTCTGCACGCTGTTATTCGGCGGGCTGGGTGCGATCGGGATACTCATCGCGTCCTGGATCAGTTGTTTCTTTTATTATTTCCCGAACGATCCGGTTCGCGCGGCATTCGGCGGCATTATCTCGGCGCTCGCGCCGTATCTCGTGTATCTCTTCGCCACGCGCAAACTTGGACTCAGCGCGTCGCTCGTGAATCTCACGGCTGGACGTCTGTTAGTCCTCATCGTGCTCTATTCCCTCGCAGGCCCGGCAATGCTGCAAGCGTGGTGTGCATTGAGCGGCGATACCACCAATCTCGGCGCGCGTTTTATCGTGATGTTCATCGGGGACCTGACCGGTACGCTCATGATCATCTACACGCTCAAGCTGGGTCTCTGGTTTGTCACCCGCATGCATGCGTCCATGCATCGGGCATCGCGCTCGCGTTGAAACCGCACGGCTTGGTCGAAAGCGCACCGCCGTTACCGCGTAGCGATAGCTCCTTTATCAAGCCGCCAAATGTGTTCAATCGGCTACGTTGCCCCGCTTCCTGCCGCAGGGCAACGCGCTCTTTTTTAATCTCTCTCAGGTCTAGTAGCGCATCACTTTCTTACGCCGATACGCACCCCGTTTCGTGAATCGTAACATTTAATTATCAAACTGATAAGGGTTTGGGAGGCCGTTTACTGGCCGATGCTATGATTCACGGATGCATTTCGAGTCCGCCGCCATGGCAAAAAAACACCTTGTCGACACCTATTTCCGCTTCCTGAACCTCGCTCAGGCAGTACAGGCATTGCCATCCTTTCCGAAACTCGATGCCGCCGAAGAACGGCTGCTCGAGGCGCTGACGGCGGCCTGGCACGCGGGGCGTACGCTGAGCGTGACGGAGACAATGGCGCTATCGGTCGCGGGCGCGCCGGCGACGGTGCATCGGAAACTGGCGCGGCTAAGGCAGGAAGGACTGGTCTCGGTCGACGAATCGAGTACGGATCTGCGCGCGAAGACCGTCGTACCCACGCGCAAGGCACTCGACTATTTCGAAAAGCTGGCGGCGTGTCTCGAGGAAGCCAAGCGGAAGTAGACAGGTCGGCGAGCGCAACGTGCATCAAAGCCACAGTGAATTCCGAACTGCTTGAACGCGCGATGCAGCCAAGACCCGCGCTGACGCGAGATCCATATCCCGCCTGATCCATGCAACCGCGAGCGCTCTGCCCGCGATGAGACAATGGCTGAATTTTAGAGAGGCACACCATGATTGATGGCCTGGTTTCGGGACGTCTCTACGGCACGGCGCAAGTGCGCACGGGTCAGCACGGCACGCACTTCGTGACATGCCGGGTTCGCGCCTCGGCCGGTGACGGCGAGAGCCTGTTCGTGAACGTGATCGCCTTCGACGATACCGTCAAGGACGCGCTTCAGGCGCTGGATGATGGCGACAGCGTATCGCTTGCCGGCGCACTCACGCCAAAGACCTGGATCGACAAGCAAGGTAACGCAAAACCGGCGCTGGACATGGTAGTGCATGCGGTGCTGACTGCCTACCATGTGCAACGCAAACGTCGCGTTATACGCGGTGAAGCGGGACAAACGGACCTGCACGGCTCCGACGATCTGGACGACGAAGTCTGAGTTCGCCCTGGCGCTCGCGACGGCTTGCCGGCCGCGCGAAGCGCCCCCGCATGATCGAAGAAAAACCGGTAGCTCCTCGGGCTGCCGCATCCGTCAGACATTCAACGCCTGAATCAACGGATGATCACAGTAGATCCGGTTCTCGTAAACCTGGCCGTTGCTGTGCCGGACGCAATCCACGCCTTCGAAGCGCAACGGCGCATCACCGTGTGTGCCCGTGGCAATCCAGCGGATGAAGACCGTATCGCCACGGCTCGCGTGATCGGCGACTTCCAGCCTGAAATCCGGAACGTGACGCAGCAGTTCATGCAGCGGCCGCACATAGGCCTCCACGCCCTTCAAGGGCGCCTGCAGACCCGGCCAATATCCCTCAATATCCGCCGCCAGCTCATCGCTCGGCCGGCCGAAGTCCGGCGCGGCCCAGAACGCAGCGTACTTCTCCACGCACCATGCCGGGCCCATCAGCGTGCTGTCGAGAAAACCGGTAACGCCCGCAAACCGTCCATCGATGGAAAATTCGCCGACGTCCGTCCCGCTCGCCAGTTGCCGGCCGCCGGCATCGACCAGACGCCAACTGAAGCGGACCATTTTCCCCGTCGCATCGATCCCGCCAACACGCTCGAACCTCAACCCCGGCATCTGCGCCTGGAATGCACCGATCATCTCGGCGAAACCTTTCGGGCCCGTGCTGCTCATCATTGGATCCGTGTAATGGGCGCCGTCGATCAAAACCAGCTCTGCGAGAGCGCTGCGGCGCGCAGAATTCGTCTCGTTCCATGTATCGATATAACGGCCCACCAGAACGTCATGCTCAGTCATGATTCCCTCCTTCGATAATCTTTGAGGCTGTATGGCCGGACTGGATTAGCGCGGCCTGGGAGCAATAATCGGGACAAGCATGTCGTGCGTCGATTACCTGGCAGGTAATGGAGCAGCGTGCGCCGGTTTGATAAGGTAACGACCATGAACACACTGACTGCGACGGCTGTTGCTATAGGCCCAATGATCCGGCACTGGCGCGAAAGACGCCGCATGAGCCAGCTTTATCTGGCCAGCGAAGCGGAGATCTCGAGCCGGCACCTGAGTTTTATCGAAACGGGACGCGCCGCGCCGAGCCGCGCGATGGTGCTGCGGCTCGCGGAGTATCTCGAGGTTCCACTGCGCGAACGTAACGAGTTGCTGACCGCGGCAGGGTTCGCGCCGGTGTTCCAGGAACGCTCACTCACTGATCAATCGATGCAGCCCGCGCGAACCGCAGTCGAGCAGATCTTGAAGGGGCACGAGCCGTATCCGGCACTGGCCATAGACCGGCATTGGAACCTGGTGTCGGCTAATGGTGCTGTGGCTGCGCTTATTGCCGAGGCCGATCCGTCGTTGCTGGAAGCGCCGGTGAATGTGTTGCGGTTGAGTCTGCATCCGCAGGGGCTGGCGTCGAAGATCGTGAATCTCGGGCAATGGCGCGCGCATTTGCTTGAACGGCTGGAGCGTCAGATCGCACTCACGGCCGATCCGCAACTGGGCGCATTGCGTGACGAGTTGAAGCGTTATCCGGGGGAATCCGATCACGATGACGCACGGGAATCTTCTATCGTGATCCCGTTTGTGTTGAACACCGCTGCGGGGAAATTATCGTTCATCAGTACAACGATGATATTCGGCACGCCGGTCGATATCACGTTGTCCGAGCTGGCAATCGAGCTGTTTTTCCCGGCAGATGAAGCGACTGTGGCAGCGTTCAGGCGTTGAGATGTGACTGCGCCCAAAAAAACAAAAACCCCGTAGGTCGTTAGACCTACGGGGCTTTGCATTCTTCTGGCGGAGACGGAGGGATTCGAACCCTCGATCCAGGTTTTAGCCCAGATGCTCCCTTAGCAGGGGAGTACCTTCAACCTCTCGGCCACGTCTCCTGCACTTTTTGTCACGCGGGAGTCAGCGCGACGAAGCCAAGATGATAGCGGGTTAGCCGCCGCGGGTCAATTTCGTGAGACAAAATTTTTCATCTCGTGAATTGCGTCGAACAGCGTTTTGCGGCAAGTTTCGCCGCTTGTTGCGACTACCGCAAAAAAACCGCGCTGGAAGACGCCGATTTGCGCAGCTTTCTCTATCACCCCGGTGACACGCGTGGTCATGCCTGATCTTCAGCCGCGATCAAGTTCGAACACCTTATGCAGCGCGCGCACGGCGAGCTCGGTATATTTTTCGTCGATAAGCACCGAGATCTTGATCTCCGATGTCGAGATCATCTGGATATTGATGCCCTCTTCCGCCAGCGTACGGAACATCGTGCTCGCAATACCCACGTGCGAGCGCATGCCCACGCCGACCACCGACACCTTCGACACCTTCGGATCGCCCCGCACCTGTTCGGCCTTCACATGCGCCTGAACCTTGCTCGTCAGGATCTCCATGGCGTGCGCGTAATCGCCGCGGCCAACCGTGAACGTGAAGTCGGTCTTGCCGTCCACGCTCGTGTTCTGGATGATCATGTCGATGTCGATATTCGCATCGGCCACCGGCCCGAGGATCTGGTACGCAATGCCCGGCTTGTCGGGCACGCCCATCACGGCAATGCGCGCTTCGTCGCGCTGAAATGCGATGCCCGAGATAACAGCTTTTTCCATGGTCTCGTCTTCTTCAAAAGTAATCAGGGTGCCCGAGCGCATTTCGGTTTCGAGCGGAATCAACGGGTCCGTCAGACTCGACAACACGCGCGTCTTGACCTGATATTTGCCGGCGAATTCCACCGAGCGGATCTGCAGCACCTTCGACCCGAGGCTCGCCATTTCCAGCATCTCTTCGAACGTCACGCGGTCCAGCCGGCGCGCTTCTTCGACCACTCGCGGGTCCGTGGTGTAGACACCGTCGACATCGGTATAGATCAGGCATTCGTCCGCCTTCAACGCCGCCGCAATCGCCACCGCCGACGTGTCCGAACCGCCGCGTCCCAGCGTGGCAATATGCCCGTCCGGATCGACGCCCTGGAAGCCCGTGACCACCACGACCTTGCCTGCGTCGAGATCGGCCAGCACGCGCGTGCCGTCGATGTCGTTGATGCGTGCTTTCGTGAACGCACTGTCGGTCTTGATCGGCACTTGCCAGCCGGCATAGCTGACTGCTTCCAGACCTTCGGCTTGCAACGCAATCGCGAGCAGGCCCACGCTGACTTGTTCGCCGGTGGAGGCGATCATGTCGAGTTCGCGCGGGTCGGGGTGTGCGGTGATTTCGCGCGCGAGGCCGAGCAGGCGATTCGTTTCGCCGGACATGGCCGACGGGACGACGACCATCTTGTGGCCGGCCTTGTGCCATTTCGCGACGCGCTTGGCGACGTTCTTGATGCGCTCGACCGAGCCCATCGAAGTGCCGCCGTATTTATGTACGATGAGTGCCATTGTCGTTTTGAACAGGAGGAAAAGCCGCGCTGGCGCGCCGTTTTTGATGCGCCGCGTACTGCACGTGCTGCACGTGTTTCACGTGTTTCACGTATTGCATCAGAAGCCGCTTGACGAAAACACAAGCAACGCCCTGGATCGGTGCGATCGACGACTTAAGCGTGACGACGAAACGCGGAGGCCGCGCGCGCAAGGTTGACTCGCGCGAAAATGCAATTCTGGCGGCTGAAAACGCGTCTTCTGGACGGAAAAGCTGCTTGAAAAGCGTTGCGGGAAACCCGTAAACGTACCCGATCGAGGCCTAAAACACAAGCCGGAACGGGCGATTCGACTGTTCGCGAGCCGCCCGCAGGCGTTCCGCAAGAAAAATAGACCGGGATTTGTTTGCGCCCACGAAACGATGAAAAATCGGGGCAGATTGAGTTTCGCACAGCAGAGCGGGCTCAGATGCAGCGCCCGCGCGCCCCGGCTAGTCATTCAGGCAATGACCAAATCCGGCTGCCACTCGATCCGCCTATACCTGAGCTCGCTGAGCTCCCCGCCCTCTTCGCTCACTTCAGCGCACGCGCGATTGACGCCAATGCACGGCACGAACAGCAGGGTCTCGCCTAGAAACACTAGCGGGACGTCGCGTTTCCAGCCCGGCACCCCGCGCTCCTGGAAAAGGTTTTTCAGGGTCCTGCCCGGTCCGTCCGCGCTCAGGCGCAAACGCTCGCCGCCCGCGCGCGAACGCGCGCAAAGCGGCGCGGCGCGCAGCGTGGCTTCGGAAATCGCGTCCTCATCGCCCGGTGCCGCTGGTTTGAACACAAACGTCCCCCGCCAATGCGGCAGGCGCCAGATACTTTCGCCATCCCAGTTCAGCACGCTCGCCATGCGCGCGGGATTTGCCCCGTCGTCGAGATCGGCGGGGTCCGCACTATCGCCCTTTTCCCAGAAGATCGCGTCGCGATACGCCCGCAGGCAAAACCCCGCATGATCGATACGCAACGCGTGGCCGTCGCGGGAAACGGCGGCATCGCGCAACTGCCGCAGCACCTCGCCAATACGCGCCGCCGATGCCGCCTGCAGCCCGAGCGAACGCATCCAGTAACGCAGCAGGTTGATCGCGCGTTCGTCGTCGAAAGCGAGTACCGCCGATAAACTCAACGCGCCCTCGTCGTCACCTTGCGCCGACGCCATATCAATGCGCGCGAGTTCATCGAGCAGCCTTTGCGCCGATGCCGCATGCGACGCGGTCCGGGCAAGCGCATCCCGGAAACCGGGGAAATGCACGGCGAGCGCAGGCAGCACGTCATGGCGCAGCGCGTTGCGGGCATAGCGGGTATCGGCGTTGGATTCGTCGTCGATCCAGCGCAGATCGCGTTCATGCGCGTAATGCTCGAGTTGTGCGCGCAACAGATGCAATAACGGCCGCACCCGCGGCGTGGATGCGCCATCGGCACGTTGCGGCGCCATCGCGGCAAGACCTGCCACGCCCGCGCCGCGCAGCAATTGCAGCAACACGGTTTCCGCCTGATCGTCGGCGTGATGGGCGAGCCAAAGCGCGCTTGCACCGTGCTCGGCGCACAGCGCGTCGAGCGCGCGATAACGCGCATCCCGTGCCGCTGCCTCCAGGCTCTCACCGCCTTCGCGCACCACATCAACCTGACGCGACGCGAACCGGACACCCAGCACTTGCGCGAACGCATGACAATGCGCGGCCCAGGCATCGGCGTTTGGACTCAAGCCATGATGAATATGCAACGCGATAACACGCGTTTGGCCCGCGCATCGGACCGCTGCGTCGAGCAACGCGGTCGAGTCGAGACCACCGCTGAGCGCAACGGCGATGAGGGTATGAGGAGAGGCCGGCACCTCGGCAAACGCCACACGCACCGCATCGATCACGAGGCGGCTGGCGGGAGTGTCGGTGTCGGATGTCACGGAAGTCGGCTTGTTAAGTTGCCTTCAAGGCAGCCTGTCAGAGCAAGCTGCAGGGAGGGAACCGTGAGCGCCACGCTCAAGCTTCAAGCACCCGGCAGGTTTTCCTTGAACTTGCCGTACGCCATCAGCTTGTCGAAGCGGCGCGCGCGAACGTCGAGTGCGTTCATGCCATGGAACTGGCGCAGCGTATCGGCCAATGCACGGCGCAGCAACGCGGCCATGCCTTTCGGATCGCGATGCGCACCGCCCAGCGGTTCGTTGACGATCTTGTCGATCAGACCCAACGCCTTCAGCCGGTGCGCCGTCAAACCCAGCGCTTCGGCCGCTTCCGGTGCCTTCGCCGCGCTCTTCCACAAAATGGACGCACAGCCCTCAGGCGAAATCACCGAATAAGTGGCGAATTGCAGCATCAGTACGCTGTCGGCAACGGCAATAGCCAGTGCACCGCCCGAGCCGCCCTCGCCGATAATGGTTGCGATAATCGGCGTCTTCAGTTCGGCCATCACATATAGATTACGGCCGATTGCTTCCGATTGCCCACGTTCCTCTGCCCCAATACCAGGGTATGCACCCGGAGTATCGATGAACGTAAAGATCGGCAAGCCGAATTTTTCCGCCAGACGCATGAGCCGCTCGGCCTTCCGATACCCCTCCGGGCGCGGCATACCAAAATTGCGCGCCGCACGCTCTTTCGTGTCGCGGCCCTTCTGCTGGCCGATCACCATGCAGGGCTGGCCGTTGAACCGCGCCAGACCGCCGACAATAGCCAGGTCGTCCGCATAAGAGCGGTCGCCGTGGAGCTCGTGGAAGTCGGTGAAAAGCTCGTTCACGTAGTCGAGCGTATAAGGGCGCTGCGGATGGCGCGCGATCTGCGAAACCTGCCATGGAGTCAGGTTTGCATAGAGATCTTTGGTGAGTTGCTGGCTCTTCTTCGACAGCCGCTCGATTTCTTCCGAAATATCGACAGCGGAATCGTCCTGAACGAAGCGCAATTCTTCGATCTTCGCTTCGAGTTCAGCGATCGGCTGTTCGAAATCCAGAAACGTGGTCTTCATATGTTCGAATCCTAGAGCATCGGGCAGCGCGTATTCTAACCGCGCCGGCCTCACTACATTTCGGGTCGCAACTATCGATTATAAGATATCAATAGTCCGCCGACTGCGACCGGACAATGCGACCGGAGGATTTTAGTGATCGGCGGGAACGGGGTAAAGGCTGCGCCACATGTACCAGGTTGCAACGGTACGCCACGGTTCCCAGTTGGCTGCGACTTCGCGCGCTTCGCTGCGGGTCACGGGTTCGCCGCTGAAATAGTTCACGCTGATGGCCTGGATCAGGCCGAGGTCGTCGAGCGGCAGGACATCGGGGCGCGACAGGTTGAAGATCAGGAACATTTCCGCTGTCCACCGGCCGATGCCGCGAATCTGCGTCAACTCCGCGATCACGGCCTCATCTTCCATTGATGTCCAGCTATCCACGTGCAGCGCGCCGGAAACGAAATGCTGCGCGACATCGAGGATATATTCGGACTTCCGCTTCGATAACCCGCACGACTGCAACTTCACCGGCCCCACCTTGATGAACTGCTGCGGCGCGAGCGTCGGGCACGCGCCCTCAACGCGTTTCCAGATAGCCTGCGCGGCTGTCACGGAAATTTGCTGGCCGACAACCGACCGCGCGAGCGTGGTGAATGGATCGTCGCGATTGATCAGATGCACCGGGCCGAACTTCGGAATCAGTTTCTTGAGGATACGGTCACGCTTGACGAGATCGGCGCATGCCTTGTCCCAATACTCGGGACGCGCCGCTTCCGCCGACAAGCCGGGCGTCTGCACCGGCACGGTTTTCTCGGCGGTGATCGTACGCGACTTGCGGACAATCTCGCCGTCGTTCTGCGGCGCGCGTACGAGTGCCTGCGCCTCGTCGGCGCCGATGCCGGTCTCGACGGCTTTCACGCCGAGCGCACCATTGGCGTCGCCGCCCGCCTTCTTCGGCGACACTTTCGGCGCCGCTCCGCGCACCGTCTTGCGTGCGCGAACGAGACCGTTCGACTTAGCGGCGCCGTCGTGCGCCACGCCATTGACCGCGCGTTTCTTCGATGCAGTCTTGCGTTCTCCGTCGTGACCAGCGCCGTTGGCGAGCTTCGCCTCGGGCGTCGATACCTTCGACGTTTTCACTTGCGCACGCCGCACGACCTTGCTCGCGGGCGCTGCGATACTTCCGGACGCGGCTCGTTTAGCCGGCGCCTTCCTGGCCGTTGCCATCATGCCTCCTACCTGGCGAGTCGATCAAAGGGAACGAGAGGCGTTCAACTGCGACGCCATTCGGTCAACCCACCCGGTTTGTCTTCAAGTGCAATCCCGGCTTCGAGCAATTCCGCGCGAATCCGGTCTGCTTCGGCATAGTTCTTTGCCTGCTTCGCAGCAACGCGAGCGGCGATCTTCATGTCTATATCGGCAGGCGTGAGGTTTTCTGCACCTTCTTTGCCACCACTATCGCGACTGCTGCGCGGCGTGTCCTGAAGGAACGCTCGCGGCTCACGCTCCAACAACCCGAGCAAAGCGGCCAGTTCCTTCAATTGACGTGCGAGCACGGTGTCCTGCGAGCGATTCACTTCGCTCGCCAATTCGAATAGCACGGCGACCGCGACCGGTGTGTTGAAGTCGTCGTTCATAGCCGCGCGAAAACGTTTCGCATGCGCTTCGTTCCAGTCGAGCGGAGCGGCATCCGGCGTCACGTCTTTCAACGCTGTATACAAACGCGTGAGCGCCCCACGCGCATCTTCTATATGAACGTCGCTGTAATTGAGCGGCGAACGATAGTGTGCCCTTGCTATAAAAAAGCGCACGACTTCCGCATCGAATTTTTCGAGGACTTCGCGGATGGTAAAGAAGTTGCCGAGCGACTTCGACATCTTTTCGCTGTCGATCTGCACGAAGCCGTTGTGCATCCAGTAGTTCACGAACTGAACGCCCGTTGCCGCCTCACTCTGCGCAATTTCATTCTCGTGGTGCGGAAACTGCAGGTCCTGACCGCCGCCATGAATGTCGAAACGATCGCCCAGCAAGGTGCAGCCCATGGCCGAACATTCGATATGCCAGCCCGGCCGGCCGCGTCCCCAGGCCGAGTCCCAGCCTGTGTCCGGCGGCTCTCCTTCCTTCGCGCGTTTCCACAATACGAAGTCGAGCGGATCTTGCTTGGCGTCATTGGCGGCCACACGCTCGCCCGCACGCAAGTCTTCGATCGACTTGCCCGACAGCTTGCCGTAGCCCTCGAACTTGCGCACCGCATAGTTCACGTCGCCGTCTTTGCCTTGATACGCGTAACCGTTCTGCACGAGCGTCTGGATCATGCCGAGCATCTGCGGAACGAAGTCGGTCGCACGCGGCTCGAGATCGGGACGAGCAACGCCGAGCGCATCGAGATCGTCATACATGGCCTGGATGAATCGCCCGGTCAGCGCCTTGATCGACTCACCGTTTTCCACGGCGCGACGAATGATCTTGTCGTCGATGTCTGTGATATTGCGCACATAAGTCACGTTGTAACCCAGCGTGCGAAGCCAGCGCTGGACAATGTCGAACACGATCATCATGCGTGCGTGCCCGACATGACAATAGTCGTACACCGTGATTCCGCAGACATACATGCGCACTTCTCCGGCACGGAGCGGCACGAAAAGTTGCTTGTCACGCGCTAGCGTGTTGTAGATGCGCAATGAGTTCATAAGCGATGGTGCGTGGGCCGGGACATCCGTGTTTCGACTGCTGGCCAATGTTGTGACGACGGTTGTGACGGCGTGCTGCATGTCCGCGTTCGTTCGCATTCGTTTCCGGCTACCGATGACAACGGTGCATTGTGTGCTGCTGCGGTCCATGCTACAGGTAGCCGTGGAGCGAGAGCAACATCAAGAACGGCGATGAAGCCAGCGACGAGAACGACGTCGACGCGAACATCAGCGAGTGGCACGATCCCGCACGATCCCGCACGTTCAACATGTTTGACCCGGCCCGGCTTCGAACTTGAAACGCTGGGAACCGTGCGCGCCGCCGCAAGAAACATGACAGTCACGTTGCGATCAAAACGGAGGCGGCCGCGAGTGGCGTAAAGACTGTCTGGACGTTCAGCGGAACGTTGCAGACGTTTTGTTAGAATGGGTCGGAGTATAACATCCAGACTAGAGCCTATGAAACCTTCCAGCGGCCGCGCGTCAAGCGTTGCCAAGCTCGCGGCGACCGCCCTTGCAACCGTCACATTCGGACTTGGCGCAACGTTTTTGGCGGCTACGCCTGCGCTTGCACAAGTCTCCACCGCCACCGCGGACGACACGCCTGCCATCGACCTGGCAATCTCGCAGAAGCAATGGCCGAGTGCGCTGGCTCAACTGGACGCGCGCCTGAAGACCAAACCGCGCGACGTGCAAGCCAAGTTCAAGCGTGCGACGGTGCTCGCGCGTTTGAACCGGGACGACGAGGCCATTGCGGCGTTTACCGAGCTCACCCAGGCCTACCCCGAACTGCCCGAGCCGTACAACAATCTCGCAGCGCTCTATGCCAAGAAGGGCCGCTACGACGAAGCACGCGTAGCCCTCGAAACGGCGACAAAAGCGAATCCGAGCTACGCGCTGGCCTACGAAAACCTGGGCGATCTATATCTGCGTCTCGCGAGCGAATCGTACAAGCGGGCCCAGGCGCTCGGGTCGAAGAGTCCGTTGACGGCGCAACGCGTGGCCGACATCCAGAAGATCGTGTCGCCGCCACCGCGCGCTCACCCGGAAGCGGCAGCTGCGGCGGCCGCCGCATCAGGCGCGTCGCGTGTACCGGCCGCTTCGGCGCCGGCCGCGGCTTCGGCGGCAACGGCCGCGTCTTCGTCGAGTGCAACCTCTAATGACTGGACGGGCACGACGTCGGGCACCACGTCCACCAACGACATGTCGTCACCGCTTTACTCGCCGTTCTCCGGACCCAGCGTGCCGCTTTCGACTACACCTTACTTCGCGCCCACGAATCCATAATCCGATAATCCGGCAGGATCGAACGTTCAGACGTCCATGCACCGGAATGGTTTGAACGTTCGGCAAGTCTTCACCCGTAGCTGCTCCAACCAGAGGATCGATTGCTCATGAAAAGTTTGTTGTTGGCGCTCGGCAGCGCTGCACTCATCGCCCAGGCGCCCGCCTTTGCCCAGTCGTCGCAGACTGCTGCTCACCCTACGGTGCTGCTCAAGACTTCACAAGGCGACATCAAGGTCGAGCTGTATCCTGAGAAGGCGCCGAAAAGCGTCGCCAATTTTCTTGACTATGTGAAGTCCGGCCAGTACAACGGCACGATTTTTCATCGCGTGATTCCGGGCTTCATGATCCAGGGCGGCGGGTACACAACCAGCTTCGTCGAAAAACCCACGCGCGCCCCCATTCCGCTTGAAAGCAAGAACGGGCTGAAGAACGCGACCGGCACGCTCGCCATGGCACGCACGAGCGATCCGGACTCGGCAACATCGCAGTTCTTCATCAATACCGTCGATAACACCGGCCTCGATTACCCCAACGGCGACGGCAACGGTTATGCCGTGTTCGGCAAGGTGGTCTCGGGCATGGACGTTGTGAAGAAGATCGAAGGCACGCCTACCACCACGCGCGGCCCGATGGCCGATGTGCCGCAAACGAACGTGGTGATCGAGTCGGCCAGCGTGGTCGGCAAGTAAGCGGCACAGACAGCCGGGGAACCAGTCGTCGCCACTCGCCTTCGTGGCGGGCTGGCATCGCTCTGGCATGAAGCAGGCATACGCCGTGCGCGTCGCGTATGGCCTCATCTACTCTTGAAAAGGAAGGGAACTCATCATGGTCGAACTGCATACGAATCACGGCATCATCAAGATCGAGCTGAACGCGGAGAAAGCGCCCAAGTCGGTCGAAAACTTTCTGAACTACGTAAAGAAAGGTCACTACGACAACACGGTGTTCCATCGCGTGATCGACGGTTTCATGATCCAGGGCGGCGGTTTCGAACCGGGCATGAAGCAAAAGCCGACGGACGCGCCTATCGACAACGAAGCGAACAACGGCCTGAAGAACGAGCACGGTTCCGTCGCCATGGCGCGTACCAACGACCCGCATTCGGCCACAGCCCAGTTCTTCATCAACGTCGGTGACAACGAGTTCCTGAACCACTCGTCGCCGTCGCCGCAAGGCTGGGGTTACGCGGTATTCGGCAAGGTCGTGGACGGCCTCGACATTGTCGACAAGATCCGCAAGGTCAAGACAGGTTCGAAGGGCTTTCATCAGGACGTGCCGGTGGATGACGTCGTGATCGAAAAGGCTGTCGTCGTCGGGGAATGATCGACTCGGCGCACAGCGTGATCGAAACAGCCGAAACAGCCGAAACAGCGGGCGCGAAAGATACAGCGCGCCCGCTGTTTTTCATTTCCGATCTTCATTTAAGCGACGCCATTCCGCACACCGTGGCGGCGTTCGAGCATTTCATCGAGGTGACGGCGAACGATGCCGACTCGGTGTTCATCCTCGGCGACCTGTTCGAATTCTGGGTCGGCGACGATGTGCTGGATCGAGCGGTGCCCGGCCCGCGCGCCGCGTTCGCGAGGCGCATGACAGCGTTGATGCATACGCTGTCCGAACGCGGCATTGCGCTGTACGTGATGCACGGCAACCGCGATTTCCTGCTCGGCAAGCAGTGCATGCGTGCCTCGGGAGCGCTGCCGCTACCCGATCCGTTTGTTATCACGGCATTCGGCACGCGCATCGTGGTGGCGCATGGCGATGCGCTCTGCACTGCAGACCCCGCTTACCAGCGCTTTCGCCGGTTTGCGCGTAACCCGATTGCGCAACAACTATTCCTGAGCCTGCCGCTGAAGCTGCGTTTATCGATCGCGGAACGCATGCGATCGACCAGCGAAGACGGCAGGATGCGTCCGGCACAAGCGAAATACGACGTGACGCGCGAAGCCGTGGCGAAGCTGTTCGCCAGCACCGGCACTCATACGATGATCCACGGCCACACGCACTTGCCCGCGCGTCATCGGGAAACGGATGGCGTACGCTGGGTCATGCCTGATTGGGAACTGGATCACGGCGAGCCACGCGGCGGATATCTGCGCGTGGACGCCGAAGGCATCCGGGCGTTGCCGCTCGTTTGAATTCAGGCGTGAGCTTCCTTCGTGCTTTCGTGCCAGCGCCCGATGGAAACAATAGAAACCCACTGCCGTTTCAGCGCCGCGCCGCTTCGCCTTTCATTGCATCGGAGAGACGTTTCAGATCGATGAACGCGGCATTCTCGACGCCGCTGATTGCATCTATACGCGTGCCCAGTTTCTCGAGCGCCGCGACAATCTCATCTACACGATGCGCTTGCGTGGACGCGTGATCGATCAGGCCGTGGATGGCAAGCGACACGGGATCGTCGGCGTTCGGCGTGATGCCGTATGCGCAGAACGCCGCACGCTCGGGCAGGCCCGAGTCTTTTTGCACGGGTTTGATGGTTGCCGGCATGACCACGCGCGCCGGATTGCCCACGGCCGTTCCGCCCGCCGGAACGGGCTTTACCACGACCGCGTTCGACCCGATCTTCGCTTCCGCGCCGACCGTGAACCCGCCGAGCACTTTCGCGCCCGCCCCGACGATCACGCCGCGCTCAAGCGTCGGATGCCGCTTCGCGCCACGCGCAAGTGATGTTCCGCCAAGCGTCACGCCCTGGTAGATCGTGCAGTCGTCGCCGATTTCCGCCGTTTCGCCCACCACCACGCCCATACCGTGATCGATGAACACCCGGCGCCCGAGGGTCGCGCCCGGATGGATCTCGATGCCCGTCATGAAACGCGCAAACTGCGAGACAAACCGCGCGAGCCACCGCCAGCCGGATCCCCAGCAAGCGTGCGCGATCCGGTGCAGCACGACGGCGTGAAAGCCCGGATAACACGTCACGACTTCCCAGGCACTGCGGGCGGCGGGATCGCGCTCGCGGATGGCGGCGATGTCTTCGCGGAATCGATTAAACATGGCGGTGGCTCTGTGGGTGACCGGGGTGCCGACCCTCGAATGCGCGGCTCAGCACGGATTCGGGAATCGATAGTTCGATTTCCGCAGATTGTAGGGCGAGCCGTGGAAGTTCGCTGCGATGCCCCCGCTGGCAAAGCGGTCAGGGCTGGGCGCTGATAGGGGCTGCGCAATGCCCCAGCGGCGCCCGAAGGCGGCGCGCAGTTTGTCTTCGTCGTTGCCCGGCGGGATAAAAACGCTGCTCCCCGTGCTTTTGAGGCGCTGTCAGCCGCCCTATTGCTTAATCTTCAGAAGAATATGCTTGGCGATACCACGCAGGATATTCACCTCCTCGTGCTCCAGTCCCGAGCGTGAGAAAAGCCGCCGCAGCCGCGACATCAGTTTCTTCGGATTGGCCGGATCGAGGAAATCGAGCGCGACCAGTGCCTGCTCCAGATGCGTGTACATGCCTTCTATCTCGTCGCTGGACGCGCTGGGGGCGGCCGTCGACGCACTGACCGTCGCGGGGGAGAGAGACGTTGCGACCGTCCGGCCGAGCAGCGCAAGCCGCAGCTCGTACGCAAGAACCTGCACCGCCTGCGCCAGGTTGAGCGAGCTATAGGCCGGATTCGCCGGGATGTGGGCAAGCGCGCTACAGCGCTCGACGTCGGCATTCGACAAACCTACGCGCTCGTTGCCGAACACCAGCGCAATAGCGCCCGAATTTCCGCCGCGCCCCTGCCCCACGAACTCGCAGGCCTTTTCCGCCGCGGCCCGCGGCGGCATCTGCGGCGGGCCGTATTCCCGCGAACGCGCCGTCAGCGCAATCGACCAATGCACGCCATTCAGGGCGTCAGCCAGCGTTTCGACGACTTGCGCCGACGCAAGCACGTCGTCGGCGCCGCTTGCCATCGCGATCGCTTCCGGCTCGCGAGTAACAAACGCGATTTTCGGGGCGACGACGACCAGCCGGGAAAATCCCATTGTCTTGAGCGCGCGTGCAGCCGCGCCGACATTGCCGGGGTGGCTCGGTTCGACCAGCACGAAACGGGTCGATGCAAAAGCGTCGTCCGGGCGATCCGGGGAATTTGATGAGGGGTTCAGGTCCAAGGGAAAACGCTTGCCGGAAGGTTGAAAGAGACGTCATGGTATCGCCGCGCGGCCTGTCCGGCGACATAAGCTGCCCCAAGCATGACGCGCCGGCGGCCGACTCGGGTAAAATAGCCCGTTCGCGTGTGTCCACTGTTGCAAGCCGCTGTAATCAGGCGTTATTGCAGGTTCAAAGAAGGCACGCGCCCCGCTCTTCTTCAATTCGTTGCCGTCGACACACGTCGTTTTTGCCCGCTGGTTTGGGCCGTTTTCCGTTCGGGGCTGGGACTTTATGCGCGTGCGTGGAGCGCAGCCGCCGGCCAAAGGACTATTTTCATGCATCCGATGCTCAATATTGCTGTCAAGGCCGCTCGCCGCGCCGGACAGATCATCAACCGCGCGTCGCTGGACCTGGACCGTATCCAGGTCAGCAAAAAACAGCATAACGACTTCGTGACGGAAGTCGACAAGGCCTCCGAGGCAGCGATTATCGAAACGCTGACCACCGCCTATCCGAAACACTCCATCCTCGCAGAGGAATCCGGCGTGCAGGACAAGGATTCGGAGTTCCAGTGGATCATCGATCCGCTCGACGGCACGACCAACTTCATCCACGGCTTCCAGTATTACTGCGTCTCCATCGCGCTCGCCCACAAGGGCATCATCACGCAAGCGGTTGTATACGACCCCACCCGCAACGACCTGTTCACTGCGTCGCGCGGCAGCGGTGCTTACCTGAACGAGCGGCGCATTCGCGTGGCAAAACTAGATCGCCTCAACGACGCGCTGGTCGGCACGGGTTTCCCGTTCCGCGACGGCGCGGGCCTTGAAGCGTATTGCAAACTCTTCTCGCAAATGACCGAAGCCTGTGCCGGCTTGCGCCGCCCTGGCGCCGCTGCGCTGGATCTGGCAAATGTGGCCGCAGGCCGGCTCGATGCGTTCTTCGAGCAAGGTATCAGCGCTTGGGACGTGGCGGCGGGCAGCTTGCTGATCACTGAAGCGGGCGGGCTGGTAGGCAACTACACGGGCGAATCGGATTTCCTGCACAAAAGCGAGATCGTCGCGGGCAACCCGAAGGTCTATGCGCAGATGATCAAAATCCTCGATCCGTTCACCACCACGCGCCAAAGCGCGTAACGCTCGGAAAAGGCGGCTGCGGCCGCCTTTTTTATTTGCGCGCGGCCACCGCGCCGAACTCCGTACGCACGGTCGCGGCGGCTCCACGCCGCCTTGGGACGCGTCCCGGAACGCTCTGCGACCGTCCGAAAGGCTAACATTCGCCCGCGCAATTCTGCGCGCAGCCGCCGGCTCCGCTAAAGTGTCCTGCTCGCCGTCCGCGGCATCCCACACCCTTTCTGCCGCCGTTGCTCCCTGTCTAATGAAAAAAGGCTTCTATACGATCATTGCCGCGCAGTTCGTTTCGTCGCTCGCCGACAACGCGCTGCTGATCGCCGCCATAGCGATGTTGTCAGTGATGCATTCCGCGTCGTGGGTCACGCCGCTGTTGCAGATTTTCTTCACGGTCTCGTACGTGCTGCTCGCGCCGTTCGTGGGGGCGTTCGCTGATTCCATCCAGAAACGCCATGTCATGTTCGTCTCCAACGCGCTGAAAGCAGGGGGTTGCGCGCTGATGATCCTCGGCGTGCACCCCATGATCGCGTACGGCGTGGTCGGCCTCGGGGCCGCGGCCTATTCCCCGGCGAAATACGGCATCCTCACCGAGCTCCTGCCGCCCGACAAGCTCATACCGGCCAATGCATGGCTGGAATCGGCGACAGTCGGATCGACGATTCTCGGCACGGTGATCGGTGGTGCGCTGGTCAGCCAATACGTTGAGCACTTTGTGAGCGGCGCGCATCTCGTGCTGATCCGCTCGGCAGCCGACGCCGCCATGTTCGCCGTCATGGTCGTTTATGCCGCGGCTGCGCTAATCAATATCGGCATTCCCGATACCGGTGCGCGATACCCTAACCGGCTGAAGGAGCCGTCGAAACTCGTCGGCGATTTCACCCATGCATTCAGGGTGTTATGGGGCGACAAGCTGGCGCAGATCGCATTGTGGGTCACGACCTTGCTGTGGGGCGCGGCGGTCACGTTGCAACTGTTGGTGCTCAAATGGGCAGCGGCGAACCTGGGCTTGTCGTTGTCGAAGGCAGCGGTTTTGCAGGGCGTGACGGGACTCGGTATTGCAATCGGCGCGAGTGCCGCCGCCACGTGGGTACCGTTGCGCAGTTCGCTCAAGGTCCTGCCGATCGGTTTAGTGACAGGTGCAGTGGCTGTCAGCATGGCGTTCTATAACAAGGACCTGTTTCCGGCAGGTTCCGGCGTGCAGATCGGCCCGCTGTTCGCACCGCTTTATATCCTGGGCGCATATCCGCTGATGATTTTGCTGGGTACGCTGTCGGGCTTTTTCATCGTGCCGATGAACGCCATCTTGCAGCATCGTGGTGCGACCCTGCTGTCCGCCGGGGCTTCCATCGCGGTTCAGAATTTCAACCAGAACCTCGCCGTTTTGTCGATGCTCGGCGCGTACGCGCTCTTGCTGACGACCAACCTTCCGGTGGAGTGGATTATCGTGGTGTTCGGCGTGTTTATCTGCCTGATGATGTGGCTTGCGATGCGGCGCCATGCACGCAATGAGCGGACGGTGGATTTGGGCGCGCTGGTTCAAGAGTGACGAGGATCAGAGTGCGGGAACGAAATCTGCTGCATGTTTTGCTCGGCCGGCAAGAAGTCACGCGCTTCGCTGAGTGCGTGGGTTGAAATAAACAAACGAAACGTCAAAGGAGCTGCAAATGGGTCTATTCACACGTTCCACACTGGATAGCAACATCAATGGCGCGGCCAAGGTGGGTCATCGCGCGGTTCAGGGTGCAAGCGACGCGGTCGATACCGCCAGCGTGCAGTTGCGCGGCCTGCTCGACGACCTCGACAGTTCAATCCGCGATGCGAAAGACATCGACGTGGACAAGCTGCGCAAAGACTTGCAAGCCAAGCTGAAAACGGCACGTGCCCAGTTCGATGGTTCGTCTTCGGCCATTGCCGGACGGCTGAACGACGCCGCCGGTTATGCCGATGAATTCGTGCACGACAAGCCGTGGCATACGCTTGGCGCTGTCGCAGGACTTGCGCTGCTGGTCGGGTTTCTGGCGGGACGATCCTGATCGGTCTTGTGTTGGATTCGAGGTAAAGCAAAAACGCCGGCATTGCCGGCGTTTTTGCTTTTGGAGACGCGTTTCATACCGTCCGCACGCGTAGCGAGAATTGCGCCCGGTCCCGCGTTGGCCATCCGGTCAGGGTTCCCTCGTTTAGCCCACGCGGTAGGCTGATGTCTTGGCACTTCGGCGCTGCAACGACCACACATCTGCAACGCTTTCAACGCGCCGAAGCTGTCAACAACAACCTGCATGTTTCATAAAAAATTTATTTCTTCTCCCCTCCAGGTTTCACAGGCGAAGAATCCTTAACAAGCGTACGCTCCTTACGTCAGCACAGTAGGACTAATGAAAGCGATAGCTCAACTAAAGACAGCGCAAATTCTTGACCGAATCAACGCTCTCCAGACAAGCACTTCACACTACTTCAACTCTTCGCAATTGACCGCTCCCGTACGTGAATGGCGGGAGATCAACGAGATTGATTCGCTGATGAAGGTAGACGCGTGCGCTGCCTGGGAAGCAGTCGGCGCATGGAAAGGTCTCGCTGGAGACGTCACGGGAACTGAAACCGCTTTTGCGAACAGCATTCGACTGGGAAACTCCGGTTCGAACCGCGAAAACTGGATGATAAACCGCCTGAACCTAGGGCTGTTTTCTGCCGCTCAAAGCCTGTACGCGGCGACAGGACATCCTGAAACAGGTTACTTCACGCTGTTGCTCGAGGACGGCTACAAAGCCGGCGCGATTGAGCAAGCAGCTTCGTTCATCGAGAGGGCTAGAGAAATGCGCATCAAATGGGACGAGAATCAAGTCCATGAAGTCACGAAGGCGAACGCCATTCTTCGTCACGCCGGAATTTCGGATCAACAGATTGGGCGGCAGCTCGACGTGGCCGGTGTGGTTCTCCGGCGCCATCAGATCCGCCCGAACGGATCGGTGCTCGTAACGTCGGCGGACGACTTTTTTAGCGGCGTCACTTACTCTCTCGCGGTACCCGTGGGAGCCGAAAAAGCGTTCGACATGAACGTGGAATTAGCGAGAGCTGAAGATAAAGCGGGCATCAGCAAGAACGTTGCGTTCGACGTCGTCTTTGAGGCGGTGGCATCGTGAGTTCTACGCCCCGAGAGCTGGTCGAGTGCGCTGCAGAGTTGCTGAAGCGCGCCTTAGACGAACCGCAGTATCGCGCGGTGTGCAGTCGCGCGTACTACGGTGCATTTCATGCTGCCAATACGTTTCACAATGCACTCTCCGCGCCAGGATCGGTGGGAACCGCGCGGGGCGTCATCAGCAGTTGATCTCTCAGTTGGCAAATCCGGCATGCAGCAAACAAAATGACAATTACTTTGTCTCCCAGGCGCTCAGTAAAAAGCTTCGCCTACTAATCGATGCCCGCGTGAAAGCCGACTACCTGATTCATTCCGAAGTAAGCCTCGCGCTGGCAACAGCCGCGACGGCTGGCGCCGAAGCAATCGTACAGAGAGTAATCTGACCCTTGGCGTGGAGCCACCCTTTCAGCGATCCTCGGCGCTCGGCACCGTTGCGGAACCCGCCCTGCCAGTCTGATTCCGGGCGGGACGTTCCTGATTGATCTTGCTTGAAATTCGCGAAGGTGTAAAACCACCGGCATGTCCGGCGCTTTTGCTTGATTCAGGCGCCATTTTGTCGTGCGTAACCGTATTGGCCGCGTTCCAGGAAATACCATTCCATGCCGCGTTAGCCATTCGGCCGATATTCCCCTGACCAGCCGACGCGGTACACTCGTGCCCTTAGGACTTTCGCCAATTCACGCACTCAAGATGGGTACGCATATCTCTGTTTCGTCTACCGCCCAAGACCCGGCCAATGCCGCGCAGGAACCCGGCGGCGCCGTCGATCTGTCGCATCACACGCCCATGATGCAGCAGTACCTGCGCATCAAGGGGGAGCACCCCGGCACACTCGTGTTTTACCGGATGGGCGACTTCTACGAGCTATTCTTCGACGACGCCGTCAAAGCTTCGCGCCTCCTCGACCTGACGCTCACGCAACGCGGGGCGTCGGGCGGCAACCCGATCAAGATGGCCGGCATCCCGCATCATTCGTGCGAGCAATATCTGGCGAAGCTCGTGAAACTCGGGGAATCCGTCGCTATTTGCGAGCAGATCGGCGACCCGGCTACATCGAAGGGACCGGTCGAGCGCAAGGTTGTGCGTGTGGTCACGCCCGGTACGCTGACCGATGCAGCGCTCCTCTCGGACAAAAACGACGTCTTCCTGCTCGCTCTCTGCCCGGCGCATAACCGCCGCGGTGTGGTCACGAGCGTCGGCCTGGCGTGGCTGAACCTGGCGAGCGGCGCATTGCGCCTCGCCGAGGTTGCGCCTGATCAATTGAGCGCGGCGCTCGAGCGCATTCGCCCGGCTGAAACGCTGATCGCGGACTCATTTTCCACGACCAACACGCCGTTCGAAGTGCCGAACGTAGGGGCGACAACACGGGCGCCCGCGTGGCATTTCGATATCGACTCCGGCATGCAACGTCTGCGCGAGCAACTCGATGTCGCCAGCCTCGACGGCTTCGGTGCGCACTCGCTGACCTGCGCGTGCGGCGCCGCAGGCGCGCTGCTGCTGTACGCAGCTTCCACCCAGGGCCAGCAACTGCGGCACGTGCGCAGCCTGAAGGTGGAATACGAATCGGAGTACATCGGCCTCGACCCGGCCACGCGGCGCAATCTCGAACTGACCGAGACCTTGCGCGGCACAGAATCCCCCACCTTATGTTCGCTGCTGGACACATGCTGCACGACCATGGGCAGCCGTCTGCTGCGGCACTGGCTGCATCATCCGCCACGGGAGTTCATCATCGCGCAAAGCCGGCAGCGTGCAATCGGCGCATTGCTTGACGCACCCGCAACCGCCAGCCTGGACGGCTTGCGCGCAGCATTGCGGCAGATTTCGGATATCGAACGGATTACGGGGCGGCTTGCGCTGCTGTCGGCCCGGCCACGCGATCTCTCCAGCCTGCGCGATACCTTTGCGGCACTCCCCCAGCTACGCGAGCGGCTTGCTGCCGTAAAGATGAATGCGGCATCGCTTGAACGTATCGACGTATCGCTCGAGCCGCCGCCTGAATGCCTCGCGTTGCTGACCCGCGCAATCGCGCCCGAACCCGCGGCGCTGATTCGTGACGGGGGTGTAATCGCGCGCGGTTACGACGCCGACCTCGACGAGCTTCGCGACATCTCGGAGAACTGCGACCAGTTCCTGATCGACCTGGAAACACGTGAGCGCACGCGAACGGGCATCGCGAATCTGCGAGTCGAGTACAACAAGGTGCATGGCTTTTATATCGAAGTCACGCGCGGTCAGACGGACAAGGTTCCTGATGATTACCGCCGTCGCCAGACGCTGAAAAACGCCGAGCGTTACATCACGCCGGAATTGAAGACCTTCGAAGACAAGGCGCTGTCTGCGCAGGACCGGGCGCTGGCCCGCGAGCGTTTGCTCTACGACGCCCTGCTGCAAACGCTGCTGCCCCACATTGGCGACTGCCAGCGCGTAGCGGCTGCGCTTGCCGAACTCGACCTGCTTGGCGCGTTCGCGGAACGAGCGCTCGCGCTCGACTGGATCGCACCCGAGTTCGCAGGCGACGCAGGTATCGACATCGAGCAGGGACGGCATCCGGTAGTGGAAGCGCAGGTCGAGCAGTTCATCGCCAACGATTGTTGCCTGAATACCGAACGCAAGCTGCTGCTGATCACAGGACCGAACATGGGCGGTAAGTCGACGTTCATGCGACAGACCGCATTGATCGCGCTGCTGGCTTACGTAGGCAGCTATGTGCCCGCGAAACGTGCGCGCTTTGGGCCCATCGACCGCATCTTCACGCGCATCGGCGCCGCTGACGATCTCGCCGGCGGCCGTTCCACCTTCATGGTCGAGATGACTGAAGCGGCAGCCATTCTCAACGACGCCACACCGTCGAGTCTTGTGCTGATGGACGAAATCGGCCGCGGTACGTCCACCTTCGACGGCCTCGCGCTTGCTTGGGCCATCGCACGTCATCTGCTGTCGCATAACGGCTGCCACACGCTGTTCGCCACGCATTACTTCGAACTGACGCAGTTGCCTGCCGAGTTCGCTCAAGCAGCAAACGTGCATTTGTCGGCGGTTGAACATGACCACGGCATCGTGTTCCTGCACGCGGTGAGCGAAGGTCCGGCGAACCAGAGCTACGGATTGCAGGTCGCCCAACTGGCGGGCGTGCCACCGGCTGTCATCAAGGCCGCAAGGAAACACCTGGCGCACCTGGAACAGCAGTCGATCGGCCAGCCATCGCCGCAATTCGATCTGTTCGCAGGACCTGTTGTTAAGATAGCTGACGCCTACGACCACGATGAACCGGTCGAAGCGCAGCCGCATCCCGCGCTTGACCGGCTGCGCGCAATCGATCCGAACGAATTGCGCCCACGCGACGCGCTCGATCTGCTCTACGAGCTTCATGAGCTGGCGTCGAACGCTCCGGATGCGTCGCGTTAAGGCGGACTTTGCCATCGACCGCCCGGGCGCGCGACGCATGGTGCGCACTCGCGTCATCGTTAGTTGCTTAAGCGCCCTCTTCCTGCTGGCCGGAAGGCCGCAGCGCGCGCAAGCTGAGGCACCACCGCTCGCTCCACTTACGCCGCTCACGTTCGCAATCGCGTCGAATGTGCTCGACAAACCCGCGGGCGAAACTGCGCTTCAGCATCTGCTCGGCGCCATCGGACAAGAACGGACCACTTCGTTCATCGTCTACGACGGCGACCTCAAAGGCGAAACGGAACCGTGCCGGGATTCGCTCTATGACGCCCGCCAGCAAATCTTCGATAGCTCCCGCAAACCGGTCGTCCTGCTGCCCGGCGGCAACGACTGGGCATCCTGCGGTCTCGCGCAGGCGGGCAGTTACGATCCGGTCGAGCGGCTGGATTTCATTCGCCAGTTGTTCTTCGGCGACTCGAATTCGCTCGGCCAGACGCCCATGAACGTGATCCGCGAAAGCGATGTCGCGCGCTTTCGGCCGTTCCGCGAAAATGTCCGGTGGCAAAGCGACGGCGTCGCATTCATTGGCTTGAACGCGCCCGCGCCGAACAATCACTATCTGAGCGCAGGCGGGCGTAACGGAGAATTCGAGGACCGTTCCGTGGCCAATGCATTCTGGCTGGAACATGCGGTTGAAACCGCGCGACGTTCGGACATGCGTGCGGTCGTCGTCATCTTGCAGGGTAACCCCGACTTCGCGCGTTACGAACGTCGCGATCGTTTCGCATGGCTGCGTTTTTCTCGCGGCGATACATCGCGCGACGGGTTTCTCGAACTCAAGCGCAGTCTTGTCAAAGCCGCCGAGTTGTTTCGCGGACCCGTGATCGTGATCCACGAATCGGATGCGCCCATACCCAGGGGCTTTCGCATCGATCAACCGTTGCACAACGACAAAGGCGCGGTGGTGGCCAATCTGACGCGTATCGCGATCGGCTTGAAGAAACCCCAATCGCAATGGCTCGAGGTCGAATCCGACTTTGCGTGGCGGCCGCCCTTTCGGGTTCGCGTGCGTGACGTGGTTGTCCGACCCGTAGCGCCCGGCCAGGCACCGGCCTTGCCGGCGCCTTCGTCCATACCATCGTCTTCTATGCCCTCTTCCATACCCGGCGTTGAAAACGAAACTCCCGGGCCTTCGTCGTTTTTCCAGCAGATGCAGCCGGTACAGCCGACGCAACAGACGCAACACTCCGCGCAGCCGGTCCAACCGGACACTTCAACGCCCACATCCAATGCAGCGTCTTCTGTGCCGCCCATACTGAACTTGAACTCGCCCGTGAACCTGCCACCGATCCTGCCGATACCGTCGAGTCCGGCAAGCGGCGCATCGGGCATGGATACGCATCAGTAATGTCTTACCTGGATCATCACGCGGGATAAAACAAAGGCGCAGCAACCTGCCTGCGCCTTGTTTCACATCGCTTCGATCAACCCGTACAAAACGCCTCAGTGCAAGGTCGGGCCAACGTCCTTGCCCGGCTCCTCGTCGTCCTCGTCAAGGACTTCGAGCCCGTCGAGGCCATGCGCGTGCTGATGTTCCTTCTCGTCCTCGGTGGCTTCGCGGACTTCCTGCACATTCAGCGCGAAACGCAGCGCCATGCCTGCGAGCGGATGATTGCCGTCGAGCACGACTTTATCTTCCGCCACGTCAGTGACTGTGTAGATCAGCGAATCGAGTTCGTCCTCGCCATCTTCCGGGGTGCCTTCGAACTGCATGCCGACTTCCAGCGGTTCCGGAAAACGGCCGCGAGCCTCGACTTTCACGAGATCGGGATCGTACTCACCGAACGCATCCTGCGGTTCGAGCTGCAACTGGGTCTGATAACCGGCTTCCTGTCCGTCGAGTGCTTCCTCGATCTTGGGGAACGTGCCATCATAGCCGCCGTGCAGATAGACCATCGGCTCGTCGCTTTCCTCGATCAGATTGCCATGAGCGTCCGAGAGCTTATAGGCTACTGATACGACGGTGTCTTTTGCGATTTTCATTGGATTCTCCAAGATACAAGCCTCAATTATACGATGCCAGCGCGGTCCCCTAACGTTCCCTCAAGTCCTTTCGCGGTGCCGCTTCCCGACGAACCTGCAACCCTGCTCGGCAACCTCACGCCCGCGCAATTCATGCGCCGGTACTGGCAGAAAAAACCGCTCCTGATCCGTCAGGCGATTCCTGGCATTCAAGCGCCGCTCTCGCGCGACGAACTGTTCGAGCTCGCCGACAGCGAGGACGCCGAATCGCGCCTCATCACCCATTTTCGCAAGTCCTGGGCAATGGAGCACGGGCCTTTTGCACCCGATGAATTGCCATCTGTGAAAAAGCGTGACTGGACATTACTCGTGCAAGGGGTGAACCTGCACGACGACCGTGCCCGCGCGTTGCTCGACCGCTTCCGTTTCATCCCCGACGCCCGCCTCGACGACCTCATGATTTCGTACGCTACCGACGGCGGCGGCGTGGGCGCGCACTTCGATTCATACGACGTCTTCCTGTTGCAAGTTCACGGCAAACGGCGCTGGCGGTTTGGCGCACAGCGCGATCTCTCGCTAAAAGAGGGATTGCCGTTGAAAGTTTTACAGCACTTCGAAGCGGACGAGGAGTGGGTACTGGAACCGGGCGACATGCTTTATTTGCCGCCCCACATCGCTCACGACGGCGTGGCTGAAGGTGAATGCATGACAGCCTCGATCGGCTTCCGGGCGCCTTCTGCAAGCGAACTGTCAGGCCAGTTCCTCTACCACCTTGCGGAGCGCCTCGACGACGCCCGCAGCGCCGGCGCCAAGGGGGGTGTCCAACGCTACGGTGACCCGGCCCAGCCGGCGGTCAGTCACCCGGCTTTGTTGCCGCCGCTCCTGATCGAACGGGTTGGCGCGATCCTTGCGAACATTGAATGGAATGAGAGGGACGTTGCTTCGTTTCTCGGAACGTACCTGAGCGAACCAAAGCCGAATGTCATATTCGATCCGCCGCGACGGCCTTTGAATGAGAACCGGTTTATCGATTGCGCGAAACAGTCTGGTTTGAAGCTCGATAAAAAGACTGTGCTGCTTTATGACAAGCACGCTTATTTTATGAATGGCGAGCAGGATTTAATGTCGGGAAAGGTCAAAAAATGGCTCCCTGAACTCGCCGACAAACGCTATTTGGAGGGGAAACGCTTTGTAACACTCTCAGGCGATTCGTCAATGACAGTGCTACTACACGAGTGGTATTGTGCGGGCTGGATACAAGTCGACGCAAACGCCTAGTGTTTGGCCTGTCTTGCTGTTCCGCGGGTTGAAATGTATGAGAAAGACAACGTATTGGCCCCTGATTTATCGACGGTCGATACGAAAGTGCATATAATTTCCGCCCAAGCCGTAGGAAGTCTCACAGACATACATAATGTGAGTCCACAACGGCCCGGGTCGGTGTTGGAGCACACATTACCGGTACTTTGCGCTGTTGCTTACCTTTAACCATAAAAGGACGTGATCATGAAGAAATCTCTCCTCGTAGCATCCCTGTTGGCTGCTGTTGCTCTTGCTGCATGCAACAAGTCTAGCGATACGGCTGCTCCGGGCGCTGCTAGCGATACCTCGGCTGCTTCGGCACCTGCTGCTGCTGCTTCGGACGCTACGGCGGCTGCTAGCGACTCGAGCGCTGCAGCGTCGACCGCAACGGCCGCCGCAAGCGACGCGACTGCGGCTGCTGCATCGGCAACCGACGCAGCTTCGGCTGCCGCTCCCGCTTCGGGCGCAAGCCAGTAAGCGTATAGTCAGGGGCTTAGTTTCCAGCTCTTTTAGCTATTCCATCTAGCTGAAAACGAAGCCTCCGCAGTAAGCCTCGCAGGATGTTATTCTGGGAGGCTTATGAAAAAACCGGCCCTCGGGCCGGTTTTTTTACGTCTGCTGGTTTCTTTGTATCGATGCACACTGGTTGTTGATGCAGCACCGTTTGCAGCGTTTATGGGAAAACGCGAACCGGTGTCATAAGGACAACCAGTCGAACCCATCGGCTTGCGTGGCGACCACGACATCGGCCGGAGCGCCACCCAGCACGGCGGCGAGCGCCGCCTGGGCCAGCTCAGGCAAGTTGTTCTGCTGACTCAGATGCGCCGCCACCAGATGGCGCAGCTTCGATCGATCGAGCGCTGCAAGAATCCCCGCAGCCGCGTCGTTATTCAGGTGTCCATGCATACCGCCAATACGCGCTTTGAGCGACGGTGGATAGCGGCTTGCCGCGAGCATCTCGACATCGTGATTCGACTCGAGCACCAACGCATCGCAACCGCTCAGTACGCTCGTGATGTGTGCTGTCGCGCCGCCAACATCGGTCAGGACGCCCAAACGGCTTGCGCCGTCCGAGAACACGTACTGGAGGGGTTCACGCGCGTCGTGGGGCACGGTGTAGGGGAGCACTTCCAGGTCCCCCACCATCACGCTCTCATCGCCCCAGAGCACCCGAAGATCGACCGGAGCATCATCCGCACCCACCGCGCGGGCGGTGCCCCAGCTCATGTGCAACGGAATGGACCATTTGCGCGCCAGCGTCAGCGCACCGCCAATGTGGTCCGTGTGCTCATGCGTGATAAGAATGGCGTCGATCTGGTCTGCCCGCACGTCGAGCCGCGCCAGACGCCGCTCGACTTCCTTCGCGGAGAAACCGCAATCCAGCAGCACGCGTGTAGTCGTCGTGCCGCTGACCGACTCGACCAGCAACGCGTTGCCTTCGCTGCCGCTGCCGAGACTGGCAAAACGCATTGGCGAAAACCTAGTTCAACTGCGCGTGCAACAGCGCGACAATTCGTTGCGCATCGGTAGACGTGTCGACCTGGCCATTCGCATCTACCACGGCAATCTCCGTGACCGTGTCCGCCTTCGGACGCACGTTGACCATGAACTCGCGCGAAGGCTTGGGTGTGCCGCCGCTAAAGAGCTTGCCGAGCAAACCTTCCTTCTTCAACTCCGCCATGGAGTCCGAGAAACGCACGTAATACAGGCCCTTCGCGCGATCCCGGTTGTCGACGGTGAAGTTCGTCCGGTCGAGCGCAAGGCCTACACGCAACCACGCGCTGTCGAACGGCTCGGATAGATCGAGCGTGGACGGGCCACCCGTCGGATCCGCCGTGGCCGTTGCAGTCGCCGGGGTTGCATCGGTCAGGAGCTGCTTGGCCTGCGCGTCGGTAAGGCCGAATTTCTCCATCAGCTTCGCGAGGAACGCCGCTTCGAGTGCGGGGTTACGCGGCCGCTCGACCCATTTGGACGAAGTCTTGTCCTGGCCGGTCAGCACTTCTTCCATTGCGCTGTGGGTGATGGAGATGTCAGTGGAACCGCTCGCACCGCGCTCGACCAGCGTACGGAACTGATCGCGCGTACCCGATGAATACGCAAAGTCGACCAGCTTGCCAATGCTCTTCCTGAACCAGTCATCCGGAATGTTCGCGCGGTTTTCAGCCCAGTCGGTCGTCATGATGCCGGTCGACGCAGCGTCGGTCTTGAGCGTGAAACCGTTCTCTTGCCAGAACTCCTGCAACTGCGGCCAGAGCTGGTCGGGGGAACGGCCATCGACAACTAGCCAACGGCGATCTCCATCACGCTCCACGTGCATGCCGAACGGGTCTTGCGGCGTTGGCACACCCACGGTCGCATTGCCTGCGGGCGTAAGCGAACGTGGCGCAGCGCCGCCAAGCGTATTCAGCTTGGGCGGTGCGGCATAACGCTGGCTGATGTCCGCCGTGCTCAGATCCGATGGCACGGTGAGCGTAGGCGCCGTTTCAGCACCCTTGTAATTGACCCGATCCGGCGCGAGCCAGTCGTTCAACGTGTCACAACCGGCAAGCGAGATCAGCGTGCCGATTCCAAGCGACAGCACGCTCAGGGTGCGAGCGTGATTGAATAAGGCGGAACGTTTCATGAGGTCCTTCGTGATGCTGAATGCGCGTTGCCTGGAAGCTAAGCCGGGAACGGGTCGATGAACGACGGGTTGATGACACTCGCTGGCTGGCCAAACGGTAATAAGGCCGAAACCACTGCACATTGGAGCGGGGCGCACGTTCTAAATGCGCCCCGCCGCTGGCCGTCAGGCCAGAAGTCCTGTTTCGCGCAATGCGTCGCGCACGACATCGTGATAGCGCGCATCGAGCGGCGTCAGCGGCAGGCGGATCCCGTTTTCCATCCGCCCGAGCGCAGCAAGCGCCCACTTGGCGGGGATTGGATTCGACTCGCAAAACATCTGCTTGTGCAGCGACAGCAAGCTCAGGTGAATCTTGCGCGCGGTGATCGCGTCGCCGGCAAGTGCCGCGCGGCAGAGTTCGCTCATCGCTCTCGGCGCGACGTTGGCGGTCACCGAGATGTTGCCGTGGCCACCAAGCAGCATCAACGCGATCGCGGTCGGATCGTCGCCGCTGTAGATCGCAAAATGCGCCGGCGCGTACTTGATCAGGTTTGCCGCACGGTCGATATTGCCCGTCGCTTCCTTCACGCCCACAATGCCCGGCACCTCCGCGAGACGCAGCACGGTGTCGTGGTTCATGTCGGCGACGGTCCGGCCCGGAACGTTATACAGGATGACCGGCAAGTCGACGGATTCGGCGATCTTGCGGAAGTGCTGGTACATGCCTTCTTGCGTCGGCTTGTTGTAGTAAGGAACTACTTGCAGCGTGGCGTCGGCGCCGACTTCCTTGGCTGCTTTTGCCAGTTCAACCGCCTCCGACGTGGAGTTGCCACCCGCGCCGGCAATGATCGGAAAACGCTTGGCCGTGTGTTCGACGGCGGTTTTCACCATCAGGATATGTTCGTCCACTGAGAGCGTGGCCGATTCGCCGCTGGTGCCGACCACGACGAGGCCGTTCGAACCCTCTTGCGCATGCCAGTCGATCAGTTTTCGAAACGCCGGCAGATCAAGACTACCGTCCTCGTGCATCGGGGTGACGATGGCAGGAATGCTGCCGCGGATCTGGATGCCGCCGTGTGTTCCGTTTGTCATGAAACGCTATGAAATTGGTCGGTAAACCGCGATTGTAGCGGATTAGCCTTGCAGTACGTAACGAACGGGATCTGACCCATTGTTACGTTCCGTAAGACCCGTTGGAGTAGGCCGCGACGGCGCGGCGGCGGCTATGCGCTGCACGCAGGATGCGCGCGGCACGTTGATAAAACCATCCTGATAAGCGATGACCCGCAACCGGCCTCGCACGGCTTCGAGCAGTTCGCCGGGGGTGAGCAGGAAATCCGGATTCGACGGTTTGCCAAAGCGTTCGTTGCCCACCGCGAAGGTTTCGTAGAGCAGCACGCCGCCGGGCGCGAGGGCATCGAATAAATAGGGGAACAACGGCCGGTGGAGATAATTCGTCACTACCACCGCGGCGAATTTCTCGTCTTCGCGCAACGGCCAGCTTGCATTTTCCAGGTCGGCGCAACGCGTAGTGACATGCTGCACGGCAGCGAGACTCGCCAATGCGGTTTCATCGCGATCCAGCGCCAGCACCGGATGCTCGCGCAACGCGAAATAACGTGCATGGCGGCCATTGCCCGACGCGACGTCGAGTACCGCGCCGCCCTGCGCCACCAGATGCGACCATTGCTCGATCCATGCGCTGGCGGTGGTGGGTGGCGTGGGTGACTTTTCAGGCGTTGGCATTGCGGGCATCAGTTATACGAGAGGCCCATTGCGTCGCGGACGTCGCGCATTGTCTCTACCGCGAACTTGCGCGCCTTGTCGCAACCGTCGGCCACGATCGCGCGCAACAGTGACGGATCGTCCATGTATTTTTGCGCGCGTTCCAGCATGGGTTGCTGCTCGTGCAAGATGCCCTCGATCACCGGCTGCTTGCATTCAAGGCAGCCAATTCCCGCGCTACGGCAGTTCGTCTGCACCCACTTATGCGTGGTTTCATCGGTATAGACCTGATGCAGTTGCCACACGGGGCATTTGTCCGGATCGCCCGGATCAGTGCGGCGAACCCGTGCCGGATCGGTCGGCATGGTGCGCACTTTCTTCGTGATGGTTTCGGCGTCTTCACGCAAGCCGATGGTATTGCCGTACGACTTCGACATCTTCGCGCCATCGAGTCCGGGCATGCGCGACGCTTCCGTCAGCAGCGCCTGCGGCTCGACCAGGATGATCTTGCGCGCGCCTTCCAGGTATCCGAACAGCCGTTCGCGATCGTTCATGGACAGGCTCTGCGACTCCTGCAACATCGCCCGCGCCTTTTCGAGCGCTTCGTCGTTGCCTTCCTGTTGATACGCGACTCGCAGCTCGTGATAAAGCTTCGCGCGTTTGCCGCCGAGTTTCTTCGCGGCATCGAGCGCCTTCTCTTCGAAATCCGCCTCGCGCCCGTACAGGTAATTGAAGCGCCGTGCGATCTCGCGCGTCATCTCCACGTGCGGCACCTGGTCCTCGCCGACCGGCACGAGCGACGCGCGGTACAGCAGGATGTCGGCTGCCATCAGCACCGGATAACCGAGAAAGCCGTACGTGGTCAGATCTTTTTCCTTCAGCTTCTCGATCTGCTCTTTATAGGTCGGCACGCGTTCGAGCCAGCCGAGCGGCGTGCTCATGCCGAGCAGCAGCGCAAGCTCGGCGTGTTCGGGCACACGGCTCTGGATAAAGAGCGTGGCCTGCGCCGGATCGATACCGGACGCGAGCCAGTCGATCAGCACTTCCCACACGTTCTTCTCGATAACTTCTGGCGTTTCATAGTGGGTCGTCAGCGCATGCCAGTCGACCACCGCGAAAAAGCAGGGGTACTCGGACTGCAGCCGCACCCAGTTCTTGAGCACGCCATGATAGTGGCCTAGATGCAGCGAGCCGGTCGGCCGCATGCCGGAGAAGATACGGTCAGGGAACATGGATTTATTGTAAAAGCGAAGCAAGGGGATTCAGGATGGCCGACACCGCGACATACCCGGCGCTCACCAACGGCCCGAGCCACAAACGCGTCAAGGTACCGGTCATGACAAGCGCCATCACGATGAAGAAACCGTAAGGTTCGAGCCGCGAAAGCATGATCGAAGCGCGTACGGGCAGCAACGCCATCAGCACGCGTCCGCCGTCGAGCGGCGGCAAGGGGAACAGATTGAGCACGCCAAGCACCAGGTTCACGCCGACACCGGCCGCAGCCATGCGCGTGAAAAACGGTTCGCTGATGTTGAACGACGCCAACAGCACCGCGATCACGCCCCAGATCAGCGCCTGGACGAAATTGCTCGCCGGTCCGGCGGCCGCAACCCACAAGCTGCCCCAGCGCGGATTACGCAGGTTGCCGAAAGCAACAGGCACAGGCTTGGCGTAGCCGAACATGAACGCGCCGCTCGTGACGAAATAGAGGATCAGCGGGATGGCGAGCGTACCGACCGGGTCGATGTGGCGCATCGGGTTGAGCGACACGCGACCGAGCACGTAAGCCGTGTTGTCGCCCAGCAGGCGGGCTGCATAGCCGTGAGCGGCCTCATGCAACGTGATCGCAAAGATCACGGGGAGCGCGTAAACCGCGATGGTTTGTATCAGGGAAGAATCCATAGCTCGCTATTGTATCAAGCAGTTGTGGCGCCACTCGTCGGCGGACGCGGTTGGCGTTCGCCTTCGGGCGGTGGGGCGCGAGCGTCGAGGTCGCAAGGTTGCGTCAGGGTGAGCCGGCATGATCAAGCCTGCGCGCAACCTCACTGCCTATTGTGTCATCGTGCGGGGTTTTCAGGCGCTTTCGGCGGTCAGGCCAAATGGTTCCAGACTGCCGCGGCCCGGACGCACCAACACGGGTTCGTCGCCGGTCAGGTCGATCACCGTAGACGGTTCCATCGCGCATGCGCCCGCGTCGATCACCAGATCGATCTGTTTTTCCAGCCGCTGCCGAATCTCCTCGGCGTCATTGAGCGGATGGGTGTCGGGCGGCAGGATCAGCGTCGAGCCGAGCAGCGGCTGGCCCAGCGCTTCGAGCAACGCCAGCGTGATCGCGTGATTCGGCACCCGCAAGCCGATCGTCTTTCGCGACGGATGCGACAGGCGCCGGGGCACTTCCTTCGTCGCCTGCAGCACGAACACGTAAGGACCCGGCGTCACCGATTTAATCAGACGATAGTTGCGATTATCGACGATCGCGAAATTCGACAATTCCGATAAGTCGCGCACCAGCAGCGAAAGCAACTGCTTCTCGTCGAGGCCGCGAATCCGGCGGATGCGTTCAACGGCGTTTTTATCGTCGAGATGGCACGCCAGCGCGTAGCTCGAGTCGGTCGGCAACGCGACAATGCCACCATCGTTGATGATCTGCACCGCCTGGTTGATCAGTCGCGGTTGCGGATTGTCAGGATGAATTCGAAAGAATTGAGACATGACCAGATGACGTAAGTGGGTTGTCCGGATTGCTACCAACCGGCGCCGACACGCTCGGCGCGCACGCTGTGTTTTTATGTTTTATGCGCCAGGTATAACGCCTGCGGCTTCAAACTGACTTCAAGCTGTATTTAAGCCGAATATCAGACAAGAAGCGCCGGGCGATTCCCATGCGAACACGCGAGAATACCCGCAAATGCACGCAGTTGCGCGACAAGCAGCAGTGAACGAATGCAAGGATCGTGCGCGGCATTTCAAGCGGTTCCGCGCGGCGCCGTATAAGCCCCCGCGGCATGCCTGTTAAACCAGGCACTCCCACACGGGCTTGAGATCGGCGGGTAGCGGCGGCAACTGGCCGAGGTCGATACGCCCCTCGCCCGCGGCGTGAAAATCCGAGCCGCGCGATGCGAGGAAGCCATACCGGCGAGCGACTTCCGCATATTCGCGATACTGGTCCGGCGTATGGCTGCCGGTCACGACTTCAATCGCACGGCCGCCGAGCTGGATGAATTCATCGAAAAACGCGGCGAATTCGACCGGCGAGAAATCGTAGCGCCCGGGATGGGCGATCACCGCCTCGCCGCCCGCCCCCTTGATCCATTTCATGGCGTCAGCCAGTTTGGACCACCGATGGCCGACATAACCCGGCTTGCCGTCGCCGAGATATTTAGAGAACACGTCCGAGATCGATTCCGCGTAGCCCTTGTCGACCAGATAGCGTGCGAAATGCGTGCGCGAGATCATGGCCGGGTCGTTCACGTAGTGCAGCGCGCCTTCGTAAGCACCCTGGATGCCGACGTCGGCGAGTGCCTCGCCTATGGCTTCACCGCGCGCCTGGCGGCCGCTGCGCGTGGCAGCCAGGCCGTCGATCAGCGCCTGGTTTTCAGCATCCACGTTCAGCCCGACGATATGCACCGTCCGCCCCGCCCACGTCACCGAAATCTCCACCCCGTCGAGATACACCATGCCGAGCGCTTGCGCGGCTTCCCGCGCCTCGCGCTGGCCGCCTAGCTGATCATGGTCGGTAAGCGACCACAGTGTCACACCGCCCGCGTGAGCACGCGCGGCGACCTCGGCTGGAGCGAGGTGGCCGTCAGAAACAGTGGAGTGGCAATGCAGGTCGGCGTTCATCATGAAAACTCTGGGAATTACCAAGCATTCTACTGCAACGCGTCAAAGCGGATCTATCGCCAACCGATCGGTCGATCCAGTGATCCGGCAGCATCACACTCAAGCGCAGAATGTTTCGATCAGCGCTGCCACCCGTTCGGGCTGATCGTGATGAAGCATGTGCCCGGCGTGATCGATGATCTCCTCGCGCCAGTCGGTGAACGCCTTGAAACGCTGCTTGAATTCGGTGGTCGGAACCTCTCCGGCGATCATAGCGAGGGTCGGCGAAGCGAGCGCTTCGACATGCAGGACCTTCGCCTGCACCTTCGACCAGACAGCCATCACCTCGTCCAGCCGATACAGCAACGGCCCACGCAGTTTGTGCGCGGGGTCGGCGAGCAGATGGAAACGGCCGGTATCGTCGGGTTTCGCCCAGTGCCGGGCCAAAAACCGCGCTTTCGCCAGCGGCAGGCGGGGATTCGTGCGGATCAGCCGTTGAGCGACGTCATCAAGCGTGGCGTACGTGTTGAGTGAAGGCGGCGCATGCAAATCGTCGAGCCATTGCGCTAGCCGGGCGGGCGAACGCTCCGCCTTCGTGGCTGCCATGCCGAACCCTTCGAGGTCGACCACTCGCCGGACCCGCTCCGGCCGCACGCCCGCGTACAGGCAAACAACGTTCGCGCCCATGCTGTGGCCGACCAGGTTCACCGGCTCCCCGCTCAGCGACGCCGGCGCGTAGTGGTCGAGCAGCGCATCAAGGTCCGCCAGATAGTCCTGGAACCAGTAATGGCCGCTCCTGCCCTGCGCCACCGGCCAGTCCGACAGCCCGAAACCGCGGGCATCGGGCGCGATCACCTGCCAGTCGCTCCCGAGGGCGTCGACGACAAATTGAAACGACGCCGAAATATCCATCCAGCCATGCAGCATGAACAGCGTGGGCGCGTCGGGCAATCCCCATCGGCGCACGTGCAGCCGCGTGCCGCGCGTGGTGATGAATTCGGAAACGGGCGTTTTGAGAGGGGTCATTGGGAAATCGGGGCAGTTGGAATGGAGCCGATATCGTCAAGGCCCGCGAGCGCGCGCAATTCAGCTTCATCGAAACCCGCGTCGCGTCGCGCTTCGAAGTTGAACGGACCGCGCAGTTTCGGCGCGTGATATTGCTCCGCCAGTTGCGCGTAAGTGGTGTGCGGATCGGCGCCGGACTCGCTGCACAGGTGCCGGAACCAGTGATTGCCGATCAGCACGTGGCCGATTTCGTCGTGGAGAATCACGTCGAGAATAGCCGCCGATGCGTGATCGCCCGCTTGAGCGAGACGCCGGCGAATCGGCGGCGAAGCGTCCAGCCCGCGCGCCTCCAGCGTGCGCGGCACAAGCGCCATGCGGGCCAGCACGTCGCCACGCGTGCGCTCGGCCATTTCCCACAGGCCGTCGTGCGCGGGAAAATCGCCGTATTGATGCCCGAATTCGGCCAGACGCGCGCTCAGCAGGGAAAAGTGGCGCGCTTCCTCGGCGGCGACCTTGAACCAATCGTGATAAAACGCGTCGGGCATTGCCGGGAAACGCCAGACGGCATCGAGCGCGAGGTTGATCGCGTTGAACTCAATATGCGCGAGCGCGTGCAGCAACACGGCACGTCCCGCGTCCGACTGCATGCTGCGGCGCTTCAGCGATGACGGCGCAACGAGTTCCGGAGTCGCCGGGCGGCCGGGCAGATCAAGCGGATCAAGGATATGAGCTGCGGCGTCGAGCGTGGTGTCGCCCGACAGCAAACGCTCATGGAACCGCTGGGTAGCGCTTGCCTTCGCGACAGGATCGCATTCCCTGAGCAGCGCTAGCGCAGTCGGACGGACGCTGGTGAACACAGAATATTCAAACTGTTCGGACATGATTCCGGGGTGCTTTGGGGTGCTTATGCAGTGCTTATAAACGATAACGGCCAATCCGGCAGCATCGTCAGATACCCGGCCGCCCGAGGAAGCCGATTCAAAACACCAGTTTGGAATGTCCGGCTCAGAACCCGTCGATCAGGCCCACAAAAGCCGGGCCGCACGTCACCTTGGCGCAACCGGCTAAAATAGCGCTTTCTGCGGAAGATTTTTGGCACGAGGCGCGCCGGGGCCGCAATCCATGGCACCGGCTCGACCCGCCTGAAATCCGCTCGTGACTGAATTTTCAACCGATTGCATCCGATTGTACCGGCCATGCCCGCGCCCAAGGCCTGTTGACCAATCCGCGCTCATGGCTCACGTCAAGCCCTCACAGGAGACACAGTGGCAATCTATAAGCTCGGCGATGCCGCCCCGACCATCCACGAAAGCGTCTTCGTCGCTGATACAGCGACCATCATCGGCCGTGTGACACTGGAAGAAAACTCGAGCGTCTGGTTCGGCGCCGCGCTGCGCGGCGATAACGAGCCCATCGTGCTCGGCCAGGGCAGCAACATCCAGGAAGGCGCGGTCTTGCATACCGACCCGGGTTATCCGCTGACGATTGAAGCCAACGTGACCATTGGCCATCAGGCCATGCTGCACGGCTGCACGATCAAGGAAGGTGCATTGATTGGTATTCAGGCCGTGGTCTTGAATGGTGCGGTCATCGGCCGCAACTGCCTGGTTGGCGCGGGCGCCGTGGTGACCGAAGGTAAGACCTTTCCCGACAACACCCTGATCCTCGGCGCGCCCGCGAAAGCCGTGCGCGAGCTCACGGAAGCTGATATTGCCCAGATGCAGGCGGGGACGCGTGGTTACGCCGATCGCCGCGAATTTTACAAGGCGCAACTCGTGCGGATCGGCTGAACGCCGGTCGACACGCATTACGCCGTCGATCAAAGGACCCAAGCGTGGTTAACGACCAGCTTCAAAAATTCATGTTCAACGCGGCGCCGGTGCGCGGCGAAATTGTCTCGCTGCGTGATACCTGGCAGGAAGTGCTCACGCGCCGCTCGTACCCCACGCCGGTGCGCAATGTGCTCGGCGAAATGATGGCTGCGTGCGCGCTGCTGTCGGCGAATCTCAAGTTCGATGGCACGCTCATCATGCAAATCTATGGCGACGGGCCGGTGACCATGCTTGTCGTCCAATGCAATTCGGACTTGTCGCTCCGGGCAACCGCGAAGCTGGCTGAATCCATCGAAGGCGCGAGCGAAACGCCCGTACCGATCACCGACGACATGACGCTCCCCGAGCTGCTCAACCGCAACGGCCAGGGCCGCTGCGTGATCACGCTCGATCCGCGCGACAAGAAGCCCGGGCAGCAGGCTTATCAGGGCATCGTGCCGCTGAGCGGCGAGCATGGGCCGCTGGCGTCAATGGCGGAAGTGCTGGAGCACTATATGCACCACTCCGAGCAGCTGGATACGCGCATGTGGCTCGCCGCGAACACCGAGCGTGCCGTGGGCATGTTGCTGCAAAAGCTCCCCGGCGATGGCGGTATCGTCCCGCATCCAGGCGAACACGATGCCGATACATGGCAGCGCGTGTGCCATCTCGGGGGCACGCTGTCGAACGAGGAACTGCTGAAAGAGGAGCCGGAAACGGTGTTCAAGCGGCTCTTCTGGCAAGAAAACGTGCAGCATTTCGAGCCCGCGCAAGCGCGTTTCGAATGCACGTGCTCGCGTGAAAAAGTGGGCGGCATGCTCAAGATGCTGGGACGTGGCGAAGTGGACAGCGTGGTCGAAGAACGTGGCAGCGTGGAAGTGCACTGCGAGTTCTGCAACCAGCGCTATGAGTTCGATCCCGTGGACGTGGCGCAGCTTTTTGTTGCTGGAGAAATCTCACAAGCTGTAAGTCCGGCGCCAGATCAACGGCACTGAATTCACGCCGTTTCTCTGTAACAAGACGTCGCAGGATGGATGTTTGCGGTCCTGCGGCATGTCATGATCCGGTTCCGCTGAGTGTCCGGCCCGCTGGAGGTCGAAATGAAACCTTTGGGATGTGTATCGAAGAAACTGGCTGTGGCGTTGTCCGGCGCGACGCTGCTCGCGCTCGGCGGCTGCATGATGGACCCACCAGGACCCTCGCCTATCTACAGCCGCTTGCCGGCCGCACAGAACCAGGCGCCGCAGCCGCTTTCGCCGGCTGAGCAGCAGCGCTATAACCAGATCGACCGGCAAGTGCTGGCCGATCAGCAACAGGCAATGGCCGCTGAAGCTGCCGCCCAGGCTTACTCCCAGTACTACCGCGCGCCGGTTACGGTGTACGGCGGATATTCGAGCGGTGGCTGGGGTAACCGATGGGGAACGGGCTTCGGCTACGGATACCCCGGATATTATTGGTAGCGCCTCAAACGTACTTGGGTTGTGCGTCGCTTGCCACAAAGTCGCGGCGCCCAAGAAAAAAGCTGTTTCAACTCACGTTGAAACAGCTTTTTTTACATGCGATTGCTTCGATTGACGAACCTGGACCTAACCACCCTGCTTCTTCTTGACAGCATCCATCTTGTCCTTGGTCGCTTGCCGCTCGAACGCCCGGCGCTCTTCCTTCGAACGCGACACCGGATTGGGCACTACACGCAACGGGGCTGCGGACACTTGCCCGCGTGTGGAAGCACTCGATTGCGCGTTAACCGAATTAGCAGGAGCCGGCGAATTCGGCGAAACGAACTGCACGAACACCTCGCTGTCCTTCATCATGCCCATCTCGTAACGCGCGCGCTCTTCAACGGCCGACGTGCCGTTCTGCAAGTCCGCCACTTCACCCTGCACGCGTTCGTTACGCAGTTTCAGGTCGGCGTTTTTCTTTGTCTGGTTGACCAGTTGCTGCTGCAGTTCGTGGACACGTAACCAGCCGCCGTGTCCCCACCACAACGGATACTGGATCATCGCCAGCAGCAGGATCAGAACAAAGGTGACAATCCGCATTTAAGAGGCGAGAAAAACGCTAACACTTCAACTTTATTTGGCGCTGCCTCGCATTTATTGGAACACGAGGCAGCGGACTGAATAAATCGGCGGTCGTCCGGACTAACGTCCATTCCGGCCGAGGCGTTAGCGCAGATTGTAGAACGCCGACTTACCCGGATAACTCGCGATATCGCCGAGATCTTCCTCAATACGCAGCAGCTGGTTGTACTTCGAGATCCGGTCGCTACGCGACAACGAACCCGTCTTGATCTGGCCGGCATTCAAACCAACCGCAATATCCGCAATGGTCGAATCTTCCGTTTCGCCCGAACGATGCGAGATGACCGCAGTGTAACCCGCGCGCTTCGCCATTTCGATTGCCGCGAAAGTTTCCGTCAAGGTGCCGATCTGGTTGATCTTGATCAGGATCGAATTGGCGATGCCCTTGTCGATGCCTTCTTTCAGGATGCGCGTGTTCGTCACGAAGAGGTCGTCGCCAACCAACTGGATCTTCTTGCCGAGTTTATCGGTAAGAATCTTCCAGCCGTCCCAGTCGCTCTCGTGCATGCCGTCTTCGATCGACACGATCGGGAATTTATCGGCGAGCGTGGCGAGATAATCCGTGAATTCCGCCGATGACAACTGCAAGCCCTCACCCGCAAGCTGGTACTTGCCGTCGTGATAAAACTCGCTTGCCGCGCAGTCCAGCGCCAGCAGAACGTCTTCACCTGCACGATAACCCGCCTTCTCGATCGCCTGGACGATCGTCGACAGGCACTCGTCGTTGCTGCCGAAGTTCGGTGCGAAACCGCCTTCGTCGCCCACCGCCGTGCTCATGCCGCGATCGCTCAGGATCTTCTTCAGCGCGTGGAACACTTCAGCGCCGCAACGCAGTGCTTCGCGGAAGGTCGGCTGGCTGACCGGGACAATCATGAATTCCTGGATGTCCAGGCTGTT
>NZ_FCOK02000065.1 GCF_001544555.2 Caballeronia udeis | reverse complement strand
TAGTCCTTCACCACCATCAGGTTGGACAGGGGACTTGCACCCCCAAGCTGTTGCGCATGCTCGGCGCACCAAAAAAATGCCCGCCGGTTATGGGCGGGCAAAACGCTGCGCTTGTCTCGGAGCTGTGCTGAACTAGCCTGCGCTCGATCATGGGGATGACGCCGCGACCTCTCGCGCCGGGCATCGCCCCCAACGAAAAAACTTCTTATTCGACGTGTTCGCCATGCAGCGTCACGTCAAGGCCTTCACGTTCCTCTTCTTCTGTGACACGCAGACCCATGACCATGTCGATAATCTTCAAAAGGACGAAGCTCATCACGCCGCTGTAGACCAGCGTGGTAAGCACGCCCTTGGCTTGCAGGAGGATGCTGCCGTCCGCGCCGCCAATGTCCTTGACCGCAAAGATGCCGGTCAGGAGCGCGCCGAGAATACCGCCCACGCCGTGGACGCCAAACGCGTCGAGCGAATCGTCGTAGCCGAGCTTCGTCTTGAGCCACGTTGCCGACCAGAAGCAGACCACGCCAGCCGCAATACCAATCACGATCGCACCGGTCACGCCGACATAACCCGAAGCCGGCGTAATGGCCACCAGACCTGCCACCGCACCCGAGATGATGCCGAGCACCGAAGGCTTACCCTTGGCCAGCCATTCGGCGAACATCCAGCCGAATGCGGCGAATGCGGTAGCCACTTGCGTCGTCAACATCGCGAAACCGGCACGGCCGTCAGCCGCCACTGCCGAACCCGCGTTGAAGCCGAACCAGCCGACCCACAACATGGACGCACCAATCAGCGAGAGCACGAGGTTGTGCGGCGCCATGACTTCGCGGCCATAACCGACCCGCTTGCCGAGCACCAGACAGCACACCAGGCCCGCGATACCGGCGTTGATGTGAACCACCGTGCCGCCTGCGAAGTCGAGGATGCCAGCCGCTGACAACCAGCCAGTCGGTTCCCAGACCATGTGCGCGATCGGCGAGTAGACGATGATCGACCACAGACCCATGAATACCAGCATGGCGGAGAACTTCATCCGGTCGGCGAACGCGCCGGCGATCAGCGCCGGGGTGATGATCGCAAACGTCATCTGATAGACGAAATAGACGGTTTCCGGAATCGTCGGAGCCAGATGGCTGACGGTCAGGGTGGTCGCCTTGTCGCCGTGGATGTAGTTCATGCCGTGCAGGAACACCCGCGAAAAGCCGCCGATGAACGCGTTACCCGGCGTGAACGCGAGGCTGTAGCCCACCACGGTCCAGAGGATCGTGACCAGGCAGCAGATCGCGAAGCTCTGCATCACGGTCGCGAGCACGTTCTTCTTGCGGACCATGCCCGCGTAGAAAAGCGCAAGGCCCGGGATCGTCATGAACAGCACGAGGGCGGTGGAAGTCAGCATCCAGGCGGTGTCGCCGGAATTGATCTTCGACGAATCAACAGAGAACGGTTCCGTCGGTGCGGCAGGTGCGGCGTCGGACGCGCCGGAAGCGGGAGCGGCCGCCGATGCTGCCGGTGCCGCGCTGGCTGTATCTGGTGCGCTTGCAGGCGCCGCCGCGGTGGTGTCTGAAGCCGCGGCGGATGCAGCCGCTGGCGCGGATGCATCCTGCGCCATCACGGTGCCGACGCTGACTCCTAGCAGCGACCCCGCCATCAACAAGGACATCAATAATTTACGCATTCTTCTGTTTCCTCTTATCGCCGTGTCTTTTCTTAGAGAGCGTCCGCGCCGGTCTCACCGGTGCGAATGCGAATGACTTGTTCAATCTGGGTGACGAAAATCTTGCCGTCACCGATCTTGCCCGTGCGGGCCGCACGCTCGACCGCCTCGATCGCCTGGTCGACGATGTCGTCGGAAACCGCCGCTTCGATCTTCACTTTCGGCAGGAAATCGACCACGTATTCGGCGCCGCGATACAGCTCCGTGTGGCCCTTCTGGCGGCCGAAGCCTTTTACCTCGGTCACGGTAATGCCCGAGACGCCAATAGCCGATAACGCTTCGCGTGCTTCGTCGAGCTTGAACGGCTTGATGATTGCGGTAATGAGCTTCATGTATCCCTCGCTGTGGTGTCGAACAGAGTTGGCGCTTTAGCGCCTTAATCTGGTCCCATGCCTGATCCCTCGCTGCCTGATGCCCGTCGCGAGCGGCGTCCGATGCGCCACGCCGCATTGCCGACCGCCCGGAAAAGCGCGCACGGACAAGGCCCGGGGCACATATGCAACTCGTATGCCATGCGCGTGTCCCCGCCTGTCGAATTGGCTCCGAGGGCCAGCATGTGTGGGCGTAGACCGGATGGCCAGCAACGCTTGCGTTCGCTGGCGCGCACCGTGGATCGTTGCTAGAGTGCTCGCAAGGTTCAGGCAGGCAGGGGTGTTCCACAGCGCAGGGTTGTGCTGCGCCAAGCGTCTCGCGGTGCCGGCGGCACGCAAGAGTACGCACCAAAATGGATCATCCGGTTTGCCGGAGCACTGAGCTAACAATGAATGCACTCTTATGGTGCGCAAGAGGAAAACGTATGAAACAACCGAACGACGTATTCAATGACTTCCAGGCCAAGATGAGCGAGCTGCTCAAGAATTCGCCGGCAAAGGACATTGAACGGAATATGAAAGCCATGTTGTCCCAGGGTTTTTCGAAGCTGGACCTGGTGACGCGCGAAGAATTCGATACCCAGACGCAAGTGCTCGTGCGTACGCGCGCCCGGCTTGAGGAACTGGAGCAACGGGTCGCGCAACTGGAAGCGAAGCTGGGCGGCGGACCGTCGGCTAGCAACCAGGACTGAAGTCCGGATGTTCTAAAGCGTGTCATCGGCTAAGCGAGCCGTGATGTTGGATCATTAAGCCGATGCCTCGAATCAGCGAGGCAACGGCAGCGGGGAAAAAATCATGTCGCTTGCCGTGGTGCGCAGCCGCGCGCCCGCCCCTGGGCGCGCGCCCGAGGTGACCGTCGAGGTTCATCTCGCCAATGGATTACCTTCGTTTTCAATCGTCGGCCTGCCCGATCTCGAAGTTCGTGAAAGCCGCGAGCGGGTGCGCGCCGCACTCCAGAATTGCGGCTTCGATTTCCCCGTTCGCCGCATTACCGTCAATCTCGCTCCCGCCGACCTGCCGAAGGAATCCGGCCGCTTCGACCTGCCGATCGCACTGGGCATTCTTGCCGCGAGCGGACAGATTCCCGCTGAGGCACTGCTGCATCGCGAATTCGCCGGGGAATTGTCGTTGACCGGTGCGCTGCGCCCAATGCGCGGCGCATTCGCCATGGCCTGCGGCGCGGCGCGGCAGTACGCGCGGGCCGGGTCATCGCTGGACGGCGCAGCCATGCGCGATTCCGATCCTCGCATGCCCGAAATCTACCTGCCCTTGGGTAGCGCGGCGGAAGCGGCGCTGGTGCCGGGTATCGATGTATTCGGGGCCGACGATCTGCCCGCTTTGTGTGCACACCTGAGCGGCTCAGTCGACGGCCGCCTGACGCCCATTCGCGGCGCTGCGCCCGACTCCCTGCTGCGCAGGCGTGCACCGTTGCCCGATCTGGTCGATGTAATCGGCCATCCCGGCGCGCGCCGGGCACTGGAAGTCGCGGCGGCGGGCGGACATCACCTGCTGATGGTCGGGCCGCCGGGCGCGGGCAAATCCATGCTCGCCGCCCGGCTGCCCAGTCTTCTTCCGCCCATGACCGATGACGAAGCGTTGTCGTCAGCCGCCATTCTTTCCTCCAGCATGCTGGGATTCTCTCCCGCGCAGTGGCGCCAGCGACCCTTTCGCGCGCCACATCATTCGTCGAGTTCCGTAGCGCTGGTAGGCGGGCGCAATCCACCGCAGCCCGGCGAGATCACGCTGGCCCATCTCGGCGTGCTGTTCCTTGACGAACCTGAAATTTCGCGTTTCAGCACAATGTTGCTCAGGCAATTTTCTTCATATTTTTCAATATCTTGTCGAAATCCTGAGCAAGCAGCTCGTGAGCAACTTACTGAGTCGCGTCGTGAAGCGTCTGATTACCCGCCGTGCGCTTCTTGGGCCCCACGCGGGCTCCGACATCTTGAGCCAACGCTTCGTAACGATGCATCAGCTCCAGCGTGAACTGCTCCGGTGACAGTGACTCCCGCAGCGCCTCAATCTCCGCGAGACTCGACTCCACGCTTGCCGCAACTCGAGCCATATCCACGAATTTCCGTTCGTTGCCTTCAGAGCCGGCCAGCTCAATGAAGGCCCAGTCGATATATCGGTCCAGCGACGCTAAACTTTTGTGCCCGGTGGACTCAGCCACCTCCTTCTTGAATCCTTCCATCTGAAACAGTATTTCAAACTCGGTGCGATTCGAAAGCTTATGGGCTTCAATTAAATCCTTGAGGCGAATTGTTATGAATCGATGTCTAAACAAATGAGGATGCGCCTTCCCCGTAATCTTCGCTTCAATACGAAGCCGCCTGAGTTCGCCGGTGATTGTCGTCTCTACCATTCGCTCAGCATGGTCCACACCAACCAGCAAAAATCCGTGGTCACTTTCCGACCCAAGCAATCTATCAATTAACGGAGCGCGAAATTTGTCTATATATCGCTGGATGTAATCAAGGTCGTTATAGGTGACCTTCACGAACCTATGGGGCTCATTCGACTTATTATTTCCCGTGCGCTTCGCGGAATACAACTTGAGAAACGGCCCAACGCTGGCAAGCGCCTCTTGAATATCCTCAACCGTAATGAGAGCAATTTCGCATCTCCGGCCACCTGTAGCCTCTAGAAGGCGCAGCAATACAAGGCGCCGCTGTTTGATAAACGGGTCGGACCTACCCATTTTTGCAGACTTATAGGTAATGGCCGCTCGCCGTAATCGCGTCACATAATCGATACCAATCAGATGCCTTTTATTGTCTTCGACCCGCTCCGGAAAAGAATGATGATACCAATAATGGACAATCCTCTTTCTGGCGGCATGAGATGAACCCACGGCCATTGCGCGCCTTTCCGCCTTAATATGCCCCTCTTCGCCACTTAGTAATCCAGTTATTCCGTGTAGATTACCAACGAACTCGAGAAACTCTAAACACCGTCGCCCGATTGAAATTACTGTGTTTGAATTCCGCGAGTCCTTTGGCTCATCGTTTTTGAATAGAAGTTCATCCTTCATCCCGCCCATGAATTTTGTAAACTCGTCATCATCCATTGCGTCAAACGGACAATTTTTGCGCCAGCAGTATCGTACGAGGTGGCTGATTTGCGACGTATATGTGGCCACTGTTCCGCCCCGGCTGAACAGAGAAAGGTTGCGACGCACGGCCTTACCAAGGTAAAGAGCGACCTCCGCACACCAACGTCCATCGGGCCAGATAGGTAAGGGAAGTCCATCCGCCGGGCTCGTCCGAGCGGTTCCGTCTCGTTGCATCGAAACGAAAAGTTGCGTCCCGGCTGGGGCTCGCAGAAACAATTGGCGGAAGCGCATGTCTACAAAATCCGAACTGTTTCTGCCCAACCCTCAGCATCGCTTCCCTTTGTAGCGACAAGCTGCTTTGACAGCCGCAGCCTGCTGCGAATCGTGGCTTCCTTTTTACGCCAGACCTCTTGCAGGGCGGAGTCCCCGGTATCGCCGGCAATCTTGCGGCCGGCCTCAATCGCCTCGAACAGAGCATGGGTCAGATGCCAACAATCGACAAGCCCAAGAACGACCTTCGCATTGCTATCTTCCGATTGCTGCTTATAGTAGTCGCGCGTTCGCTTAGGCGCTGACGGCACCTCCGCTAGCGTTCGCGCAACGGTCTTCAATTCTGCAAGCGCATCTTTCCGGAGCTTGTCGAATTCGAGCGCACCGCCGGGAAGCAGACGTTCACAAACACGTTCGATTGAGCTTCTAGATGTCGGGATTACGCCGTGAGCCTTGTTCTGATATGCCCCGAGACGCGACTGTCGCCGCAACGCTTGCAGCAGCTCTTTGTCCTTCACGAAATGCCGAGGCGCTTTGCTCACGAGCATCAAGAACTCATGTAGCGCTGAAACAGCTCGCTCCGTTGGAGTCTTAGCGTTCTTAATCATATGTTTGCACTCCTACTGAGCGTAACGGCTATTCTGGCAATCTTATGTCCCCCAACTTCAAAGAAGTGTGGAAGTGCAGACAGACCTTTCTTGACTGCCATGTCGAGAAAACTTTGGAGAAGTTCCGAATCAACAACATCAAATCTTCGAGTTCCGAACCGCCGTTCCATACCGTCTTCGAGCGCCGCAACAACATCTTCATGCATTTCGATTTGCTGCGGTTCGAACGGATGGTTCCGCAACGCGTCCAGCATGAAATAGGCTTGCACCTCTTTTAACATTTCCCCCGGTATCGACGTCATCAGATAGTGCCAGAGGTGTTCCACGTCACCGTGTCCAAGCATCCAACGAATAGCGTGGACGTTGCCCTCCGCGATACCGTAATAGAACGCGAGCACAAGAAATTTCCGATTTTGATGTTGGCGCACGTACCAGCGACGCCCTTGGCTATCGCACGCAACTTCAAAATAATCAGCGAAGGCGTCGAGGCAAATGTCGAATGTCGTTTTTGATGCACGCCTCATTCCGCAGACACCTGGCATATCCAGAAGCATGCCAGTATCAAATGAGCCCAAGCTGGCATGTAACTCCTCGCAAATCTGCACGACATGGGAGACTAGCTTTGGTACGGGGCGGACCTCCTCTTGCTTTTTGTCATCCAAGCCTGTCTTAGCGTTACCGAAGATAATATTCTCCCTAGACTCATCCAACACGCGCGAGACCGGTAGACGCACTAGTTCGGAACGTCGACGGGCAGTGACAGGACCTATGCACTGAATCACCGAGCCGATAAAGACCCGACCAAGTTCCACAAGCCCCTCGTTGTTCCTGAGCGAAGCGAAATAACGTTTAACTAGCTCTTCTTGAGGGATACGTCGCCTCGAGTCGGCCCTGGCCTGCAATCCCACTGATAGCCTACGCACCCCAAGTGCCAAAGTCTTAGCATCGAGAAACCCCTCCAATCCGTGCCGCTCGACAAGCTGAAACAAGGTTAACTCCTCGCTTTTAGCGGCGGCTACTAAAGCCGCGAAGCTTTTGACAATATGCTCACCATGTCGGAGACAGAATTCGGTCCCGTACTTAATGTTTCGCATGACCACCGGGAATGGTGCGATGGCAAAGCCTCTCGTATCGCGAAGCGATTCGACATCTATTGGACCAGCCCCCAACGCGGCCAGCAATGGACCTGCAGGTACACCATCGCAGACGTCCTGAAGCGCCGCTAGCGTCTTCAGCGTACTCCTTTGATAACCTACGTCCTGTTTGGTCGGGCGCTCGCCAGAGGCCCTCACCGGGACCGGTGTTTTCTCCCGAAGGCATCGCTCCACTGGAATCAGCCCGAGTTCGTCGAATAGCGGCTTCGAACTCACACCTCTCAGAGTATCCTCATATAAGATGGTGGATACGAGTTCCGTGTCGACAGTATGCACAAAGTCATGGTTTCCTATCGACCGGTAGTAGCCGCCAACCCACAAAGCGACCCGCCAGCGAATCAGCGTTCGCTTGTCCTTAGCAAGTCGCCAATCAATCTGAAGCGTATGCATCTCGCGCAAAAATCGATTTTCCCGCAAGGTCTTGGCGAGAGCAGGTCGATACCTCTCGACAAGTGTGTCGAGCCACTTCGCCAAACGAGTGGGCCACTCATAAGTGGCGTTCGCGAATCCGACGCCAGACTCAATCGCGCGTAACATCTCAACGAAATCGTTCTCGGTAGCGGCGCGGAGGCCATATTTCTCTAATCCGAACAGTTCCCGATTGAGCAACATATAGTCGATATGCGCAATCACTCGCGTCACGCGACGATAGAGGTATGCACTTCCATGAATGCGACCGCCCGTAACTCTCGGATGCGATTGCGAAAGAATCCAGCACTTGAAGATTGTCAGGACTTGTTGATGCCGTTTGTCAGTTAAACGGTCCTTTCCGAGAGAGACGTTCCAATTGAGCTTGATGTGATAGTGGCCAATCACAAGCGACCAATCGGCGCTGCCAAACGCAGACCGCAAAAATGGTGCCGTCCTAAAGCTATCAATAGTTGGTGACGCGATGGCATGAAGATGTGCCATGACTGCATTGGGTACAGAGTTACGCATAAATTGCTCTATCAAAGTTGTGTTCTTCAACGTGGCATTCAGCTTCCTCTAACATGACGATGAGCTCCTCTCGAGGAGGCTGCGCATGTTTGATATATCGAAACAGGCGGTCCGCATAGTCAGCCCACTCAACCGCGAGAGCAGTCGGGGGCACCGTTGCCCGTCTCACTGCCCGGCGGATGCCTTCCAAAACTGTAAGTGTCTCCACGCTTGCCGCAAAATAGACCTGCGAATCACCATCATCCACTTTGGCCTGGCGTCGCGCCTCCGCCGGCACGCCCCTCAATCTCAAAGCGTGGTTATTCAAAAATTGGTTCAGTTCGTCGGATGATTCAAAGTCCGTAGCGCGCAGTCGGTATTCGCTGTCTTTCAAAGCTTCCGCAATGACGGCATTTTGAAAAATTCTTACCCACCTCTCCTGGAAGAATGCAATCAAAGGTGGGGGGACATATCTCTCAATTTGATGGAAAGAAAGACGTTCGTGGCCTAAGTTTTTGGCTGCCTCGGCGAGGTCGGGTTTCTTGAGATATCTGGCAACGACCTCGCTAGCGCGCAACGTGACAAGACTGAATCGTTTTGCTAGCCGCCGCGCGTCCTCCTCGCGCATGTCCGCAAACGACACCAACTCATTGGTCAGTCTGTTGACGTTATCCACGCCTGACGTTCGCTTCGATGCAACAACGGGCCCTGGGTCATCAAATCCCTTCCCAGTCTCAATGAATATTCGTCTCCAGCTAGGGTCGCCTTTACCTTTGAGATAGTTGCGTAAAGGTTGAGTCAGTTTGATAACTTGCCCAAGTATCTCTGCTGCGCGGTCGGAAAGCGGCACCTTCTGTTGAGCAGTGTCCGGCCCCTTGCGCGCCTTCTTTCCATCAAGAACCCATCGACTATCTATCTCACTCACTCCGGCTACGCGGTCGTCCTTGTCATACAAAGTCAATTCGGTGAAGAAGCTGGGAGTCAACAGAGGATGCTCAATAACCAACGCGGCCATATGTGCCAACAGGGACCCAGCAGTGGGAAGCGCAATTATCGAATAGACGTCCGACCGCGGGGCTCCATACAGCAGGTCGAGCCGTGGCTCGTCATTGGGCGTTTCGAAACCACGAGCTGCATACGTTGCGGCTACGTTCTCCTGCCAACTTTCGTGCGTCCGTCGCGTTGCACCTTTTCTTAGCGTATGTCCTGCCTTAGAAAACTCTCGAACAGTGCCACTAGCGGACAGCTTCAAAAACACCTTATATCGATTCCATATCTCGGAAATCCGAGCATCAGCCCAAGCCTGTATGCGAGCCAAATCCGCGCGTATGGTACGGAAAAGGAGCTCTGCTGCCTCCTTATCTGTCAGCTTTAGCGGCACGTTTGTCAGGAGCTTCGTGCTATACCTCCCCCCAGCGCCATCGCTACGTTCATGTGTACGGTTCGGACTTCCCGCAGAAGGGAATTCTGGGAGCCCCCACAAGGGGCTGGCAAAAAGGCCACAGGAAAAGAACGCTTTGCGGAGAAAATTGCAACCCTTCGCCCAGTGGTTCTTGATGTAATCGTAATCGTGCGTACGACCTCGAACCTTTGCAAAATGCAGCGCGTAGGCGGCGAATAAACGTTGCGACTTGTCCGATTGGCCAAAATGTTCCCTTCTCCAGTTCGGGGGCAAATTCGCCAGGTAATCAAGGAGGAAGCTAATCTGATGTATCGATTCCTGGTCGCGTCCGTCGTAGAACCTTTGAGTCGCAGCCTGAACCTCACAAGCAAACTGAGAGCCGTATCGGAGATGCAGCGCACGCAGGTCCAGCCACCTTAGACCATCTTTGTTAGCAACCGGCCATCCGCGCGCGAGCACGACAGCCTCGGTGTCGAGTGTTGCCACTTCGAACTTAGCCCGCTGCGCCGCCCAGAACAGAGTCGGCCCTTTCGTCGAGATTTGAGGAAACATGGAATCGGAGATTGTCCTCGTCGCGGCCGCCAAATCTCTGACGGTGCACACCAAAGAATGCCGCCGAGAACGTCGTGCGAACCAAAAGCTCTCGGAATAGAGAGCACCGGCGAATTTCAAGAGAACGGACTTCGGCGATAGCCGGCCGTCACGAAGCGAAATGCGCTGGTCGGTAATTTGCAGATATATGTCGAGTAGGCGAATCGCTACATTTGCGTAACTGTTGTACGGCTTCGAATCCTCTGATGCGTCGAACAGGCATTTGAGCGCGTCTCGCGATATACGTTCGTGGGGTTGGCCGGCATACCACTTCACATCTCGAACAATTGCTGAAGATTCAAATCGCTGGTCACGAACAGAAACGAAGTGGCTCTCTTCAACTACCTCATCACTTTCCAGTGGTACAAGACGTAGGCGACTCATAACCCGACCGTCATCATCGATTTAGCGCTCGCTTTCGCATGACCTCCTGCTACCAAGGCCCGCTTAGTCGTGCTGTGTCGCTCCGCATTAATAGGTCGTCGCGCAGCCTCCTCGTCGATGAATAAATGTGAGAAAGACGGGCCGGCGTAATTTGTGCAGGTAACCAAAGTGATTTGTGTGAGAGCGCGTTGGGGCGGAAGATGCTGGTGTCTGCCTGATGTGCACATAAGGTCCCTGATGAGCGCAATGCAACCGTTGAAAGCAGCGCCATTTTGTGTCGGCTGCGTTGACGCCTCCAGCTAGGAGATGCTCCAGGTTTCGACCTAGATTTGGTACGATTTCCATCTGCACTTCGTCCAACACGTCATCTCGACAGCAGGTGTATCGCCCAGTAAACACCTGCTGCATCCGCAGCAGGTGGCGACCCTTGATAGGTAACGTGTGGCATGGAAATTTCCCCAGCTCCTCCAAAGTCGATGTTTTCAATGCAGGGTATTTACGTTGCGCATCAGCCACATCGCTGACGGAAAGTACAAATGTTTTGCGGCTGTTCTTGGAGGACATTTTCGACGTTGTGTGGAGTTGCTGGCATCCAGCGCGTTCCGGCTCGACGTCGCTCATTGACGGGAGCAGGGCCGGGCCCAAGCCTTCACACGCTGAACATTGATTTGGCCGACAAAATTTTGACTGACTTTGCGGCTCGCGTGAGCGCGACGTACCAGTGATGTCGAGTGGTGCACGCTTCTGGGGTTATTACCACGTGGTCAAACTCAAGTCCTTTGACCAGCAGCGTGCTGCCTACTGACCGGTTGCGAATAATTCGACCTTTCTCGCGCCGAGTATTGGCAACGTGCCATGACGCGTCCTCAAGTTGAACGTCAGGATTCTCGACGCAATGACGGAGCGTTGCTCTAACGCCATTTATGAGTTCCGGTCTGACGAGAGTCACGCCGGGTTCCAGCGCGATGCAGTTAAGAGCGTCAAGCACCGCATTTAACGAGGGGTCCCGGGCGATATTGCTTAGGGCGAACTCTGCTGGCGTCGGGGGCACTCTCATCCTGCTTGGATTGTTGAGAATGCTCTCGACTCGCTTTCGTTTTTCCGCGGCGTTCGCACCTGCAAAACCTGAACCTGCCAACTCGAGAACCGCGCCCACCAGGTGTGTTCCGGTGAGACTGCGCAGCGCGTCATAGAAGTTGCGCTCAGCACGCCCTCCGATAGGCTCAACCGTCGTTGCACCGATGAACTTCGCAAGTTCTGCCCGACCCGCGTCGTTCACGCTTGAGTGCAAAACAGAAAGGGTATGGCCATCCCTCATCCCTTTTGCGAAGCAGTCGCCTTTGAGGTCACGCGGCTCGCGCTCCTCGGCGGATTGCACCCAAGTCACACAGTTAGGCGCGTTCGCAAAATCGAAGTTTCCTGCCCGGAAGTTTGGCCTCTGAGCTATCAGCCACATCCCTAGGTCAGGGTCACCAGCCTGATTCCATCGATGTCCTGTGGAAAAACTGCCAGCCAAAGGAAACGCTTTTATCGTTTCAGACTCCCAATCGACCAACGGGTCGTTACCAAAGCCGAAGATTGCCTGCAACGGGTCGCCGAAAACATAGCAGCGCATGATTTGGCTGAGTGCCTTGACCAGCCGATGATGCGAAACGGTGCAGTCCTGATACTCGTCAACCAGGACGCCGTCGAATGAAGCTTTTAAGATGCTCCCGACAGCGCCGCTCTCTACGAGTGAGGCTGCGGCGTTCATAACAGCGGTCCAGTCGCGGCTTTGGGCTGTCCAAGAACTAGCCAAGCCGGAGTTCACCGGGAAAGCTCGGGCCCAACGGTATGACCACGCTGCGATGGTATCTACTTGAGTTTTCTCGCCATGTACTTGACGTTTGCGAAGTCGTCGGCGGATAGCCTCGACACCGGCCACGGTGTGCGTAAGTATCAGCCACCTTCCTGGCAGTTCCCCGGCTAACAGCGTAATCTGTTCGGTCTTTCCGGTTCCGGCAGGTGCCTCGACCGAGCCTTTGTCGGTTAGCAGCATTCGCTGAACAATGGGTTCAAGCATCGGCAGAGAACCAGACATCAAGTTTTTCGAAGTGCGAGGTGAGGCTACCGTCACCAAGGAGGCGTGCGAACGCCAGGTCGTGGTAGCCGATTTCGAAGCAGAGGTCGAAATTAGTCTTTATCCACCTGGCCTCATGGGCGAGCTTTCCGACGAGCCTCGCGTTCTCATCGTCGCCGATGTACTCCGCGACTTCTCCGATTGACTCGAACTTCACACGAGTCGAACTGAACAATTCGCCGAGCATTCGAGTCGCGCCGACGGACTCCGCGATACGGGAAAGGAGTTGCCTACGTTGGGCGTGATGGATGCCGCAGAACAGTTCCTGCTCTGTGCACCGATTGTCGCCCCACTGGAAGTGGGGGACGTTTGCTTTTGAGAGCGCGGTCGAGTCGGCAGTCTTCATAGGTACGTCGCTGTCGGTCAGAATCGCCGTGCGGTACCCAAGCGACGCAAGATGTAACGCAACCTTTGGCGCTTCCGAGCCACCGCCATCGACAAGCGCTACATTGTTAGCTTGGAACGGATGCGCCGTGCCCTCGGCGTACCCCTTCAGAAGACCTATCTCCGTTTGGCCCTCGCAGACAAGAACAGACCGAGCCAGCAACGCCTCCCCCTTATCTCGAACGTAGCGCTTTGCCTCAAGAAGCGGGGCCGTTGTCGCGGCCACCGGCTTCACAAGTGTGCTTCCGTCATGAGCGTCACGTCGACAGATAAACACCTCGCTGAATCGAACTTCTCGAAGTACGGTCGTCGAGTGCGTGGTCAAGAACACTTGCCCGCTAGCCTCGACTCGTTTTCGCAAATGACTCACGAGTAGCGATATTCGATGCGGTTCCAAGCCATATTCGAGTTCATCGACGAGCAGAAATTGCCGTCCTGCCGACTCGGCGCTCTGCAACGCAGCGACCGCCAGACGTGAAGAGCCGGTTCCCATGCAGCGAATTGGCACGTTGCCATCATGCAACGCCACGCCGCTCGCGTTGGCAGAAAAACTAGTGTGGTCAAGGTTCGCCACCAAGGTGTTCCGGATTTCAACGCCAAGGCCAGCAATGTCGGGGGATACCGAACGGATGATATCGGCGAACGTCTGCGAGCTCTTCTCTGAGAATGTGTCGCGGGCCGACCGCATCAGGTCATTTAGCTCAGCAGGAAGTCTTTCCGGGTGGGCTCCGACACGCTGAAGCGCGGAGCCTCGCCCCCATGACAGGTGACGGTCCGAATAGACACCGAGCCGTGAGGGAGCCATTTCTTTGCGGTCAGCGAACCGGATGCGCTTTGACTTGTCGCTAGGGTCACGACCAATAAAGATAGACCACACAGGTTCAAGCGTCTCGTCAACTTCGAGGAGAAGATATAGCGCGGGAATGAACCCATTGCCCTCTGCTGGTTCGCCACGCCATTGACCTGTGGCAACATTCCAGCCTCCTACGAGAAGGCCGTACCGGTCGTCGCGCAGGAATTCCTTTGGAAGGCCGGATATAACGGCACCTATGCGAATGGTGTTCGACGGGCGGGCTTCGTAAAAGTCCAAGTCATCGAATGTGACGTTTTGGCGCTCAGCCAGCAGCAGCTCTATTGCGTCCAGTACCGTGGTCTTGCCGCTGTCGCCCGGCCCAATCAAGCAATTGACTCCCCGAATCGGGCGCCAGTCTAGCTCGCGGATTCCACGAAAATTCCGGAGGTGGAGGATTTCGATATGCACACGTTTCCCAGATGGCCCTTGATTTTGAAAATCGGCTCTACGCTGTTCAAATGCCTCGCCATGCACATGAGCAAATCGCCATATTCATATCTTATTCCTGCGATGGCCGTGCGGTGAAGGGTCCCTCAAGGTTGGAGTCCATCCGACCGCGGCGCACTCTCCGCGCGTTGCTCATCTCCGGTATCGAGCAACAACTTCTGCGAGGCAGCCTTTTCCATAGCGGCCAACCGCTTCTTGACGCCAATCTTTGAATCGCGGCCGAGTGCGGCACGGTAGGCCTCAATTGCTTCGGCTGGCCTGTTTATCTTTTCCAGCAACTCGCCCTTGAGGCGATAGCCGCCCGCCAGCCACCTGTCGTCCTGCCCCGGTTGGAAAGCGGCAATCGTTGCTTCGACAACACCGAACGCGCGCTGAAGTGCCTTGTCGGACTCGTCAGTCTGGACGAGTTCCCCTGCGGCACGAATGCGTGTCCATGGGTCGCCTTTGGTAAGGCGCGTGGTCATGAATTTCTTCGCGTCGAGAAACTCTCCGGTCGGAGAGTATGCAAACTTCCCGAGATGGTTGATTTTCGCAAAAACTCGTTTGAGCTCACCGTCTTCGGTTTCAAACGTGTATTCAGAACTCCAGCCCGCGACAGGTGTGCACGACGCAATGACCCGTTGCCGCGCGACGTCGTGTATCTCGAGGATGAAGCTGTCCTCATTGCCTGAATTGCAGGTCTGGCTTGCGACGTACCGGCCACACGGCGAGATACTGAAGCCAGCCAGATTCGCCTTGTACGCGCGCCCGTACACCTGCATGCCTGTCGAATCGAAAATCACCAGGTTGGCGGAAAGCTCCGAAGTCTGCCCGGCGTCATTCACCCCGAAAACCCCAGTGTCCGAGACGTCAACGGAGAACGGGCGCTCCAGGCTGTTGACGGTGGCCACAATCCGGCCCGTCGTGTTGTCGCGAAGCCGGACGCTTCGTTGTCGCTTCTGCGAAGCGTCAGGGCCCGGGTCCCAGTAACCGACAGACCAATGCTTATTGGGCGAGTGCTCCGCTAGGCCAAAATCCACCAAGTCGTCAAATTTTGATGGAAGTCGGATAGGCTCGCGAGCGGACACAACATGCGGCTTGCCTGTCGCATTGGAAGTCGACGCGCTAGCCTCTGGTCGAGACGTCGGCTCAGATGCCGTCCGGGATTTCAGTCCCAATATCCCGAGGAGACTTTTTATAAGTGCCATGTCGCGCTTTCTCGTTTGTGTTGGTCCCGAAGGGCACGCGTATTATGCGCGTGGTCCACGCCAAACGTCGTCACGTGCTTTAACCTATTATCGACCGCCGCGCCCGCAGGCGATTGCGCCGACGCAGTCAGTCCGTTCGACACCTTGCAACGAAATCCCGTCGCGAGCTTCTCTGTAGGCTGCGCCGAAGCATCTTCCTCGGTGGCAATTGGGACACACGGTGTTGACGCCTGTTAGTTGATATTCAATCCTCAATCAGCCGACTTCGTGATTTCACAATCCCCTTCCAAAGAAAGTTCAGCCGCTATCGCGTCCAAAGATTTACGGCACCGCTTAGATGAGACAAACTCGAGATTTTGCGGAGCCGCGTCAGATTCACGCTACTCCTCTGCGACAGGCTGCGTCGATTCCTCCAGCTCGGCCACCATGCCGACCAGCGAAGCCGCCGTGGTCAAGACCATTACGGCATCCCGGCGACTAAACACCTCAGGCTGGCCCTCACCACCTACGTGATGACTCAGGTGGGTGTAGTTCCGAACCGCGTTATAAAGCACAGCCGCACGGTGTGATTTTGAGAAATCCCTGCGCCTCCCTTCCAAGACAGATTTGCTCAATTCCAGAAGAATCGGCGATGCCTCTTTTAGGCTATCCAGCGCGAGCCGACAGGATGAGACCGTCTGGTGATACTCTCCCGCGACCAGCGCACCACGCGCGTTTCTCAGGCATTCCACTGCGTGAACCATCTGTGTTGGCGCACTCAGGGGAATGTCTACCCCAACGACAATCGAATCGGCTGCCCCCAAGGACTCCAAGACCTTCACCCAGTTGCTGAGATTCAATTCGACGCGGACACTGTGGTCTGTCGGGTAGGTGTCGTTAGGAGCATGTGCCAGACCTATGATTTCGAGCTCGAAATTCACACCGCCACCACCCCGTAGTTCCTCCAGAGCCAGCAATTGTGCATCTCCGAAAGTCACGCGAAGCAGCGAAGACTGCGTTGTGGAATTAATCAGCCTGCGGACAACCAGTGGTCTCTCGAACTCTCCGTTTCCTAGCAGGAGGCGCCCTCTATTGGGCGCATGAACCCACACATTTGCGCGCAGGCAATCGATGAACATACCCGGTGGGTCGTCGGGATACTGGTTGGTAATAGAGAAATTAACACTGAATTTCAATGCAAGTATGCCGAGGCCACGCTCCCCGGCAACGTGTTGAATCTGGACATCGGCCATGTGGTATTGATAGACCGTCAGGCTCATGACTTTCCTTTAAAAACATACACGCAGTCAGCGCCGACGCCATACCGCGCACACAAAAGTACGATGCGAAAATCACTTTCGCTTCGGCGGAGATGAGTTTGTTTTGCGGCAATTCGCGGCTCTCTCGTAGCCGGAAACCCGGGATTGCCGGCGGCTCATTACCGCAAGCGGACCGAACCGTCCTCGACCACCACTACCGTCTGAACCCGTCCATGCGTCAACGCCCGTGAAATCCGCGCCCCAGCCTCGGCAGTAGTCCGAGCCACACCCAGCAGCCGGCAAACCACTTTTGCGAGTCCATCTTCTGAAGTGCCACCTTGCTGCGACAAGATGTACGCTGTCGCATTACCCAGTTCTTCCAGGCTAACCTCGTCAATACCGCGACGCGTTTCCGGGTCGCTTCCGGGCACCCGGATGCCCTCCCAAGTGCTCGGATTAGCATGCTCTGGCCAGTAAAAGGTGACGCCGTTGTCCGTCGTACTGGTTACCTGCCTAGGCACCAATGCACTCAGGTGAGCTTCGATGCGGTTACCGACCCGGGACAGCCCCCAAGCCCGCGTCACGCGCTTAAATACCACCGCCTGTGACACCGGACCTTCTGTTTCGATTACATTGAGGAGCTGACTGGCCAAGGTCGCCATCGAGCTTCCTTCGTAGAAGAGGTCTGGATTACCTTTGTTCAAGCTGGTCAGTTGGTATTCGGACAACTGAGTGGCAGGCGCAATCGACTCGACGACCGATTCGGCCCCGGCATACAAGGCATGCGGCTCTTCTCTATACGCGGCCTCTTCCGACAGTTCAACAACCGGTTCGTCCTCGGTCGGCACCGTCGCTACCAATTCTTCCAGTCGGGCGGCAAGCTTGCGCATCGGCTCCTCCGCATTTAACCACCAGTCCGTGGACCAGATTCGGTACAGCTCCCATCCCAGCCCCTCCAGGACATGCTGGCGGAGTCGGTCACGGTCGCGCGCCGTCGCACCGGAGTGATACGTGGCACCATCGCATTCGACGCCCAGCAGATAGCGGCCCGGCGCACGCGGGTCGACCACACCAATATCAATTCGGTACCCAGACACACCAACCTGCGGGTGGACCGTCCAGCCCTTCTCGCGGAGGGCGGAAATCACTTGTCGCTCGAATGGGCTGTCGGGCTCCCGCCCAGTCGGCATGCTTTGCGCAATCAAGGCGCGTGGACCTCTAATGGCGAACTCCAGATAGTTCTTCAGGTCTCGGACGCCGGCGGCCCGGACGCGCGAGAGGTCAATCTGTTCGGGAAGAAGCGTGCTGAAAATCACGACGCCCACGCGGGCACGCGATACGGCCACGTTGAGACGCCGATGGCCCCCCTCCAGATTCAACGGCCCGAAATTGAGGCTGACCTTGCCCGACGCATCCGGGCCGTAGGTGATGGAGAAGAAGATGATGTCCCGCTCATCACCCTGTACGTTTTCCAGGTTCTTGATGAACAGCGGCTCCTGTGCCGCCTGGGCAATTGTCTGGTCCAATTGCTGAGATACGCGGCGGCGTTCATCCAGCATCCGGTCAATCAGGCTTTGCTGCGCCTGGTTGAAGGTCACTACGCCGAGCGTCAGATGTCGCTTCGCTGAGTCGAGGTAGTGCCGCTCAATCGCCTTGACGATGGCATCGGCTTCTGCTCGATTGGTTCGCGAGCCGCCGCGGTCGTAGACACCCTGTACGCGTTCAAAGCGCACGCTCTGGTCGTCTGTCACCGGCGACGGGAACGTGACCAATTCGTTGTCGTAGTACGTGACGTTGCTGAAGGTAATCAGCCCTTCATGCTTGCTTCGGTAGTGCCAGTTCAACCGCAGTTCAGGCAGGCCGATACTGAGACACTCGTCCAGGATACTCTCGAGGTCCTGGATGTCGTCGCTATCCGCTCCATCTTCCGAATCATCCGAACGAGTGAAGAAGCTGGTGGGCGGTAGTTGCTTCGGGTCGCCGACGCAGACAAGCTGCTTGCCGCGAGCGATGGCGCCGACGGCATCCCACACGGGAATCTGGGAAGCTTCGTCGAAGATGACGACATCAAACTGGGCGTGCGACGCGTCCAGATACTGGGCGACCGACAAAGGTGACATCAGCAGGCATGGCTTCAGTCGGGCCATCAGGCTCGGCAGGTTTTGCACCAACTGCCGAATCGGCATGTGCTTGCGCTGCTTCTGTAATTCGCGCCGCAGCTTCCCCAGTTCAGAATCAGCACCAGGCACGACCTCAGCGCTCGCCGGAATCTGGCCCGCGAGTTTGGCTGCAATATATTGCTGGGTCAGCTTCTGAAAGCGCTCGTCGGCTTCCTTGAACTCTGCAATCTTGCGGTCATGCTCGGCACTCGAGAAGTTGCAGAGCACCGGCTCCCGGTCAATCGCTTTCCGCAGCCACCAGCTCTGGTAGCTGTATTCAAAGAACGTCGCCACACTGGACAACGGCGCCTCGCCAGTCTCCAGTGCATCCACAATGCCCTGTAACCCGCTACTGATTGCATTGGCGCGGGATTTCCGCCACAGGCACCAGGGCTGCATCTGCCGCGAAGCAGATTGCCATCCTTGAAGCAAGCTCAACAGCCGATGAACCACGCCGGCGGCAGTCGGGTCAAGTCCGAGGTCGGCCTGACACTGTCCAAGCTCAATGACCCGGCGGAGTTGAGTCACGGCGTCCCGATAGCAATCGCGGTACGACAACAAACTGGAGCCAAGAGGCATGTCCGCCTTCAGCAGGCTCCGGTTATCGGAAACAAATGGCTGCAGCTTTGCGCGGAGCGCCTGGGCCAACTCGATATCGTTGCCCGCGATTGCCGTTACCGCGTCCGCGAATGACGTCGCCCACCGCTCGACTGACTCGACGGTGTTCCAGTTCGTCTTCGACGCCGCGAACGTTTCATGCAGCAGTTGCGACGCATCGTGAGCCATAGACTCAATGACCCTGTCCTCGGCATTGACGGCGGTCAATGCCGTAATGACGGCCGGAACATCCCCACCTTGTGGGCGACGCTGGTCCTGTCGGTACAGGCGCAATCGTCCGGTAACCGCACGCTGGGCAAACAAGCTCTTCGGCCACCAGGTATTGGTTGCTGCCGCCCACTGGAGTTTCAGCTCGGACGCATTCAGGGTGCTGACGTCGTCCACGTAGCGTTTGCTCAGAGGCTCCCACGCCTGATTGCGCGCTAAGCCGTGCTGCCGGAGGCTGGCAAGACGGCTGCGGGCGGACTCGTCATGCGCCGAACGGGCAACCTCGACCGGAACGGTGGGCGCGGCGGAGAGCACGTCGGCCAGCACATCGAATTTGCCCAGCCCATTCAGGGAAAACGCAACTTTGGGAAGGCCCAGCTGATTCAGCAGGTTCGATGCAGCCTCATCCAGCTTCTTGATTTGGGCTTCAAACGCCGAGACCGTGTCGAGAAACTCTTGCTGCCAGGACGGCATCCATTCGGTCTTGTGGATGACTGCCAGAGGATGGTTCTGCAAACCGGTTAGCTGGCCGGCAAGGGCACCCATCTGGCGGCTGGTCTCACGCAGTGCCTCGAGCTGGGCGCGGTTATGTACATCTGCATCGGCCCACGGCATCGCACCAGGCCGCATTTCCGCATGCTGCAGGCTAGTTCCGATGGCCTCGTAAACGGTCAGGTCATTTGGATAGGTGCGATGCAGCGCACGAGCGACCCCGTTGAGGTCTGTGCGAAGCGTCAGGAGTCGCTCGGACTCTCGCTCCCAGTCCTTCACCGTGCGCGCACCGGCGGCATCAAGTGCAATGCCCAGCTGTTTCAGGACATCCGCTTTCTTTGCCTTGGACGAATGCAGCTCGAGACAAAATGGCCCAAGGCCAAGACTGTTAAGCCGGCGATGCACCACCTCTAGGGCAGCCATCTTCTCCGAGACGAACAACACCGTCTTCCCGGTGGCCAACAGGTGGGCAATCAGGTTCGATATGGTCTGGCTCTTACCTGTTCCAGGGGGACCTTCGATGACAAGGTTCTTACCTTCAGCCGCGACGCAAACAGCACGCAGCTGCGATGAGTCCGACAGCAGCGGCGTGAACAGGTCTTGAGGCCGGAACTTCTCGTCCAAGGTGCTGGGCTCGAAGCCCGTTGCGCTGTCAGCAAACGCTTTGCCGGGGTTGTTAATCAGATGAGCAACAACGCTGCTTTCCTGGAGCTGCTTCTGCCGGTCCTGGAGGTCCTTCCACATCAGGTATTTCGTGAACGAGAAGATACCCAGATGGACCTGCTCCTTGACCTCCCATCCCTTCAGTTCGCCCACATGCAGTCGGAAGGTCTGCAGAATCCGGTTGACGTCGATGCCCCGGTCATCGGTCGGCAAAACGTCGAGCGACGGCAGCTTCAGGCTGAAATCCTGCTGAAGTTTTTGCAGTAGCGTCGGGTTCACGAGTGCGTCGTCATCGTGACGAACCAAGCGGAAGCCACTCCGGACGGACTGGCGGGATAACGTAACGGGGATAAGCAGAATCGGAGCCAGATGGCTGGATTCGGCATCTTTGCTCTCCCGCCATTCCAGCATCCCAAAAGCCAGAAACAGCGTATTGGCGCCGCCTTCCTCCATTCCCGTGCTGGCCGCTCGGAATATCTCGAGAAGCCTGCCTTCCAGAGCTTCCTCCTCGATGTCCGTGACGATTTCGTTCCGGCCAAGCGCGTCGGTCGCCAAGTCATCCATTGCCGCCGTACCGTTTCGGCCGGCGTACACATTGGCATCTCGACCATCCGAGCCTGACATCATCTTCGGCTTCGCACGGACGCGGAATTCGCTTCCATCCGCAAGCCGGTCTTCCAGCGCACCCGGGTCAGGGCAAATGACGCGCAGCGTGGATTTGGCCGGCTTGAAATTCAGGAGTTTGTTTCGGAGCGTCAAGTCGAGCAGCTTGCTCTTCCATTTCGCCAGGCGTCCTTCTGGTGTTTCAGGTGTTACATCGTCACGCAGCGGTATGACGACCGGGTCCAGCGGCGGCAACTGCGGCACGTCCTCGATGACGGGTGTTTCGGCCTTGGCAATCGGGACAGTCTGCTCATCGACCTGCGACGAACGGGATGGGAGGGGGCGAATCTGGACTTCGCGTGCGCGCCGGACATCTACGGCATACGCGAACCCGGCTTCGTCGTTCAGGTGTTCCTCGCCACGAGTGCAGGCCCAGCGAAGGGACGGTTTCTGACCGCCCGCCACGCCGGTGGTCTCGAAGACCATGAACTCGCCGGATTTCACCCGCTTACGAACTGCCTGAACATCGTCCACCAATGCAGTCGGAAAGCTGGTCTCTATCAGCCAAACGCCAACCCAGGCATGGCCTTCCTTGAACAACACAACAGGGTGCAGACCGGCTTGCTCCAGGCAAGACGCGAACAGCATGGCGAGGTCCAGGCAGGTCGCAAGCTTGCCATCCAGGATGCGTTCTGGCGTCCGGATTTTCTGGCCGTCATTTCCGAACGATGCAGGCGGATTGGAGTATTGGATGTCCTCGGCAACTATCGTGCTGTAGATAGCCGATGTCTGCTTCCAGACCTTCTCGCGATTCTTGGACTGATATCCGTCCATGGACAGGTCGGTCGACGTCTGGCGCAGCAACCCGGAGGCTCGAGCGAGAAGTTTGTCCACGACCCGCGAGTTCGGCATGCAAAACGCGGCCAGCAACTCGGGCAACGACCGCGTGCCGGCCCATTGGTCGTAGGCGAGCACATCGATGTTGTGCGTTGCCGTTACAAGTTCCGTTTCCTGAACGCGCAACGATGCCGTGATGACGGCCCGCTCAGATTCGTCGAGTTGACTGAAGTACTGATGGTCGGGACGCAGGTCGACAGGTGCGAGACGGCGGCTTTCGCCGGGCGCCAATGCTTCGAAACGGAAACGTGCGCTCTCGGCAAAGGCCGGCACACATTTGACGAGCAGTTCGACATCAGATAGAGCCGCCTCCCCGTCGTTCGTGACCAGAATTTCACGTATGACCGGAACGTTGTTCTGAATCGCCGCGTACCCTATCGTCAGGTCGGCAATGACCTGAATGCTCGGTACCTTTACATCAGTATCAGCGGCCAACTTCTCAGCGTCGTCTGTGTACCCGTACGTCATAACCCCGTTCCCCATTATTGTCACCAATTCAACCGTAGCCGTTACTGTGGACAACACCGTCCTGGTTGAACCGTGATATTGATTGCGCTACTACCCGTAGTGTTTTGCAGGGCGCGCGTCGGTGCTTTTTCTTATGCGAATTGCATGGAAATCACGCCTTTATGCGGTCCCGATGTTGACTGAAATATACGCTTTTTTGACCGTCATCCTAGGGAACCGGCTGAACCTCTGCATAGCTATTCGCGACTGCGCACCGCGAGTCTCACGGCGCGCAGTCATGGTCAGGCCGGCATCCCCGCGCAGTATGCGCTGCCTTCCGGCTCAGAAGTTCCGCGTTCTTGCGGAAGGTCGTTGACGATTAATCCATTGCTTGTCCTCCCAAGTCCGATGCAACTGTCGATGCTCGTCATGGAGCACGCCGCGGTTTGCCCTCCAGAGGGGCCAGTAACCGGCACATTCTTCCCGTGCTCTGCCACTCCTCCGAATGCTCTAATATTCCTTGAGCGCAATACAAACGTCGTATCCGCCGCCCGCTGACCTTCAACATCAACAGAGAGACCCGCCCATGCCTACGACCAAGATGTGCCTACCTTCGCGCAGACAAGCCATCGAAGCGTTTCTTAGCGTCTACCTTGAGGATGCGCCCCAGTTCCTTTCGACACTGGAACAACAGTTTTTGGCCGCACTCGCGAAAGCGATGCACGCGCTCGCTACGCCCCGTCTTGAAGTTGTACTGTTAGTTTCGAACTGTCGCATTCGCGAGGGGGCGATGGCGACGTACTACAGGGCACAACGCGATGGGGATTTTGAGAAAACGCTAGGCGATGCTATAGCGTCCTGGTTGAAGCTCGCGGTCGCAAGAGAGGAGGCTGTCGGCGAGCCCAGGGTGTCCGCGGTTCCGAAGCCATCGCACGCAACCGTCGCTGTCAACTTCGTGGTGGACCTTTTCTGATGGCATTCGCGAAGTGCGGTGGGGTTACGGGCGTAGCTCGGGTACCATCAGGACAATTCGCTGGCAGTCTTATCGTAAACAAGCACAAGTACTGGCTCGTGGGAGGCTCGTACAACTGGTTCTGGCTGGTCACCCCGAACGGCGAAGAAAAAGGCGCAGTGGGTCCTGATGAGAGCAGCATCGCGGCGTTCATTGATATGTACGCGAAGTAACCGCAAGGTGCCGCGAAACTGGCTCGACCATGAACTTCCGGCTGGCGATAAGACCGGGACGCTCGCGACCCCTAAGCGCATCATGAGTGCCCACGCCATCAAAAACGAACAACGAACCGATGTCTTTCGCGGTTAGTCCCCAAACGGGTTGCCGGTGTCTTTCACTTCGGTATTGAGGTTGTATTCCGCACGCACGGCCTTGAGCACGCCCTCGATGTCGCGCTCGAAGCCGACCGCGTTGCCGAAGTGGGTCATGTTCCAGTTGCAGCCTGTCTTGTCAGCCTCTTGCAACTGCGGCCGCGGCACACGAATCTTCACGCCATCCTCGACGATTTCCTGCAGTCGATGGATTCGCCGGTTGACCTCCTGCTGTAATTGCGAAGCATTGAGCGTCTTGCGTATCATTCAGGTTTCCTTCCGGTTGCTCAAACTAGTCTAGCGCAGGTGAGGCGTTCCGCGACCTGACGCTGAAATGCAATCCGTCCAGAGCGAGCACCCCACAGGACGGGAACACAATTCCGGAGAAAGCCGAAACACCGGAATTTGTATGGAGATGTACTTGTCAGGGCGCTTTCTCCTCCTGAGCATAAACTAGCCGCAACGCGTCTACCGTGCCGATTGCCACTTGCCTCGAGAATTTGAGATGAATGTCTATCAGCGAGTCGCTGTCGGACCGCGCTGTGTACGAAGTGTCGACATACCGACCCTCGGCGTATCTCTGGAAGCTGATTTCGTCAAAGGCTTCACGCGTCAATAGAATCGACTGGCCAGGTTGCAGGAACACTCCATAAACCTCGACATCGTTGAAGTTGCAGATGTAAGCATGCCCTTTGTCGTTCGCATGCCAAACCCGAAGGTCTTGCGGCTTCTGATAACCCAAGCCAATGTATGCATGCTGCCATTCCCATACCCAATCGGGCTTGGTCGGGTTCTCCAGCAAAAGGATTGGATGCAGACCTTGGGCCGTCATGGACTCCGCGAACGATTGGACAGCAGCCCAGTACAACTCGGCATCCGGAACTAACTGAGCGCCCGCATCGCAAGCGCGCAGAACGTCCCACATAATCAACTGCCCTACATTGTTTCGTACAGCGTCGTCCCAAAAATCTGATTCGTTTATTGCGCGTTGGTCCATTTCGACCTTCGTCATCTCTCCCTTGCGAATCTGGCGCACGGTCAAGTTGAAGTCCTCCAACGGAGCATCGCTATCGCGGAAGTTCTGCTCGAATAGTTGCAGAGGAAACGGGCCGGACTGTGTGCTAAAGGCGCTACGCGACGCGAACATCGCAATCTGCTCAAGCCGCTCGGGGTCGACGGCCTCGTCGTGAAGCACTTCGTTTCGCCGGTTCTCCACGGTAGCCTTAATTGCTTCCAGGCTCGTATGCAGATTAGAGCGAGCTAATGGGGCGTCTTGAGGCTTGCCAGTTCGATTCAGCAGTGTGTCGACTACCGGCGCTAATAGTTCAGTTGTGTCACTTAGGCGACGTAGCCAGGCGTCAAGTCGACTCCGAACGATTTCGATGCTCCGGTACTGGCGAGTCATCCAGACATCAATTTGGTTGCTCAGCGACGCCGTCAGTTGCCACGTCTTGTCAGAGAGCACCGCAAGAAGTATCAGCTGTTGTTCCTGAAGTGATTCGAGGTCGTCCGCGCCAAAGGAGGAATAAACGCGCGAGCTAATCATGCCTGGTTGCTGCGTATTCTTTATCCTTTCGACAAAGGTGTCGAGCCGAGAGACATACCCGGTGCGATAATGTCCTCCCGACGCAAACTGCCGGACTTTGGCTGTCAGATATTCTGTCGCCGTCATGTCGCGCAGCGACTCTGATGCCGTACCGCCGGTTCGCCATTGTTTTCCGTTGAGCAACCCGGTAGCAATTTCGATGGCTAGAGACCCGTTGAGGTCCTGCTGGTCGTGTTGGCACGCAAGAGATATCAGTAGCTCGACGGTTACAAGCCGAATATCCGTCCACAGGTTTAGCAGAGCTGCGCGCAATACGCCACGCTGCACTTCAGTCTGACGTATTCCCGTCGGAAATGAGTTCTCATCGGCTAGACCGAAGGAAGCTTCGATTTCTTGCCAATTGGCCTCTAGGTCGTCCACCGTAAAAAAATCTGTCTTTCCGACAAGCACAAAGGGCTGGTGCTCGTATGTGGAGTCTCCCCACCACTTGCCGAGCGCGTCAGCAAACCACTCGGCCGCGGTTTTGTCTCCTCGCATAACCGCTGCGATTAACAGTTTTGAAGTGCCCTGAACGTGTGCCGCTCTCAGCTTTGCTATTTTGTACGCGCTCGTCCACTCGAAAGTGTCAGAGCTTGCCGGCATCTCTGCGACGTCATCTTTTGCGTTCTCCCACCCACCAACGAACGTAGAGATAACATTCTCGTATACGTGGAATAGCGGAGGTATCAGGGTCACCATCTGATGTGCGCCATGCCGACCCGCACCCTGTTCCTCTACCTGCCGGGCCCACCAATCCCCCAGTTGGTACATCAGAAGCAGGGGAAGGTCCAGCATTCCTTCCCGAATCTCAGCGGGAGACTCACGAAGCTCGCGACCACCGAGGTGCCGAACGATATGACACAGGCGACGTACTGGGCTAGCGTCGGTAGCCATGGATTCGATTGCCGCCAAGAACAAGTGGCGATACGTATTGTTCCAGTTCTCGTATAGCGAACGTTGAAAGACGTGCTCGAGGTCTGGCATCAACGCCCAGCTGGTCACGGTGCCATCGCTTGATTCGAACAAGGATGCGCCCAAAAGTAGCCGGTGCAGACCGACAAGTGTTTCGTAAGCTCGCTCGAATTCTTTGACGTTTGGCTTACTTACCGCAGTGCGCGCGTCGAGTTCAAACTCCTCCAGCACGGACGCCACCTGAATTTCGAAGCGTTCTCTCTTGACACTTGTGAAGGAAAACGCCCGACGCAGAAGCGAGCGAAGCACTTCATCGAGGTCGGGTCCCGCTTCGACGAGCGCAAGGGGTAACGTCTCGTGGTAGCGACTGCCGGGCGTCATCGGCACCGATAGTGTGGGCCAAACGGCGCGACGCTGGAATTGCTCCGCCGCAGGACGTGGCCATTTGGACGCGGCGCGAGCCCATAGTGCTATGACAACCACCAGCGGCCACAAACGCACATTAGTCAGTCGAGATTCCGACCGAAGTTCAATCGTTCCTTGCTGCGTTCCTCTTCCTAAAAGGTAGCGCGTCAGGTGAACTCTCGGTCCTTCCGTGCTCTTTTCGTCCAGATAGTCCGGCGTGGAAATCCAGCCTCTGGAATGTGCTTGGGCGAAGACCTGGAACGACCACAGACGTGCGACATCGCGGGGGAGCGCAACGCTGACAACGTGACGCCGCACAACATCAAGTTGAACATCTGCCCGCAGAAACTCCACAGTCCTGTAGAGAAAATGAGCCGTTAGGAGGGCGTTTATAGTAAACCAGATTGCGTCAAGTGCTCCCCAAGGAAGAAGGGAACTTGAACCTTGATGAGGCACCGCGACATACTGGACGCCCATGGCGACCACCAACATTAGTGACGATAGACCGGCGGGCAGTGCACCCGAATTCAGCATGTACAGGTGCATCGCATTGTCGGCGGCCGGTCGCCGCTGCAAGAAGACTGCCACGAACGCAATGACCATGGGAAACGCCAGAGCTGCAATAGTCGCCTGCACCGACCACAGCGTCGTGAAGTAGGTCAGTCGGTCTGAATTCGGCCAGTTTTTCCAGCTTGCAGGATGCATCGAGGCCGGGAGGTAGTGAACCAGTACCCGCAAGACGCAGATTGCAACAGGACCTGATAGGCAGAGCCAAATTGGATGTTCTCCCGCATGTGTTAGCGACCGCATCCACGGGGACAAACCTTGGCTTCTCTGGTAGCGATTGAACGAGCGCCAATCCGCGATATCACTGCGGACTATGCTTCGGACCGACCACGGAGTGTTGCTCAGTGATTTGATAAGCTTGAGAACAAAGGTCACAAGGTCGATAGGAGGACGTGTGGCCGCCACCCACTTCGCCTTAATGCGCTCACGTGTTAACCTGAATGTCTCTTGGACTCGTTCGACTTCATTCCTCATTTGGTCCCCGCTCTTATAGGCGCTATGTTAATAGCGTTGCGCGTTTGCGATTTACGACTGGTAGGCAAGCAGTTCGGCCCGCGCCCGGAGGTCGAGGTTGAGTGGATTCGTCACGCTGCTCACAATCAGAAGTCGAGTTATAGGCCGCCGGTCACGCAGCCAGCCGATGCTCGTAGTATGGCCTTATAGTACGGGCGAGATGGCACAAATTTCACCAAAACCTGAACGGCGCTCGTCGCGCTTGCCCGACATCGAGCGTTGCGGTACCGCAGGTGGGATGCAGACGTCGCCCTGCCGGAAAACACAAACCGGCAAGTCAAGAACGGAGAAAACCCGGCGCCGTGTTTGAGGGATAAAGTATTCTCTTGTCCAAACTGTGAACCTCCTCTGCGAGCTTTATTCGACTTAGATGATATCAACGACGCAGGACATCGCTACAGCGGGAGGCATTGCCGAAGCGGCGGCTCTCCTTGGAACGGGACCCTGGAAAGACGAGACGATTCGGTCGGCTTTGCTCGGGATTCGCGCTCCAATCTCCGAAGATTTCGCGTGGTTCTCGACCGAAATCGAAGCTTCGCTGAAGTCGCACAATTCGAGGCGCGCGGAAGATTTGTTGTGTTTGGCACTTCAACTCGCACAGAAAGCGTTTATCGAGAAAATCAAAGCAAGAGGACACCTCCGAATAAGCAGGTATCGATATGAAGGTGAGGTGCTGCGCCGAGCACTAACGGCAGTTATAAGTCGAATCGGCATCCATGTGACCGCCGACACCTCGGATTACCTTCAATCGGTCATTGCCATTACTGCGCTTTCGAGAGATGCGATGCGCGTAAGAAGCCGTCTGGAGGCTACGCTTTGCAAACGGAAGTCGGTCGCACTCAAAAGTGCGTACGCCGAGTTGGACTTGATGTTTCAAATGTCTGAGATGAACGGACGAGACCCTACTTCGGTTGAGCACAGTATTGAGAGAACTTGGCGAGGGGTTATCGTTGCTCACCCATTTGTATTTCGATACGGTGAAGGTCGAGCCGCACGGCTTTGGCCTCGTGGACGAGCCCGGTCTAGCATCGGGGAAATACCGAAGAATGCTCGAAGACTCAATGATGCTAAGGCAGGTTGGTGAGGCGGAAACGCTCGTTGACGCGTATGGGTACCGCGCAACCTCGCAGAACGGACAGGTTATCGTTCGCGCGAGTGAGGAGCTTTTGGAGCGGAGCATTCGCTACGGCTACATCCAGTTTCAAAGTGCTAGCACTCTGATATCACATCAAAGCAACCAACTCCACGCTGGGCTTCACACTTGCGAAGAAGTGATAGAAGCCATTCTTTCGCGCAGTGACCGCCGCTGGCTTCGGCTCCTCACGCATCCAATTCCTCGTTACGCTCTCGCGCTACCAGGGACGCCTTCGGCGCCTGCTCAATTTCGCAAGATACCATTCCGGCAGGATGCGGTGCAGGTGAATGTGGCGGCCTATGACCTGTTTTGCCAACCGGACGAACTTCTTGCGTTGAGGCTCAAGAACGGGTTGCCAGTCGAGGAAGCGAGGCAAGCACAACGCTATGTTGATTTTGTACGAAAACTGTTCTGGCGAGAGCTGCGGGACTTGCACTCTTTGGAAGAGCCGATTGCGATGCGAAGTCGAATCCCGGTCTTCAAGAAGGATGAGCTCAAGACCTTTTTCTCTACGTGCGTTCTTCCTGAATACATAGACACGGTCATCGACTCCCTATCCCATTCGCGACATAGCCGGGGCTTCTTTGACATTCAGTATCGGCCGATTTTGGAAGTGGACGGCCGCTATGTGGTTCCGATGAACATACTGGGTTTCTCGAACGTATTTCGCAATCTCCTTCAAAGTACCGAGTCAAGAATCGCCTGGCCAAATGATAGGGACCCGGTTCAAGTCGCACTGGGAGAAGCCCTCGCGGAAGCGGGGTTTCGCACCAAGGTCGCATTCCAGACAAAGCATGATGGTCGTCAGTTGGACATCGATGTAATGGCCATAAAAGGAGACACGCTCTATCTCTTCGAATGCAAGAATCCATTGCATCCAGCAGGTGTTCACGAACTTCGAAGGTCCTTAAATTATGCGCAAGAGGCAGCGGTTCAACTGGACCGGGCGGTTGCTGCATTTAAAGATACGCAAAAGGGAACTCAGCTGTTTCAGAGATTAGGATGGAAATGTCCGCAGAAGCTACGTATCCGAACCTGCGTGATGATGGGAAATCGCATGTTCAACGGTTGGACCGTCGGTGGCCATGCCGTTCGTTCGGTGCGCGAAGCCGTGAGGATGCTGGAAAGCGGGACCGTGGGAGTATCTGGGCGGGACTACAGGACCCTACAATTGCTTCGTCCCGCGAAGGCAGACCTCGACCGATTTCTCTCGGAGGACTCTTTCGCCGTGCAGTCGTTGAGGTTGATGGAACCTGTCCAACGTGGTTACGCGATTGGTCAATCGTCATTGACATTCCAGACGTTCGCACTGGACTTGGTCAAGCTTGCGTTCGCCGTAGATTCGTCGTTGCCTAGGGTCGGCCTCCGAACCCCACCCTTGCGCCGCTTTCGGCGCGCGAAGCCTGGTAGATTGCGAAGCCAAACGTCGCGGAGCAAAGTGCATCTGCAATACTTCAAAGCGGATGAGCTAGCCACCTGGCTCGCCCGTCCCGTAAAGAATGTTAAGGCGGATGCACGCCGTCGACATCCGCGCGTGCCGCCAGTGGCCGGTCATCGTCGACAACGACCGATGCAATGGAGTCGCTCGGATGTGAGAAACTGGTTCGGGATTGAATCGGAAGCCGAATTTCAGCTTAGGATGATTCGCGAAGTCAAGGCCGCTAAGGGCAAAAATAGCAGGCAGCCGGCCGCACCGCATCTCTATGACGGCGACGTTCCTCAGCACCGCGAGAAGCGGTCTTGAGTGACGTGTCAGCCCTCGAATGGCGGCCAGCGTTCGCCAAGACCAAACTGGAGACGCCTTCGATGAAGGCAGAGCATATTTTTGCGGACAACCTGTCCGAAGTTATCTGGCTACGCGTTAAGCGGCTGACCAGCCATCAACTGTGCGAGAAGGTCATTCTTCGCCGGTCGCCGGCGATGCCAGAAGGCGCCCTGGCCGAAAAGGCGGCGGGCATGGCGTGGGCCGTACGGTCAGCGGTCGGCTACTGGGAAACCAAATCGGGTGGATTAAACGCTCGTGTGCTTTCTCGCTACTATGCGTTGCTGCAAGTCTCGATAGCCGAGCAAATTGCTGCTGGCGACGAGACAAGCACACTGCCGTCAATACAGCGACATACAGAGCAGGGGCATGGCCTGTTCACGATAGCTGCTGATACAGAAGGATTTCCCGCGAACTACCTCATCGGCTGCATGAAGTCAGGGCACTTTGCTGCCTACAGCAAGACGCGAAAGCTGCCCGTCGACGGATTTGCGTTCGACCGCAGGCTACGTAAAGTGCCGACTGACGCGGAGCGGGCGCGTCTGGTTTCGCTCGCTGACCTTCTACGTCGAGTTCCGGAATTGCAAAGCGTAGCTCAGGAATACTTCGGCACGTACCCGCTATCGTTTCACGTAGGGAAGCGGCACGACTCGGAGCTGGAACACCAGCTCGACCAGATTGGTTCATCAACGATTGGCAGCCTGTACGATGCCAAGACGTTGACACCAGCGCTGAACACAACGTCTTCCATTGCGATATGTCCTGTCGGCTACAAAATTACCGCTCAACAGGCAAATGCGCTTGACCTACCAATCAAGCGTTTTGAAGACAGGGAAGACCCGTTCACTGGGCAGGTACTTCCAACGGGGGAACTTGAACACCCAGCGAACGAACACTGGCACCAGCATCTCACATTGCATAAGTCCGGCTATTGCGGTTCCAGCGTCGTGGTCCCTTTCTGGGGAACCGACGACGTTTTTACTCTGCACTTCGTGATTCTGTACGCATTCTCGATAGTGACTCGATATTTGCCTAGCCTATGGCATGAAATCGAGGACGGAACGCTGGACCACCTTCGTTCTTTGCTTGAGCACTACCTGGTCATCGTGGACAACGTGCTGCCGAAGATTGCGCTTGAGCGAATGACTGGCGATACTGTGTACGCCGTACAAGCTGGGTCAATCTTTGGTCCGACCTAGGCCCGGCTCTATCCCTCCAAAACTTATATGCGCGCACAGCCGTTCAATAATTTGGAACAGGAGGCGATTGTCCTCCTTGCCGTGTGGGACATGCTGGCAGGGATGGTGAACTATGGGTTCTTCCAAAAACTGGAGCGAAGCGTCGACGTCACGTTGATGTTCTCCAACTCGAACGACCGAAGACTTTTCAATATCTTGCTAGGAGACTTTCTTTCGCAGCCAAACGAGCGCGGCGGCAAAGAGAGTTTTCTCAGTTTGAAGCAGCCACCGAATGGTGCCCGCGCTACCGACTACACCTACCTGTTCTATCTCCGGCAGATATGCGATGCCCCGCTCCTAGGCAAAAAAGTCGACTGCATCAAGAGGCCTCTTGACGCTCTGTCCACGTGGCTCGAAGAAGACTGCTTCGTCGAGGATGTGTGGTTCGGGTCGATTGGTGTCAAAGCCAACATTCGTATTCCTCGAATCCGCTATATCAAAATTTGCGGAGACATAGCCAAGCATAATTTCTCCCGGTTGCAATCCAACGTCGACAAGATAGTCCAGACGCTTCGTAGATGTGGGGTAAGCATTGATGCGGAGGCCGGGTTCCGCGCACTCCCCGATTTCTATGAATGGTTCCACGATGATATTTTTATTTACCATTCCAGCCACATAGCGCAGATGCTGAACGACCTTCTATGGGGGATACATCAGTACTTACAGCCCGAATTCCACCGGTCCTATGAACGTGAACCTGACGGCGTCCTATATCGCTACATCTACCCAGAGGGGTGCGAGCATCAGTTCGCGCGCTCTATGTACTGGGGGCTGATGAACAACATCCGCCAAGGGCCATATTTGCCGCTGTTCACCGTGTCCTCATCGCTGAAGAACCACTATTGAGCGACTGGCTACCCGCGCTCGCCCGTTTATGCGTGTTGCGCAATTGGTTTTTGCCGTGCGGACTGGGCGGCTACAGTCGCTGGTTCTCGCCTGACATTTCCAGCATGCACATGCACATCTGGGCCCTCGTGCGGCCAAGTGTTACCACCCAAGCAGGACCCGCAGCCGTTCCATAAGCCAATCCGTCTCAACACCGCTTGTCCATCGCTTGCCTTCAATGGCTCGTCGCATTCGTCGTAGCGTCGTACCGTGTGAGTTCTCGGGAAACTTCTCTTGGTCTTTCAGTGTCTTGGAAACGAGCTGCCGCGCTAGGTCCTCGCATAAGTCCCATCTTTGATATAGTTCCGGCCCTGTTAGTCCGACAACAAACCTTCCAGCGATTTTCCGCACCGCTAGTTTTGGCTGTGTCCCGGACAGTGACGCGGGCATCGTGTCTCGCGGAAAGTCATCAGGTATCTGAGAGCTCAACTTTTCTTCAAGTAAAAGCTGCTCGACGTCGAACATGAGCGCGCCAATGCAGATTTCTTCGTCCAACTGGTCCCAACGCAAGCGCGCGCCGGACGCGCAAACGTGGGCTTGATGACGCTGCTCGGGCGTCGCTGCTAGCAATCGAGGAAACCATCGCCATGGAATCCGAAATTCTCGACCGTCTTTCAGCACGAGGATGAAGTCGCGCTTATTTACGTCTACCGAGATTGCTGTTGGCTCGTCCGGACTTGTCATTCGTTGACCCTCCTCGTTTGTCGACTAGAGGTGCTTGCAAAGGTAGCCAACGATGCGCTTGGCGATTTCGATGAAGCTTTCATGCTCATCGCGGGGCAACGTTTCTGAATGCAGCCGAGTGCCAACTGCAGCGGCAATGCGGATTAGAATCCGCTCACCGTCGACGTGAATTTGCACGCAAGCTTCCCGTATAGGCGTCGAGTCCCCCGCCGCCTGACGCGCGACGAAGAGGGAAAATATCCTGACGTCGGGATACGGCCCGAGTGGCCACTGATAACCGTGCAAGTGAAGTGCATTCGAGGCGCGCTCCCATAGAGGCCTCCTCGGGTCCACGTCGGCCGCAGCTGTGTAAAGCGGCTCGACGTCCGCCTGTTCCACTTCATGCTCGCCATCGAAAATTTTGACGACAGTGCGCGACCACTGCGCGGCCCAAGCCGTGGCCATTTGACTCACTGTTTTGAACCCGTCCATGGTCTTCAGAACGTCGAGAGGACTACGGTCGCCAAGACGTTCACGCCGTGAAGTGAGAAAGTCCAGCCGTGCGTCCGACGGCGCTGTCGCAATTACCCGGCAAATTTCGTATACGCTCCTTCGCTGATTTGCCGGAACTGCTAGGGAGGCGGCGAAATACTCCACGCCGTCTACTTCAATCGTAAAAACGCTGTCGTCCGCCAGGAGCACGGAAAGCCGTCGCGCTGTCAGGTTGCCGCGCCTGCGAAATTCCGCTTCTGAAATCAAGTCGCCATTCACAATCATCTCGCGCCGAGAAGTCAAGGCTTGCTGCCAAAGGTCCTCGCGCAGAATTTCTTCGCTAACGTCTTCGCCAGCTTCAAGGTAGGCTTCGATAACGATGTGCTCGATACGCGCGATAACCTCATCTGGCAAGTGTCCAACCTTGACGCGGTCCGTCACCGCTAGCCTGAAGTTGTTCGCGGTGATTTTGCGGACGAGGGATGATGCTACAAATTGTGGGAGGTCGTATTCGACGTCGATGCGTCGCATGGCGATGTCCCAACCGCTGTTACTCATACTCGACCGTCCGTCACCTTTGACGCGAGCCATGCATGAAACACTTCCTGCATGTAGGGTGTCTCAAGTCCGGTGTCTCCTGGTACGACGAAGAAACGTGACATCAAATCGAGCGGCACGCCGCGAAAATCATCCCCAATTGCAAACCAATTTCCAAGCCTATACGCACCGGCATGTCTGATGATGGACCACGTCCGCCCGGAGCCATTTTGTAGCTCGCCGAAACGCGGTGGATACTCGCGCGTCGTGCCGACGACTCTTCGCCCAAGCTCGCTAGGCAACAACGCGATTGTGTCTGCGTCACCGAACCACCGCGTCCAGTTCGTCGTCAGTACTAGCCGCAAATATGGATACGGTGCGAGCGCGTCGGAGAGGTAGTGGGCGCTTTCAAACGGCCGTCGACCGGAATTGAGCGTGACTCTTCCGTGGGTGTCCATCATGCCTTCACCGCGATGCAAGACACCACTGAATCCCACATACAGAGTTGGCGCGTTGGGGTCAATCGCGATACCTCCTCCGAGTTCAGTCATCACTGACCTCCATGACGCTGCTGTCGCTTGACCTCAGCAGGTACACCCGAGAGTCGTAATTCCGAGGGCATCGATGCGGCGGTAAGTATGAATATCAGTCTATGTGGCTGTTGCTCCGATGCGACCGCAAGGACATGCGCACCTTGTTGGTCGCTCAGCAACGCCCGTCGTCTAGTCATAGCGTATCCTTTCGCCGCCGCACGCCGGCTCGCTCGTACGTCATCATCCTGGTTCCGACCTGAATTTTTCGACTAATTCGACGTCGCCCCGTGGTCACCACTGCAAGCATCGGCACCTGTGTTGACGCGCCGGAGTTGTACTCTCGAGCGAGCAAGCCTGGTCCGATTTGGATGCCGAGCTTGGCGAAAGTTTCCGCAGCTATTGTTTCAAAAGTGGCAGCTGGCATTAGTCCCCCGGTGAACCGGTTCATCCGCGTTTTGGCGTACACGCCATGACTAACGCGTACTAACGTCTTGGCTGCGACCAGCTTTCTGAGTACGCGGCTTAGCTGCGCCGCGCTACCTAAAGGCGAAAGGTCCGAGCGGAGAATCACAACTCCTGCTCGCCTGCGGATAGAGCGCAGCACTCTGTCCTCAAGTCGCGACTTCCTCGTGACCTTTGGGCTCATATCCAATTGATAAATCGAATGCCTTCGGGCTCGGCTTGCTGTCCGACGACCAAGTGACCCTGAGGCAGACGCTTGAGGCCCCCCCAGAAACTGTTCGACGCTATCGAAGCACAAAGATAATGGCCATCAATCATGTCTCAGGGTCGTCAGGTAGCCAGGCTGCGGTGTGATGACTCGGCACTGCCGCGAAGAATCTTGGCGTACCTCGCTTTAAGGCCATCCCACTCTGTTCGCACGTGCCCCTTGAAAAGAGGGTTGCCGTTGGTCATGGCTTCATACTCATCTGCCGTCAACCCGCCAAGCAATGCATACGCTTCTTGCAAAACTATTCGCGCTTCCAGCGGATGCAAACCGGTATGCACTATCAGCTGCAGTTCAATGGTGTTGTCAAATTCATCTCGCTGCTGCACTGGCGTGGCGATGTAATCGCTTACGCATTTGCGAACAAGCCACTTCAGTAGGTCAGCACGCCACTCGACCTCGCCTGGTAGCACCTGGGCCGGCAAATCGATGCTTTCGCCCTCAAGCTCGATGGTGACCGGGGCGCCGATTCGCGTGAGAGCGGCACGGATAGTCGCCGGCACGTAATGAACATGAACGATTTCCAACTTACCTCTCCCGCTGCTGTTACAAAAAGACTTGAAGTTGCGAAGCGCTAGCTCAAATTTGCCAGCCATCATTTTTGCTGCTGCTCAAATGACTCAGTCGACTTTGAACCGAGTGTAGATGCAAAAGCTGTAGATGTAAACGCTGTAGGCGTAAAAGCTGTAGATGCATTGTCTGTAGATTCAAACGCTGCGTTGGGTAATGCTTCGGCTCTATGAAAGAAGAGCTAAATCCCTCGCAGCTGGAAATGCGCCTGCTGCTATCGAACAATCTGAAACGGCTGAGGGCCGCGCGGGGACTTTCACAGGAAGGACTTGCCGACTTGGCGGGGCTGCATCGTACCTACGTCAGTCAACTTGAGCGGATGATTACCAACGGGTCGATGGACAACCTCGCTCTCGTGGCCCAAGCACTCGCAGTAGCCCCGGCGGAACTGTTCGCAGATAACCAGGGCGAGGCAGAACCGGTCGATAACTCCGACGGAAAGAAGGTCCGGCGCGGGACGTCTAAAATTTGAGCGACGCGCTGTGATTTTCATCCAGCCATGAGCTGACGACGTCCTGACGCCAACGAAGAAGCTCGCGGTCAAATAGGACCGCACGGGGTGGCAGCAGCCAAGGGCGGTGTTTTGCTCGCCGCCGGATGGCGAGAACGGAAAGATTCAGCAACGCTGCAAGCTCGTGAGCGTCAAAATATTTGAAGTGTTGATGAGGTGCGGAGGTTGTCATCCGCTGTATAGCGCTTTGGGCTCAGCTTCTGCTCACCCTTAAAACTTTTGCTGCTATCGATTTTGCTTAGCAAATCCTCTTCTGGCTGGAGGTCTTGGCCGAAGCCGACAATAATTGCGCCGCGGTTATAAAGGGAGCTGTCGCTGAGCTGGAACCAAAATGCGCCTCAAATCCGCAGGATTTTGATGACGCTCAAGCAAAACCCGCAGATTGTCTTTGAAAGTGCTGACGATGACGTCCTCGGGCTGGCCAAACAGCGTGGAGGCGGTTCCGGATATCGATATCGCCTCCCATGGCATCCAAGGGGTGCCGTTCCTCGCGGCAAACGGCCCGTCAGTCTCTGGCAACACACGATTCAGCGGCATGTCTGCGAGTAGGCGTCGGCCCTTTTCAGCCATGAGCATGGCGGGCCCGACACTGAACCAGCAGCCTAGCTCTGTGGCGCGTCGCAATTCCCTTGGTGTTCCCGAGAACCAATGTAAGACAGGAAGGCCGCACTCCGGATGAGATTCAATAAGGTCAAGGACTCTCGTTGCTGCTCCACGTGAATGCAGACTAATGACTTTCCCGCCACGTGATGCGCATTCGCCAAGCACATCGTCGAGCAGCCGTTCTTGAACATCCAGCGTGCTGACGAATCTTCGCGAGCCATCCAGCCCGACCTCCCCGATGAACTGGGTGTTCCGCACGTTTTCGAGGAGCAGTTCGCGTTCCGACTGCTTTTTCTCAAAAATCTCGGGATGCAGGCCTAGCGCTACGCGGACGTTGTCGTAACCGGCGAATACTCGTGACGTCGCCTGCCACGCTCGAGGGCTTGTCGACACCACTAGGGTGAACAGATTCCTGCGCGAGACTTCGGGGAGAAGCCGCAACGCTTCCGGGTAAAGGTCGAGATGGCAGTGGAAATCAATCACAGGACGTTGTGCACACGTAGAAGCTCTCCGAGCTCATCCATGCCTCGTGCAAACACTGCAGAGTATGAATCCCGCTCTCCGGGCGGCGCAAACGACAATGCACCGCCAATCAGTCTATCAACTCCCTTCTCACTGTAGTTCACGTACGCAGTAGCGACGGAGCCGACGTCATTGGGACCTCGCTCGCGTCCGGCCGTTGCTAGGTCCGGAAATATGTATCGGGACGTCGGGTCCGTTATACCAGCCCGCAGGAAAGAAGCGCGCCGCACAAGACAGGGCACACACCGGCCGCAGTGCGTGTAATTGTAGTAGCCGAAGCGACCGCAGCTGGTTGAATGTCCCGCGAGTTCATGAAGCAGCAGGCCATTGGAGCAATTAACAAGCAGCTCCCCTTTGGTCACGAGTTGGTAAGGCCGCACGAGGCGCACACGCAATCCGACCTCATCGACGACTCGCTGTATCCCTTCGAGGAAAGTCGGATGTGTGGTTTTCGTGCTGTAGCTTCCGAAGCGGCCTGCATTCAGCGCGATGTTGAGGCTGATAAAGCCATTTTCCGGAATCACCAGGGCCGTTGTTCCACCGGTTTGCCAACCGGGCAGCGTCGTCGAGGCAAGGATTGCGAAGGCCAGAAACACAATTGAACGACCACGCGTCGAGCGTTCCGTCACATGCGGCACGGTTATTCGGTGATTCCACTGGAAGTGTCGTTCGCCGCCGCCCAGATGGCGCGCAAAAAGCCTCTGGGTATCGGAATCACCTTTGGCCATCTGCGATACGAACAAAGGCGTGCGTCCTGTTGCTGCCAGTTCGATTCCACCTACAAGGCTGTCAAGCCCGCCAGATAGAAGCGCTACACAATCGGCGTCGGTTTGTCGCGGAGCGGTAGTTGATGGGGGCGCCACCCCACCATCGCGGAAGTTCAGCGTCCAGAAATCGCCGGTGAGAAACCTGAAGGTTCTTTCAAGACTCGGTTTTTGCGCTATCCAGCGCTCCGGCTCATGAAGCGCAACTTCGAGCTCAATCATCCGAGTCCAACCATCAGCACTTCCTTGCCTGCTGCAAGCAATGTCGGCAGCTGCGACAGCCAGAGATATCGTCACGAAATCCCAAACTGCACTGGGAGGGGCGAAGCCAGAACGAGCGAGTGAACTGACCCAACCCGACGATATCCTGCCGACGTTCTGGCGTCCGGTATTCGCATAAAGCGAAAAATAATCGGTGTCGTCAACGAGCTGCTCAGGAATCAACTCGGCAGGTAAGCACATGACCCTCACTGTAGTTCTCCCTCAAACACCAGAAAGGTATTAGTCAGCGCCTTTTGCATGATGCCTTCGAACTCGTTGGGATTTGGGCTTGGTTGGTCCAGCCGAAGCGACTCGAGCTGAGCCGAAATTTCCGCCTTCATGTACTCGCGAATGTCATCTGTCCTCCGAACGACTTCAATCGGCGAAAGTCTTGCGCTTTCGAAAAGTTGCCCGATATCAATCTGCAGCCGATTGCAGGCCTCGACGGCCAAGTACTCTTCGACCAACGACCATATGTTGTCGTCCGACATGTTCAGCGGATTGATATCCGGTTGCAGTTCGAGCAGCTCAGAAAACGCTTGTGACATCGAGTCACGTATCGAGTCTTCGTCAACAGTTCCGCCAGCGCCCACGACCTCGCGAACTATCGCGTCGATAACCTCGCGAACAGATGGGGCGGTGGCGGTAAGCGCCTGAATCCAGTCACGAACGGCACCGTCAGTGCCTGCTCGTGCGGCCTGAAGGAAAGATACAAGTCCGCCCGCGGCGACAGTCGCCGCACGCATCCTGCCCGCCGCGCGCCGTGCTCCGCCCATTCCCGTTCTGGAGTAGTGCCCGACCGCGCGCCGAAAGGCGCGACCGTCTCCTGTCCGCGCAAATCCGCCAAGCTCTCTACGTGCTGGAGCGAAACGACGTGGTGGCGCAATCAGGGTATCCGGCTGGTGCGGTTCGAAGTCATTTTGCGACTCGGAACTATTCGGCTCTTCGCCTCCTTCGGTCTCTCCACCGCCAACGCCTGTCCCACCGCCACCGAGCTCGGTCTGGAGAGGCTCAAGCCATGGCGGGTCGAACGGCACGCTGGAACCCGGGCCGGAACTTGAAGTTGATGTCCCCATTTCCTGTCACCGCTTTATTTTGATAGCGTTTTTCACCGGCGCGGGCGTGTGGGCGTCCGCTGCCCAGCGCTCGAGCAATTCTTTCGCCCACTCCTCTGACGCAATCAATGGCACAAGCACCGGTGGACGGTCCTTTGGGGGTATCTCATCCAAAAGGGAACAAAAGGACCGGCCGAGCGTTGGAAAAGCCTTGGTGATGTGCAAACACCGCCTCAGAGCGACAACATCCCACTGTTCCGTTCGCGCCCGACGCTTCAGCCGGGTCAGCACCGATTCCGCTTCGCTTTCGCCGAGCGCTTTCACCTGTTCGACCAATGCGTGCTGAACTGTTTTCGCTTCTAGCAGGCTCTCGAAAACCGAACGCGCTTCCCGCGAAAGTTCGTCAAGTGCCGCAAGCGCAACGACCCTATCCCGACTCAAATGCAGGAGAGGCCGCAAGTTGGTCCCAGCAAGCGATGGACTCAGCGCAACCCAGTCGGCAACAAAGGGACTGTTCCAACTTGGGTCAGGCGCCTCGTAAGGCTCCCCGTTCTTTAACTCGTCTTCCAGCTTGTGCAGAAACTCCGGTTGACCGTCTTCCGATGAGGTAACCGACTTCGCAAGAAACTCAAATGCGGCCGACGACGCACAGCGTTCAAAGAGCTGCAGCTTCACCAGATGCTCAAACGAAATAGTCATCCCGTGTGCTTTGGCCACGGACTCCCGGATAAGCAAATTGTTCAGAAATCGCTTTATGAGTCTTGGATTGCCAGAAATTTGGTCGACCGTCGCCAATATCGCCGCAAGCTGGTCGGCGATATCTATCTCCTTCTCGAGTTTCGCCGCAGCGGCACCCATTGCGGATACGAGCTTTTGACGCGTGAGGCCTCCTAGCCAGCCCTCTTTAACGGCGGCCAATACGTTTGTTTTCGCAGTCTCCGCTACTGTAGGGTCCACCAGCTTCCTACGAACTGCCAAGTCAAGCATCAACAGCAAAACATATGCTTTAACCTCATTCACGCCCAGACGCGGTACACGAAGAGGAATCTGTATCAGCTTGTCAAAATAGCTCGTCACGAGCTCGTCATCGAACTGAGCTTGCGCAAAATGCGCGCGCACCGCGCTGCGAATCATTTTCTCGTCTGCCGCGATGATAAAAGCCGTCCTAGGGAGGAAGAGGAGCAGTCGTATTGCTTCGAGAGTTGAAATGGCAGTGTCTGGCATGCAGCGGTCCAAGTCGTCGACCAAAACCACCAGAGTCACCTGCAAAGATTCGAGCAATTCTGCGAATGCCTTGCGTAGACCCTCAATCTCCTTTTGTGGAGACTCGACTTCCTTTTCCTTGAGTAACTCTCTTACTTCGGGAGACAAGTCGTCGTACGCCTTTTTGACTTTCTCGATGTCTGACTCTTTTAGCGAGCCGGAAACCAAACCCGATAATCCGCCGAGGATTGCGCCAATCGGGCCCCCTACAGCGCCTCCTACAATTGCCGCTGAAGCAACTGGCGCTGCAATTTTCAATGCGCGAAACCATCGGACGCGTTTGGCAAAATCAGCGGCTTTTTCGAGAAAGGTCTTTTGGTTTCTCGCTTCTTCACTTAATACGTCCGAGACAGCCTGGAGCAACGCAAGCTTCGCATCGTCGAATCCCTGATAAAGCCACGCGTTAAATTCAACGAAGAGATAAGGTTTTCCAGAAGTATCCTTTTCCCCCAACGCCCCGCCAATCATCTTCACGAGCGACGATTTACCAGTTCCCCAACTTCCCGAAATCCCGATGGAGATTGGCTGGCCGCCGGCATCGTGAATTAAGCCCGCCGCCGTTTCTGCTATCAAACTGAAATTCAATAGGTCGGATGTTGCCTCGACGTCGTGCCACATGCTGCCCCCGGGAGTCGGCTCGAATATTTCTTCGGAGGATTGTAAGACATTGTGTTCGCATGCGACTCAAATCAGCCGAGGCAGGGGGGCACCAAGCTGTGGAAAAGTTGACTTCGTCAACTTCGTGGGGACAACGCCGTGGACAAGGTCGGAAAACTCCCAAACCCGCGGAGTTTCCCGAACCTTGCCCACCGGTTGCCCCCACTTTCCCACAGCGGCTAGTGGTCCACCAGACAAAGGCTCTATCGACCAAGGAGAAAAATACGTCAAATTCAAATGCACCTAAGGTCTGCTCCGGCGCGCTGCGAGCACCGGAGGTCTGAGCAACTTTTGGGGCCAAAGTGTGCCGGAACGCAAAATGCCCGAATTCGACTGGAAAGTGCTGGAAACGCTACGCGAACCGCTTGAGGCTGGCCGCATCACCATTTCACGCGCGGCGCATCAGGCGGATTTTCCGGCAGCGTGTCAATTGGTCGCAGCAATGAATCCGTGTCCGTGCGGCTGGCGCGGCGATCCGAACGGCCGCTGCCGATGCACGCCAGACGTCGCCACCCGGTATCTGCGCAAGTTATCGGGGCCGCTGCTCGATCGCATCGACATCCAGATCGAATTGCCCGCGTTGTCGCCAGCGGAGTTGTCCGGGAGGAGCGCGTCGATTGGTGAAACGAGCGCAACCGTTGCGCGGCGCGTCGCGGACGCGCGCGACCGGCAACTTGAACGGCAAGGCAAGACGAATCGCGAGCTGGACGGGCGCGCAGTGGACGCCGTCTGCCAGCTCGATGCCACCGGGGAAGCGCTGCTTCGCGAAGCCGGAGAACGTTTCGGCTGGTCGGCACGGGCGTATTACCGCGTGCTGAAAGTGGCGCGCACGATCGCCGATCTCGCTGCAGCCGATTCGCCAACAGCGACCCACCTCGCCGAAGCAATTCAGTATCGGCGGGCATTTTCGACCGCATAAACCACCACTGAAACGCCGGCGCCCGCAAAAAGAAAAATCGCCTGTCAAGACTTGACTTATGCACATTGCGTCGTTCTTGGTTTCTCTAACATCTGATCAAACACTTATTTTGGCAATGATCGACAGGCCGTTGATTTTATTGACTATTTTTGACTGCACTGAATCAAGGCAAAGTAAGGAAAGCCGCGTCGGGCGGGCACTTGGCGAGGGTGCGGTGATGTTTTCCACAAAGTTATCCACAGCCTCTGTGGATAGTTTAAAAAACTGAGATAAATCCTAGTTTTAGCGGTAAATGCTTGTGCGATTTCTCAGACCCGAAACGTTTGCGAGGTGTCGCTCAATTTGAGAAATATCCGCGAACGAATGGACGCGCTTCAGGGCAAATACTTAAAAAAGTTTGAACGAGGAAAAAAACTGGTCGACTTGATCGGGCGGCGGCATCTTCGTCGAGACTATTGCAACTTGGTAAGCGTGGGTTCCTTTGGCGATAAAACGTGCCCGGATCTGACGTGTTTCGCTTTTCTGGCCATTGGCGCTTGTGCCGCTGACGGCAATTTCCGAGCCGGACAAGCGGCCGCCTGCCGCCACTTCAATGTCAACCGGATGTGCGGCGGGTGCTGCGTTGAGATTGCGCGCGAGACCCTGCTGGAGAAAAACGAGTGCCGCGCGCTGAGTCGCGGGGTCGGCATCCGGCAAGTCGACCGTACCCACGGCGAACACGGCGTCACCCGCCTCGGCCATCTGCATCTTCATATGCATCGGCTTCCCGGCGACGTCGATATCGCGGGCATCCGAACGCGGCTTGGCCGGGAAGGTGACTTCGTAGGCGTCGTCGTTGTTCTGGATCGTGCGCCAGTCGTAGGCCGGCGTGCAGGCAAGCAACGCCACGGTGGTGAACAAGAGCGTGGCGGTCGAAGCGGCCGATTTGAACAGTGTGCGCGGGGACGGCACGGCGGTATGAGGAAAAGCGCGTTTCAAAGCACGTGGAAAAGATCTGATCATGGGAAAGCAGCGGGGAAAAACGTGATTATCCGCTGCCGGTGCTAAATACGTTGACAGCAGGTTCCACACGGGACAGCGCGTTGCCTTGCAAACGGCTCACAGCAAGCCGCACGCAGAACGCTTTCTCGAGATTGGGGCTAAAATGCGGTCCAAGCTGGCGCTGTTGCGCGTTGTTGCAAATTTGCCGGGTACAAACCAGGTACGAACCGAGCACGCTCGAGGTTTCCATGTCAGAAAATTCACAGGTTTCACCGAGGCGCGGCAAGAGCCCGCTGCGCTATATCTTGATGGCGGTGGTCGCCGGCGTGATCGCGTGCACCGGCTATTTCGCGTTCGGCGGCCAGCAACGTGTTCCGGATGCCACGTTCACGCTGCTGTCGGGGCAGAAAATCTCGACATCAACGGATCTCAAGGGCAAGGTCTACCTGATCAATTTCTGGGCGACCGACTGTGAAACCTGCATGAAAGAGATGCCGGCAATGGTCGACACGTACAACCGCTTCAAGGGCCGCGGCCTGGATTTCGTCGCCGTGGCGATGAAATACGACGCGCCCATGTACGTGACCAACTACGCGCAGACGCGCAACCTGCCGTTCAAGGTTGCGATGGATGACGGCAGCGCCGCGAAGCAGTTCGGCAATGTCCAACTGACGCCGACTACGTTTGTCGTGGATAAGGACGGCAAGATCTTGAAGCGTTACGTGGGCGAGCCGACGTTCTCCGAGCTCGACGCACTTCTCGACAAGGCGCTGAACGCAGCCTGAGGCAGGTTCGGCCTTACGCGTGACACGGTTAACAGCAAAATGCCCGCCGATTCATCGGCGGGCATTTTGCTTTTGGGGGTGGGAAAAATACGCAGAACACCAGACTTTCCCTACCGCTCGACCTCGCCCTTTGCCGCCAGCCCATAGCGCTTGATCTTCTCGTAGAGCGTAGCCTTGCCGAGTTGCAGCCGGTCGGCTGCTGCGGCCACCACGCCACCGCACTGCTCCAGCGCCTCCGCGATCACCGCGCGTTCGAACTGCTCCGTGCGCTCCTTGAGCGACTGTGTGGCGGCATCGAGGGGAACACCGGTTTCATCGATGATTCCCAGCACCATCCGGTCGGCCGCGTTGCGCAGTTCGCGCACATTGCCCGGCCAGTCGCGCTGCATCAGTTCGGCTCGCTGGCGATCGCTGAGCAGCGGCGCGGGGCGTTCGTATCGCACGGCGGCATCGAGCAAAAAGTGCTCGAACAGCGGCACCACGTCTTCGCGGCGCTCAGCCAGCGGCGGCAGCGTGATCGTCACCACGTTCAGCCGGTACATCAGGTCGCGCCGGAACGTGCCCGCCGCGACGTGCTCCGCCATATCGCCCTTCACAGCCGCGATCACCCGGCAATTCGCGCGAATCGGCTGATTCGAGCCAAGCCGCTCCAGCACGCCGTCCTGCAGCACGCGCAGTAATTTCACTTGCAGCGCGAGCGGCATGCTTTCGATCTCATCGAGGAACAGCGTGCCGCCCGACGCATGTTCGAGCTTGCCGATGCGGCGTTTCTGCGCGCCCGTGAACGCGCCGGCCTCGTAGCCGAACATCTCCGACTCGAACATCTGCTCGGGCAACGCGCCGCAATTCACCGCGATGAACGGTTTGTCCCGGCGCGGCGAGAGATCATGCAGGCTCCGCGCGATCAGCTCCTTGCCCGCGCCGGTGTCGCCGTTGATCAGCACGGAGGCATCGGTGGGCGCGACGTTTGCAATCAGCTTGCGCACCTGTTCGATAGCCGGGCTGCGGCCAATGATTTTCGGCGCCACGCTGCTCTGGCCGGCAAGTTCGCGCCGTAGCGCGCGGTTTTCGAGCACGAGTGTGCGACGCTCCAGCGCGCGGCGAACCGCTTCGATCAAGCGCTCCGACGCGAACGGCTTCTCAATGAAATCGTAGGCGCCGTCGCGCATGGCCTGGACCGCCATGGAGATGTCGCCGTGGCCTGTCACCAGGATGATCGGGACTTCGGGCGCCCGTTCGTGGCATTGGGCCAGAAGGTCGAGGCCGCTCGCGCCCGGCAGGCGAATGTCGCTCACGATCACGCCGGGGAAACTGGCGTCGATCAGGCGCGATGCGCCCTCCACGCTGCCGAATGCGGTTACGTCGAAGCCGGCGAGCTGGAGGCTTTGTACGCTTGCGCGGCGCACCAGTTCATCGTCTTCGATGAAGATCACCTGTAGGCCTGCGGTCATCGGTTTTTACTCCTGCGGGGTATTGCGGGGTATTGCTGTGTGTTGCCTGTTTTCAGCGCGGATCGCTGCGAACCGCTGCGGTCCGTTACCTATCCGGCATTTTCTCAGCATATGGAGCGTACTGCTGCTGTGCTACCCACGCTCTTGTCACGCGCGATGCAGCGTAATCACGAATTCTGCGCCGTGCGAACGATCCGCATCCGCCTGCGTGCCGCCCTCGGGCCCATCCACTTCCATCTGCGGGATCAGGTTGCGGGCGACCAGCGTGCCGCCATAGTCCCGCGCAATAGCCGATGAAATCGCCAACCCCAGACCCAATCCGTGGCCCATTTCCTTCGTCGTGAAAAACGGCTCGAACAGGCGCGGCAGGACATCGGGCGGAATGCCCGGCCCGTTGTCCCGGACCACGATATCGACGGTCATTTCGTGCCTCACCAACTCGATCTCGATACGAGGTACATCGCACGCGACCACGGCGTCCAGCGCATTGCCAATCAGGTTGATCAGGATCTGCTCGAGCCGCAGATCCTCGCAGCGCACATACAGCGGCGGACTGGAGTCGGCGCGTTCGTTGGCATCGAAGGCGAGCACCACGTTTTTCATGCGCGGCTGCAACATCGCGAGCACGTTGCGCAACGCGCGGCCGACATCGGTGCGCGCGTTTTTCGGGCGGGCCTTCGCCACGAACAACTTCAACTGATTCGTGATCTTTCCCATCCGCTCGGTCAGCGCGGCAATTGCCTCGAGGTTCTCATGGGCCGCCGCGTGATCGCCGCGTTCGATCAGCACGCGGGTGTTGTCGGAGAAACTGCGTAACGCGGCGAGCGGCTGGTTCAGCTCATGCGTAATGCCCGCCGCCATCTGACCGAGCGCGGCGAGTTTGCTCGCCTGGATCAGCTCGCCGTGCGCGGCGCGCAAGTCCTGTTCGGCCCGCGTGCGCTCGCTCACCTCCTTGGTCAGCAACGCATTCGCCTCCGATAAATCCGCCGTCCGCTCCGCGACGCGCTCGTTCAGTTCGGCATAGGCGGTCTGCAACAGCGCGCGGCTGCGGATCATTTCCCGTACACGGGCACGCCGCATACGCCAGTAAAACGCGAGCAAACACAGCGATACGAACACCAGCGCCGTCACAATCGTCGCGCTCCACGCGGCATCGACCGCCGGATCGAGAGACACCATCGTCATCAAGTGCCAGTCGGGCTCGCCCAGTGCGCGCTGCGTCGCGAGAAAACTCGGCGCGTCGCGCCCGCCCCCCACGCGCACAATCTGCGCGCCGCCCTCGAGCGTACGTACGATGGTCATTGGCAGTGCGGTGATCGGATGCTGCGCGTACTGCCGAGCGGAATACACCGACGCCTCGATATCCTTCGGCAACGGCCGAAGCGTGTGATATTTCCACGCCGGCACCGACGACAGGAAGATCACGCCGTGATCGTCGGTCACGAGCAGCGGCTCGGAGGCATCGGCGCCTTGCAGCCATTCCAGGTTCAGCTTGACCACCGCCACGCCGATAATGTCGCGCGTCCCCTCTTTGAATACCGGCTGCGAGATGAAATAACCCGGTTCGCGCGAGACGGTGCCGAGCCCGAAAAAGCGGCCGGTGCCGCCTTTGACAGCATCGACGAAATACGGCCGGAACAGATACTCCGCGCCGACGAAGCTATCCGGGCCATCCCAGTTGCTCGCCGCCACGCAGCGCCCGTTCGCCTGGATGATGTACGTCGCCGTGGCGCGCGCGTGCGTGTTCAGGTCGGCGAGATAACGGTCTGCCCGTGCAGTGAATTGCGGGTTCGGATCGGCGAGGACTTCCTGAACGAACGGATGGCGCGAGAGCAGATAAGGCAGATATTCGTAACGGTCGAGCGTGCTTTTCAGCTCAGCCGTTGTGCGGTCGACACGTGCCGCCGCGTTTTGGCGCAACGCGTCGAGGCCACGTTGCCACGCGATGCTCCACGTGAGCGCGCATACGCCGGCGAGCGCCGCGAGAAGAATCAGGAAAACGACCAAACGCCGCGTCACGTGAACGGGTTCCAGACGATGGGGACCCCCGATTGTGGCACGCGCCGCTTCGAACGAGGCTTCCGTCGACGCCCTCGCCGACGCCCTCGCCAGGTCGGCCGTAAACGGACGCGGCGAAGCATTCGCCACCGAATGCTTCGCCGCTGTCATTGCTGTTGATTCCCTTTCGCGTGAATGCCGGGTAAAGCAGCGCGCCTGGACCAGCCGCTGCTTCACCCGATCAGGACACGGTTTCGGCTTCGGTATCCACCGCGCCGTGCTTGAGCTGATCGCGCAGCTTGTTGCGGTCCAGTTCGTTTTCCCATGCCGACACAACCACCGTTGCCACGCCGTTGCCCACGATGTTAGTCAGCGCGCGGCACTCGCTCATGAAGCGGTCAATGCCAAGGATCAGCACCATGCCCGAGAGCGGAATGGTCGGCACGACGGCGAGCGTTGCAGCCAGCGTGATGAACCCCGCGCCGGTCACGCCGCTTGCGCCCTTCGACGTAAGCATGGTCACCGCGAGCAGCGTCAGTTGTTGCGTCCACGTGAGGTCCGTGTTCGTGGCTTGGGCGATGAACAGCACGGCCATCGTCATGTAGATGTTGGTGCCGTCAAGGTTGAACGAATAACCGGTCGGCACCACGAGGCCGACGACCGAGCGCGAGCAGCCGAGCTTTTCGAGCTTGAGCATCAGCTGCGGCAATGCAGCTTCCGATGAGCTGGTGCCCAGCACGATCAGCATTTCTTCCTTGATGTACGCGACGAAGCGCAGGATGTTAAAGCCCACCATGCGTGCAATCGCGCCAAGCACGACGACCACGAACACGATCGACGTCAGGTAGAACGTGCCGATCAGCTTGAGCATGGGGATCAGCGAGCCGATGCCGTACTTGCCGATGGTGAACGCCATTGCGCCGAACGCACCGATCGGGGCCAGCTTGGTGATGATGCGCACGATGCCGAACAGGATATGCGACAGCCCTTCGATAAAACCGGTCACCACGCGGCCCTTCTCGCCAGCCGTGGCGAGCACCGCGCCGAACAGCAGCGCGACCAGCAGGATCTGCAGGATTTCGCCTTGCGCGAACGCCGACGAGATCGTGTCCGGGATGATATGCATCAGGAAGTCGGTGGTCGTCTGCCCGTGCGCCTTGGCGGCGTACGAGGCAACCGCCTTGGCGTCGAGGGTGGCCGGATCGATGTTGAAGCCCACACCCGGTTTCAGGATGTGCGTGGCGGCGAGGCCGAGCACGAGCGCGAACGTCGAGACGATTTCGAAGTAGAGCAGCGCCTTGCCGCCCACGCGCCCCACCTTCTTCATGTCTTCCATGCCGGCGATACCAGTCACAACCGTACAGAAGATGATCGGGCCAATCACCATCTTGATGAGCTTGATGAACCCATCGCCGAGCGGCTTCATCTCGGTGGCGAGCGCGGGGTAGAAGTGCCCGAGCGCAATGCCGATGGCGATCGCCAACAGCACCTGCACGTACAGGACTTTATAAAAGGGTTTCTTCACGGTTGTCACAGTTGTTCCGGGCATGGTCGGCGAGTAGCAAGGGGGTGAGACAAAAACGCGCCGGCGCTAGGCTGCGGCGATGCGCGTCTGGCGTCGGCAAAATCAGGTGAAGCTGAATGGGATGGGTTGCATCGAATCGTCTCCCTGTCTTTTTTTGTGGCCTGTGTGGCCGCCCTTCATATTGCAAGGTCGATGCCAGTTTTTGATTCGCCTTGTACCTTGATTTATAAGGGTTTTTTGTTGACTTGAAGCCGTGAAAATCCGTGTTTCCGGAATTCGGGAATTAGACCGTCCGACCATCCGGACGGCATTCGGGTTATCCCTGAGACGCTTTATCTACGGGCTTTCCCGAGGTTTTGGGACCGTTGGGACTGGGTCCGGCAAAGTCACGCGTTCCGGGCAATCGGAGGGGTCCCAAAACGAAAAAACCCACGTTTCCGTGGGTTTTTTTCGTACCGGCCAAGCCAGAGAAAGGCTTACATCGCGCCAACCAGCCCTGCGTCGTGAGCCTGTTGATCCGCGTGATAGCTCGACCGCACCATGGCGCCGACAGCCGCGTGCGTGAAGCCCATCTTGTACGCTTCTTCCTCGTACATCCTGAACCTGTCCGGATGGACGTACGAACGCACCGGGAGATGGTGTTCGGAAGGCTGGAGGTACTGGCCGATCGTCAGCATGTCGACGTTGTGCGCGCGCAGGTCGCGCATGACCTGAAGAATTTCTTCTTCCGTTTCGCCCAGGCCGACCATCAGGCCGGACTTGGTCGCCACTTCCGGATGCAGCGCCTTGAAGTCCTTCAGCAGTTTCAGCGAATGCGCGTAGTCGGAACCCGGACGCGCTTCCTTGTACAGGCGCGGCACCGTTTCAAGGTTGTGGTTCATCACGTCCGGTGGCGCGGCGGTCAGGATACCAATCGCGCGGTCCAGACGGCCGCGGAAATCCGGCGTCAGGATTTCGATGCGCGTCATGGGCGAATGCTCACGCACCTGGCGGATACATTCCACGAAGTGCGCTGCGCCGCCGTCGCGCAGGTCGTCGCGGTCCACGCTCGTGATCACGACGTACTTGAGCTTCAGCGCACCGATCGTGCGGGCGAGGTTCAGCGGTTCGTCGGCATCGAGCGGATCGGGGCGGCCGTGGCCCACGTCGCAGAACGGGCAGCGACGCGTACATTTGTCGCCCATGATCATGAACGTCGCGGTGCCCTTGCCAAAACATTCACCGATGTTCGGGCAGCTTGCTTCTTCACAGACCGTATGCAGGTTGTGTTCGCGCAGGATCTGCTTGATCTCGGTAAAACGCGAACTTCCCGTTGCGGCCTTCACGCGAATCCATTCCGGCTTTTTCAGCTTTTCGATCGGGACGATCTTGATCGGGATGCGCGCCGTCTTCGCTTGCGCTTTTTGTTTGGCGGTGGCGTCGTAGGGTGCGGCAGCGGGCGTCAATGCGTCAGTACTGCCAGCCAGATTTCCAGTTACGTCAGTCATTCGGTCGGTCCATTCAGACGGCCACGCCGTTCTGCGGTTGGGCGGCGGTCGCGCAATGGCCGCCGATATGGTGAGTGAGGTTTTCAGCCAGCGTTTGAGCCACGTTGTTCCAGTCTGCTGCCACGCCGAGTGTTGCCATGTCGACGGTTTCCAGCCCGGCGTAGCCACACGGGTTGATCGAGAGGAACGGTTGCAAGTCCATTTTCACGTTGAGGCTCACGCCGTGATAACTGCAGCCGTTGCGAATTTTCAGCCCGAGCGCGGCGATCTTTGCGCCCGCGTGGGCAAGCTGCGACGGTGTTGGCGCGACGTAGATGCCCGGCGCGCGCTCCTTGCGCTCCGTTGCGAGATTATACGATGCAAGCGTTTCGATCACGCCGGCCTCGATTCGCCGCACGAGTTCACGCACCATCAGTTTCCGGCGGCGCAGGTCGAGCAGCAGGTACGCAACGACTTGTCCGGGACCGTGGTAGGTGATCTGGCCGCCGCGATCGACCTTGACGAGCGGAATGTTGCTGTTGGGGTTGAGCAGATGCGCGGGGTCGCCGGCCAGTCCCAGGGTGAAAACGGGCGGATGCTCGACGAGCCAGATTTCGTCCGTGGTCTCGGGCGTGCGCGTTTCCGTGAAGGCGCGCATGGCGTCAAAGCTTTGTGTGTAGGGCTCGAGGCCGCGCCAGCGGAAAATGACCGAGGGGGTCAACGCGCCAGGGACCGCGTGATCCGCGCTATCTAATGACGCTGAGGGGGAAGTTATTACCGGCTGGGCGGACATAGTTCCGCTAGTTTACCGAAGTTCGGTCTCCCATGCCGGCGGGTACTCGTGCCAGTGGACCGGGGAATGACCGGCGCCAGCGGGTTGGGGAGCAGGATCGCCGGCGATAACCCCGCCCCCTTCACACGCGAGCGCTAACGAACATAAACGCTCTCAAACCGTCCTCCACCCCGACCTGAAGCGACCGGCAAGCTTCTCGAAATTGCGCGCCAGCCATCCAATCGCCCGCTGATCCGGCCGCGGCGCCAACGTGAACACCACCTGTGCCGTGTGGCCCTTTTCCGTACTCAGCCACAAGCGCTCACGCTCACGCAGCTTCAGGCAATCGCCCGGCACAAGCCAGTAATCTTCCGTATCGTTGCTACGTGTAGCCCACACCGGCGCACCCTGAACGATCAACCGGACGCTGCGGCCAATTTTCATCGGTACAGTCTCTCCATCGTTGATCTCAAACATGATGCTTGTGGATATTTCTCGCATGACAGCCTCCGCCAAAATTCGTGTTGATGGCTATAAGATAGGCTCAGCATACGTTTCGGCAAAACGAGCAATTTTCTTCCGTTTGTGAGATAAATTCACATACGCAACTCAAGAGAATGCCTGTGGACCTCAGACACCTCCCCGCCCTCAACGCGCTGCGCGCCTTCGAAGCCGCCGCGCGCCATGAAAGCTTTTCACGTGCCGCCGACGAACTGTTTGTCACCCACGGCGCCGTCAGCCACCAGATCCGCGCGCTCGAAGCCGATCTCGGCGTCACGCTATTCGCTCGCGACGGCAAACGCGTCCGCCTGTCGGACATCGGCCGCCAATACGCCACCGAGGTTCGCGCCACGCTCTCCGCCCTCGCCGAAGCCACGCGCCGCCTGCGTTCAGGCGAACGGGACCGGCGGCTGGTGGTGTCGATGCTCTCGTCGTTTTCAGCACGCTGGGTGACGCCGCGGATTGGCGGGTTTATCGAGGAGCATCCGGAGATCAACCTGGAGTTGCTCTCGACCAACACGCTGACCGACTTCACCCGTGACGACGTGGACGTCGCCATCCGTTTCAGCAGCCTGGGCAAATACGCCGGACTGCACGCGGAAGAATTGCTCGATGAAGTGTTTTTCCCGGCGTGCTCGCCGAACTTCAACGGCGGCAAGCTGCCGCGCACGCCCGCCGACATGGCCGACGTGCCGCTGCTGCGCTCACACGATGAACTCTGGAAGCCCTGGTTCGATGCAGCCGGACTCGTGGACCTTCCTGAGCCCAAGCGCGGAGTTTTATACGAGGATTCGTCGAATTTGCTGCAGGCGGCCATTCAAGGCCAGGGAATTGCACTCGTGCGCCGGTCGCTTGCCATGCATGAAATCGTGGCGGGCCGGCTGGTGAGGCTGTTCAATGTTGATGGGCCGAGCCCGTGGAACTACTACTTTGTGTGCCCGCCCGCGTTGCTGGGAACGCAACGCGTGCAGGTCTTTCGCACCTGGCTCTTCGATGAAATCGCGCGCTTCAAGCAGCTCTACGAGTGCACGCCGGCGGCCTGCGATGTGCCTATGAAGCCGCCGATGACCGCGCCCGAACTTCGCCTCAAAGCACCACTTTGACCATTGGGTGGCCCGTCAGCGCGCGATAGATATCGTCGAGATGCGCCCGGCTCTGCGCCCGTACGGTGACGGTCAGGCCGGTGTATTTGCCGCCCGACGACGGGCGCGTTTCAATGCGCTCGATGTCGAACTGGTCATCGAATTCGCGGATCACGGTCACGACGGCATCGCGGAATTCCGGATGCGTCGCGCCCATCACCTTGATCGGAAAATCGCAGGGGAAATCGAACAGGGCGTCGATATCGGGTGAGCTCATGGTGTTCTCCATCACGGGACGCCCGGTCCACCCGGGCGTCGTACAGCAGGCATAGATGGAGCCGGATCACATAAATCCAACTGCCGCCCTGCCTTGCCGCTTACTTCCTCTTTTGCCACATCATCAGCAGCGAGTCCCACGTCCGGCCGACAAAACCGGCTTGCGGCACGTCCTGCAGCGCGACCAGCGGAAACTGCGCGACTTCCTTGCCGTCCGCCACCATCTTCACCGTGCCGATCTGCTGACCCTTCTTGATCGGCGCGACGATGGTGTCGTTGTGCGTGACGGTCGGCTTGACCTTGTCGCCCATGCCCTTCGGCACGGTGATGTACTGATCCGTCTCCACGCCAGCCTGCACCAGATTCTCGGTGCCCTTGTACACGCGCGGCGACTCAATCACCTGACCCGCCTTGTACAGGCGCAATGCGTCATAGGCCGTATAGCCGTAGTTCAGCATCTTCAGGCTGTCCTGCACCCGGTTGTGCTCTTTCGGCTCGCCCATCATGACGGCGACCAGGCGGCGGCTGGAGTCAGGTACGCCGTCCAGCGGACGTTTCGCCGTGGCGATCAGGCAATAACCGGCGGCCTGCGTATGGCCGGTCTTCAAGCCGTCGACGGTGGAATCGATCCACAGCAGGCGGTTGCGGTTCGGCTGCTTGATCTTGTTATAGGTGAAATCCTTCACCGAGAAGATGCTGTAGTACTCGGGGAAATCGCGGATCAGGCGCGTGGACAGCACGGCCAGATCGCCCGCCGTGGTGTAGTGCTGCGGGTCGGGCATGCCGTTGACATCGGCGAAATGGGTATTCTTCATACCGATCTGCTTGGCCGCCGCGTTCATCAGCGCGACGAAGTTCGACTCGCTGCCACCCACCAGTTCCGCCAGCGCAATAGCCGCGTCATTACCCGACTGGATGATCATGCCGTACACCAGGTCGTGCACGGTCACCGGCTTGTTCGCCTCGATGAACATGCGCGACTCGTCGGTGCCCACGCGGCGCACGGCCTCGCTCGGCATGACGGTCTGGTCCATGTTGATCTTCTTCGACTTGAGCGCGTCGAAAACGAGATAAGCGGTCATCAGCTTGGTCAGCGACGCCGGCTCCGAGCGCTCGTCCGGGTTGCCGGAAGCGAGCACCTGGTTGCTGGTTGCATCGACGAGAACCCACGAGCGCGCCGTGACATCGGGCGGCGGCACTTGCGCAAACGCGCTCGCCGCAACAAGCGTCGCAGGCAAGACGATAGCGGCAGTGACAGCGCGGTGAATGGAGGAAGGAGCGACGAAGGACAAGCTTGAAGGGGAAAAGCGCATAGGTTCGGATCGGCAGAAAAAACATCGGCGAGTCAGGCGTTCCCCTCAAGGAAACACGCAACGCGCGGGTTGTACAGGCGGAGGGTCAGTCCAGTAGAGCGCCTGGGTGAGCGGCATCGTTTGACGCCGTTGGACGTCGCGACAAGTGGATTAATTGGACTCGCCGGGACCGCCCGGGTTGCATCGGTTCACGTTTGACGGCTTTTTAATCGTGTTCGAACCACCGCTGAATGGCGGACAGTTTTAAACCACGGCATAAGGCGCGCAACACAGTAAAACCCAAGACAAACCCGACGCAGTCCGGTCGAATCCTTAATCCGCCGGCGCGGCATAAAACGCTCGCTGGACTGACCTCCGCGCGCTTCGATACTCGAGCGGCGCATGGGCTTTGCGTGTCCGCAAGATTCAATGCCGGACACGTGCCGCATGCGCTACGGCGAGCGCTGAACCGACAGGCGGCCGCGCAAAAGTCTGCGCCATTATACGCGTGCGCCAAACCGCTTTTGCCGCGAAAGTGGCTTGATGTGCAGGGGATTAGTGAATAATTCCATTTCTAATTCAATAGTGTAATAATAAGCACACCTTCCATGTAGAGGTGCGCGCGATGGTTCGTCAAGCG
>NZ_FCOK02000064.1 GCF_001544555.2 Caballeronia udeis | reverse complement strand
TTTAAGATGACTTCACCTGAGGGAGGGGCTTTCTGAACATGTTCCGCACGCGTGCGGCGGCCGTTCAACGTGACCGTTATTTAAGTGATAACGGCAAATAAAGGCATACCTTTACGCTGTAGCGTCCTCCGTGTGCCACGGCGTCGGAGGCGAGACAGTGATCGACGTCCGTGGATGGACATCCGTGGCAAATTCGTTCTGCGGATCGCCGACAGGCAAACGCCGGCCATGAACGGTCCTTCGTGTCCGGTTGGCATGCGTCTGCTCGCGATGGGTGAGCCGCCCTTCGACCAGCTAACGACTTTCAAGTTGTCTGGGGCGGTATTCGAAGTCTCCGGCAGATTGCTGGTGGACGAAAGTCCTATACCGCGTTCACCGACGTCACACTAAGCTGAGCTGTACTGGTCTACGGCGCGCGATCCGGTCGATATATATGGTGAAAGTCAATAAAATCGTTGCTGTGGTCGATGATGACGGATCAGTTTGCCGAGCCATCAAGCGTTTGCTACAGGTCGCCGGAACAGGGGTAGACACGTTTTCCGGTGGCGATTCATTTCTGAGGATGCTGTCATCGGCACCTTCATATCGCCCCGCTTGCGTCATCCTGGATTTCGAGATGCCGGGAATCAACGGGCTTGAGCTACTGCGTCACCTTGCCCCGACTGGAGTGCCCGTCATATTCATCACCGCGGATGACGATTCTGCCGTTCGCGAGACAGCGCTCGCGTCAGGCGCTGCAGGCTATCTGCAAAAGCCATTTACCGGCGCAATATTGGTCAAGGCCGTCGAAATGGCGCTAAGCGGTGTGCCGAGACCATAAGCAGTCCGTCACCAATTCACGCGTAACATCGATGCATCGATCGCCCTCGGGCACTCCACCCAAAGAGACACATAGGCGCGGCGCGCTAACGGGAACGTGTACTTTCACTTGTCCCATCGGTCGTCGCGGACTCGCCATCACCGGCAGGACAGTTCGCCTGCAGCCTGTTGGCCGGCCGCAGTGCGACACGCAACTCATCAAGCGTGAAAGGCTTACGCAGCGCCGACCACTGGAACCTAAACTTCTCGTGATCCGGGACAGCGTTTCCCGAAGCGAAAATAATCTTAAGTTCCGGGCGGATCGCAAACGCGCGTAGCGCCAGTTCGGTGCCTGACATGTCTGGCATGACGACGTCAGTGAGCAAGACGTCAAAGTCATTCCCGCCAAGCGTGTTCAGCGCCTGCGCCGCGCTTGCTGCGGGCTGCGGACGCATCCCGATCAGCATCAGTAGTTCGCACGTCGCGTCAAGCGACGCGACGTCGTCATCCACGACCAAGATGCGCAGGCCGTCCCCGTCTCCGGCTGACACGTGCGCGTCGCCAGGGCGCGCGCTGCCTGGGCCGCTTTCGCCCGCCTTGGCGTCGCTGTTGCCGAGCACCTGCCGCACCTTGGAGGCGAGCTGCTGGCGGCTGTATGGCTTGCTCAGCAGTTCCACCCCCGGATCCAGTCGGCCGCCATGCACAATGGCGTTCTGCGTGTAGCCCGACGTAAAAAGGACCTTCAGCCCCGGCAACATCTGGACGGCCCTTCGAGCCATTTCCGGACTGCGCAGCGCGCCTGGCATCACCACGTCCGTGAACAGAAGGTCAATGTGCACACCGCTCGCCACGACGGTCAGTGCCTGCTCGGCGTCATTGGCCTTGAGCACCGCGTAGCCGAGGCCGGAGAGTAGTTCGACAACGGTCGACTGGACCTTCAGGTCGTCCTCGACGACGAGAATTGTCTCGTTGCCGTGCTTCAGTCTACCGGGCGTGGCAGGCTTCGTGTCAACCGCGATTCCGGTGGAACGGGGCAGATAGATCTTGACGGTTGTTCCTTCTCCGATCTCGCTGTACAGCCGGATGTGGCCGCCGCTCTGCTTGACAAAGCCGTAGGCCATGCTCAGGCCAAGGCCCGTACCCCGACCGTCTGGCTTGGTACTGAAGAACGGGTCGAACGCTCGCTCTATCACTTTCGGGCTCATGCCGGCTCCGGTGTCCGTCACGGCGAGCATCACATACTGCCCAGCGGAGACGTCAGGAACGGATGATACATATTCGTCGTCAAGCGTCGCATTCGATAGCTCAAGAGTGAGCTTGCCGCCATCGGGCATGGCGTCGCGCGCGTTGATTGCCAGATTCAGGATCACGTTTTCCAGTTGATGCGGATCGACATTGATATTCCACAGGCCCCCGGCAACGACCGACTCGATCTCGATCGTCTCACCCAGCGCCCGTCGGAGGAGGTCGTCAAGTGCGCGAACCTGACGTGCGGGGTTGATGACGACCGGGGCGAGAGGTTGCTGACGACCAAAGGCAAGCAGCTGGGACGCGAGCTTGGCGCCGCGATCGACCGCGTCGATTGCGTTACCGACCCGCTCGGCGCTCCAGTGGTCGCGGCCATGCCTGCTTTCAAGCAGTTCCAGGTTGCCTCGCAGAACCTGGAGGACATTGTTGAAGTCGTGCGCCACCCCGCCCGTCAGTTTTCCGAGCGCTTCCATCTTCTGCGCCTGGAACAATGCGCTCTGCGTCTGCTCAAGAAGCTCGCCCGCGCGCCGTCGCTCGGTGATGTCCCGCGTGATCTTTGCGAATCCGACCAGCTCGCCGTCCTCGTAGATGGCATCGATGACCACGTGCGCGAAGAAACGGCTGCCGTCGCTTCGCACCCTCCAGCCTTCGGCCTCGAAACGGCCTTCTAGCCTGGCTGTGTCCAGACCCCTGAAAGGGACACCCGCAGCCACATCTTCCGGGGTGTAAAACCGGGAAAAGTGCGAGCCAATGATCTCGCCCTCGGTGTACCCCTTGATTCGTCGCGCTCCCGAGTTCCAGCTCGTGATGTGCCCATCAGGCGAGAGCATGAAGATGGCATAGTCGGTAACGCCCTGAACCAGCAGGCGGAAGTTCCGTTCGCTCTTGAGCACGGCGTCGTGAGCCGCCTTCTTGTCACTGACGTCGCGAATCACTTTGCCGAAACCGATCAGATGGCCCTCGCTGTCGCGTAGCGCCGTCATTACGACGTTCGCCCAGAACGTTGTACCATCCCTGCGAACGCGCCAGCCCTCCGCCTCGTAGCGCCCTGTCTGCGTCGCCGCCCGGAGCGCCGCCTCGGGCGCACCCCCAGCCCGGTCGGCCTCGGAAAACAAGGTCGAATATGGTTGTCCTATAATTTCTTGGGGCTGGTAGCCTTGGATGCGTTCGCCGCCGGGGTTCCATGTAAGGACAATGCCATCGGGCGAGAGCGCGAAGATAGAGTAGTCGTCGGTGGATTCAGCCCATAGCTGGAGCCAGACGGAGCTGAATTCTGCCGGTTGGGGGTCAATGTCATTCATGTGTCTATCATTATGTTGGCCCTTCCTCCCGCGCGGCGTGAGGAAAAATAACCAGTAGCAAAAAGCGAGCCGCGGGTGGCTGTGTTGATCCGGCTACCATGACCGGCCATGTTTTCATCTGATACGAAGCCGACCCGGCCGTTGGTCCGCCGTCGGTACTGTAGTAGCCCCAGGAAAGCAATGCGACTGTCGCAATTTATCTCAGCCGAAATGGAAGCGATTCTTGCGGAATGGGAATCCTTCGCCGCCACGATGCTGCCTGCCGCGCAGGGATTGTCGCCCCTCGAGCTGCGCGACCATGCCCAGCAGATCCTCGAGGCGGTCGCCAGGGACCTGGCCGTGCCGCAGACGAGACAGGCGCAGCTCGACAAGTCGAGAGGTCTGGCGCCCGTATCTGACGGGGCGCCGGAAACGGCTGCGCAGACCCATGCTGTCCTGCGCGCGGCACGGTTTTGATATCAACCAGCTGTGCGCGGAATACCGTGCGTTGCGCGCTGTTGTATTTCGACTCTGGCTGGATGAAGGCGGGGCTGAACCGCCCGCACTGGACGACATCGTTCGCTTTAACGAAGCGATTGATCAGGCGCTGACAGAGTCGGTAAGTTTCTTCAGCAGCCAGGTGGACCGGTCACGCAACCTTCTGCTGGGTATGCTCGGGCATGACATGCGCAGTCCCCTGCACACCATCCAGATGACCGCGCATCAACTTGCAAAGCTTGACGATGGCCAGCAGGTGTCCGCCGCTGCGGCGCGGTTGATCAGGAGCGGCGCGCGCATGCAGGCGCTGCTCGACGACATGCTGGACTTCAGTCGAACGAAGCTTGGTCTGGGTATCAGGGTCGCGCCTGCGCCCGTCGATGTAGCCGCTCTCGTTGCCGACGAACTGGAGCAACTGCGCGTGGCGCACGGGACGCAGAGCGTGGAACTCGATGTGGCTGGGGACACCAGGGCACTGTGCGACGGCCGGCGGATCCAGCAGATGCTTGGCAACTTCGTGGGAAACGCGATCAAGTACGGGGAGCCAACGGCGGCCGTGGAGGTGACGGTCACTGGAGGGAATGGGGAGATATCCATCGCCGTCAGGAACCGCGGGCCGGCAATACCGCCGTCCGTCCTACGTCGCGTGTTTGAACCGCTTGAGCGCGGTCCGGGCGCTGAAACGCGGCCGGGCTCAGAGGACAGCCTCGGTCTGGGACTCTACATTGCAAGAGAAATTGCCCATGCTCACGGCGGCGAAGTAGCCGCACGGTCTGACGAATCGGAAACCGTCTTTACCGTTCGGCTACCTCGTGGAGCTGGCGACGTCCGTGAAGATCCACCACACCAACACTAGCACTTTCGACTGGAGTACCGATTGGGCAGGTCCGGCGCTGACGCGCCGCTCCGGTGGGGTCTATGGGAGCGAGCCGGACGGCCGCTTTGCAACAAGATAGAGACGTCTACAGAAACTCCGTGAAGGACGGTAATGGGCTGGGTACGGTCGATCGTCCGTCGGGCAGAGGGCGGCCACTTTGGGACATTCAGATCGGCGCGCAGATTGCCAACAATTCTGGCTGTCGCACTACAACTGGCGCAGAAATCAGACGGTGGCGGCAAAGCGCTTTCGATACTCGCGTGGTGGAATTCCTAGAATCCTGATGAAGGAGCACCGCATCTGCTCCTCGTTGTTGAACCCGGAGTCCTCGGCGACGGACTCGATCCGGTCTCCTGTCTCTTCGAGACGCCGCCTTGCTGCTTCCACCCGTATTGCCTCCACGGCCTTTGCTGGAGTACGGCCCCGCCTTTTCGCATAGGCCCGCGCGAAGTTCCTCGGGCTCATGTGGACTCGCTCCGCAAGCGCGTCAACTCTCAGATCCTCTTTCAAGTGCTCGGCTATCCAGCGGTCGAGTGGGTCGAACGTTTCCGATTCGGACTGGGCTTGAGCGGCCAGAAGAGCGCTGTACTGGGACTGGCCGCCGGCACGTTTCAAATACACCACCAGCATGCGGGCAACGTTCATTGCGACTTGCCGCCCGGCATCCTCCTCGATCAGGGCAAGGGCCAGATCGATGCCCGTCGTCACGCCGGCGGAAGACCACACCTTGCCGTCGTGCACAAATATCGCGTCGGGCTCCACAGCCACTTGCGGATGCCGCGCGGCCAGCAACGGGGCGTGCATCCAATGGGTCGCAGCACGACGTCCGTCCAGCACTCCAGCCGCGGCAAGCAAGAAACTGCCAATGCACACCGAGCACACCCGTCTGCATGTGGGGGCCTTCTTCCTGACCCACTGAACCAAATCGCGGTCGCGGGTCACATCGTCCACCAAAAAAGCGCCTGGCACGATCAAGGTATCAATCTGCGTCCTGTGCAAGGTGCGCACTGAATCCGTGACCAGCGCCACGCCGTCGGCAGTTTTCACGGGGCCACCGCGCACCGAGACAACAGAGCACTCGTAAGTCCCGAGACGTCCGCTTGGGCTTGAGCCGCCGAAAGTGGAGGCTATGCGGAACGCCTCCAACGGTCCTGCAAGGTCGAGCAATGAGATGCGGTCGTAGGCGGTGAAGACGATGCGGCGCGAGTTCGCTTTGGGCATAGTGGCAGGTTTCCTGTGATAGTTGGCATTGCTGCCAGCCTACCAAAGTTCGAGACTTAGGCCAACACGAAGTCATCCCATCGCCACTACCCATGAAAATGAGGAGTACCGTATGACCTTTCAGTCACATAATCCCGCAACAGGCGAGCTTGTAGGAACCTATCCGGAGCACGATGAGGCGGAAACAAACGTCCGCCTTCAACGCGCTTGGGATGGATGGCTACGCTGGTCGCGCACGCCCTTGCACGAGCGCTCGGCTTTCCTCATCCGGCTTGCCGACCTGCTGGACGCGCGGGCGGAACCCTATGCCCGCCTGATTACCGCCGAGATGGGCAAGCCGCTGGCCGACGCAATTGCCGAGATCAAAAAATCGGCCCGGGACGCCCGGCACAAGGCGGAAGAGGGCAAAGCCTATCTTGACCCGCAGCCGATCTCCGGCTTGCCCGCGCAGATCACCTATGAGCCCATAGGGCCGATCTTCTCCGTGCAGCCGTGGAACCTGCCGTTCTGGCAGGCACTGCGCTTTTTCAATACCACGGCCCTGGTCGGCAACACCGCCATCGTCAAGCATGCGGAGGCCGTGCAGGGCTGCGCCCGGGCCCTGGAAACCCTGGTGCGCGACGCCGGCGGCCCAGACGGGCTTTACGTCAACCTCGCGATCCAGGTCGAAGCCTGCGCGGCCGTCATCGCCGATCCGCGCGTGCGGGCGGCGACGGTCACCGGCAGCGTCCGCGCAGGGCGCGCGGTTGCCGCCCAGGCGGGCGCAGTTGGCAAAAGGGTGGTGCTGGAGCTCGGTGGCTCCGATCCGTTCATCGTGCTGGAGGACGCCGATCTGGCGAAAGCCGTGCAGATGGGTGTCGTGTCGCGTTACCTCATCAACAACGGCCAGGGCTGCATCTGCGCCAAGCGTTTCCTGGTCGCCGAGCCGTTGCTTGACGCCTTCACCAAGGCGTTCGTCGAACAGTCCAGGGCGCTGCCGATGGGTGATCCCATGCAAGAGGGCGTCAAGCTGGGCCCGCTGGCCCGGGCCGATCTGCGCCGCAACGTGCATCGACAGGTGCAGGATGCAGTGAAGGCCGGTGCGCGCGTGCTGACAGGCGGCGAGATTCCGGCGGGCTCGGGCAACTTCTATCCACCGACAGTGCTGATCGATCTGCCGCCGGAAGCGGCAATCGCCAAGGAGGAATTCTTCGGTCCGGTCGCCGTGATCTACGCGTTCAAGACCGAGGAGAAAGCGGTCGAACTCGCCAACGACACCGACTTCGGCCTCGGCGCCACGGTCTGGAGCCGTGATCTCGAACGGGCCAATCGCCTCGCCAGCCGCATCGAAGCCGGGATGGTGTACATCAATGACATCGTCCACTCCGACCCGCGTGCGCCGTTCGGCGGCGTCAAGGCCTCTGGAATCGGGCGCGAACTCGGCGCCCCCGGAGTCCTGGAACTGGTCAATCCGAAGCTCATCTGGCAGGGCGGCTAGCCGGGGCACGGCGGGTCTACCACATCAAACGAGACGTGCAGTCGGCAGATCTGAGCGGCGTAGCCGTCTTCCTTGCCAGCGCCGACGGCGACACCTCAGGGCAACTGCCGAACATGGATGACGGAAACATCATGCACTGAGCGGTGATCAATGTTGGTCAAATGTCTTCGCACTACAAAACTATCCACGCAGGATCCTATGACTTCCATATGCTTAGAAAGAGACGGACAGCAAACCCTCAACAGTCCTTCCGTCACAACGGCTCGCACTGCCAGCGAAATGCGCACGGCATCGACTGGCACTTCGGCCAATCGCTCGCCATTCAAATGGGCTGAATTCGGATCTCCGATCCGCATGGCGGTTTCCGCACTCTTTATCGCGGCTGGCATCGCTACGGCCTCTCCAGTCTTTGCAGGTACAGAACGCGGACCACAGAACATGGCAGATACTTCGGATGCGGCGCTGGTCGCCTCACTTCCCGGTGATTTCAGGAACGGCTATGCCGAAGTGAACGGCACCCGCATCCACTATGTCGAGGGTGGCAAAGGCACGCCCGTGCTCCTGCTGCCGGGCTGGCCCGAGACTTGGTGGGAGTTCCATAAGATCATGCCGGAACTGGCGAAGCGCCACCGCGTGATCGCAGTTGATCTTCGCGGAATGGGAGGTTCTGCCAAACCGGGGTTGGGCTATGACAAGAAGAACATGGCCAAGGATATTCACGAGCTGACCCAAGCGCTCGGGTACAAGCAGGTCAACATCGCCGGGCACGATATCGGAGCAATGGTCGCCTACAGCTTCGCTGCCAACTATCCAGATGCGACGCTCAAAATCTGCCTGATCGACGTTGCGCACCCCGAAGAGAGTCTCTACAAACTGTCGCTGCTCCCGCCACCCGGGTATGCGGTCCGCGGAACCGGGGAATCAACTCAGCCGGTCTATCTCTGGTGGTTCGCTTTCAATCAACTGCCGGATCTTCCGCAACAACTGCTGGCTGGGAAGTCCAGGTTACTGATCGACTGGCTCTTCGATTCTCAACTGCGAAATCTCGCTGCGATCTCGGAGCGTGATCGCGCGATCTACGCCGACGCGTACTCGCAGCCGGATGCGATTCGCGCTGGAAACGGCTGGTATCAGACGTTTGGACAGGACATCATTGACGCTAAACACTACGGCCAGATAGCAACGCCAGTTCTAGCCTTGGGCGGTGAACGGAATTACCCTTATCTGCGCGAGCTTCTTCCGACACAGGCTTCGGACGTGCGTGTCGTAAAGATCAACTCCAGCAGCCACTATGTCCCCGAGGACCAACCCGAGGCCGTTGTGCGAGAGCTTCTCGGATTCTTTAAGTCATAGGGCTTCGTGTGGGCTGCCAATCAAGTGAGAAGACCCCGCCTGATGGGGTCTTCTCCCATTCATTCACAAATTCCAGTTTACCAGTCACCGCAATCCATTCCTTGGCCTCCACAATCGGGCCGCGACTGTGCCGCCGTCCCGCGAACGCCCGGTATGGGCCGCGTACTGCCGATCGACGGCAGGCAGTGACCGGGCCATCTACGGCCGCTCGACCAAAGTTGGAAAGGGGCAATCAAGCGTCAGCAGTACGCCTATGACGTGACGCATCCAGTCGAGCCGCGAGCGCAACCGAACCCACCCGATCGCCGTTTGCTGCCGGGTGGAGATGCCTGCCGGCCACCTGAAACAAGCCTACACTTGTCCATGCCCCGCGCTAGCTGAATACCGCTCGCCACATCAGTTCGACGGGCGCGGGCGGACATGTTCGTTTTTCAAGGCGCCACGCATTTGCGGCAAAGGAGAAGCCATGGAAAAAATCCCAAAAACCACGGCCTTGTTCATCGCAGGCTTTGGCCCGATTGTGATTGAAGCCCAGGTAAGCCGAGAGCTCTACGGTCAGGTCTTCGGTATCCCCTTCAACGAAGAAAAAGGCGGCTACCTCCATACGGAGAGTCTGAAAGGTGCAAACACTTTCGCCTTGTGGCCACTCTCTCAGGCCGCTCAGTCGTGCTTCGGCACGGATTCGTGGCCTGGTGACGTACCCATCCCGCAAGCCTGGATTGAGTTTGATGTCGACAACGTCGAAGCGGCTACGGCAGAACTTGAATCACAAGGGTATCGGATGCTGGTCAGGAACCGGAATGAGCCGTGGGGCCAGACCGTCAGTCGCTTCATCGGGCCGGAAGGATTGCTGGTGGGAATCACTTTTACACCATCGATGCGGGAAGAGAAATGACGGCCGCCACAGTGACAGTCCTGCGTGCGGTGACGGATCTGGCCGGGGGTAACATACGCTCCCAGTGAATGGCCGATGAAGTACTGAAAACGGTTCTCGCTGTCCTTGTGGACCGGGTGGCGGAAACGGGTCGAGCTTGTGAGTTCGCTAATACAGGAAGCCGCCGTCGAGTTGCTTGATGCCGCCATCGTCAGCTGACCGCCGTATTGCCGACGTAGAACCCGGCGCGTCCCAATGGCAGCTAAGCTGTGAAGACGTTTGACACTTCTTATTTTCCGCTGACACTTTTAATTTTTACGATCAAATCACCCGGCGAACGAGCATTCTCTTTTATAAATTTACTTGACACCTAAACTATCGAAGCCTAAATTAAAGTGGACTCTTCAGCCTGGAGCGCACTATGCGCATCGTTTGTATTGGTGGCGGCCCCGCGGGTCTGTACTTTGGCTTGCTCATGAAGAAGCAAAATCCCGCTCACGAGGTGACGGTGGTGGAGCGGAATCGTCCCTATGACACCTTTGGCTGGGGCGTGGTGTTCTCCGACCAGACGCTCGGCAACCTGCGTCGTGCAGACGAGGCGAGTGCGGCGGCCATTCTTGATGCGTTCAACCACTGGGACGACATCGACATCCATATCAACGGCCGCACGCAGCGTTCGTCCGGACATGGTTTCTGTGGCATCGGCCGCAAGCGCCTGTTGAACATTCTTCAGGAACGGGCCGAGGCGCTAGGCGTCAAGCTGGTGTTCGAAACGCAAGTGACCAGCGACGAAGCGTATGACGCCGACCTCATCATCGCGTGCGACGGTGCGAACAGCGTGGTGCGCACGAAATACGCGGCCACCTACAAGCCCGACATCGACCTGCGCAATTGCCGCTTCGTCTGGCTCGGCACAGAGAAGCTGTTCGACGCCTTCACGTTCGCGTTCGAGAAGACCGAGTTCGGCTGGTTCCAGGCGCATGCGTATCGTTTCGACGACCACATGTCCACGTTTATCGTGGAAGCGCCCGAACGGGTCTGGCGTGCAGCGGGCCTGGACGAAATGAGCAAGGAAGACGGCATCGCATTTTGCGAGCGGCTCTTCGCCAAGTACCTCGACGGCCATGCGCTCAAGTCCAACGCGCAACATTTGCGCGGCTCCTCGCAGTGGATCCGGTTTCCGCGCATCGTGAACGAAACGTGGGTGCATAACCGCACGAATAGCGATGGCAGCGTGACGCCTGTGGTCCTGATGGGCGATGCCGCGCACACGGCGCACTTCTCGATCGGCTCCGGCACCAAGCTTGCGCTTGAAGATGCAATCGAACTGACGAACAGCATCGCGGCACATCCGGGCGATCTGCCGGCCGCGCTCGATCACTACACGAACGTACGCAGTGTCGATGTCCTGCGCATCCAGAACGCTGCGCGCAACTCCACGGAATGGTTCGAAAACGTGGACCGGTACGCATCGTTTGAACCGGAGCAATTCGCTTATTCGCTGCTCACGCGCTCGCAGCGCATCTCGCATGAAAACCTCCGATCACGCGACGCAGCCTATCTCGCCGAGTTCGAAAACTGGATCGCGCAGCGCTCGGGGCTTGATATAGACGGCAGCAAGCGCTCAGTTCCGCCAATGTTCACGCCGTTCACCGTGCGCGGCGTGACCCTGAAGAACCGCGTGGTGGTCTCGCCAATGGCCCAGTACTCCGCTGTCGATGGCATTGCGGGTGACTACCACCTGATGCATCTCGGCGCCCGCGCCATGGGCGGCGCGGCGCTGGTGATGACGGAGATGACCTGCGTCTCGCCCGAAGGCCGCATCACCCCGGGATGTCCCGGGCTGTACAACGAGACGCAACGCGACGCGTGGCGGCGCATTGTCGACTTCGTGCATCGTGAGAGCGACGCAAAGATCGGTATCCAGCTTGGTCATGCGGGCGCGAAGGCATCGACCCGCGTGAGTTGGGACGGAACCGACAAGCCGCTTGAAGAGGGCAACTGGCCGATCGTATCGGCGTCGCGGCAACAGTACTTGAAGGGGATCAGCCAATGGTCGCGCGCAGCAACCGCTCACGATCTGCGCGAGATCAGGGCGCAGTTCGTGCGCTCGACCGAGCTTGCCGTGGACGCCGGTTTCGACTGGCTTGAATTGCACTGCGCGCATGGCTACCTGCTTTCCGGTTTCCTCTCTCCGCTCACGAATCAACGCGACGATGAATACGGCGGTTCGCTCGCCAACCGTCTGCGTTTTCCCATAGACGTGTTCAACGCAATCCGCGCGGTCTGGCCCAAGGACAAGCCCATTTCCGTGCGCATCTCGGCGCACGATTGGGTGGATGGCGGCATCACGCCGGACGACGCCGTGCAGATAGCGCGAGCGTTCAAGGAAGCGGGCGCGGACATGATCGACGTATCGTCGGGGCAGGTGAGCAAGGAAGAAAAGCCGGTCTATGGCCGCATGTTCCAGACGCCGTTCTCGGATCGCGTGCGCAACGAAGCGGGCATTGCGACCATTGCGGTGGGGGCGATCTCGGAAGCGGACCACGTGAACAGCATCATTGCAGCGGGGCGTGCCGACTTGTGCGCCGTGGCTCGCCCGCATCTCGCCAATCCCTCGTGGACGCTCGATCAGGCCGCGAAGATTGGTTACGTCGACATCAAGTGGCCGAAGCAATACTTTGCCGCGAAGTCGCAGCTGGAGCGCGGCTATGAGCGTGAGCGCGCGCAACGTGCGGAGGGTGAAGCATGAACACGGACACGCATCCTCTCGACGGCCAGCACGCGGTGGTCACAGGCGGCGGCAGCGGTATTGGCGCCGCTATCGCGCACGCGCTGGTGACAGCCGGTGCGCAGGTCACGTTGATGGGCCGGGATGCTGCGCGGCTCGCGTATCAGGCCGAGGTCCTGAGCGAAGCCGGGACCGTGCATGTGCAGAGCGTCGATGTCACGTCCGCCGACTCGGTTGCTGCGGCGTTTGCCGCTGTGCGCGAGCACGGCGTCATCGACATCCTCGTCAACAACGCGGGGCAGGCCGAAGCCGCGCCGTTTGCGAAGACCGATCTGGCGCTGTGGAAACGCATGCTCGACGTGAATCTCACGGGCGTCTTCCTTTGCACGCAAGAGGTCTTGCCGGCAATGTTGGAGCGCCGCAGCGGGCGCATTGTCAACGTAGCCAGCACCGCGGGTCAGGTGGGTTACGCGTATGTGGCCGCGTATTGCGCGGCCAAGCACGGCGTGATTGGCATGACACGTTCGCTTGCGCTGGAAGTGGCCACGCGCGGCGTGACCGTCAATGCCGTTTGTCCCGGTTACACGGAAACCGGACTGCTCGACCAGTCGATCGAAAAGATCATCGCGCAGACAGGGCGTAGCGAGGACGAGGCCCGCGAAGCGCTGCTGCGTTCGAATCCGCAACGTCGCTTCGTGATGCCGGACGAAGTCGCCAGTTCCGCGTTATGGCTGTGCTTGCCGGAGTCGCGATCGATCACCGGCCAGACCATTTCTATTTCAGGTGGAGAAGTAATGTGAACAAGCCCGCTGCCCGCACGGTTAAACCTGCCGCGCCCGAGAAGACCAAGGCCGCCGGCAACGTTGTCGACCTTGAGATGAGCACTGGCGTCGACAGCCACATGGGACTGCGCTTATGGCTGCGCATGCTCACCACCACCAATCTTGTGCAGGCCGAACTGCGTAAGCGCCTGCGCGCCGAATTCGACACCACGCTGCCGCGCTTCGACCTGATGGCGCAACTCGAGCGACATCCCGAAGGCCTGAAGATGAACGAGCTTTCGCGGCGCCTGATGGTCACCGGCGGCAACGTGACGGGGCTCACCGACCAGTTGGAGAAGGAAGGGTTTGTCGTGCGCGATACCGATCCGAACGACCGCCGTTCGTTTGCCGTGCGCCTCACCGCCCATGGCCGCGAGTCGTTCGATCGCATGGCGCGTGCGCATGAACAATGGGTCGTCGAATTGTTCGGCGGGTTGCCGCTTGCCGACAAGGCGCGCATGCATCAGAAGCTGGGCAAGCTCAAGCAGCACCTGCGCGAGCGTACGGATTCCTGACGCCTGGCAAAGCACACAGATACGGAGACAGTCGATGAACGACAACACCGCCGCGCTTTTTGCCGGCAACCGCACGGCCCTTGGCAACTATCACGCAGAGCACTTCGGCTGGGCGATAGAGCAGGGCGTTGGCACGATCACCCTTGACCGGCCCGAGCGCAAGAATCCGCTGACGTTCGAGTCCTATGCGGAGTTGCGCGACCTGTTCCGCCAGCTCGCTTACGCCACCGACGTAAAGAGCATCGTGATTCATGGCGCCGGAGGCAACTTCTGCTCCGGTGGCGACGTGCACGACATTATCGCGCCGCTCGTCGACTTGCCCATGCCCGAGCTGCTCATGTTCACGCGCATGACGGGAGACCTTGTCAAAGCGATGCGCCATTGCCCGCAGCCGATCGTCGCGGCCGTCGATGGCATCTGCGCCGGTGCCGGTGCAATTCTGGCAATGGCTTCGGATATGCGGCTAGGCACCGCACGCAGCAAGCTTGCGTTTCTGTTCACCCGCGTGGGACTGGCGGGCTGCGACATGGGTGCGTGCGCGATCCTGCCGCGCATCATTGGCCAGGGAAGAGCGGCCGAGCTGCTCTTCACCGGACGCTCCGCAAGCGGCGACGAAGGTTTCGCGTGGGGTTTCTATAACCGTCTATGCGAGCCCGGCGACGTTCTGCGCGAAGCGCAATCGCTCGCTTTCGATCTCGCATCGGGACCGACCTTCGCCCATGGCATCACGAAGAAAATGCTGCATCAGGAGTGGAGCATGAGCATTGACGAGGCGATCGAATCCGAAGCGCAGGCGCAGGCAATCTGCATGGCGACCAATGATTTCGGCCGCGCGTATCGTGCATTCGCTGCGAAGACGCGGCCCGTGTTCGAGGGAGATTGAGTTGGCCAATCCTCAAACAACTTCTGACGCTTTCCACGACGCTCTCGCATGGCCGTTCTTCGAAGAACGGCATCGCGAACTCGGCGCGCGCATTGACGCGTGGGCATCCGAACATCTTGGCGATACACATGCCGACCACGCGAACGTCGATGCAATCTGCCGCCGTCTCGTACGCGAGCTTGGTGCGGCAGGGTGGTTACGTTATGGCATAGGCGGCACCGCTTACGGCGGACACGGCGACACTATCGACACGCGCGCTGTTTGCCTGCTGCGCGAAACGCTTGCTCGTCACAGCGGTCTCGCGGACTTCGCGCTTGCAATGCAAGGACTCGGGTCGGGCGCAATTTCGCTAGGCGGCAACGAGGCGCAAAAGCAGCGTTACCTGCCGCGCGTGGCAAGCGGTGACGCGATTGCGGCGTTTGCGTTGACCGAACCCGATGCAGGCTCGGACGTCGCCGCGCTTGCGCTCAGTGCGCGAGAAGACGGCGATTCTTATGTGCTCAATGGCGAGAAGACGTGGATCTCGAACGGCGGCATCGCGGACTTTTACGTTGTGTTCGCGCGTACCGGCGAGGCAGCGGGGGCGCGTGGCATCAGCGCGTTTATCGTCGATGCGGATACGCCGGGATTGCGCATTGCCGAACGGCTCGACGTGATCGCGCCGCATCCGCTGGCACGTCTCGCTTTCGAAAACGCACGCGTGCCGCGCACTGCTTTGCTTGGCAATCCGGGCGAAGGTTTCAAACTCGCGATGCGAACCCTCGATATTTTTCGTACGTCGGTTGCGGCGGCATCGCTTGGCTTTGCGCGGCGAGCAATGAGCGAAGGGATCGAACGCGCCGCGTCGCGCAAGATGTTCGGGCAGACGCTGGGCGACTTCCAACTGACGCAAGCGAAGCTCGCGCAAATGGCGCTGACTATCGACAGCTCCGCATTGCTGGTTTATCGGGCCGCGTGGTTGCGCGACCAGGGCAAGTCCGTCACGCGTGAAGCTGCACTGGCGAAGTGGCATGCGAGCGAGGGCGCCCAGCAGGTTATTGATGCGGCCGTGCAATTGTGGGGCGGAAGCGGGGTGCAAAGCGGTGCGGCGGTCGAGCAACTGTATCGGGAGATTCGTGCGCTGCGGATCTATGAAGGCGCGACCGAAGTGCAGCAGTTGATCGTCGGACGCGATCTGCTCAAGGCGCATGCCGCGAGGAACGCATGATGGAACCATCGACCCATTTCGAACGGCCGGTGCGCATTCGCTTTTCACATTGCGATCCCGCCGGCATCGTATTTTTTCCGCAGTATCTCGTGATGACCAACGCGCTTGTAGAGGACTGGTTCAACGAAGCACTCGACATCAATTATGCGGCGATGATCAGCAAACGCCGCGTCGGCTTGCCGATCGTCAAGCTTGATTGCACGTTCTCCAGGCCGAGCCAGATGGGCGACACGCTCATGCTGTCGCTCACGCTTGAGCGCATCGGCGCGCGTTCCGTTGGCATTGTCATCGACGCGCAGGCGCAGGGCGAGACGCGTTTTCATGCGCGCCAGATACTCGTGACAACGTCGCTTGAATCGGGTGTGTCGATCGATATTCCCGATGACATCCGCGCTGCGTTGACACGTTTCAATCCCGCGGCGCTCGCCGAAGCAAAGGACGAAGTGAAGGAGACCCGATCATGAAAAAAGCATTGCTCCCGGACGGCTGGGTCAAGCCGCGCGGATACGCGAACGGCGTGGCCGCGCGTGGCACGCAGGTCTTCATGGCAGGGCAGATAGGCTGGGATGCGCAAGGGCGCTTCCAGAGCAGCGACTTTGCTGCGCAGGCGCATCAGGCGCTGGCGAACATAGTCGCCGTGCTCGCCGCTGCGGGAGGGCGCCCGGAGCACCTTGTGCGCCTGACCTGGTACGTGACCGACAAGCGCGAATACATCGCTGCGCTGAGGGACGTGGGCAGCGCGTTTCGCGAACTGATCGGCAACTACGACATTGCGATGAGCGCTGTGCAGGTGGTCGCGCTCATTGAAGACGAAGCCAAGGTGGAGATCGAAGCCACCGCTGTCATTCCGGATTAACCATCGTTGCTTATTCGTTGTTCTGGGAGTTCACCATGGAACCTTCGGCTCACGTCGATACGTTTTCCCGCGACAACCTGCCGCCGCCCGGCGAGTGGCCGCAGTTTCTGCTCGACAACCCCGACGTCTCTTATCCCGCACGCGTGAATTGCGCAGTCGAATTGCTCGACCGGATAATCGATGACCATCCGGAACGCGGGCAGGGCGGGCGACCCGCGATCTGGTCGGACGTGGAGGGTGCTCCGCATGCGACCACGTACAGTGAATTGCGCACGCGCGTGAATCAGGCCGCGCATGTGCTGACCGGGGTAATGGGACTGGTGCCGGGTAACCGTATCCTGCTGCGTGGACCGAACACGCTGCATATGGCGATCGCATGGCTTGCATCCTTGAAGGCGGGGCTCGTGGTGGTGCCTACCATGCCGCTTCTGCGTGCCAAGGAGCTGAAGCAGATCATCGACAAGGCTCAGGTTTCAGCCGCTTTATGCGACGCGCGCCTGGTCGATGAACTCGCGCAATGCAGCGACCCCGCCAGCGCGTACTTTTGCGAAAACCTGCTGCAAACAAGGCTCTTTCATGACGATGGCCCGGACTCGGTCGATACCATCGCCTTGCTTCAGCCCGTCGATTACACGGCGGTGGATACCGCTGCCGACGATGTCTGCCTGATCGCATTTACCAGCGGCACAACGGGAATGCCGAAGGGTTGCATGCATTTTCATCGTGACGTGCTTGCCATGTGCGACCTGTTTCCGCACCATATTCTCAAGCCCACCGCGGACGATATCTTCTGCGGTACGCCTCCGCTAGCGTTCACCTTCGGGCTGGGTGGCCTGCTGTGTTTTCCGCTGCGTGCGGGGGCATCGACGGTGTTGATCGAGAAGTTGAGTCCGGAGACGCTGCTGCACGTGGTCGAGCGTTTTCGCGCAACGATCATGTTCACCGCGCCGACGTTTTATCGGCAGATGGCGGGGCTCGCGTCGCGTTTTGATTTGGCAACCCTTAGAAAAAGCGTCTCGGCGGGAGAGGCGTTGCCCGATGCCACACGCAAGCTCTGGCGGCAGGCCACGGGTTTGCAGATGATCGATGGAATTGGCAGCACGGAGATGATCCATATCTTTGTGTCGAGCGCAGAAACGCAGACACGTGATCGAGCGATTGGGCGCGCGGTGCCGGGTTACGTGGTGCAGGCAGTGGACAACGACATGCAGCCGGTTCCTGTCGGCGAGATCGGCATGCTTGCCGTGAGGGGACCGACAGGGTGCCGTTATCTGAGTGATCCGCGGCAGCGTAGTTTTGTCCGCGATGGATGGAACCTTCCGGGCGATTCGGTTTGTATCGATGCGGATGGGTACGTGTTTTATCAGTCCCGTGCCGACGATATGATCATCTCGGCGGGCTATAACATTTCCGGTCCTGAAGTGGAAAGCGCGCTGCTGTTGCATGAAGCGGTGGCGGAGTGCGGAGTGGTCAGCGTTGCCGATGACGAGCGCGGGCAGATTGCCAAGGCGTACGTTGTTCTTGGCGCGGGATTTGTAGCGAGCGACGCGCTGGTGGTGGAGTTGCAAACCTTCGTCAAGGAACAGATCGCGCCGTACAAGTATCCGCGTGCGATTGAATTTATTGAGGCTTTGCCGCGCACCGAGACGGGTAAGCTGAAGCGTTTTGCATTGCGGGCATTGGCGGCGTATTGATACAGGCGGGTAGCTTTTGTCCGGCGCCCGCGTTCTTTTCGTAATCGTTGCGTAAGCGTAGCTACCCCCATCACTTGCCGGCGGCGGTATCTTCTATTTGCGCTTGCTTGTTCGACCTATAATCAGCTTCGATTTAAACGTGGCCTGTTCGCATCAATATGATCAAGCCACATCAGAATAATAATCGGAGAGAGAAAGTCGATGCGGAGCCCCGTTTACAAAACAATAATTCTTTTGGCCGTGGCTGGTTACGCGGTTAGCGCCGCTGCAGTGGACTATCAGCCGGGCACCACGGTCCTGAGCGACGACAACGTTTATAACGTGAACGCCGATGGCAGCTTTACGCTCGACGCGACCCGGTCGATCCGCATCGATACCGACGAAGGGGTTAAGTCCTACGGGCAGATAGCGCATAGTTATAACAATGCACTGCAGTCGTTTGAAGTTCTTGAAGCTTATACAACGACGCAAGACGGCAAGCGGATTGACGTTTCGCCGGACGCAATCCTGGCTCAACAAAGCCCTGCGAGCGCATATGCCCCAATATTTGCCGACGGCCGGGTAAAAACCATTGTTTTCCCTGGCGTCCAGGTCGGTGCAACTATCACAACGCATACGCGTGAAACTCAAATAAAACCCTTGTTTCCGGGGCAGTTCTTTACAACCGATACGTTTTTGGATGACAAGGTCTTCGAGTCAGCAAAAGTCACGGTTTATGCGCCGGCTGCAATCAAGCTCTACGCCGAGGCTATCGATATGCAGGGTGGGCTTGTTGCTGCGGACAACAATGGTAAGCAAATGTGGCAGTGGTCTATTAAAGATACCCAGGCTCAACCGCCGGAACCGGGTGCGCCCAGCATTAACGATCGCAGTCCGCGTCTGACGCTTTCCACTTTTCCGAACTACGAAGCGGTAGGGCAGGCGTATGTCGCTCGGGCAAGTCAGCAAGCGGCTGTCACACCGCGAATACAGGAGTTGGCAGACGAACTGACCAAGGGGATTACTGACCGGCGTGATCAGGCGAACGCTATCTATCGATGGGTAAGCAACAACATTCGCTATGTCGCAATCTACCTCGGCTTTGGCGGTGTTGTCCCGCACAGTGCTCAGGCCGTGCTTGATGCGCGATACGGCGACTGCAAAGACCACACAACGCTTCTCGAAGCGTTGCTTGCGGCGAAGGGGATCAAGAGCAGCGTCGTGCTGGTGAATGGCGACAATCGCTACTGGCTCCCAAAGGTTGCTGAGCCTCTGGCGGTCTTCGACCATACGATTACCTATATTCCCGAGTTTGATATTTATGCGGACTCGACTGCCGGCATGGCCAGGTTCGGCGTACTTCCTGGCAACCAGGGCGGAAAATCAGCACTGGTCACGGATAACGGCAGCGGCGGCGCCACGCTGGTGACCCTGCCCTTGGCGAGTCCCGACACGGACCGCGTAACCTTTCAATCAGCGGTCCTCTTTGACAGCGACGGGACTGCCAGGGGCACAACCCGGATCGATAACCTGGGGGACCCCGACTGGATCGCCCGATCTGTTTTCGCTTCATTGCGTTCAGGGGTAGAGCCTGTGTTCGCGCAACGGATGCTGACGATGAGCGGCGCGGACGGATCAGGCAGATACATTCATGGTGATCTGCACAATCTTAAAGATCCCTTTCAATACGAGACGAGGTTCGAGCTTCCCGACTACGCTCAGTTCCCGGGCCCGGGCGCGATACGGGTGCCGCAGGGCTTGAACAGCTTTACGAATATTGCTGGCGCATTCGAGTTGGTGACGACGAGCCGGCGTAGATACCCGCTGCTGTTTAGCGGCCGGCATATCAGCGAAACGACGACGATAGAATTGCCTGGGACAGTCAAGGTATCCAGCCTTCCCGAGCCGGCGAAAATTACGTCGACGTTCGGAACGTACACATCGAGTTATGCCACCTCGGGCCAGGTTATTACCGTCACGCGAACGCTCGATATCACCATGCACAGCCCGTATGTCGAACCTGACCAGTGGCAGGGCCTGAGGAAAATGGCGGTGGCAGTCAAACACGATCTGGCAGCACAAATAGTTTACGGATCAAGGTGAAGCTGAGCGCTTGCTGTGGACGTAAGCAGCTAGCCCCATCGATCCGGCCACCCGGCAAATGCACTTCAATTGCTGGTGGATTGGCCCGGCCGTCAAGCGCAAGTTTCGTGGCTTGGCGCAGCTTGGATTGCGCGCAAAATCCCCTTGCGCACCAGCCCTCGTCGCGCTACGTTGACAACCATCCGGCCTGCCAAAACAGGAGGTGGTGTGATGCAAAACCTCGTCCAGATCGCATGTTCAGCGTGCCTCGCCGCGGCAACCGTTGCGGCAGCTCAAACCCCAGCCTCACAGCCTCTCGCGGGCGGCACGCCTGACAAGATGCCATTCGACATTCCCTATGGGACCACGATTGATCTCGACACCGCGAAGAGGCTGCTCGCGATCGCGGAAGCCGAAGCAAAGAAGCACGACTGGAAAATGAATATTGCTGTCGTCGACATGCATGGCGACCTCCTCGCGTTCGAACGAATGGACGGTGCGCAGTTCGCGTCGATTGCTATCTCGCAGAACAAAGCGCGCACGTCAGCGAGATTTCGTCGGGAAACGAGGGTTTTCTACAATCAGTTTGAGACCGGACACGCCTACGTGGGCACGCTGGATGCGGAACTGGTTGCAGCGCCGGGAGGGTTTCCGCTTGTAGAAGGAGGAAAGCTCGTCGGCGCTATCGGCTGTAGTGGCGGCACAGGCGATCAGGACGCGTCAGTGTGCAAGGCCGCCGCCGATACGATCAAATAGCGCGAAGCTGCTGGGCACAGTAGCCGATGACGCAACTGCAACCTGAATAAGTCCTTAGTATTGCAACGTTAAATCTGCAGCGCTTAGCGGCGCACGTAACTGCCCGCTCGACCGGCGAGCCACATTTCGTTACTTGCAATACGGTCAGCATTGCGTCAGTAAAACGTTAGCTCGACCGAGTTCGTGCCCTTCAGCTTCACGCATATTTCGGACGCGTCGCACGATAAAAGGATTCCGACGAGCTAAACTCAACCTCGTTGCGCCAGGCGCGGGATTCCCCTCCCGCCCGTTCCTTTCCTTGCAACGAGGCTACATGACGCGCCACACGCCGAGTCCGGCTATATCGATAATTTCCTTGATCGATGAAGCATTCGCGCACCACCGCGCAGGCAGGCTCGACGAAGCCGAAGCGCTCTATCAAGAGGCTTTGCGCATTGACCCAGGTCATTGGGGAGTGCGCAAGAGCCTCGCGCAAGTTCTTATCCGCGCCGGCAGGTTCGAGGATGCAGTCACGTTGCTGACTGAACGCATGGACGAATGGCAAGAAGACGTCTCTGTTCACGCGCAGCTTGGCCTCGCCTATGCCGGCTTGAACCGTCTGGAGCTCTCGCTGGATCGCTTCGAGCGCGTACTCGCGCAAAGTCCCGACGACACCAGCGCCTTGCAGTTCGTCGCCAACTTGCAGCAGGCGCTGGGGCAGACGCCGCAGGCGCGCGAGCATTATCGCCGCGGCCTCGCGTTGAAACCGTTCGTCACGATCGAAGCAATCAAATCGCCGCCAGCCTTTCGCGTCCTCATGCTGTTCGCACCCGGTGCAGGCAATACACCGTTCGAACATCTCGTTCATCAGGTCGGGTACGAGACCCACGTGCTCAATCTGCTCCCCGATGTTGCTTACGATACCGACATGTTGCGCGACAGCGCCGATGTCGTGGTGAATCTCGTCGCTGATGTAGATCAAGGCCGCGCTCTGCTTGCGCCCGCTACGAAACTCGTCGACCTCATAGGCAAGCCTGTGGTTAATCATCCGGGCAAGATCGCGCGAACCAGCCGGGACTCGATCGCGCGTCGGCTGACCGCAGTATCGGGCTGTCATATTCCGCAGACACTGCGTGTTTCCGGCGAGCGCGCGTTCGGACTCGAGCGCGATCCCAGGTTGGCATCGTTCTCGCGGCCCTGGCTCATCCGGCTGGCCGGCACGCACAATGGCGATGACTTCCAGAAGGTTCATGACGAGAACGAAGTCGACGCCTTCGTCGCTCAGTTCCCAGATGCTGACTTTTACCTGACAGAGTATTTCGATTACCGCTCTGCCGATGGTTTCTTTCGAAAGTACCGGTTTATGTTTATCGACGGCGGGATCTATCCCTATCACCTTGCAATCCATGACGAATGGAAGGTTCACCACGCCAACACGGATATGCTCAATCAGCACTGGATGCAGGACGAGGAAAGAGCTTTCCTCGCGGATCCTCACAGCGTCTTCGGCCCCCGGCAATTCCATGCGCTTCGGGCGATCCAGCGGGAAATCGACCTCGATTACTTCGGCATTGATTGCGCGCTGGATCTGAACGGTCGGGTCGTCGTGTTCGAAGTCAACGCTTGCATGCTGGTACATTCGAATAACGAACATTTTTATTACAAAAATAAATCAGTAAGCCTTATTAAAGAAAGATTCGAGGCCATGCTGAGGCGAATGGTGTCAGCTTGTTAGCCTTTTGAAATAAAGCGCTTAACGTGCGTGCGGTCCTGCAGGAGAAAAGACGGCCACGGTATCAAGTTACGTACTGGGGGTGCCGACAGCCCGTCCTTTGCAGCCGTATCGCCTTGTGCTTTGTGCGTCATCCGCATACCTCGATTCGAACGGCGTGCCGGCAGCGCCGGAGGATCTGCGCTCTCACCAATGTCTAACGTATTCCTATCCATTACGTTCAGAAATGCACGCGGCGCAACCTGAGTGGACGCTGTCCGGCCCGAATGGGAGCATAAGCGTCCCTATCAACGGCCGCTTGAAGATCGACAACTAGGACGCGTTGCGCAGAGTCGTACTCGCTGACATGGGCACCGCCATTCTGCCCTCCATCCAGGTCGATGCAGATATCAAGGCAAACCGGTTGATCGAGGTACTGCTGAATTATGCGCCGCCCGTCCGGTCGATCAACCTGCTCTATTTGCGTGATCGCCAGATGTCGCCGAAGCTTCGCAGTTTCATCGACTTTGTCGTGGAGCGATTCGGAAACTTTCCCGAGTCCGATATTTGAAAGTTCCCGCGGCCCGCCACTGCCCTCAAGCCCGGCGTTATCCACCAATCAATTTCAATCCGGCAGGCAGTGACTCTCCGAATACTCGCCCCGTGTCTGCGTTATCGAGCGTGACGACTTCACGAACCATGGCGGTCCATGTTGGCGGTGCGTTCGCGGCTTCGAGCCGTCGCACGACAGTTTCCCGGACCGTTTCCGGCAGGTCCCTTGAGCGGTCGCCTGTCATACGTGCGATTTGCACGGCGGCAAACACGGCCGGCTCAACCTTTTTCCAGTCCAGCGCGAAGATTGCGTCCAGCCATCGGGTCGCCACGTCGGCCGGGACAACACCATGCGCGCTGCCATAGAACGGCCGGCGTGCGCCAATGCGTCCAACCGCCCACCAGCCCTGGATGTTTTCCGAGGGCCGTTGAAGCCGCACCAGAAGCTGTTCCGCGATTTCAACCTTGCGATCGACGGGGATGCGTTCAAGCGACGCGGATAGGCGAAGCATGTCCGCGTAACCCACCTTTGTCGGATCGAAGGGCAGCTTGTGCCGCTTCGTGCCCGCAGCGGCCTGAAGCCAGGCCATTGCGTCGAGCACCTGGAGCTGCGCCTCCCCATGCAGGCCGCCCGCCGCGCGACGCCACAGCGTCCACCATTCCGACCAGACTTGCCCCTCGTTGACGTACTGGATGCCGTCATCGAATAGTGACCAAAGCTGTTCAATGCGCCATTCGTCGAGCGGATAGCCGAACCCGGGCCGCACGCAATAGCCGGCCAGATTCAGCCACAGGCGTTCATGATCGGCGGAACGGCGCCGCCGCCCCGCGCGTTCCCAGAGCGCTCCGAACAGTTCGCGAAGCAGGGCGCTATCCCAACCCTGACGTGGGCCCAGTAGCTGTTCAAGTCCTGCACGCAGGCGCTTTACTTCTTTTGGATCGACATTCGCCGAACGCGCGCCGAACGTGCGGTCGATGAGCTCGATGGCCTTGTCGAGCGCAGGATGACGTATAGCTGCAGAGACGTCGTGTTCAGCGTCGTCGCGTCGCAACTGGAATTCGAGCAGCCATCGCTGCGTAGCGTCGTCGGTTGCGATGCAGTGCATCTCGAGCCTGCCGAGTTCCGTCAGCGATGTCGTGAGTCTGACCCGTCGCTCGCGGGGACCACCAGCGTCCTGCTGGACCACCGTCGCGACCGGTGGCAAGCGGACGAAGTCGCCGGTGGTGAGGTCGACAAGCTCCCCTGGCTGCCAGGCTGTGTCGGCGATGGTCGTGACCAGATGGAAACGCACCGGTGCCCCAAGCCGCAGCGCAAACACGCGATCCTCGAGATGCACCTCGTGGCCTTCTTCGGTTCCGCGTGGCAACAGGCACACGCCGCGCGAGGCCTCCTTGTCGTCGTCGAGGACAAGGAAGTAGCTGCGTGGCGCGCCGCCGCCAATGCGCGGCGCGTGTCCTGCGCGGGCCAGCCCATAGGCAACCGCACCACGCGCGACAGCCACATCGGGATGATCGTTCTGCAACACGTGCAGAGGCCGCTGCCGCCACGCGCCGAGCGCACTCGCCAGACGCCCGGAGAGCGCTTTGGCACGGAAGACGCCGCCGTTGAGCAGCAGGGTATCGGGCATCGAGGTTTGCGCCGCATCAGATACCCCCAACGCCTCGCGCGACTGCGCATTGAGCCTGTTCAGAAACGCCGCGATATGCCGCGTGATGGCCGCATCGGCCGCGTAGGGCAAGCCGAACTCGACGATGCCCGCCCGCGACCGTCGAGGCAATTCGTCCGGGTTGCCCATCGGAAAGAACCCTTCCACGATGATCTGCTCGACTTCCTCCCGGCTCAACTCGGTCGTGCGTGCTCCGCCGACCAGCCGGGATCCCGCACCGAGCAGCGTGATCGCGACGGAGCCGGGCGCCTCCGCACCAAGCAATTGTTCCTTCGCGGCGCGGCACCGTTCGACGAGCTGGGACAGGCTCGCCGCTGACAGGCGCGTTTGCTCCTTGGCAAAACGCGTCTCGACCAGATGCGCCAGCGCAAGGTCCATGTTGTCGCCGCCGAGCATCAAGTGGTTGCCCACGCCGATGCGGGTCAGTTGCGGCTCGCCGTCCTCGAAATACACCTTGATGAGTGTGAGGTCCGTCGTGCCGCCGCCCACGTCGCAGACCAGCACGAGGCGCGTCTCGGCGAGCTCGGCGCCAAGCGTCGCGCGATGATGAAACAGCCAGTCGTAGAACGCGGCCTGAGGCTCTTCGAGCAGGCGCAACGCCGGCAACTTCGCGATGCGCGCAGCCTCCAGCGTAAGCGCACGCGCGCCGTCATCGAACGATGCGGGCACGGTGAGCACCACGTCCTGATCTTCGAGCAGCGCGTGCGGAAAACGGCGGTTCCACGCGGCACGCATGTGAGCCAGATAGCTGGCGCTTGCGGTCACCGGCGAAACCTTGCCGACTTCATCGCCTGCGCCCCACGGCAGAATTGGCGCGAGACGATCCACCGACGCATGCGACAGCCAGCTTTTCGCGCTGGTCACCAGCCGGCCCGGCACCTGCGCGCCCAGCGTGCGAGCGAGACGGCCAATCACGGCCGGTTGCATCTCCCGGTCACCGGTGCCGCTCCACGGCAATTGCAGATCGCCCGGCGCCAGCTCACCCCGCGCCGGGTGATAGCGCACGGACGGCAACAGGTCTTGCGCACTGACCTCTCCGAGACCCACGAGCTGATCGATATTGAAGACGCGGATCTCGTCAGCATCCGCCCCGACGTACGCAACGACCGTATTGCTCGTGCCGAGATCGATACCGACGATGTATTGCTTCATCGCACTCAGGCGTTCGCGCTGCCGCGCATATCGAATTCGACTTTCCAGCGCTCGCTCGTGCCGCGTGGCACGGCTTCGAGTTCCAGTGTGCCGGCTTCGGTAATCCTCGCATGCAGCTTCACCGGCACGACTTCGCCGGGCGTGCGTCCTTCGGGCGGCAGCGTCGCCTGGATTTCCTCAAGCTCCTGCAACTCGTCGGGCGACCAGTAGTCGAGCATCGTGCCGACCTGATCCTGCCGACGTACCGATGAACCGAAGAAACGGAAGTGCACGGGCTCGCCGACGACGAGACCGAACTCCTGAGCCGGCAACGCCGCGTCCGTTCCTTCTTCCATCCCGAAGGGCGCGAGGCACAACGCCTGGACAGGCGGTTCCATGCCGGGCACGGCCGGCATGGCCGACTCGATAGCAATGTAGTAAGCGCGCGCCGTGCCGCCGCGAATGCGCACGCCCTTGCCGCGTTTCACATAGCCGTAGTACGCCGCGCCGCGCGCGACCGCGAGGTCGAGATCGGCGCCGCCGAGCAGGCGTGCGGGCGGCGCGCCTTCCGCTGCAAGCCAGCCGTTGAGGCTGTCAAGGATTCGCTCGACGAGCAGCATTGACTTGAACACGCCGCCGTTGAACAGGACCGCTGTCGGATGCAGGAAGCTCGCGTTCCCGGCCGGCACGTGCTGCAGTCCGTCGAGCTCGGCGAGCGCTGCGACCTGCCGGCCGAGGAAGGCGGCGAGGTGCCGCGTGATGCCCGCATCCTGCGCATACGGCAGACCGAGCTGGGTCAGGCCGGCTCGCGTCCGGCTCATCGGGCGCGCGGAGGCATCGACTTGCGGGAAGAAGCCTTCGAGTATTGTCTGCGTGAGTTCCGCACGGGTCAGTTCGGTGCGGATCGAGCCGCCAATCAGTTTCGATCCACGGCTCGGCACGACCAGCGGCACCGTGTCCGTACTACGGTCGGTCAGCAGAGTTTCCTTCGCTGCGCGGCACGCATAGGTGAGGGCACGCAACTGCCACGGGTCGGCCTGCGTCCCCTGCGCCGCCAGCTTGCGCGCGACCACGTGCGCAAGCGCCAGATCCATGTTGTCGCCGCCCAGCAGGATGTGTTCGCCAACCGCGACACGATGCAGTTCGAGACTCCCTTCGCGTTCGACGACCGCGATCAGCGACAGGTCGGTCGTACCGCCGCCCACGTCCACGACCAGGATGATGTCGCCGACCTTCACCTCCTTGCGCCACGCGCCGCCGCTTTTCTGGATCCAGCTATAGAGCGCCGCTTGCGGTTCTTCCAGCAGCGTCATGTGGGTGTAGCCAGCTGTTTGCGCTGCCTCGGCAGTCAATTCTCTCGCGGCCGGATCGAAAGAAGCAGGAATGGTGACGGTGACTTCCTGCTCGTCGAACGGTGTATCGGGATGCGCGTGGTTCCATGCTTCGCGCAAATGCGTGAGATAGCGAACCGAGCTTTCAAGCGGGGAGACACGTGTTACTTCGGGCGGCGCGTCGCTTGGCAGGATCGCCGCGCGGCGATCCACACCAGGGTGACAGAGCCAGCTCTTGGCGCTCGACACGAGGCGAATGGGCGTCCCGGCGCCTCGGCTGCGCGCCATTTCACCCACAGCGAAGTCGCGCTCGGTAGTCCACGGCAAGGCCAGGTCACCCGGCGTCAGTTCGTTCGGATGGGGGAGGTAGAGAAACGAGGGCAGCAGTTCAGGCTCTTCGATAGCCCCCGGCGCGGTGAGCTGCGTGATAGGCAGCACGCCCTGAATGGTTTTCTCGCCGTCACTGGCGGAGAGGTCGACGTACGAGAGGGCGCAGTGGGTGGTGCCCAGGTCGATGCCGATCGAATAGCGCGGCTCACTCATAGTTCCACCTCGGCCTGTGCAATCACGGTCGCGTCATGCGTCTTCGTCAGCATCGGGAGCCTGACCTCCTCGACCCGCCAGCCGCGGTGACTGATGTTGCCGTTGAACGGCGGCTTGCCGACCACGTTGCCCGTCAGCCGGACCGCCGTCGCATCGAAGCCGTCGGCGAGCGTCACGCGGCTGCCTTCGGCTTCTTCGCGTACCGGGCGGAGCGTGAAATGCTCGCGCAGCGTCGCGCGGCAACCATCGTGCACGAGTCTGGCGGCGGCGCCGATATCGGCATCGGAATAGCCCGCGATGTCCTCTTCGACGAAGTCAACGAAGCGTGCGCCGCGCTGGAGAAGTCCCAAAAGCTGAAGCGCCGACTCAGGGCTCGCCTCCTTGATCGTGGGCGTGGGTGCGGGCGTTGCCACGGGCTCGCGCGCTGCGACTGGCGCCGTCACGGCTGCCCCGTCGCGGAGCCGGCGCACCTGGCCCGCGAATTCGCGGTCACCCACGACAGCGAAAAAGGTCCCGACGGCGAGGGAAAGTCTGCCGAAGAAAGACAGGTTCGATTCGGTCATAAAAAATTGCTCCAATTGCTTCGGTAGGCTGGCCTGAACGACGAGCTGTCCTGCCGGACTCGGAGAGCCTGCGAGACCGGGTGCCGGCGTTTAACAGGTGAGTCCAGCGGGGCCAAAACCCGTATTTTGCCTTGATGTGGCCGAGAGCCCTTCAATATGCGAATGGTGGCAGTCAATTGTTGCGATTGAGATGCTGCTTGCGCGAGTGCATGGGGCCCGCCTGACGGTATCGATACGTCGCTTTCACCATCGGCAAAAGAGGGAGCGACAGGAGGGAGCGACAGGCTTGCGCCGCGTCAACTGAACGTGCGCACGAGGTCGGGATTTGCCGCCTGCGTCGGACCGGGGCGCGGGTAGTTTCGGTTGCGGGAGGCGAACCGACGACTGACGTACGGTTCGCCGTCAGCCGCCTTCGAAATCGTCTATTGATTTGCGATTCCGGCGCTCTTCGTTGGCGCGGCGAGCGCGTACGCGCTGGCGCCACAGGACGGTAATGACCTCGCCCGTGCTTGCGCCAGCGGGAATTTCGTTGCGGATGAGATTCGGCACCATCGGCAGGCCAAGGCGCTGCCTCCGCAGAGCCTTGGCTATGGCCGTGCGGCACTCCTGCCCGTGGCAATCCCATTCGTCACGCATTTTTCGGCAGTAACGGCATTCGTTCATGGCAAATAGTCTAACTGCAATCGCGAATGAGCTCCCAGTGGGGACAAAACGCAGGTGCGGTAAGGAAAATTCGGACAAATGCTAATATTCCGCCGCCTTTATCATCACTTCTTCCGAAGCGATCATTTTGTTCACGCGTAACGCGTACTGGCCGTTGAAAATTCCGTAGCCGCACTCCATGACCGGCACGGAGTCAACTTTTGCGGTGACGTATTGGCCAAGGTTGATCGGGATCACATCGCCTGCACGCAGGCTCAGGATCTTCTCGAACGTCGTCGGTATGTCAGCAAGATCAACCGTCACCTCGAGCTCGGCGGCCTGCAATTGCGTGGCGAGCACGCGTCCCCATCGCTGGTCGACGTCAAGCGTCTCGCCTTGATGCGGTGAAAATAGCAGATCACGAATGGGTTCGATCATTGAATACGGCAAGCAAACGTGGAGCGTTCCTCCGGTCGTACCAAACTCGATGGAAAACTGGGTGACAATGACGATCTCATTGGGTGTCGCCACGTTCGCGAACTGCGTATGCATCTCTGATCGAACGTACTCAAGGGTCAGGGGACGTACGTTCATCCACGCCGCCATATAGTGTTCAAAAATAACGTCGAGCAGCTTGCCAATGATGCGTTGTTCAGTGGCCGTGAACTCGCGCCCCTCTACACGAACGTGAAACCGTCCGTCGCCGCCAAACAAGTTATCTACCACGAAGAACACCAGATTCGGATCAAACACGAAAAGCGCGGTACCGCGCAGCGGTTTTACATGGACCAGATTCAGGTTGGTCGGAATAGGGAGGTTGCGCGTAAATTCGCTGTACTTTTGAACCTTGATCGCTCCGACCGAAATCTCCGCGGTGCGGCGCATCAAGTGAAAGATCCCCCCGCGCAGGAGGCGGGCGAAGCGATCGTTGATAATTTCAAGACCTGCCATCCGGCCGCGGACTATCCGCTCCTGGGCGGAGAGATTGTAGGGGCGTGCGACAGACGAAGAAGTTTGCTCGACAACCGTGTCGGTCTCGCCGGTGACGCCCTTCAACAGCGCATCAACCTCCTCCTGCGACATGAACTCTTCGTGGCCCATTCCTGCCCTTTGTTTTGATTGCTCGCGGTTTTCCAGAGCGGTGCGTTGTCGTTTCGGGGAAAGACCGGCGCCTTGTGCAGCATGCTCTTAATTCAATACGCTCTCGATCCTTCATTCGCAGCGTAAGCCAAGCTTAACCTAATGCAGGGATCACAAGACCGCAAAGAGGGGCGCGATTGTGGCTTAGTTCACCGGCTTGACGCAGAAACCGGGTATGGCGCGGGTATGGCGGACACCAGACGTTGAATCTTCACGAACGCTTTATTGGGGAAAACGTGAGGGGTCTTAAGAAAATCAAAAGTCAAGCTGCTGAACTGCGTGTCGTTAACACATATGAAGCAATGGCTAAGAATGGCTAAGCGACATACGTCTGAACAATAGAATTCGAAGTTCGACCGACGCTTACGGAGCGCGTCGTCGGCATTGCGGATTCCCACCTTGCACAGCCCGTTTTCAGCCGGGGCAGAAAGCTGCGTCATCAACCATAACGAAGCGTGCTCCGAACAAACGGTCACGCCGAACAGAATCGAGGCGAATCAGATGAGTAGTTCCCAGCATGATGTTGAGCAACGGACAAACCTGGCGGGAAACAACCGGTTCGAACTACTGCTGTTCCGCCTTGGTGAGGCGCCAAACTCGACGCAGCGCGAGCTTTACGGCATCAACGTGTTCAAAGTTCGGGAGATCATTGAGATGCCTGCCTTCACGGTCATTGCAGGTGCATCGGACAATATCCTCGGCATTGCTGATATTCGCGGGCAAATCATTCCAGTCATTGACTTGCCCAAGCTGACGGGTTGTACACCGAGGGGAAAGCCACGGATCTTGCTCGTCACCGAGTTTGCCAGGACGACCCAAGGCTTTGCAGTCGAAGAGGTCGATGACATCGTTCGTCTTGAGTGGGACCAGGTGCTGTCAGCGGAAGCCCATTCGACCGGAAAGACCGTGACCAGCATCGCACGTCTTGACGGCAACGTAGACGGCTCGCGTCTGGCTCAACTTCTCGACGTCGAGCAGATTTTGCGCGACGTGCTTCCGGGAAGCGAGCCTGCTATTACTGAGGCTACCGTGGGCCGCGTCACTATTGCGCGCGGCGCCAAAATTCTCGCGGCTGATGATTCGGGCGTAGCGCGCAGCTTGATTGAACAAAGTCTCACTGCAATGGGCTTGCCGTTCATCATGGCGAAGACGGGGCTCGAAGCGTGGAACCTGCTGGAGGCGGCGGAGAAACGCGCGCACTCGTCGGGGCGCGCGGTAAGTGACGAAATCGCACTGGTTTTAACGGACCTCGAGATGCCGGAAATGGACGGCTTTACCTTGACTCGCAAGATCAAGGGTAACGCCGCGCTGCGATCGATCCCTGTCGTCATCCATTCGTCGTTGTCCGGATCTGCCAATGAGGAGCACGTGAGAAAAGTCGGCGCCGATGCGTATATCTCGAAGTTTGTTGCGCAGGAACTGGCCACCGTATTGCGTGAAACTCTGGGGCACACCGTCGCAGCGTGATTCGCTGAAAGCCTGGCTGAGCTATGGCGGCGTGGCGAGTGCATCGGGGCCACGAATTCCATTTCACTTGCTTGTTTGCATAGGCTTGCCCGAGGGTTTGTTCCTCTGCCGAGAGAGGACTCCGCTGCCGTAAAGCAGAGACACAGGTGTATCACCCACTGTTTGCCGCAAAGAGTGCTGTCGTGTCAGATGGACCACGCATGCTGACAGGACAAAAGCGTGTGCCGGGCAACTAGGGCGTTCTCTTTTTATATAGACCGGAGCAACAACAAATGAATCTCAAACAGATGACCGTCAAGGCGAAGCTGAGCGCGGGTTTTGGAGTGCTTGCCGGGATCGTCCTGGTTGTATCAGGCCTGTCAGTGAAGGCATTGAACGACTCGAACGAGCGATTTTCCAGCTATGTCGCGGGCATCAGCGCGCGCGCTGATATGGCGGGACGCGTTCGGACCGCGGTTGACCGGCGCGCCATTGCTGCTCGCAATCTCGTGCTGGTGACTACGCCTGCGGACATCGCAACCGAGAAGGCCGCCGTTACCCAGGCCAACGACGATGTCCAGTCCCGCCTTAGGCAGCTTAATGAAATGATGGCCAACGCGACTGACCCGAGCGATAAGGCCCGCAGTCTTGTTGGCGAGATCAACCGTGTCGAAGCAGCCTATGGCCCGGTGGCGCAGGCAAGTGCCAATCTCGCTCTCGACAATAAGCGTGACGAAGCTGTCGCGAAGATGAATGACGAAGGCAGACCGCTGCTTGCGGCATTGATCAAGGCGACCAACGACTATTCGAGCTTCACCGCTAGTCGTGCGGTGCAGATTGTCGAGGAGTCCGCGCAGCACGGTGCGAGCCAGCGCAATCTGCTGATCGCAATCTGCCTGGCCGCGGTCGCGGCGGCCGCGTTGGCGGGTGTGCTCATCACTCGCGGTTTGACGCGTGCCTTGGGTGCTGAGCCTGCCACCTTGGGTGAGGTCACCGAACGTATCGCCAGTGGAGATCTGAGTCCCGTGCCGGGCGCGCAGCACGCGCCGGCCGGTAGCGTGCTCGCTTCCATGGGCGAAATGCAAGGCAGCCTCGTCAAGCTGATCGGTCAGGTTCGGAGTGCGGCTGAGAGCATCGCCAGCGGGTCCAGTCAGATCGCTGCGGGCAACGTGGACTTGTCCTCGCGCACGGAAGAACAAGCGGCATCGCTCGAAGAAACGGCATCCAGCATGGAAGAATTGACGTCCACGGTGAAGCAGAACGCCGAGAGCGCGCAGCAAGCGAGTTCACTCTCCGCCGACGCATCCGAAGTGGCGCAAAAGGGCAATGCGGTGGTGAGCCGGGTCGTCGACACGATGAGCGAAATCAGCCAAAGCTCCACGAAGATCGCGGACATCACCGGGATCATCGAAGGGATTGCCTTCCAGACCAACATCCTCGCGCTGAACGCGGCGGTCGAAGCCGCCCGCGCAGGTGAGCAGGGGCGTGGCTTCGCGGTTGTTGCCAGCGAAGTGCGCAGCCTCGCGCAACGTTCGTCGAGTGCGGCGAAGGAGATCAAGGATTTGATCGCCACGTCGGTGCAAAAGGTTCAGGATGGTTCGGCGCTGGCCGCAGACGCGGGCAGGACCATGTCGGACGTCACGCAGGCCATCTCACGCGTGACTGACATCATGGGCGAGATAGCCGCTGCGTCCGGGGAGCAGAGCCGGGGAATCGAGCAGGTCAATCAGGCAATCACGCAGATGGACGAAGTGACGCAACAAAACGCTGCGTTGGTGGAAGAAGCAGCGGCGGCCTCTCAATCGCTGGAAGAGCAGGGACGGCGTTTAACGGAGTCCGTGGCCTTTTTCCGTCTTGGTGCGGCGACCCCCGGACACGCAGCCGATCGAGCAACGGTGGCACCCCGCCGCCCGGCGCCCGCGAAACGCCATACGGCGCCGGCCACCAAGACAGCGGCTCCGGTCGCCAAACGGCCCGCCGCGCGAGCCGTACTCGCCCCCGCAGGTGTCACGGCGTCCACCAGCGCGGCGTGGGAAGCGTTTTAACTCATCGTTCACGCCCAGCGAGATCAACACCGGCACTGGAGGTCGCCATGGGAATCCGCGACAATCAAACACTATCCGCTACATAGGGAGCGTTGGAAATGTTGATTGCCTTCGGAGGACTACCGGGTACCGGCAAGACGACCGTATCTCAAGCGCTCGTACGCAGGCTCGCCGCGGTTTATGTACGTATCGATACGTTGGAACAGGCACTCATGGGGTCCGGAGAAGGCCGGACGGATATTGGCCCCTTGGGCTATCTGGCCGGATATGCCGTTGCGAACGATAATTTACGCCTCGGCTTGACCGTGGTTGCAGACTCGGTCAATCCGTTGGATGTTACGCGCAGCGCCTGGAGAAATGTGGCGCACAAGGCCGGGGTGCGGATCTTCGAAATTGAGCTGATCTGCTCTGACACAACGACGCACCGTCTGAGGGTGGAGGGGCGAACGGCCGATATTCCTGGCCACAAGCTGCCAACATGGAAAGGCGTATGTGAACGTCAATACGATCCATGGGATTCAGAGCATCTTGTAGTCGACACGGCTAACGTTTCGGTTGAGCATGCCGTCGAAACAATAATTCATCGCCTGTCTATATCGCCTCTGGATACTCGAACGCCCTGGCGTACGGAACATCCCGCTTCCTGAGGGCATTCATTCCTCGCATTTCACATCCTTCCTTGGCACCACGATGATCACCGGGTAGGTCCCCCGATCGAGTTCCACGCGCGCAACCACGGCCATTGTTTCGCTGTCGACGTCGTCGTACACGCTGACTTTTTCATTCCGCAGGTCTGTGATGCCGGTACAGGCAGACGCGGTGCCCTCGTCGGAGATTCGGCATTGGATCGGGTTGTCTCTAAGGTAGCGATATTTGTCCCTGTCGGGGGTCGCAAGGTATTCATGAACGCTCTGCGCCGATCCACCGACACCCGTGACATGCCCAATGGCGCACTGCTCCTTGGGTGTGTCACTGCTCGCGGGGGTTTGGGCTTTTGCAGCCGTGCTCGCGACCAGGACGACCGCCGCGAGTGTTGATGCAAGAAGGTATCTCATGGTGCAAATCACGCTTGTCGGATCGAAGTGTCGGATTGTAATGGCATCTTGCCCCGGGAGTCAGGATCGGCCGCATAAACCCCTTCGCTGCCTCGTGCGGTATCCTTGCCTGCTTCTAAAACCGCTTCCTCTATCCGTCAGATGGCTAACCTTTCTTTCGACGCCGTACTCTTTGACTGCGACGGCGTACTCGTAGACTCGGAACTCATCACCAACCGTGTACTGACCTCCATGCTGGGTGAACTGGGCTGGAGCATCACTGTTGAGGAGACAATGCAAATCTTCGTCGGCAAGGCCGTGAAAGATGAGGCGCCGCTCATCGAATCCCGCACCGGCGTGGCTATCACTTCCGAATGGCTCATGCAATTTCGGGCGCGGCGCAATGAGGTGCTCGATCGTGAGCTCGTAGCCATTCCTGGCGCGTTGTTGGCGGTACAAGCGGTACACGACCAGTTCAATGGTCGCATTGCAGTCGCGTCAGGTGCCGACCGGCATAAGGTCGAGATGCAACTGTCGAAGGTAGGCATGTTCGACCACTTCGAAGGTCGAATCTTCAGCGGCCATGAAATGGCACGCAGCAAGCCATACCCGGACGTGTACCTGGCCGCGGCCAAGGCGTTAAATGTTGACCCGGCGCGCTGCGCGATCGTGGAAGACACTGTCACAGGTGTGACCGCCGGCGTTGCTGCGGGTGCTACGGTTTTCGGGTACAGCCCGAGCGAGTACGGCCACAGCGAGCCGGACGCACTTAGCCAAGCGGGCGCTGTTCAGGTCTTTCACAACATGGCCGAATTGCCCGCCTTGCTCCTGGAATGGAATAATCACGCCCGCTGAGAAGCGAGGACCACAATGAAGAAGCACGCCGCCTTCTTTCGCAACTTGAATCTCGGACGGCCGAATTGTCCTACCAAGGTCCAGTTCGAAGAGGCGTTCGTTGCCGCGGGCGCAGTGTCAGCGTCTTCGTTCCTGACAAATGGAACGATGGTCTTCACAACACGCTCCGTCACTCAATCGCAAAGGGTGTTCAATGGCGCTTGCGAGATACTTCGTAAAACGTGTGGTTTCAAAGAGCCGGGATTCATTCGTACTATTGATTATCTGACTCAGATCGTCACTCTCGACCCATTTGCAGGCATGGAGTCCAGCGGTGTCTACGCGTGCTGCGCGTCCTTCCTTGATACAACGCATGGCTTGTCCGCTGCGCAGCTTCCCCTGGAATCGAAACGACGCGACGTAAAGGTGTTGCAACTGACCGATTCCGAGGCATTTAGCGTCAGCATCAAAGTCGGTAATACACCAGGAAGTCCCAACGCATTTCTCGAAAAACTCCTGGGCCTTCCCGTCACGACACGCAGTTGGAATACCGTCGTTCGTCTGGTGCAAAAGCATGCCTGAGCGTTTGCAGCGCGCTCCTGGGAGACCGGAATGACGACGAGCGATTGCCAAGCCAATAATTAGCTTTGCGAATTAGCTTGGCTCGCATTGCGGCAGGAGAAGCGGCTCCGCAGCGTCCTGGGCTCTTGCACGGTCTCGGCGACCTCACGCCACCATCGCTCACCGCGGTGCGGCGCAGCCAGATCCAGCCGCTCACCCATGCGCGGCGTGGCGAGCGGAATGCCGCGCGCGGCGGCGAGCCCTATTACGCGCTCGAATGGTTCCTGCCAGCGATGCATCGCCAGATCGAACGTGCCGTTGTGAATGGGCATCAGCCAGTTTCCGCGCAGATCGACGTGTGCCTGGACGGTTTCATCGGGCTGCATGTGGACGTACGGCCATTGGGCGTCGTAGGCGCCCGTTTCGACCAGCGTTATATCGAATGGACCGAGTCGCTCGCCAATGGTCCTGAATCCGTCGAAGTAGCCCGTGTCGCCGCTGAAGAACACGCGCAGATCGCCGTCGACGATGACCCACGACGCCCACAGGGTGCTGTTGCCGTCGAAAAGGCTGCGGCCGGAGAAATGCTGGCCCGGCGTTGCCGTGAACGACAGACCGTCGATCTCTACCCCCTGCCACCAGTCGAACTGGCGTACCTTCGCGGCGTCGATTCCCCACTCGATCAGCCGGTCGCCCACACCCAGCGGCGTCAGAAACACGCTCGTGGTAGCGGCGAGCGCCAGCACCGTCTCGCGGTCCAGGTGGTCGTAGTGGTCGTGGGACAGAATCACGCCGCGCAACGGCGGCAAGTCGGCGAGCGCAATGGGCGGCGCATGAAAACGTTTTGGGCCGAACCGCCGGAACGGCGACGCACGTTCGGCAAAGACCGGGTCGGTCAGCCAGAACTGACCGCGCAACTTGAGCAGCATGGTCGAATGCCCGAGCCGATACAGGCTGCGGTCAGGCGCCGCCTCAAGCTGTTCACGCGTCACCGCATCGACAGGCAGGGTGCTTGCAGGCGCCGTCCCGTCCGGTTTCTTGAACAGCAAATTCCACATGATGCCGAGGGTCTTGCCGATTCCTTCGACGGGACGAGGTTTGACATTACGAAAACGCTCGCCGTCATGCTGAGTCGACGTGTCGAATGATTCACGCCCGCGGCGCGCTGCTGTCAGCCCCAAGGCGCGGCGGATAGAACCGGTAAACGATGTCATGTAAGACGTCCCGATACGAAAAGTAGACTGTGCAGTGTAGTTTATCGTAGAAAAAAGTAAACTGCCTGGTGTAAAATTTAACCATGAACGCCAGTGACAATCCGCTACGCCTGACCGATCGCAAGCGCGCCGCCGTGATTGCTGCGGCTATTGAGGAATTTCTTGCTGCGGGCTTCGACGCAACCAGCATGGACCGCATCGCGGCCCGCGCGAGCGTCTCGAAGCGGACGGTCTATAACCATTTCCCAAGCAAGGAAGCGCTGTTCGCTGCAATCCTGCGGCAGTTGTGGGACGCGAGCGACACGGGAGAGGCGCCCGCTTATTCCAACGCCCAGCCGCTGCGCGCGCAGTTGCTTCAATTGCTGTTGAAAAAACTGCGGCTTTTAAATGACGAGGCATTCCTGTCGCTCGCGCGCGTGGCGATTGCGGCGGGTATTCACTCGCCGGAGCGCGCGCGCGACATGGTGGCACGCATGGGTGAGCGCGAAGAAGACCTGACCGTGTGGATACGCGCAGCCGCTGCCGATGGCCGGCTCAAGACGCCGGACCCCGTGTTCGCCTCGCTGCAGTTGCAGGGCCTCGTGAAAGCATTTGCGTTCTGGCCGCAGGTCACAATGGGGCAGTGCACCTTAAACAAAGATGAACAAAAGCAGGTAGCGGAATCCGCAGCCGATATGTTCCTGGCGCGCTATGCGTCATGATTGGTGCACGACGAGCGTGACCCCTTGTGGTCCTTGTCGTCTGTGATCTTCAAGCCGAAAATCGCCAGCCTTCGGCGATCATCGTCGATGTCCTGTACAGCGGCTGTCCTTCGATTATTCGTCAAATCCCATCAGTCAATTCGTTTTGCGCCGCTTTATCGCGGCTGAAGAGATGTCTAGATTGGCACCACCCCAGGTTGATTGGCTCCGGAAACAGCCAGTCAATGTCCACGGTACTCACTCTCTTCAAGGAAACGATCATGAGCAAGCTCACCGGTAAGGTGGCCGTCGTCACGGGCGCGTCCAAGGGTATTGGCGCCGCTATTGCCAAGGCGCTCGCAGCAGAGGGCGCGTCGGTGGTTGTCAACTATGCAAGCAGCAAAGCCGGCGCCGAAGCCGTTGTCGCAGCGATTACCGCGGCCGACGGCCACGCAGTTGCGGTTGGCGGCGATGTTTCGAAGGCAGCAGATGCGCAAGGTATTGTCAAAGCGGCCATCGACACGTTTGGGCGCGTCGACATTCTTGTCAACAACTCGGGAATCTACGAGTTCTCGGCTATTGAAGAGATCACCGAAGAGCACTTCCATAAACAGTTCAACACCAACGTGTTGGGCGTGCTGCTCACCACGCAGGCCGCTGTTCGTCATTTCGGCGAGGGCGCGAGCATCATCAATGTCAGTTCGGTTGTCACCCGCATTACACCTCCGGCAAGCGCCGTCTATAGCGGCACGAAAGGCGCGGTCGATGCAATCACCGGCGTGCTCGCACGCGAACTCGGGCCGAAGAAAATTCGTGTGAACTCGGTCAATCCCGGCGTGGTGGTGACTGAGGGTACCCAAAGCGCGGGGATAATCGGGTCCGACCTCGATGCGTGGGCGCTCGCCCAGACGCCGCTGGGCCGGCTGGGTCAACCGGATGACATCGCGTCGGTCGTAGTGTTCCTTGCGTCAGACGACTCGCGCTGGATGACGGGCGAACACCTTGTCGCGAGTGGCGGCATGCGCTGATCTGGAAGTGATCCTGCCCGGCGCGGACCCACCAGGGTCTCGTCGGGCGCTTCTGATGTCATGGCCCGCTGGATTCCGTGATCCGCGCCGATTAAAGCTCCTGATGGGTGGGGCGGAACAGGATCTCGTTCACATCGACTTCCGGCGGCTGGCTGATCGCGAATGCGACCGCCCGTGCAAATGATTCAGCCGGAATCGCATTTTCTTCGTAGAACTTATTGACATAGCCGGCCACATCCGGCTCGGTGATGCTGTTCGGCAATTCCGTGTCCACGGCACCCGGCGAGATCACTGTCGTGCGGATATCGTAGGCCTTGACCTCCTGACGCAATCCTTCGGACAGCATCAGCACCGCGCTTTTAGTGGCTGCATAAACCGCGCTGCCGGGCCGGACCTTATGACCGGCCACGGACGAGACATTGATGATCTGGCCGCTTTTCTGTTCCTTCATGTACGGTAGTGCCGCACCAATGCCGTACAGCACTCCCTTGATGTTCACATCGATCATGCGGTTCCAGTCGTCGACCTTGAGACGTTCGAGCGGTGAGTGCGGCATCAACCCCGCATTGTTGATCATGACGTCCACGCGCCCGAAGGCCTGCACGGCGGTATCGACCAGTTTCCTGACGTCGTCGAAGCGGGTTACATCGGTTGCAACGGCGATTGCTTTTGCCCCGCTACGGGTCAACTCATCGGCAAGCGCCTGAATGCGATCCATGCGCCTCGCGCCCAGCACGACGTGTGCGCCCTGTGCGCTCAGATGCCGGGCGGTCGCTTCCCCCAGTCCGCTGCTCGCGCCGGTGATCACGACGACTTTTCCTTCAATGTTGTAGCTCATGGTCTGACTCCTTCATTTGGCGCGTGATGCGACCCTTGATCAAAGCCGCGTGGTTTTACTGACCTGCCGCTTCCACGCCGTCAGGCGTGACTGCGGCAACGGGCACGTGAAGCCGGGCGCCGTGCGGATTGCAGCGACGGTTGGTTTAGCGATCGACGCGCTTTTGAAGCGCCGCCGGGTAGCGATCGCCCACCACGGTGATCTGCTGCAGCGCCGCTTCAATCGCAGACAAATCATTAGCCGATAGTTCGACCGCAGCCGCGCCGACGTTCTCTTCCAGACGATGCAGTTTGGTCGTACCGGGAATGGGCACGATCCACGGTTTTTGCGCGAGAAGCCACGCAATGGCGATCTGCGCCCGCGTCGCGCCACGGCCATCGGCAATCCGGCCAAGCACCTCGACCAGACCCGCGTTCGCCTTGCGGTTTTCCTCGGAGAAACGCGGCACGATGTTACGGAAGTCGGTCTTGTCGAAGGAGGTCTTCTCGTCGATGGCGCCGGTCAGGAAACCCTTGCCGAGCGGGCTGAACGGCACGAAGCCAATGCCCAGTTCCTCGAGCGTCGGCAGCACGGAGGTTTCCGGCTCACGCCACCATAGCGAATACTCGCTCTGTAACGCCGCCACCGGCTGCACGGCATGGGCGCGACGGATCGATTGCGCGCCCGCTTCGGACATGCCGAAGTGCTTGACCTTTCCTTCCTGGATCAGATCCCTGACCGTGCCGGCCACCTCTTCAACCGGTACATCCGGATCGACACGATGCTGATAGAACAGGTCGATGCGATCGGTCTTCAGACGCTTCAACGAGGCTTCGGCCACGGCGCGGATGCGTTCGGGGCGGCTGTCGAGGGGCTGCTTCGAGTCGCCGTCCTGGAAGCCGAACTTGGTGGCGATAACCACCTGGTCACGAAACGGCGCCAGTGCCTCTCCGACCAGATCTTCGTTGATGAACGGGCCGTAGCATTCGGCAGTGTCGAAGAACGTGACACCACGCTCGAAGGCCGCCCGAATCAGTTTGATGCCATCGGACTTTTCAGTGGCTGGGCCATAACCGAAGCTCAGACCCATGCATCCCAGGCCGATTGCCGACACTTCAAGACCGCTGTTTCCAAGTTTGCGTTTTTGCATGATGTTTCTCCTTTCAGAATGCCGCGAACCGCTATTCGACAGTCATCAAGCTTAGGCTGTTGTGTTGCGCTCAACAATCCGGCTAGACTTGCACGGGGTGTTGAGGAGAATTCATCTATGTTGCGTGCCGGTCTATCCGAACTCACGGCTTTTGTTGCGATTGCCGGCCAGCGCAGTTTCCGTGCGGCGGCGCGCACGCTGGGCGTTTCGCCGTCGGCGCTCAGTCATTCCATGCGCGGTCTGGAAGAGCGCCTTGGCGTGCGCTTGTTCAATCGCACGACGCGGTCAGTCGCTTTGACCGAGGCCGGCGAGCAACTCCTGCAGCGAGTTGGACCGGCCATGGCCGAGCTCGCGGATGCGGTGAACGAGGTGGTCTCAACACGCGACCGGCCTTCGGGATCGATCCGGATCAGCGCGTCCGAGAACGGGGCGAAATACATCGTCCGCCATGTGCTTCCCGACTTTCTTGCCTCCTATCCCGGCATCCACGTGGAGTTCGTCGTGGACACGCGGCTTGTCGATATCGTGGCCGATGGTTTCGATGCCGGCATACGTGTGCTCCAGGACGTACCGCGCGATATGGTCGCCATCCGGTTCAGCCCCGACATGCGCTTTGCCGCAGTGGCGTCGCCGGACTATCTCTCGCGTCATGAGCCGCCCAAGGCACCGGACGATCTGGCGCAGCACCGTTGCATCCGTTTCCGGTTCGAGAGCGGCGCGCTCTACCGCTGGGATCTTGAACATCGCGGCAAAACCGCCAGCATCGATGTCGACGGGCCAATGACGCTTGGCAATATCAATGTGATGGTTGAGGCGGCGCTCGCGGGCATTGGCATTGCCTGGGTCCCGGACTACCAGGTGGCAGACCATCTGGCATCAGGCCGGCTGGTCCAGCTTCTTCCCGAATGGAGTCCCGCCTTTCCCGGCCTGTGCCTTTACTACCCGGCCAACCGGCACCCGCCGACCGCGCTGAGATTGTTCGCACAAGCCGTGCGTGACTGGGTGAATAGCCAATAGCCATACCCGGATTGAGCTCGAGTCATTGCCGCCGATCTTTTTTCGAGCGCTGGTTTTAAGCGGCTCGTCGTCCTTCGATCGGTATCCGGACCGCTTTGCCTATAGCGTTAAATTTACGGGCTGCGTCAGCGCCTGACTAGACGGTAGAGCCGGCAAAGCCCTATGAGCTGGATTCATGAATGGCCCGCGAGAATCCCAATGACTTGCCCGCGTTCGTCGCCGTGGCGCGGCGATTCGATTTCCACGATGTTATTCTTGGCTGTGGAATTTCAACTCGTCAGGGAAATTGCCGTGAATAAAACCGACCTGTCCAATGTCTACCGTGGCTATATTGCGTGCCTGAACAAGCAGGACTGGGTGAATCTCGGACAGTTCGTTCATGACGACGTACATTACAACGGTCAGCGGATCGGGTTGTCAGGTTATCGCGAGATGCTGGTGAGAGACTTTCATGAAATTCCGGATCTTTATTTCCACATTCAGTTGTTGGTTGCCGATTCGTCTTATGTGGCCAGCCGGTTGGACTTCAACTGCACGCCAAAGGGAACGTTCCTTGGCCTTGCTGTAAACGGCAAGAAAGTTTCCTTCGCAGAGAATGTGTTCTATCAATTCCGCGGCGACAAGATTGAGCAGGTATGGTCCGTTATAGATAAAGCGGCTATTGAAGCTCAGCTTTAGTGCCATTAGTTACCTGTATCTCTGTGTTGCCCCTGTCTCTTCTTCAGGCGCTTAGCCCGCCTGAACTGATTGCGCTGACGCCTGCGTTTTCGGCACCCCGAATGGCCACCGGTCAATTAATTCTCGTTTGTCCACAATATTTCCGCGCTTGAAACGTCTTTGATTGCAGGGATCCGGACCAGTTGTTCGATCCTGCATCGCCCCGATTTCTGGACATGACACGCCTTTTCAATTTCACTGGAAGATCTCCCGATGGATACCAAAACGATTGAAAATATTCTTCGTGAAGCCCGGACCTCAAACGGCCGGAGTCCTCTTAAAGACGCAAAAATCAATGCGGTGATCGATCGGGTGTGGGCTTCGCAACGCTATCCAGACGACGGCGGTCCGCGTGCCAATCCGAGTTGCGATCCGGCCGATTATGCTGATTACGGCTTTTCGATATTTCCCGCTCAAGGCGATGTGATCTATCTGCTGTGCCGCGCTATTCGTGCGACCCGGGTCGTGGAGTTCGCAACTTCCGTCGGATTCTCGACGCTCTATTTCGCGGCAGCGATGCGCGACAACGGCGGCGGCACGGTGATTGGCTCCGAGCTCGTTCCGTCAAAGGTAGCGACTGCAAGACAAAATGCCGCCGACGCCGGATTGGCCGGTTATGTGGACATTCGCGAGGGCGATGGTCGCCAGACCCTCAGGGATCTTGGCGGCCCGGTTGATTTCGCGCTTATCGATGGATGGCCGCTGGAGTCGGAACCGTCGCTGGCCAGGCAGGTCATCGAGATCGTGGCGCCACAGATCCGGACCGGTGGTTTTTTGATGAACGATAACGGTGAGCCGGACTACATCGAATTCATTCGGAATCCTGCAAACGGCTTTCTGTCCATCAATTTACCCATCAAGGGTGGTACGGAACTCTCGGTCAAAATAGCCTGAGCAGGCTCTAGCGACGGCCGCTGCGGCCCCACACGTAGCGTACCCAACGTTGCCACTTGCTCTGCGGCGGAGCGCTGGTCTTACGCGTTGCCTGCTCTTCGCGGTCGCGCTGGACGCTTTTCTGAACCTGTTCGTGGATCTGGCGCAACGTCAATCCGCCGGGACCCTTCAGTTTGTCGGGATCGGATTTGTCTGTCATGGGATTGGTTTATTCCTGATGAATCGACTTGATCTTGATACATACGGGCAGTTGCGGCAAGCACGCGGAAGTTGTTTCCCGGCCGTCACGTTGCGCGAGGGTAAGCAGCGAACACAAAGGTACTTATATCAGCGCCGGGCTTTTACGCGGAATGCCTTCTGATCCGCTGCACTGGCACAATCAAGGCGATCTTCGATCCACCTGGAATACTCATTCATGTCAGACGCCGCACCCGCTTCGCCGCCTTCGCGGGCTATCGGCCCGCTATTTGCGCTATTTCCCTTTCTCCGGCCTTATGCAGGGCGCTGGGCACTCGCGTTCCTGGCGCTGGTGACCTCGGCAGGAGCCACGCTGGCGTTGCCGGTGGCGTTCAAATACCTGATCGATCGTGGTTTCGCTGCGGGCGACCGGGCGCACATCGATCGCTATTTTCTCGCGCTATTCGTTGTTTCGCTGGTATTGGCCGGCGCCACGGCGGCGCGCTTTTATCTGGTGTCGTGGCTGGGCGAGCGAGTCACGGCCGACTTGCGGCGTGCGGTCTACGACCATGTGCTCGCGATGAGTCCGCAGTTCTTCGAGACCACGCAGACCGGAGAGGTGCTGTCACGCCTCACCGCCGACACCACGTTGATCCAGACGGTGGTGGGCACCAGCCTGTCGTTGGGGTTGCGCAACTTCTTCCTGCTGACCGGCGGCGTGACGATGCTCGCGGTCACCAGCCCCGTGCTGTCGGCTTACATCATCGCAACGCTGGTCGTGGTGGTTGCGCCTATCGTAATCTTTGGTCGGCGCGTGCGGCGGCTCTCGCGCGCCAGTCAGGACAAGGTAGCGAACACGAGCGCGGTGGCGGGCGAGGTGCTCAATGCCATGCCGACCGTGCAGTCGTACACGCAGGAGCCTTTTGAGGCGCGGCGGTTCGGCGGCGCGGTTGAGCTGGCCTTCGAGACAGCGCTCAAGCGGATCCGGGCGCGTGCCTGGTTGACCGCCGTGGTGATCGTGCTGGTGTTCACCGCCATTGTGTTTGTGCTCTGGCTCGGGGCGCAGGCGGTGCTGGCCGGGCGCATGACCGCCGGCCAGTTGTCCCAGTTCATCCTCTACGCGGTGTTCACGGCCGGCGCCGTGGGGGCTGTCGCCGAGGTGTGGGGAGATCTGCAGCGGGCCGCCGGCGCCACCGAGCGCCTGCTGCAACTGCTGTCGGCACGCTCGCCCGTGGTGGAAGCCGAGACGACCGTGTCGCTGCCGACGCGCGGGGAGGGCATCCGCTTCGACAACGTCAGTTTCTCGTATCCGTCCCGCCCTGGCACTGCGGCGCTCTCCGGTCTCTCACTCAACGTCCGCTCGGGTGAGCACGTGGCGTTGGTTGGACCGTCCGGCGCGGGCAAAACCACGTTGTTCCAATTGCTGCTGCGTTTTTACGACCCGCAGAGCGGCAGCATCCTGATCAACGGCGTCTCGACACGGCAAGTGCCGCTCGTCGAATTGCGCAGGGAGATCGGGGTAGTGCTGCAGGAATCGGTGATTTTTTCGGGCAGCGTACTCGACAATATCCGCTACGGCGCGCCCGACGCCACACTCGCGCAAGTGCAGCAAGCTGCCGATATGGCGGCTGCGGCCGGCTTTATCGAAGAGCTGCCGCAAGGCTACGACACGTTTCTGGGCGAGCGCGGCGTGCGGCTGTCTGGCGGACAGCGCCAGCGCATTGCGATTGCCCGGGCGATCCTGAAGAATCCGCCCATCCTGCTGCTGGACGAGGCCACCAGCGCGCTCGATGCGGCAAGCGAACGGCTGGTGCAAAAGGCGCTGGACAATGCCGCGCAGAACCGCACGACGCTAGTCATCGCGCACCGTCTGGCGACCGTGCAGCAAGCGGACCGTATTGTCGTGCTGGAACACGGCCGCATTGTCGCGCAGGGCCGTCACACTGAGCTGCTGCTGAGCTCGCCGCTGTATGCGCAGTTGGCTGCCTTGCAGTTCGGCGAGCCAATGGGGCAGACGGGGCAGAGCGGGGCCGTGCGAGATTCCGTCGGCTCTGCGTGAAGACGCGATTCGCAAGCGTCCGCAAGGCTCTGGCTCGCGGCGCGTTGAGCGCCGTGGCTGAAGAGTTCAAACGTTTTGGTCAGTCGTTGCTATGCAAGCTCGTATTCAGCCCGCCCCATCGGGAGGAATCGGTCGGCAGAACCTCGACTGCACCGGTCTGGCTGTTTCGACGAAACAGCAGGCCGGATTTCCCCGACAACTCTCTTGCTGAAACGACCTTACCGTCGGGCATCTTCACCTTCGTACCGGCCGTGACGTAAAGACCGGCTTCGACAATACATTCGTCTCCAAGTGAAATACCGATGCCGGCGTTCGCTCCAAGCAAACTGCGCTCGCCGATGGAGTTCTTGGTCTTGCCGCCGCCCGACAGCGTTCCCATGATGGACGAGCCGGCGCCTACGTCGGAGTTCTTGCCAACGGTCACACCCGGCGTCACGCGGCCCTCGACCATCGACTCTCCAAGCGTACCCGCGTTGAAGTTCACGAAACCCTCATGCATGACGGTCGTACCCGCTGCCAGGTGGGCGCCGAGTCTCACACGGTCCGCGTCGGCAACCCGAACGCCTTCGGGCACGATGTAGTCTGTCATTCGCGGAAATTTATCGACCGACGACACCGTGAGATGGTGGTATTCGGACGCCACCCGGTCCCGCAGATCATCGACATTGCCGGGAAACACGGGGCCTGCCGATGTCCACGCAACATTGGGCAACAGGCCAAAAATGCCATCGAGATTGATTTCGTTGGGTTTGACGGTTCTGTCGGAAAGCAGGTGCAGGCGCAAGTAAGCGTCCTCCGTCGAAACGGGTGGGGATTCGAGCGATTCGATCACTACGTCGACGAGATCCCCCGAAATCAGGCCAACCTTTTCGGCGAGGCAACTGCGCTTTTTCCCGGCGCCGGAAGCCGGAAACCAGACGTCGATAGTTTTGCCCGTAGCACTATCACGGTACCTGTGGCCGGTTCGCTGGATAGCCATCGAAGATTCCTCTTTTGTCATGCGGCGGTTAATGTAAATACGCCGGTTGTGGAAGCGATAGCTTGCAACGGGCGGCTCGGAGGATCATAGCGGAACGAACATCCGGCGCCGACGGGCGACACATTGCGCATGTCTGCTTTGGTCTGTCTCCGCAATTTCCAGAGGGCTTCAAACTGCCTGTTTGGTCTCGCGAGCGGCGCGTTGCCGTCCGATCTGCAGCATCGCGATACTGACAAGTATCAGGACGACGGCTGCCACCTCCACTATGCCAACCTTCTCGCCGGCGGCCCAACCGATCAGCAGAGCCACCGTGGGGGTAATGTAAGTGGCGCCCGAGGCCGCAACCGCACCGAGCTCCTGGAGCAAGAAGTAGTAGATCAAAAAGGCCGTGCCGGTTCCCAGAATGCCAAGTCCGATCACCACACCCATGGCTGCGCGCCAATCCTGAAGTATCTGCCCCATACCGGTGAAGTTTGTCAGCAAAAGAAGTATGAGCAGGGCCAAGCCGACCTGCCAGGTGGCGAGCGCGAGGGGCGGCAAGTTGGCCGGCGCCAGAAAACGACGGACGTAAACGTATGACAGCCCAAGAATGATTGAGCCGCCCAGCATCCAGCAAACACCCGCAAGGTTGATAGGAATGGCTGACCCTTCCCAGGGACGCGCTATCAGGGCGATACCGGCAAAACCCAGAACGACCCCAGCCGCCATCAACCCGTTGAGTTTCTCGGTTCGCAGGAGCACGAGCGAGAAGATGGCGGTGAATAGAGCGATCGACCCGCCCAGAACGCCCGCGATACCCGAGGGGAGCAACGCCGTTCCCTTTACGATGGCAAAGTAGTAGAAGGCCGTAGCCACAGCGCCCATGACGAGGAAATGCGGCAGATGACGGGCTTGGCTACGCTTGATCACGCGTTTATGCCAAGCTGCAAATGCCAATGGCAGGAAGCCGAAAAATACTCGCAAAAGGACTATTTGCGCAGGGCTGATAAAGGCGGCAGCCCATTTCATATAGATAAAATTCGATCCCCAGATAAGGCCGAGCAACACAAAGGCAGGATACATAAGTTTCATCAGGCCTGTCCTGGGGAAAGGAGCAGCTATTTGGCACCTGCGCACCAATGGCATGCGGGATTTCATTCCGGCTTATCGAAAGCGCCTGCTTTGAGATATTTCCGGCAATGCACTAGCCAATCGCTTTCGTCGCCAATTTCTGTATGCCTTCGTCAGGGCAACTTCGTAATCCGCGCTGCGCGCGCCCTACCGCTTGGGCCCTTTCATAATTTCCGACTCCATCGCGGCATGCCACTCCTCGTTCGCCTCGAGGGGATCCATTTCCTCTTCAACGGAACCCATTGCGCGCTCGGCGGCCGCTTTCGTCTCGTCTGCCGAGGTGTCGAATTCGTCGTTTTCTTCAGTTGGCGGCTGCAGCATGTCCTTAAGCATCGCGCTTAGCTCCGGCGTGTCCCAAGGCAGGCCGCGCTGCGTCTGCAACTTGATGTAATGCCTCACTTCCGCGTCCTGCTCCGGGGTGAGGGGCAATCCCCGAAAGGTGGTATCAGGGTCAAGGTCTGTCATGGCTTTCTCCTGCGTGCGGCTTGCCCCTTAGTGTAGCGCCGTTGCGGATCAGTGATGCCGTGAAAGGGGATTTGTCTGACTTAGGCGATCTACGGAGTTGGCGAAAACCTTTGCACTTTCGGATTCAACTTGTTCTGTCCGGAGCCAACTGGACTTCAGGAATACTTTTCATAAGCTGATCGTCGATGAAAGGCCGGAGTCCATTCTGGACCGGGACGAGTTTTTACAGCTACCATAATCAGCGCTCACCGGAGTTGGGTGAGAAGGGGGCCGCTTTCAGGCAAGGTCGAAATGTGGGGCGTGGATGCGAAACCAGCGCAGGGGACGAGCGCGAATGAGCCGGGAAAATGAACACTAGCTCCCTCTTCGGTGAATCCCAACCGCCAATCCCGTGGCGGCGCCTGGTGTGGCCGTGGGCGGCGTTCTGGCTGCTGATGCTGGCTATTGGCATCCAGGAAAGCCTGTGGACAGGCAAACTGCAGTTCTGGCGGCCGCTAGTCAACAGCGGCTCCTCAGCGCTTGCTGCGACGGTGCTGATTGCGGTGCAGATAAGGCGCGCGGACCGGTTCAAAAGTCTTCTCAACCAGCCGCTGAAATGGTTTCTTCGCTCCCTGGCGTCGATGCCGCTGCTAATGGTCCCTTACGTCACTGCAATGTATGCGTTGCGATTCGGCATCTACGCACTGGCAGGCGCCAGGTACCCGCATGGACCGTGGGTCGAAGTGATGGTCTACGAAGCGACGAACTTCGTCGTGTTCTATGCGTTGTTCAGCGGTATCCTTTTCGGCCTTCGTTTCTACGGGGCGTGGGCCGACGCGCGGTTGACGGCCGAAAAGCAGGCTAACCTGGCGCGCCAGGCGCAACTCGCACAGCTGACACAGCAACTGCAACCGCACTTTCTGTTCAACGCGCTGAACACCGTTTCATCGCTGATCCACCGGGACCCCGACGCGGCCGATATCCTGCTCACCCGTCTGGCGACCTTGTTGCGCGCGGCGACCGACGCGAGCCAGCGTCCGGAACAGTCACTGGCCGATGAACTGATGCTGCTTCACGCCTATGCCGACATCATGGTCCAGCGGTTCGCCGATCGCGTCCGGATTTCATGGGAAGTCGATGCCACGGCACAGGGTTGCCAGGTCCCCACGCTCGGACTTCAACCGCTGCTGGAGAACTGCTTCCGTCATGTTGTCGAACGACGCAGCGCGTTGACGCACATCGCAATACGTATAACGCATAGCGTGAGCCGGCTGCAGATCGAGATTGAGGACGATGGTGATTTGCAGCAGCTTCCTGAAAATCGTGGTGTGGGTCTTGGCAACTTCGAGCGCCGTCTGCAATCGTTGTACGGCACCCAGGCAAGTCTCGACTTGCGATTGCGACCTGGCGGTGGCCTGATCGTTGGGATGAGCCTGCCATGCGCGCACTGATTGTCGACGACGAGGAACTCGCTCGCAGCAAGCTGCTGCGTATGCTTCGGGTGTTTCCCGATGTCGAGGTGGCGGGCGCCGCCGACGGTGCGGGGGCGCTGATGCTGGCTGCGCAGTTGCGGCCGGACGTGATCTTCCTCGACGTACAGATGCCGGAGGTCGACGGTTTCGACGTGGCGGCGTCCTTGCCGGACGACGGTCCAGCGCTGGTATTCGTGACCGCGTTCGACCAGTATGCGTTGCGGGCATTCGACGCCCAGGCAGTCGACTACCTGTTGAAACCTGTCGAGCCGGAGCGCCTCGCGCGCACCGTGCAGCGGTTGCGCGAGCCGGTCCGCGGTGCAGTGCGCCCGAGCGTTGGCATGCCCGCGCAACTGATGGTCGCCGATCGCGGGCAAACGCATGTCGTGCGCTGCGCGGATATCGAATGGCTGGAGGCCGCCGATAACTACGTCAATATCCATCTGCCCGGACGCAGCCTGCTGATACGACGCACGCTTGCTGCCTTGCTCAATGACCTCGACCCCGCATTTGTCCGCACGCACCGCGGCGCCGCGGTGGCGCTGGCCGCCGTGCTTGCTGTGCGGCCACGAGGGAAGGGCGATGCCACAGTCGTGCTGCGCAGTGGCGTCGAGGTGCCCTGCAGCCGGCAGCATCGGGAAACGCTGATGCAACGCCTTCAGCAATAGCGCAGACCGTCCAACCCGCCCAATCCGCCCCACGGCGGACCCGGTTCGTCCCAGTCCGGTTGCGGCTCAAGGGGCGTCAAACTACGCTGACCGGCATCACCCTATGGATGATCCGGCCATGGCTATGTTGCTCACCCTACTCAAGTACGCAAATATCGGCATCCTCGTTGCCTCATTGGTCGAGGCACTGGTGCTTGCTGTCCGGCACGGCTGGCGAGGCTACGACTGGAAGGCAGCCAGTGTGTCAGTGGCCGACTTTCTCGTTCGTGAGTATCCGTTGCGCTGGTTGTTGCCACTGGCGTTCTATAGCCATTTTATGGACTGGTTCTGGCAGCACCGGCTCTGGACGTTGCCGATGAACCATTGGAGCGGATGGCTGGCTTGTTTCGTTGGTCAGGAGTTCTGCTATTACTGGTTCCACCGTGCGGCTCATCGGACGCGCTGGTTCTGGTGCACCCACGCCGTCCATCATTCACCCAATCAACTCAACCTTTCCGCTGCGTACCGTTTTGGCTGGACCGGCCGTCTTACCGGTTCGACGCTGTTCTTCGTGCTCGCGCCGCTATTTGGCATGCCACCAAAGATTGTGCTGATGCTGCTGACGCTCAATTTGCTCTATCAGTTCTGGTTACATGTCACCTGGATTCCACGCCTCGGGCCGCTTGAATGGATCTTCAACACGCCTTCTGCACATCGCGTGCATCACGCGTCCAACCTCGAATACCTTGATGGAAACTATGGTGGTGTGCTGATCGTGTTCGATCGGCTATTCGGTACCTACATTGCAGAAAAGCGCGGCGTGCGATGTCGCTTCGGTCTGGTCAAGCCGATGACGACCTATAACTTGTTGACTATCGAGTTCGATCACTGGCGCGCGTTGTGGCGCGACCTCTTGACCGCGCGTTCCATACGCGAGGTATATGGCTACGTAGCCAAGCCACCTGGCTGGCGGCCAAATGACAAAGGGGAAACTACCGAAGATCTAAGGCGTCGTGCAGATCCACGGCTCTTCGGCGCGGGGCAGCAATAGGGTATGAGTGATGACGACTCTAGCACCCGATTTCTTCCGGTACATTGCCACATCCCGACCTAGAATCAGATGACGGATCGCCGTTTTATTTTGCATGAGGGACTGAACGAACTGCATCTCTTCGTCGGAGAAAAGCCATGGAACACGCGCATGTGTTTGTACCGGTCAATTTGCAGTCGCATCCCAAGCGATGTGCGGTCTATGTGTTCGACGCGGAAACGGGACACCATCGGCCGGAACTGACAATAGAAATTCCCGAGCTCGGGGGTACCTTTCCTGCGGTGGACATGAAGGTCACCGCGCTTGCGGCCGGACCCGGCGGCGCCTCGGTCTCGCTAGTGGCGTGGTCATCGCTGCCCGGAGGCGAGGCTTGTTTTCCTTATGTCATCGATATGCAGGAGCACCACCCGAAAGCGGCGACCCTCGGAAGTTTCCCGCTTGAATCCGGCGGCTCCCCGCCGGAGGTGAGCGGGGGTATGGCGGTGGGACCCGATGCCGGGCAGACCTTTCTGGCGTTCGACAATCTCTATACGATAAACAGGTTTGATTTCGCGGGCGGAACGGGTGTTGGCAACGGTCCGTATGGGGTCGCGGTCTCCCCGGACGGCACCCGGGTCTATGTCACAAACGCAACGGACGGCACGGTTTCGGTACTGAACCCGACAGTCTCGCCCACTGGATCCCCGGCGCTTGTCGGCCTGGTGCCGGTCGGTCACAACCCGCAGGGTGTGGCAGTCACGCCGGACAGCGCGCACGCGTACGTAGCGAATGGTGCCGACGGCACCGTTTCCGTTATTGACGCAAGCTCGCTCGCGACGAGCACGTTTGCCGTCGCTGCGAACCCGCAAGGCATCGCGGTCGCACCGGATGGCAAACATGTGTATGTGGCCCACGGCGCACCGGCCAATACGCTGCGCGCGATTGATCCCGCCAACCCGGGCACGGGCCAGGTATCGATCCCCGCCTTCGACGGTACCTGTGCTGTCGCGGTGACGCCGGATAGCCGATACGTCTGGGTACTATGTGCGCCGACCAGCGCGTCGACGCCGGCGCGTCTGGTGCAGATTGCCACTGAGGGTCCGCATAAAAATACGGTGATCAAGACGATCGACCTGAGCGTTCTGGCGCCCCTTGTCGTGCCTCAATTCGTTGGGGTGTTCGTAAGTGCACCAATCAATCGGGAAGAGATCGGAGTGCTCACGGATATCGAGGTGCAGTCGCCGGTAGTGAGAGGGAACTCGACGACAGCGCGAGTTTTTATTGAGCATGCGCTATCCCGGCCAACGTACGTTTGGCCGGGTTTTACCGGGGCGTTCCCGGACGCGGTCGTGGCGTCACGGATCACGATTCCCGCCGGCGCCAAACATGCAGACTTCGATGTGTCCGTTTCATCCTTGCAGCCGCCAGGGGAGATTCGGGTCGCCGCGGTCGCCGTGTTCATGAAGAGTAAGGGCTTGCTCGTGGAGACCTGAGCGGCGTGGTGCGGGCAGGGGGCAGCAATCTGCAAGCAGCTCACCATGCGCTTTTCCAATATAGAGAGGGCTCGCTCCCGGATCGGGAGCGAGCCCTCAAATTGCGCTGTGCTATCGGCACAGGGCAGGCCGCAGCGACCTTAGATGCGACTCCATTCGGCAGCTGGCGGTGTTCGGCAAATAACTGACAGTGCGGCGTTTGCGCTTGTCCGTTAGCGGAGTTTCTTCGCGAAGCCGCAGGTCCATTGAGAGTTGTTGTTTACGCCTTCCTAATCGACCGCAACTGGCGCGGCGCCGGCAGCGCTTGCGTTCTCGCAGCGCAGCCATGCGCACGACCGCCGCGAAGCGCAACAATGCATCGATCGAACCGGACACGCTTGTGTATTCCTGACATCCGATCCGTCCGTCCAGGAGAACGGCCAACCCCGACTCACGGGCCAATTCAAGTACGTTCATTTTTAGGCCTCCGCTCTCGTCCCTGATCGACACCCTTGATGCGTTAGGCATATAAGCCGTAGCAGTTTACATGCCTGATTTTGTCATCCTGATAGCGATGTCGCGCGGCAGAATCGTAATGAACGGCATGGAAGATTGCACCGCTATGCCGGTAGGAGACCCGCCGCGCGATAGCTCTCGATCAAGGCGTCATAGAGCGAGATATCCGAGCGGCTCCTCGCCATGAGCTGAGCGCCGCCGACGGCGGCGAAGATGGCGCGAGCCCGCGGTTCGCTCTCTTTGGAACTGACTACGGCAGCAGCGGACAGAACCTTGGCCAGCCACTCAACATTTACATCAGCAAAGATCTGGACCTCTTTCTGCACCGCTTCCGGCAGGTCATCATATTCGGCGGCCATGAAACTGCAGAGGCACATGCGATTATCGTTCTCGAGCGCCTTGCGAAATGTATCGGGATATTCGCGCAGGCAGAGGAGCGGATCCTGGGATTCGGCCAGCAGCGCGTCCAGAGACGCCGCCGAGTCTTCCCAATAACGCCTCGCTACCGCTGCGCCGAGATCGGCCTTGCTTGCAAAGTGGTGAAAGATGCTCGGAGCCCTGATGCCGACATCTTCCGCGAGATCACGAAAATTCAACCCGCTGTAGCCATGGGCCTGCGCGATCCTTTTGGCGGCCGCCAGGATTTTCTCCCGGGAGTTCGAGCTCACTTCATTCTTCACTGATCCCGCCCTCGCAAATGAAAAACGGTATTGACGCAACCGATTATAACTCCTATATTGCAACCTACCAAACGTTCGGTAGGATCGTAGATAATGAGTTCCGGCGTCATCTTTTCCGTTGCAATCACGCTGTAACCAAACCATAGAGAGGCAATCAATGAGTTCCGGCATCATCAATTTCGACGTAACCAAACTGGCCATGATGAAGATTTACGATTGGCACACCGGCCCCTATCCGGCGCGTGTCCGCATAGCTTTGGCCGAGAAGAACCTGCAATCGCGGGTCCAGTTTGTCTCGGTGGATCTTTGGAAAGGCGAGCACAAGACGGCTGGGTTCCTCGCCAAGAATTACTCAGGCACGCTGCCGGTGCTCAAACTCGACGACGGGACCTTTATTGCCGAGTGCACGGCCATTACCGAATACCTTGACGCGCTTGACGGCGTTCCCACACTGACCGGTAAAACACCGCGCGAAAAGGGCTTGATTCACATGATGAGCAAGCGCGCCGAGTTGGAGTTGCTCGACGCCATCAGTGTTTATTTTCACCACGCCACACCGGGGCTTGGACCCGACGTCGAGATTTATCAGAACGCCGAGTGGGGCTTCCGTCAGCGCGACAAAGCCCTAAGGGGTATGCATTACTTCAATGCCATTCTGGAAAGACAGCCGTTCGTCGCCGGTGAGGTTTTCTCGATGGCCGACATCACGGTCATAGGCGGTTTGATCTTTGCAGGGCTGGTGAATCTGCCGGCGCCTGCGGAGTGCGAAGCGCTTCAAGCTTGGTACGCAAGGATGCAGGAGCGTCCCAGCGTGAAGAACCGTGTGACGATGTCAGAACCGACCGAAGCGTGTGTTTGAAAACCGTTGTCCCGCACGCAAGCTCGCTCCACCAGATAGCGATCCGGTGGAACTCTCGCCTTACCCTTGTTCAACTCTGATACTCGGCGGATGCAAAGAACTTCGAAGCACGGGCGTCCTCACCTAAGCAACGCGCGCATTGGGCAACGCAAATAGGACTGGGGAAGCTGCTATGCCCGGTTCACCTGATGCTATTCAGGTTGCGGCGAACTTTGACGAAGCCGAGCGTGTCTCTGCCGTCCTATCCGGGCGGGCAACTCATCGCCTTAACATGCAAGTTCTGGCAAGGATACGATTCCGGTAGCTGCAGACTCTGCGCTACACTCAAATTTGAGGCATCACCACTCACGGCGCAGCCGCTAAGCATTACTAACAGACCTGATATCACGACGACGTTACTCCACACAAGAAATCGCATATGTACTGGACTCAAAGGGCATGGGTTGCGGTACGGGGATATCCGTCGCAAACGCTGTCAGGCGTTGAGTCGCAACGTCAATCGACGCAATGTTGACGCGCAGATCGCGCTTTGCCGGTCGTCAGGGTTGGATTACCGAAAGGTAAGCTGCAGCCGCCTCGATCTGCGCGTCGTTCAGCGTGGCCGCGACGGCTGTCATCGAGCCCGGTGCCGGCGTTTTCCCCTTCGCGCGTGCCTGAAATTCGTGTAGCCGGGCAACGACAAACGCCACCGGTTCGCCTGCGATGCCCGGAAATCGCGCGCCATTACCTTTGCCACCGGCCGCGTGGCAGCTGAAACAGGCGGGAATGCCTGATCCAGCACCCATCTGGGCGAGCCGCTGTCCGGCAACCACCAGGCTCTGCTGCGGCGGCGGAGCTTCGGCAAGCGGCGGGTCCTGCCTCGAAAAGAAGATCGAGAGCTCGCGTATCTCGCTGTCGGAAAGATTGTGTGCGACCCCCTGCATGACAGCGCTTGCGCGCGTGCCCGCCTTGAACATTGACAGTGCGTGCGCGAGATAATCTGGATCTTTGCCGGCAAGCCGCGGTCCACCCGTTGCGGTGCCGGCGCCCAATGCGCCGTGACACGCGACACAGGATGCGATGGACGGCGCTTTCGCCTCCCCGGCGGTATCCTGCGCATTCACTGCGGATTGTGCAGGACAGGTGCTTGCGAAACTGAGAAGCGCCGCAACCGAAAGCGGGCGCAAGGCGTCGCGCAGCATGTTGATGGAACGTGAACTCATCATCGTGATCTTCCCGATATCCTCTGGACAAGCATCTGGTGAACGACGCTATGAGGCGATTCTGCGGGGATGATTCTGACCAGTGAGCGTCAAGCGAATTACGAATTTGTTATCTAAGACAATTACTGATCTGCTCGCAGCAGGCTCGCACGTTCGGTTGCGAGTCTGCTTCGGAGCTTGGGTCAAGTGAGAGTTGAAGCTGCCGTTCGCGCGAATTGCTCGTCTATTCCGCCACTAAGTCTTGCTGACATTTAAACCATGACGGTCAATGATGTTTTTTACCGCAGCCGGTGAAATCGCATCCAGACGATGTCCCTGGAATCCTGTAGTGGAAACGGCCTTGAGCATCGCGTTATAGACGGCTTCTTCAGTGGCTTCGGAGACCGCCTGGAAAAGAGGCGACATCGCGTCGTTTGGCAGGTCTTCGACTGTCCCCACCGCCGTACGCTGCTCGCGTGTTCGACGCACTGACTGGGCCGTCGAGAACGCGATTGCATAGTCGCCGGAACCATTTGCCATTGACGAGCCGGTACGGGCAATCCCGAGAAATGTCCGGCGTGCCATACGGCTGAGGTTGCGATCCGAGAGGGGTGCATTGGTAGCGACCACAATCACGACTGAACCATCTCCGCCGTGATCGTCAACCGCGTTTTTCAGGTAGTAGCGTCCCAGTTCCTTCCCGACCGGCGCGCCGTTGATTGACAGGATGCCGCCGTAGTTGGTCTGCACAAGCACGCCGACCGCATACCCGCCAAGGCTGCGTGGCAGCAGGCGCGAACTGGTGCCAATACCCCCTTTCCAGCCGAATGCCTGTGTGCCGGTTCCGGCTCCAACGCATCCTTCGGGCACCGGGCCACTGGTTGCTGCCGCGATGGCCTGGAGCACGTGCTGCTTCGTAACATGCCGGCCACGGATGTCGTTCAGAAAGCCGTCGTTTGTTTCACCGATCACGGCATTGACGGACACAACTTGCTCGTTACCCGGTTGCCCAAGGGTCCATTCGACTGCACCGGCGATACCTTCCGCCACCGAAAGGGTGTTCGTGAGGACGATGGGCGTTTCGATTTCACCTAGTTCCTCGACCTGCGTCGATCCGGCGAATTTGCCGAAGCCATTGCCGAGCGCAAAGCCCGCGGGGACCTTGTCCTGAAACAGGTTGCCCGCGTGCGGCACGATTGCAGTGACGCCGGTCCTGGTCGCGTCACCCTCGCTCAACGTAACGTGGCCCACCATGATGCCGGGCACATCCGTTATTGCGTTCAGCGGCCCCGGGGAAAGAATGCCGGGTTGGATGCCAATGTCACGGGCGCGCACGCGGTCGGCGAGTGGGAGGTTCACGGGAGTATCCATGGCGGTTGGAAAACGCTTGTCATTGTTCGGGAGGGTGTCAGTTGCGCTTGCGGCAAGCCCATATGCCGGCGCGATCATGAGCAGGCCTGCCAGAAAACGTCGGCGCCCTGGCGCCGACGCAGCTATGTCGTCTTCATCGCCTGTAATCGCTGGCCTTTCAGACATACCCCTTTCCGTGAATGTGCCTCAACGAACCTTTAACGTTGCTCCATCAAAAATCCGTCGCAACATCGTTTGCCGGCGTAGTCAGTCGGGGATATCGAGTTCGACCAGCTTCGCCAGTTGAACCAGCGACTCCTGCCAGCCGAGGTAGCACATCTCCACGGGAATGACCTCGGGCACGCCTTCCTGCACGATGGTGAGCTCGGTTCCGCAGGACACCTGCCGTAATGAAATGGTGGTGTGCATCTGGCCGGGAAGGTTCGCGTTGTCGAATTGGTCCGAGTAGCGGATCTTCTCGAACGGCACCAGTTCGAGGTACTCACCACCGAACGAATGGCTGTTGCCGGTGCTGAAGTTACGGAAGGACATCTTGTGGGTGCCGCCAACGCGGGCATCCAGGTGGTGTACCTGACAGGTGAACCCGTAGGGAGGAAGCCACTTCGCTAGTCCGTACTTTTCCCCATCAATTAGCCGAAACCTCCGCTAGCATTGGGTTTCGGCTATTTTTAGGGTTTAGGTGTAGCC
>NZ_FCOK02000063.1 GCF_001544555.2 Caballeronia udeis | reverse complement strand
CCGCAAAGTGAGGTTGCGGACGCAATCGTGAGCCTTCTCAACAACGCAAGCTAGGTGTGTGAAATCGCGCGCTTACGCTTATGGAGTCCGTCAACCATCCTAACAACGCACTTTTCGCACACACAAATGGCTCATCGCGCCCACGCCTTAGACGGCAGGGCGAGCGATCCACACACAGACGTGTCTATCCCTATAGGGTTTCTAACTGAATGAATTGAGATTGAACGTACAGAGCACGCCGCGAATAGGGCATGTCGCTAAACACGCCGCCGCTCAATGGAATCAATCGTGACTGACTCGCCGCCGATTGTAGGTTGGCAATGCCGTGGGATCGTCTACGCCTCGCACCACACGGATATCTGTCTCAGGCTTTATCAGTAAGGCTGGTGCTGACTTGGCACGCTCTGACACTTTCGCCGTTTTCCGGCTCGATCCCAGGTGCTCATCTGCTGTCAGAACCAATGCTAACCATGCCGCGCCGCCGCGTTCCTCAAATTCATCCGCCAACTCTTGGGGTAGCAGAAATGCGACGCGGCGTAGGCCAAAAGCCTCTTCGGATGAGGCTTCCAAAGGCGTTTGCACAGTCTCTATTTTACCAGTTTTGGCGCTTCGAACGGGTGAAATTCTCTTCGTTTTAACGCTTTCAGTCATGTAAAATTCCTCTATATAGAATCTATATGGAACATCATTCTTTTGGCATGAATAGCCGCATGACGACCTATAGACGGTCCATAGATGGACTATTTTCGGCATTGAGTCCGATCCGTGTGAAATGCAGATGTAAACCCTTGCTTTAAGCGTCACCGAACGACGCACCGGAGGAACGACAAGCAACACTTTTCTTCTCGTCAGGACGGATGGGACTCGCCTAACATCGCCTTACACCCCTTGGAAGCAACCATGAGCACTTACCGCGATTTGCAGTTCCTTGTGAAGCGCACGCACAACCGTGTGATGCAGTTTTGCTGGATCGCAGATGTGAAGGAGAAAAATGGGCTTCCCCTGCGATCGCGACGAAGCGGACCCGGAGTAAAGCCATGCCCAGACGAATGGCGTCCCGTGATAGAGGACGCGATGCGAAAGCTTGGATGGTTGCAAGCATACGAAATCTAAAAGCTTGAAAGCGGCCTGCACGCGGTAAAGCAATCGCCCCAATGATCCATTTCGAGCCTTTAAGCATTGCCGCTCCCTGCACGGTAGCCGACCGGATCGGCAAGCCATTTATGAATCTCGGCGTTCGACCATGCAGTGCAGCGTTCGGTCAGATGCACACGCTTGGGAAACCTACCGGCGATTTCCCGTAGACGCACCGTCTCACGAGACAACGGGATAAAGCGCCGCAACTCACTCCACCGGCTGAATCCGTCCTGGGGAAGAGAATCACGCTTTCTCGGCGCAGGCCGAAGGTGTACCGCTATCGCTGCAACCGCACTGCTTTCCATTCCAAACTCCCCGTGTACATGGCCGTCATTTGGCGTAAATCGGCGTTGATGGGAAGTCTGACAGCCTCCGAAAAATGATGCCAAAAAAGACCATCTCTGGAGCATGGGTTAGTGTGTGCCGGGTTGACGGAATGGCGTGACGTACTCGGCGGTAGAAAATAAAAAGCCCCGCACGATGGCGGGGCTAGCACTGAAAACGTTGTTCGATCAGTGGCAGCGGTTTTGCCAGTGTCCGTGAACCTTAACCTTGTGGCAGACGCGGTGGTGGTGATCGTCTGCGGCGAATGCAGGTGAAAGTGCGCCGAGGGTGAGGGCGGCAGCGACCAGGGCAAGAAGGGTCTTTTTCATGGGTCTTCGTTCAGTTAGGGGGAAGGGGATGCTAGCAGCGAGTGATTACAATTCGCGATTTCTGGTCGCCATCGCATCTGGGCGGCTAGCTTGCCTATCGCCCTCAATATCCCGTCGATGTGCAGTTGGTGTTCCGACCGTACGTATAGCAGTTTGTCGTTTGTGTCTGCGGTACCCTTGGCGGTGGAGGCGTATAGACAGGCCTGATGTTCGCTAATGCCTGCAAAGCCAGAGCGCGCCGCCGATCTTGCGCCGCCTGCGCATCAGCTTCTTGCTGGGCCGATACCGCAGCTTCCTGGGCCGCAGCGGCGCGTTGCTGAGCTTCTACGGACGCCTGCTGCGCTTGCTGGTTCGATTGGTCCCTCGCGTGTTCGGACTGAATAGTCTGCTGCGCCGCTGCTATTCGTTCCCGAAACGCATCGTCGTTTTGTTGGCGTCGCTCGTTGAACTCGGCGTACGTTAGCTTTCCGGCGTAAAGCTTGGAAACAAGCGCTTCCAAGGTATGCATGCTTTCGTCGATCAAAGCGGCAATCACGGGAGCATAGGCCGACGCACGATACGTACGTCCGAGATCGAAGCAGCGTTCGCCTTCATTCACCCATGCAGCGATTGCCTCTTTTTCGGATTTGGTAGGGCGATGCCCGTTCGCCAGCATCGACAAATCTGGATGGTTGCCAAGCTGGAGCACTACTTTCCCTTGCAACGGCTCGACGGCCGGATTACTTGATATCGTTCCGAAGCATGCAATCGAGGGATCTTCGGCAGCGTGCACCGCTGGAACCACGGACAGCACTGCAATCGCAGCCAGCCATCGCCAGTCACCTTTCCACATAATTCCCCCGTTGAGCCAGCATAGTCATGATCGGCCGGTGCGATCGTCATTTTTTGAAACCCGACCAGACTGTGCGGGACATCGTGTATTTCGGCTGTATTTCAAGAAACTTTACCGGTTCGCGGTTGGCCGCATTGCGGCGGGTCGAAGGCGAGAGCTATTCGATCGCTGGCATGGTGACGAACCGAGCATAGGCCCTGCGAATTAATCGATTTGATTTTGTGCCTGGTCCAGATAGTCCGCCCAGCGCTGCATCATCTCTCGCCTCTCTGGCAGATACTCGGCGTGCACGTATGCCGCTGTGACCTGATTGCGTTCGGCGTGAGCGAGCTGCACATCGACGACTTCGCGGCTGTATCCCAACTCGCGCAACACCGTGGCCGCCAAACCCCGGAAGCCGTGGCCCGTCATGCGAGATTTGTACCCCATGCGATAGAGCGCATAGAGCATCGTGTTATTCGAGATATGACCATGCGTCCTGCTTTCGACGCTGGAGAATATGTATCGCTCTTCACCGTTGAACGATCGCAGTGTCGTCACGATTTCAAGCGCCGGACGCGAGAGCGGCACGATGTGTGGGTCTCGCATCTTCATGCGCTCGGCAGGGATGCGCCATTCAGCTTTGCGCTCGTCGATCTCCGTCCATTCCGCCTGGATCATTTCAGTCGTGCGTGTGAACGTGAGCGCCATAAATTGCAGGGCAAGGCGGGTAACCAACTCGCCTTCGTATCCGGCGATGTCTCGCATCAATTGGGGGATTTCCAGCACCTTCACGCGAGCCATGTGCTTTACACCTGGACCACGCTTCAGCACAGTCTCGGCGTCAATGTCGGCGGCGGGATTACGTGAGCATCGGCCGGTCATGATACCGTACTGAAAGACTGCCCTGGAGCGTTGCAGAATGCGTTTGGCAGTTTCTCGTACGCCGCGTGCTTCGACGAGCCGGACGATTTCCAGCATGTGCGGCGCTTCGATATCGGCAATCGGTTTCATACCAATTCGCGGAAACACATCTACTTCGAGGGAGTTGATTACCTTGCCAGCGTAGATTTCCGTCCATCCGCCTTTCTGGTTGTCGAACCACTCGCGAGCCACCGCCTCGAAGGATGACGCTGCCTGCATGACGCGTGCGCGTTTCAGTTCTTTTTTTGATTCACCGGGATCGGCACCCCCAGCCAATAGGCGGCGTGCGGCAAGGCACTTCTCACGAGCCTCAGCAAGCGTGACCTCTGGATAAACCCCGAACGAAGCAAGCTTCTCCTTTTCGTCGAAACGATACTTCATTCGCCAATAGCGAGCGCCGTTCGGCATGACCTGTAGATACAAGCCTTTGCCATCGGGAAGCCGGTAGGGCTTGTCTGTCGGCTTCGCACGGCGGACTTTCAAGTCCGTCAAAGGATCGGCGCGTTTGGGCATGCTGTTTTGGGGGTATCGGTTTTGGGGTATCTCGGTATATCCGCACTGATACCCCCAAAAAATCTGGCTACCGCTGGGCATCATTGGGCAATGATGGCAGCAAAAAGCCCCGCAGCGCAAGGCAGTACGGGGCTTTTTGGTATTCGCTGGGCACTGCTGGGAACTGAGATGGTCCCCCCGGCAGGAATCGAACCTGCATCTAGCGCTTAGGAGGCACTTGTTCTATCCATTGAACTACGGGGAGATGGATATTTTCAATGAGTATACCGAAACCTTGTGAACAAAGGCTCCAGCCTTATCCCGTATGCGTTTCCGGCTAATTCGCTTCTTCCTAAATGAAGCGCCGTGACGCACTGTGAACCCTGATTTACTACCCGCCGTGCTGCTACGGATTGCTACAAAACACCTTTTGTAGCAATCCGTAGCAGTGCCAGATCGCTCAGCCTTACTGGATAAACGATTCGGGGTAAATCATGGCTTTAATCTTGCCGGTCGGTGAGAAGTGGCGTGCTCAGATCCGACGTAGCGGGCAGAGTATAGCAAAGACGTCAAAACGAAGGGCGCGGCCCAAGCATGGGCACGCGAACAGGAGGCCGCGATCGACAAAGGGCGTAACACCGTCGAAGCGGAGACAGTCACGGTCGGGGTGCTGATCGAGAAATATCGCGAGGCGCGTGCCGAGTCCGGCCGTCCGGTCAAATCGAAGTCGAACGAAGACTACATCCTTCAGCGTCTGGACGATGCTTTCTAAAGTCACTTGGTCTCTCGACTGACGACGCAACAGATCGTCAAGTTTGCCAATGACCGAAAGCGTGGCGTCGATGGGAAACCCGGCGCAGGCGGTTACACCATCGAAATGGACGTCTCGAAGCTCGGCACGGTGATGCGTCATATGGCTTCACTGCTCGACCTCGTTTTGCCGGATGCGATCGCTGTCGCTCGTCCGACCCTGCACCATCTGCTGATCGAGGAGAAGAAGCCGCGCAAGCCGCTGGTCGCCGCGGTCATCTTTCGGGCCACGAGCGAGCAGAAGATCCAGATGGCGGCCGACCGCCTGGACGACGACGTCCAGGAACTGGCTCGCCTAGTGGATGCGCAGCTCCCGCCACTCGTGCTCGAACCGCTCCCCTGATCGATATCGAAGAGGCGCTCGCCCACGTGCGTGCCGAGCTGGAGATTGACGGCGGCGGAGTCTCGCGCTGAATCTCGCACTGATAGCGCGGTCTCGCCATGCACTTACGATTTCACCGCTCCCGAGTGGCGACGAAAGCTCTGCCAAGATGAACAGCCTGCAGACCGCGGACATGATCGGTAGGCATCCGGATAATGAGAAGGTGACCTTGAGCGCCTTGCCGGGCGTGGCGTCATGACACTCCCTGCATTGCAGGAAGTCCCCATTCCGGGCCCGGGACCGAAGAACGTATCGGTCTATGAGTTCGTCGGCGAATAGGGTCGCTTGGATAGCATCGTGATAGTTGCGCAAATGTACCCGGAATTCACGGCTACGTTCGTGAAGCGCCTGAATGACCTGGAGCGTACCGGAATTCTAATAATGGGCGGTTGCGCTATAGCATCCTTGCTTCGCACGAGGCGACAGATAAGCTTTTATCAAGCCAAATTCGGCCTGGAAGATACGTCTGGAGGCACGCTAATGAAAAAGCCCAGCAATCGCTGGGCTTTTCTTTCAACTGAGTATTAAAAAATTGGCTTACTTGTACAAGCTAACTCTCGGCTAGCTTTATTGCGCAACTGAAACGCCGTAAACTGAATCCATGCTGTCGATTTTTCCTTGATAAGGAATGATCCAGTTGAGCCACGTCCAACCATTGGGCAGTGGAGCAGCGTTGGACCAGATTTGCGTTGTCGCATTGCCTTGGATCTTCTCAATGTCGCTGTAGCCATACACTGCCGAGTCGAACGTGAGATGCACATTGTTTGTGTAGATCGCTCCATTCACTGATAAAATATCCAACGTTGTTTGATAGTACGGATTTGTCGGCAACACAGTTTCATTCGTTTGCGAATACGTGTTGTCACCGTTGTTCTTGAAGATCGTCGGTGTGAACGGATTTGGCACGTGCCCAGTGCCATCATCGATTGACCCAGCGAGGAACAGATCCTGTCGGCCGGTGTTGCTAAAGTCGATGAATTCAGCCGAATAAATTTGCGTATGCAAGCAAGCAGCACAAGTTAATCGCGTCGTATTCTTCGTGAAAGTGCCGTCACCGTTGTTCGTCAAGAAGTACGGTGTGCCGGCAATAATAGGATCCACGACTGCAATGTCAGCAAACCCCTTACCGCTAAAGTCAGCTGCTGCGGCACCGTGAAAGTAACCAGTGAACGGTAAAATCACGTTGTTGTACGAGCCATTCGGCTGGCTCAACAACAGGTGCATTTGTTCTCCCGGGTAAGGCGAAGCGTCAAAGCCGTGACATGCAAATAACACGTCAGGCTTACCGTCACCGTTGAAGTCAGCTACCACTGCTTTGCGGGGATGCAAGCAGCCAACATTGTTGGCTAGGATGTCGCTAGTATGATCGCCCCAGCTTCCATTCACTTTCTTGTAAAAGTGAATGTGACCGAATTTATTGGCAGTTGACGCATCTTGGGGATTGTATTCGAGTGTATGAGTGACCATCGAATACGAACCATCTTGAAAGAAGTCTCCGAATGCTACCGCATTGCCGACTGCAACTTCGGAAGGGAGCGCTTGCGGGCCAAGGGCGGCAGCAGCTGTCACCTTGTTCAGATACGACGTAGCTTGCACAGCAATGGGAGCGGCGGGCGTTGATGCTGGAACAACAGGCGTCGCCGGGGTACTTGCACTGGTGCTCGGGCTACCGCCACCACCGCAAGCAGCAAGAGTTGCGGCCAAAATAAGGGATAACAAACGTTTCACATTTTCTCCTCGTGAATTATTGACAATTCACTCTTTGTTGATTTAATTATTTGGTTTCAACATATGGCGAGTAAAAATACTCGCATATGATCACTTTTATTTTTCGCCGATAACAACACCACATTACCCTCGGAAGCACGAGATTCAGTAGGCCGTTGGTGAGATTGTAAACCGTGCGCTGTTAAATACTTGATTGTTCAACGCACATACGATTTCACGGATTTCCCGGGAACGATGTTTTTTTAAAATTGAGGTTCCTGAAATATTCGATAGAGAGGCCTTAAGAGTTTTGTCGCTGATGGCTTAGTTCGAAGGACCGTTGAAGTTACATATCAACGGAGATGCAATATAATGGACGCTCTAAAACCGATCGGAAAAGGATCAGCAATATAAGCGACCGCTTTCCAGAAGAGTCAGTGACCCGCATAAAGGGTCGACTTTTGCCCGACGCGGACCGATCACTGGTGGCCCGTTCCGCCAGTTCAACGTCGGGCCGGTTCGGCCAACTTTTAGGCATTGAGCTCCGCTGGCGAACGACTGTTAGACCATCGGTGACAGACGCTCAGACCGGGCGAGTGAAGGAAGACGGCTAGCTACGAATTTACCGAGCCACTGCGTTGGCCGTTCCACTAGTAGATACAGGGCATACGCTATTACGATGGAAAAGGTGCAGAGGGTAACAAACTTTCCAATCCCGCCTGTCAGCCGATAGAGCGAATCCAGCACCGGGATAGCTTCAATATATTGATGTAGTGGGTCATGAATGATATACAGGCTGAAAGAGATACGCCCCAAGAAAGCGAATAAATCACCCGGCCCGCGGATCAGCGCCTTTGCTCGGGATAAGGATTTATCAAAATCAGTGCACAAGTACAGACTGAAAATTGCCAAAGCGGGAAACCCTTCTCTCGTCAGACCATGCCCCATTGCATAGCCTGAAAAGAAATGCGACAAGAAATAGGCAGCCAAGAAGAGGTACACCCATATCCTGAACTTTGAATTGAGGTTGAGCCAGGTTTTCCTGAAATTGGCATACAAATACGCAAGGAAGATTCCCAGCAAAAACTCGAGAAACAGCGGGTTGCCCAATTGACTGATCAGTGCCGGAACCAGCAATTTCCCGGCATAAATTGGTGTCAGGTAGGCGTCGAAGTTCAACGGGAAGTGCCCCAGCTTCTGGATGCCAAATACACAGCCAATCAATACTACCGAAGTCGCCAGCCCACGGAACGATTTAGACATCAACATGCCAATGGCGAACATCACGTAAAACCAAAGTTCGTAGCTCAATGTCCAAGCTGCCGACAAAATGTTGTAGCCATAAAATGGTGCATTTTCGTTTGCCAACGGAACGAAAAGCATGCTGAGCATAAAGGCGTGCTTTTCAAGGCAACCGCCAGCGACAAACAGTATGATGATAAGTAGCCAAGCTAACGGGACCACACGAAAGGCGCGCTTGACCAGAAATGGCAAGACGCGTTGATTATTTGTGCCTTGCGTCGTGGTGTACATAACAAAACCCGAGAGGATAAAGAAGATATCCACTCCAATGCGGCCGTTCTCAAACAAAGTATTGCCAATGTGTGGGATATAGTCGTTCAGTAACTCGCGATAGTGATACAGCATTACCAGTAAAGCACTAACACCACGGAGGCAATCCAATGACCCAATATGCCCGGAACCCGCGGCTTGGCGCCGCACTGGAGCTTTTGTATCTGACTCAACCAAATCCATGCTGCACGTATCCATTATTACCTTTGGCGCCTTGATGATATTTTTATCAGATCGTTAGAAACGTCGTTCATAAAATAATGTCATGCAACCTCAGGCTTGCGTAATCAAAGATTTGAATGGGGGAAAACTGACTCAACTCCCTTCGGGAGAGGTCTCTATGGTTGAATATAAATCCATTGAGTGAATCACTCTGCTCACTGCCCTGCATTTCCAGATAATCAAGAATAATCTCGATAAATTTAAGGTATCAGCGAGCAATTTTCTAAAATACATGTCTGTCTTTCTGACCGTGGAACTGCATCCCACATGCATTGATCTCGCGCAATCCGCAGAGCACACAGATTTTGGAATGCGCAATCTCCGTATTTAGGGTATACGGCTGTCTGAATTAACGCTGTGACGGATGTCACACAGATAAGGTGGTGCTGTAGTGCTCTGTAGAGACCGCCACTCCCGTTAAGTCCGCGCTCGTCGTGGGCCGAACGGCTGCTTCGGGTGGATGCTTTTGAAGAAGTAGCTGACCGTCTTCTCGCGTGGTTTTCAGGGGTCCTCTTGCCCCTGACCAATGCCCGTGAGCGGGTCGTTTGTAGGCCGATTGAGAGGTCGATTTTCTTGCCTGCGATACGGCAACAACGTGCTGCGAGTTTTTCAACAGCATCGGTGCAGCGCTGACATTACCAGAAACTAACTGAGGCGCCGGTACGGATCGGGTGCTGACCGACGATGAATTCTCTCCCGAAAGCGTGCTGCATGCGCTTCAATTTCCTCGCCCGACGGTATATCGCCTGTTTCAGCATGAAGGCGGCGTTGGTGCTTATATCCGCCACCTGAGGCTACGCCATGCGGCCGATGATCTGATCCGGCATCCGCATCTGGCGGTGATAGAGATTGCCTACGGACTCGGCTTCAAAAGCGCGTCTGATTTCACGCGGGCCTTCCGGCGGGCCTGCGACATGGCGCCGCAGGATTTTCGGGCTTTAGCCGGCAAGGCGGTTTAGGCGCGGCGATAGGCTCAGTGCGTGCGCGGCGGCGGTTCAGATTTGGAATCGCTGTTCCTTGAACAACATCAGCGCACAAAAGCTCACCGCACACGCCGGCGCCACATACCAGGCAGCAGACATGGGATCGCCGGTCCATTTGATCAATCCCGTCACGATGAATTGAGCGGTCCCGCCGAACAACGCGACGTGCAGTGCATGCGAAACGGCCATGCCGCTGGCGCGCACGCGCGCAGGAAGCGCTTCAAGCACAAGCAGGGTGACGGCGCCGGCGCCGAGCGCGACCATTGTGCTAATGAACGCGACGGCACACAGGACAGGCAGCGCGCTGGTCGCACGGGTAATCATCAGAAAGACCGGATAAACCAGAAGCGCCGTACATCCGGATGCGATGAGGGCCAGTGGCTTGCGGCGAGGTAGACGGTCTATGAGACGACCGGACAGCGGCGGAATGACGACCAGCAGCAGCGCAGACAACGCGGACGCCATATATCCGATGACGGCGTGCAGGTGCATCACGCGAGTCGCATAGCTAGGCATGTAGTAGACGATCGCATAGACCGGTATGGTTTGCCCCATCATCATCAGCATCGCCAGCAGAATCGTCGTCCCATGTTTGTGGCGCAGTTCGGCGAGCGGTGTGTCGGCATTTCTAACAGTGTTGGTGGAAATCGGATCATCGCGAAGCCGGCGGCGAACGTAGAGACCGACTGGCGCGATCAGCAGACCGATCAGGAATGGGATCCGCCAGCCCCAGGAAGCAAGAGCGGCTGGTGACACTGTGCTGGTGAGTAGCACGCCCAAGGTTGCGCCCAGCAACGCAGCCGCGCCCTGGCTAGTGAGCTGCCAGCTGACCAGATAGCCGCGACGGGACACCGGCCCTGCCTCCATCACGAAGGTCGCGGCAACGCCGATGTCGCCGCCGACGGCAAAACCCTGCAGCGATCGACCGGCGATGACAACGATCGGCGCGATCACACCTATGCTGGCAAACGGCGGGCACAGGCCGAGCGCGGCCGTCCCCAGTGCCATCATCCAGCTGGTCCTCGTCATCGCTGCGCGGCGTCCCACGCGGTCCGCGTAAGCGCCGATCATCATCGCGCCAAGGGGTCGCATGAAAAAGCCGACGCCGAATGTGCCGACTGCCCACAATAACGAAGTCATCGGATCTTTCGCGGGGAAGAACTGGTCTCCGATCATCATCGCGAAGAATCCGAAAACGGTGAAATCGAACATTTCGAGGCCAGTCACAAGCGATGCTGCGACAACGGTTTTGAGAAGCTCGCGGGAATTTTCTTGATTGCCGGACGGCTTGTCGCATGTCGCGACGGGAAGCGTGAACATTTTTTTTAAGGTCGTCAATAACGACGCATGAGTTTCACGTTGAAAACGCATTCTGACTACGCGACGCGTCGCACGATACCACGTACGCTTGTTCGCTGATCGACTGCGCACACATGGCTCTCGCTCCGGGAGTCCAGCCCGTTACATGGCGACAGTCGCTGTGTTGCCAGATGAGGATATTCGCTAACGTTTACGCCTTGACAAAGCGAATGTCGAAAGAGGGTGCAAAGCCCTAATCCACACTACACCGAAGTCGTCGGGCAAAGACTGGTAGTGGCCTTGAAACGGACCGTTGTAAATTTCGTCCGATTGGCGGCTTCGGGTCGCTGAAGTTGGCCGACCGCGAAAGCGCAAGGAACCGGCCGAATACCATTTCGAGTGCGACCTTGATTGCAGCTTTGCAGCTCATTGCCCGATCGGTTGAAACGTTGCCGTCACGCCTAGTATCGATGCGTTGATGCCTTGTAGATCAAGGCTCTAGCCTTACCCAGCTTGCGCTTCCGGTCAATTCGCTTCTTCCGAAATGAAGCACCGCGACACACCGCGAATCCTGGTTTTCTCGACTTTCCCGTACAACGATTTCAAGCAAGAACCATGGCTTCAATCCTACCCGTCGGCGGACGCTTGCAAGCACAGATCCGGCGCAGCGAGCAGAGCATATCAACGACGTTTAAACCCAAAGACGCGACCCCGACACAGTCGCGCGAATGCCAAAGCATAATCCCCAGACCAACATACCACCACCAAACACCCCCTCAAGTCGGTTTCGGCGCGTCCTTAGTAGCCCCCACTGGCTCATCACCAATATCCACCGCGCTTACAACCCGATTCCGTCCCATGGCCTTCGCCGAATACAGCGCCGCATCTGATCGTGCTATCAAATTCGCCAGCGTCTCGCCAGGTTGATATTCATCCACGCCGGCACTGAACGTGCACGTCACTTCCCCACAAGGTACGGCCAACGTAGAAGTGGCCAGATGCAACCGCACACTGTTCACCAAAATGAGCGCGTCCGCCCGCGATGTTTCAGGGAACAGGATTGCAAACTCTTCCCCGCCGAGCCGCCCGAAAATGTCTCCCCGGCGGATACCTTGCGCCACGATCGAGGCAAAGAGCGCGAGCGCCCGGTCGCCGGCCGCGTGGCCGTGACTATCATTCACGGTTTTGAAGTTGTCGATGTCGAGGATTGCAACGGCGAACCGGGACTGGGTGCGGTTTGCACGCTCCAAATGCAACTGGGCCTGAGCCATGAACTCGCGCCGCACGAGCGCACCGGTCAATTCATCGATAGCGGCCAACCGCTCCATCCTCTCCGCCATGCGGTCATAGGCAAGCATGAGCGCACCGATCGAGAGACAGGGCAGGGTGACAATGCCAAGCGCAAGAAACGCAACGGTCAACGGTGTTGGCTCGAGAAACCGCGTGTGATGTTCCCAGCCGACGGCGGCGGCGAGCCCGCGAGCAACGTGAACGAGCCCGCCGAGCGCGGCGACAATTGCTACGAATTGGTAGCTGTATCCGGGTCGATGCCGCGGTCTCCGGGTGTAGGTTATCCAACCCACCGACAGACGAACGTAGGCGAGAAAGCTGGACATCAGGACAACCCGGGGAACTTCGTTTGGCGAAAGATAGGTCCAGTAGACAACGCCAATCACCAGCATTGTTAACGCCACGACCTCATGGAGCCGCGAAGGTCGAAGGCCGAAGAATAATCGGCAACCTTGCAGTACAAGGAATGCGGCCCCGGCGAATAGCGAACTGGCGACCACAATGGTGAGTGGTGCGGGCGAAGTGTCATCCAGGGCCAGCGCAATCAATGCGGCCACAATCAGGACGTTTGCAGCGATCCAGCGAAACAACCCGGGTATCCCGGACCGCACCAGCGAGCCGAATACGGCTACGCTGATCGCGCCGGACATGATTCCGACAACGTAAAGTGCGACGGGACTGAACATATGTTTTCAGTAGGACGTGTGACTGAAAAGATTCGTGCGAGCCGAATGGGTAGAGCGCCTGTCACTCTCGTTTCCGCGTTGCACAAAGTGCTGAACGATGACGCTCGCGGCTGTGATGATACGCTCTGGCACCCAATCTTCATAAAAATACTGAACGATAGCGCGCGCTCGTTGTCGGCGCGGCATGTTGCGCGTACGGTTGGAAGCAACGGGGCTGGCTTCTTGTACGCCGGTCGAGGTCTGCTGGCGGGACGCGGATCCGAGGGCGGCTCTGGCTGTTAGCAACTTCCATAGCCGATAAGCAGGGTCATGCAGGGAAGAGAGCGTTCGTCCGATAGCTTGAATGAGCTCTGCTCCGGAATCGCTGCAACGAGGCGGGGGAGGTCGGTGGGGTAGGGCGATTCACGTCATAAAACCCAGTGACGCCATGCAACGGCGGCCGAGGGACCTGCCAAGCAGCACGCTAACGCGTCGACCGCTCTCCGCACACGCCAGTCTCGGCCCCACGATTACTACCGCTAGCAAAACCAGAAACCAGGATCAACGCCGCCCGCAACATATCGTCCGATAGCGCGCTGTCTTTTGGCCGCGCGAACGGTTTGATCGAGCGGTCCGTGCACTCGTTGCCCATGACGCGGTCATTCGCAGGTGCTGCGCTGCGAACAAGGTTATCCTCGGCGATGTTTGCGAACGCACAACTGCTAGCTGCCAGTGCAAACCCCGCCGCCCAGTATTTTGTCTTTTTCATGATTTCTCGCCGGCTGTTTAACAAGCACAACTGCGGATTATGGTTGTCGCTTGACGATCAGGTCAACTTGAATCCTATCGTCTGGAATAACCCGCCACTTCATCCCATAATGCAAACGTCCCCTGGTCCTCCGTCATGACCGAACTCGAAACCGCTGCTGTCGTGTTCTTGTGTCTGCTCGCGGCCACCGGGCTTGGCGTGATCGTGCGCCCCTTGCTGCCTGAGGAGCACAAGGCGCATGAAACCGTGCAGTTGCTGAAACTGGTGGTCGGCATGCTGGTCACGTTCGCAGCGCTCGTGCTGGGTTTGCTGACGGCATCGTCGAAAACCGTATTCGATACCACCACCGCCGACATCCGTACCTACGCCGCCGAGCTGATCCAACTCGACAACAGCCTGCGCGAGTACGGCACGGACGCCGACGTCCCCCGGCAGATCCTGCGCGCCTATACGGCGGCCGCGATCGCGTCCACCTGGTCGCAGGAACCGCCGCCGGCCGGGGACTATTATCAGAAAACGCTGGTGCCGGGCTACGGCACCGATAATCTCGACAGCCGCGTACTGGGCGCCATGCTTGAACGGGCGCAACGATATGCCCGCGAGTTGCAGCCCGTCGATGCGTTCCACCAGAAACTCGCTGAAGAAGCGCTTGGCCGGTTCGACCAGCTAATCCAGCAACGCTGGAAAATCGTGGAGGAGGCGCGTGGTTCGGCTTCGTCGCCGTTCGACCGGATTCTGGTCTTCTGGCTTCTCGTCATCTTCCTTTGCTTTGGCCTGATCGCGCCGCGCAACGCACTGGCGATGGTGACGCTTACACTCGGGGCGTTATCGATAGCGTCCACGGTGCTCGTGATCCTCGATCTCAACACACCGTTCACGGGCTCCATCCTCGTGCCAAGCCAGCCCATGCGCGACGCGCTCTCTTACCTCAACCGCTGAAACACTGAACGCCCGACGCTTGAATCCCCTGCCGACTATCTGATGCCATCCACGCTCTACACCGATCCGCGCCTCGTCGCGCTATACGACACCCTGAACCCCTTCGCCGCCGATACAGCCTTCTACCTCGCGCTGGCCGCAGGCAAGCAGCGCGTAATCGATCTCGGTTGCGGAACGGGCTTGCTCGCGTGCGAACTGGCATCGCGCGGGCATCGCGTGATTGCCGTCGATCCCGCGCCCGAGATGCTGCACGTGGCGCGGCACAGGCCGGAAGGTGAGCATGTTCAGTGGATTGAAGGCGACGCCCGCGCGCTCGCGTTGCTGCCGCCCGCCGATCTGCTGGTGATGACGGGCCATGTCGCGCAGGTTTTTGTCGACGACACGTCGTTCCTCGATACGCTCAAAGCCGCCCGCTATGCGCTGCGCCACGGCGGCACACTGGCGTTCGAGAGCCGCAATCCGGCCGCGCGGGCGTGGGAATCGTGGACGCCGGCGCAATCGCGCAGGCTGATCAATATGGACGGGATCGGCGAGGTGGAGGTTTGGCAAGACGACGTGAGCGGAAGCCCGGAGTCGGGCATTCGCTTCAACACGTATTATCGATTCAAGGCGACAGGCGAGACGTTGACGTCCGCCAGCGAACTGCGCTTTCGCACCCAGGATGAACTCACCGCCCAACTCGAGTCGGCCGGGTTCCATCACGTTACATGGCAGGGCGATTGGGACGGGGCGGCGGTATCTGCCGCGAGCCGGGAACTGATCGTGGTCGCGCGCTGAAGCGGCGCGAAATCAGACTGAAACGACCCGATGAACGACCCAAGCGACAGCCGGATCAGAACTCGACTGCCACGAAATCGTCTTTACCCACGTCGCATAATGGGCAGCGCCACGTGTCGGGGATATCGGCGAAACGGGTTCCGGCCGCAATGCCTTCTTCCGGCAAACCATCCTCTTCGTTGTATATCCAGCCACAAATCAGGCAAACCCAGCTTTTATATTCTAAAACTTCACTCACGACAGACTCTTTCTTCTCGTTCGACAAAACATCGTTAAATAATCAACTAACGGCGTATCCCCGAAAATTCGGATTCGGGCATACGCCGCGTGCGGCCGCCTAAACGTCCGGCGATCCGCATAGTACCGGAATGTCAGGATGGGTTCCTCAAAGTGAATTGACTGCCCGGGGCAGGGCGCAGGCACGAATCTGCGTGATTTCGCATGCGCGGTGTATTCTCTCCCCGGCGGTTTTTGAGTCTCTCGCATGTCGTCCGGCCGGTCGCGCGGTGTCGTTCGCCATGCCTATCGCACGAAAGCACGAAACCGTTTTGGCCTGCCGGATCGTTGATCCGGCAGTTGCATTCTTCTGGGGGCAAAAAAATGATGTTCAAGAAACTGTTGTCGGGAGCGGTGTTGTCGAGCGTTTTCCTCGTGGCGGTCGCTGCGCACGCGCAGCAAGCCCGGGTATTTTTCGTCGAACCGAAAGACGGCGCAACCGTCACAAGCCCGGTGCATATGGTCTTCGGCCTGGAAGGCATGGGGCTCGCACCGGCCGGTGATATGGATCCGAAGAAAGGCCACCATCATGTGCTGATCGACGCAGGCCCGATGCAAAAGGGTCTCGTGATTCCAATGAACGATAAATCGCTGCATTTCGGCAAGGCGCAGACGGAGGCAGACGTGAAGCTGCCCCCCGGCGATCACACGCTGACCCTGCAGTTCGGCGACGGCGCCCACCAGTCATTCGGACCAGAAATGAGCCAGACAATCAAGATCCACGTGCAATAACGAGCATCGCGCAGGCTCGCACCAATCTTTGTGCGAATCTCAAAAACGCGGCGCGGCCGCGTTTTTTTGTTCCTGACCATCTCAAATTTGGTACGTTGCCTTGTCCTGAAGACATAGGGCCTCCGAGCGCGCCGGTCAAGACCGGTACAATGGCCGCTTCCAGTATTTGCACTTTTCCGGCTGCCTCCCATGTCGCTTTATTCAATTTCGAACGCGCAACTCGCGTTCGGCCACGTTGCGTTGCTCGATCACGCTGACTTTTCACTCGAAGCGGGCGAACGCGTCGGTCTGATCGGCCGTAACGGCGCCGGCAAGTCGTCGCTGCTGAAGATCATTGCCGGGCTCACCAAGCCGGACGACGGCCTTATCACGCGGCAAAACGAGCTCACCACCGTGTACGTGCCGCAGGAGCCCGAGTTCGACCTGGAGGCGTCGGTGTTCGACGTCGTCGCGTCCGGCCTGTCGCATGAACGGGAACTGCTCGACGAATATGACGTCGTGGCGCACAAACTCGCCGATACCCCCGAAGGTCCCGAGCACGACGAGCTGCTGCACAGCATGAACGCGCTGCAGTCCTCGCTCGACCTGCACGACGCCTGGAACTGGCAAACACGCGTGGCGACCACGCTGCAGCAGATCGGCCTTGACGGCGACATCCGTTCGGGCGCGCTCTCGGGTGGCATGAAAAAGCGCGTGGCGCTGGCGCGTGCGCTGGTCGTGCAACCGGACGTGCTGCTTCTGGACGAGCCGACCAACCACCTCGACTTCGACGGCATTCGCTGGCTGGAAGAAATGCTGGTGACGTTGCGCACGGGCTTGCTGTTCATCACCCACGACCGGGCTTTTCTCGACAAGGTCGCGACCAGAATTGTGGATCTGGATCGCGGACGCCTGCTGTCGTACCCGGGTAACTACACCGCCTACCAGACGCGCAAGGCGCAGCAACTCGAAATCGAGCAGGTGGAAGCCGCCAAGTTCGACAAGCTGCTGGCGCAGGAAGAAGTGTGGATTCGCAAGGGCGTGGAGGCGCGGCGCACGCGCAGCGTCGGCCGTATCGCGCGGCTGGTGGAAATGCGCAACGAGCGTGCCGAACGCCGCAATGTACAAGGCAACGTGAAGCTGGACGTAGGCCAGGGCGAGCGTTCGGGCAAGATCGTGTCGGAACTGACCGACGTGACGAAGAAATACGGCGATCGAACGATTGTCGACAACTTCACGGCCACCGTCATGCGCGGCGACAAGTTCGGGTTCATCGGTCCGAACGGCGCGGGCAAGACCACGCTGCTCAAGATGATCCTGGGCGAACTCGCCCCCGACGAAGGCACCGTGCGCACCGGCACGAACACGCAGGTGGCGTATTTCGACCAGATGCGCGCGCAGCTCGACCTCGACAAGACCCTCGCCGACACCATCAGCCCAGGCAGCGAGTGGGTCGAAGTGAACGGCGTGAAGAAGCATGTGATGAGCTATCTCGGCGACTTCCTGTTCGCACCGGAGCGCGCGCGTTCGCCTGTGCGCTCGCTGTCGGGAGGGGAACGCAACCGGCTGTTGCTCGCGCGCCTGTTCGCGCGGCCGGCGAATGTGCTGGTGCTGGACGAGCCGACCAACGACCTGGACATCCAGACGCTTGAGTTGCTCGAAGAACTGCTCACCGACTACGACGGCACCGTTCTGCTGGTGAGCCACGACCGCCAGTTCCTGGACAACGTGGTGACTTCGGTCTTCGCATCCGAAGGCGGCGGCAAGTGGCGTGAATACGTGGGCGGCTTCACCGACTGGCAGATCCAGCGCGAACGTTCGGAGAGAATCGCTCTGGACGCCGCCCGTGACACGGCCAAGCAGGCGAAGAAGGAAGACGGCCCGAAAGACAGCGGCGGCGGGCGCAATTCGCAGCGCTCGACCAAACTGCCGTACAAGGAAGTGCGCGAGCTGGAAGCGTTGCCTGCGCAGATCGCGGCACTCGAAGCCGAGCAAAAGTCGATTGCGGCCAAGCTCGAAGACGGTTCGGTGTTCGCGAAAGATCCGAAAGAAGGGACACGGCTGAGCGAACGGCACGCGGCTATCGACGAGGAATTGCTGGTCGCGCTCGAACGCTGGGAAGAACTGGAAGCGAAGCGCAAGTAAGCCGGCCTTCGGGCCAGCGTCTTCCCCATATCGAAAAATTTATCGGAAACAGTAAAATACGTCGCGTTTTCGGGCGCACGGCCTAGCGGACAAGGATCTCTGCGGTTACACCGTGGTGACACCTTGTAGTGAAACGCTGTAGTCAGGCGAGAGGCCGTCGCGTTTTCGAGTTAATCACGCGCAATCCGGCGCGGCCGGCTCAGGCGCGGTTGGCCGGGTTGGCCTGCTATGTTCACGCATTCGCCGGTTGTCCGGCGTGGCCGCTGCCATCAAGTTGCGGCCGCCCGGACCGCCGGACCCACGTCCAGACATGTCCACAAAAAAACCGAGTACCGCCGACAGCGGCAAGAACAGCGGATACAGCGAAGCATCGATCAAGGTGCTCAAGGGCCTCGAGCCGGTCAAGCAACGGCCCGGCATGTACACCCGCACCGAAAATCCGCTGCACATCATTCAGGAAGTCATCGACAACGCCTCGGACGAGGCGCTCGGCGGCTACGGCAAGCAGATCACGGTCACGCTGCATGCTGACCATTCGGTGTCTGTCGAAGACGATGGACGCGGCATTCCGTTCGGCATGCATCCGGAAGAAGGCGTGCCGGTCGTCGAGATAGTGTTCACGCGACTGCACGCGGGTGGCAAGTTCGACAAGGCAGCCGGCGGCGCGTACACGTTTTCGGGTGGCCTGCACGGCGTGGGCGTGTCGGTGACAAACGCGCTGTCTACGCGGTTGGACGTGACCGTGTGGCGCGACGGCAAGGTCGCAGAACTCGGTTTTGCGAACGGCGATGTGGTGAAGTCCATCGAAACCCGTGCCATGAACCGCGGCGAAAAGAAGTCCGGAACCCGTGTCACCGCCTGGGCCAATCCCAAGTATTTCGATTCGCCGAATCTGCCGGTCGGTGAGTTGCAGCGGCTCTTGCGTTCGAAGGCGGTGTTGCTGCCGGGCGTGGAAGTCGTGCTTATCAACGAAAAAACCGGCGAACGCCAAAGCTGGAAATACGAGGATGGATTACGGGGTTACCTGCTCGAAGGCATGGGCGGTAGCGACCTGTTGATCCCCTTGTTCGAAGGCGAGCGTTTCGCGGGCAATGCAAAGTCGACCGAGGAAACCTTCGCCGAAGGCGAGGGCGCAACGTGGGTCGTGGCGTGGAGCGAAGAAGGACCGTTGTTGCGCGAGTCGTACGTCAACCTGATCCCGACGCCCGCCGGCGGCACGCACGAATCCGGATTGCGCGACGGTTTGTTCCAGGCGGTCAAGAGCTTTGTCGAACTCCACAACCTTCAGCCCAAGGGCGTGAAGCTGTTGGCGGAAGACGTGTTCGCGCGGGTGTCGTTCGTGTTGTCGGCGAAAGTGCTCGATCCGCAGTTCCAAGGCCAGATCAAGGAACGCCTCAACAGCCGTGACGCGGTGAAACTGGTGTCGTCCTTTACGCGGCCCGCGCTCGAACTGTGGCTGAACCAGCATGTGGAGTATGGCAAGAAGCTCGCGGAACTGGTGATCCGGCAGGCCCAGGCGCGCACGCGCGCCGGGCAGAAGATAGAAAAGCGCAAGAGCTCGGGCGTGGCGGTGCTGCCCGGCAAACTGACCGACTGCGAATCCACGGATGTCTCGCGCAACGAGCTCTTCCTCGTTGAGGGTGACTCGGCGGGCGGCTCGGCGAAGATGGGCCGCGACAAGGAATTCCAGGCCATCCTGCCGTTGCGCGGCAAGGTGTTGAACACGTGGGAAACCGAGCGCGACCGGCTGTTTGCGAACAATGAAGTGCACGATATCGCAGTGGCCATCGGCGTGGATCCGCATAGTCCGGACAGCCCGGACCAGAAGGCCGATCTCTCTAACCTGCGTTACGGCAAGATCTGCATCCTGTCGGACGCGGACGTGGACGGCTCGCATATCCAGGTCCTGCTCCTCACGTTGTTCTTCAAGCACTTCCCGCAACTGATCGAGCAGGGCAATGTGTGCATCGCGCGGCCGCCGCTGTTTCGCGTCGATGCCCCCGCGCGTGGCAAGAAGCCGGCGCAAAAGCTCTATGCACTCGATGAAGGCGAGCTCGAGGCGATTCTGGACAAGCTGAGGAAGGACGGCGTTCGGGAAACCCAATGGTCGATCAGCCGCTTCAAGGGCCTGGGCGAAATGAGCGCGGAGCAATTGTGGGACACCACGATGAACCCGGACACGCGGCGGTTGCTGCCGGTTCAAGTGGGTGATCTCGGTTTTGAAGACACGGTCACACGCATGACGATGCTGATGGGCAAGGGCGAAGCGGCGTCGCGGCGCAGCTGGCTCGAGGAGAAGGGCAACGAAGTCGAAGCCGACATCTGACGCTGCATGCACCCCCTGAACTTCGTCAACGCATAACACTGGAAATCTGATGGACGATCTCTTCGCGGACCAAGAAGCCGCGCCTGAAGGCGAAAAACTGACGCTTGGCGATTACGCCGAGCGTGCGTATCTCGACTATGCAGTGAGCGTGGTCAAAGGCCGGGCGCTCCCCGATGTTTCCGACGGGCAGAAGCCCGTGCAGCGCCGCATCCTGTTCGCGATGAACGAGATGGGCCTCGCCAACACGGCCAAGCCGGTGAAATCGGCGCGCGTGGTGGGTGACGTGCTGGGTAAATACCATCCGCACGGCGACCAGTCGGCGTACGACGCGCTCGTCCGTCTCGCTCAGGCGTTTTCAATGCGCTATCCGTTGATCGACGGGCAGGGCAACTTCGGCTCGCGCGACGGTGACGGGGCTGCGGCCATGCGGTACACGGAAGCGCGTCTTACTCCTATCGCGAAATTGCTGCTGGATGAAATCGACATGGGCACGGTCGATTTCATGCCGAACTACGACGGTTCGTTCCAGGAGCCGAAGCTCCTGCCCGCACGCCTGCCGTTCTTGTTGCTCAACGGCGCGTCGGGTATTGCCGTGGGCATGGCGACCGAGATTCCCTCGCACAATCTGCGTGAGGTCGCGGCTGCCGCGGTCGCCATGATCCGCGATCCGAAGATCGATCACGCGCGATTGGCCGAACTGATTCCCGGTCCGGATTTCCCCGGCGGCGGGCAGATCATTTCGAGTCAGGCCGAGATTGCGGCGGCTTATGAAAGCGGACGCGGCAGCCTGAAGGTGCGGGCGCGCTGGAAGATCGAGGAGATGGCGCGTGGTCAGTGGCAACTCGTCATCACCGAATTGCCGCCGAGCACGTCGGGCCAGAGGGTGCTCGAGGAAATCGAGGAACTGACGAACCCGAAGATCAAGCTTGGCAAGAAGGCGCTGAGTCCCGATCAGTTGCAGACCAAGCAGACGCTGCTCGCGTTGCTCGACACGGTCCGCGACGAATCCGGCCGGGACGCGCCGGTGCGGCTTGTGTTCGAGCCGAAGTCGAGCCGTATCGACCAGACGGAGTTCGTGAATTCGCTGCTCGCGCACACGAGCCTGGAATCGAATGCATCGATCAACCTCGTGATGATCGGTGCGGACGGCCGGCCGCGTCAGAAGAGCATTCGGGACATCCTGCAAGAATGGGTGGGCTTCCGGTTCGCGACCGTCACGCGCCGCACGCAGCATCGGCTGGGGAAGGTGAACGACCGGATCCATATTCTTGAAGGGCGGATGATCGTCTTCCTGAATATCGACGAAGTGATCCGCGTCATCCGCGAAGCCGACGAGCCGAAGCAGGCGTTGATGGACAGGTTCAGTCTCAGCGAACGTCAGGCCGACGACATCCTCGAAATCCGTTTGCGCCAACTCGCGCGGCTCGAAGCAATCAAGATCGAGCAGGAGCTGAAGGAATTGCGCAGCGAGAAGGAAAAGCTCGAAGAGCTGCTGAACAGCGACGCGGCCATGAAGCGCCTGCTGATCAAGGAAATCGAAGCCGACGCCAAGCAATATGGCGACGACCGCCGCACGCTGATCCAGCCGGAAAAGCGGGCGATGTTCGAGGCACGCGTGATTGATGATCCGGTGACGGTGGTGGTGTCGCAGAAGGGCTGGGTGCGGGCGTTGAAGGGCCACGGCCTCGATCCGGCCAGCTTCCAGTTCAAGGCGGGTGACGGCATTTATGCTGCCTTCCAGGCGCGTACGCCCGACATGCTGATCGCGTGGGGCAGCAACGGGCGCGTGTACTCCGTGCCTGTCGCGATACTGCCGGGCGGCCGGGGTGACGGCGTGCCGGTCACGTCGCTGATCGAGCTCGAGGCGGGATCGCATTTGCTGCATTACTTCGCCGCGTCGGCTGAGCAACCGTTGCTGCTGGCGTCGAGTAACGGCTTTGGTTTCATGGCCAAGCTCGGCGACATGGTGAGCCGGGTGAAGGCGGGCAAGTCGTTCATGACTATCGACGAAGGCGCGGCGCCGCTTACGCCCATGCCGGTTTTGCCGGGCGCGACCCAGGTCGCGTGCTTGTCGAGCAACGGGCGCCTGCTGGTATTCGACATTGATGAGATGAAGACCTTGTCGGGCGGCGGCCGTGGCGTCATTTTGATCGCGCTCGATCCTAAGGAGACGTTGCGGCAGGCGCTTGCTATCGACGCACGTGGCCTGGTGCTGATCGGCACGGGCCGGGGCGGCAAGGCGCGCGACGAGAAACTTGCGGGCGCGGCTCTGGAAGCGCACGTAGGCAAGCGGGCGCGCAAGGGCCGTGCCCCCGAGTCCACCATCAAGGTGACTGAATTGCGGCCGGTGTTCGAAGGCTGATAAGCGACGCATAAGCGACGAGTCATAACGCGCCTCGGGTTGGCTCAGCCGGCCCGGGGCGTTTGTTTATCTGGAAAATACTTGAACTGGCTCCGTTTAGCTGAGTCGAACGCCCGACCCTTGTCAAAACTTGAAAACGGAGACGGCGGGCGAAGTGGCGGATAAATGCTTGGGGTGACTAAGTGTTTGGCTCGACAGCGGTAACCGGTGATTCATCTGCATTTAGGAACATCAATGAATAAAGCGATTGAAGTAGCGTTGTTCCTGCATTTGCTCGGAGTGGCGGTGTGGATTGGCGGAATGATTTTTGCTCACTTCTGTCTTCGGCCGGCAATAGCGGATTTATCGCCGCAATTGAGGTTGCCGTTATGGGAATCGGTATTTGCCCGGTTTTTTAACTGGGTGGCGGCATCGGTGTTGGTGATATTGCTGACGGGCGGCTTTTTACTGACGCAATTCGGCGGGGCTCACGCGGCGCTGCCTTTACACATCATGGCGGGTCTTGGCATTGTGATGATGCTGATCTTCGGCCATATCCGGTTTGGTGTATTCCCGAAAATCCGCCGCGCAGTGCAATCGCAAAACTGGCCGGACGGCGCGAGGGCGGTGGGCACCATCAGAAGGCTGGTGCTGGTCAATATTGTGCTGGGCGTGGTGACGGTGGGTGCCGCGGTGTTGTCGAGGGGAATGTAGCGCGCTGCCGGATGACCAGTGCAGGTGATATTGGCGGCTCGGCGTCAGACCTTACGAAAACGCAATCGGGGATTCACTTGGCCGGGCAGCATTGCGTTGGCAGAAAGCCGTACATGCTGAATCAACGACGAACCGCACGTTCAATCGATGGCATTGGAAGGCGCTTCGCCAAACGGCATTGCCGCAACGTCAGCCATGAGTCCCAGGCCGCAGACGCCAAACCGATCGAGCAGGGCCTGCACTCCCTCGGCAGGAACGGCACGGGAAAAGAGAAATCCCTGCGCCTCAATAGGTCCAAGCCGCGACAACCACGCGATCTGCTCCTCGGTTTCGGTCCCTTCAACCACGACCGTGAGTCCCAACGACCGCGCGAGATTAACGATTGCAGAAACCATCACGCAGACGCTGCGATCGTGTGGAATAGCCTGGATAAATGACCGGTCGACCTTGAGCGTATCGACGGCAAAACGGTTCAGATACGACAACGACGAATATCCCGTGCCGAAATCGTCGAGTGCGATCCGGACGCCCAGCCGCTTCAAGGCTGAAATCTTTTCCGCGACGATATCCGGAAACTCCATCATCACGGTTTCAGTAATCTCGAGTTCGAGTTTCCCCGGCGCAATACCGCTTTCGCGAATGGCGACCGCAACCGTCTCAAGCAAATCGCCACGCCAGAACTGCACTGCGGAGATATTCACCGCAAGCGACAACCCGTCATACCCTTGGCTCTGCCAAATGGCCAATTGCCGGCAGGCTGTATGAATCACGAAGTCGCCAATAGGCACGATCAACCCCGTCGATTCCGCGACCGGAATGAACTCATTGGCAGGAATCAGCCCGTGTTGCGGATGATTCCATCGTGCCAGTGCCTCGAAGCCCGTGATACATCGGCGGGTCAGGTCGATCTTCGGCTGATACGCGAGAAACAATTGATTCTGAGCCAGCGCAACCCGTAATTGCTGCTCCCACTTCATCAAATGATCCGCGCGGTGTGACAACTGCGGCGAATAGAACTGATAGCAGTTCTTGCCCGCGTCCTTCGCGCTGTACATTGCCAGATCGGCTTTTTTCAACAAGTCGATTTCGCTTTCGCTCGAAACCGAATACAACGCAATGCCAATGCTCGCGTGCAGCACGAAGGCGCTGCCGCGCACATCGAACGGCGTTGCGAACATATGCGAAACTGCTTCAGCCAGTTCGACCGCTTGCCGCTCGACGTCGGCGCCCTTGACCACCACGACGAATTCATCGCCGCCAATGCGCGACAGCATGCCGTTGTCACTGACCGTTTCCGCCAGCCGCGACGCTGTCATTTGCAGCACGATGTCGCCGGCGTTATGGCCGAGGGTATCGTTGACGGTCTTGAAGTTATCGAGATCGATGAAAAGCAGTGCAAGATGGCCTACATTCTCCTGCTTCGCGACGTCGTGGCGCAGCATTTGCAGTGTGGAGTAGCGGTTGCGCAGGCCAGTCAGCAAATCATATTCGACCAGATGCGTCATCTCGCGCTCGCGCCCGAGTAGCTTGCCGATCAACCCGGTCGCCACCGCGAAGAAGCCGAGCATGGCGAGCGAGATGAAGGTCGCCATCAGCAGATAAACGCGCCGCGTGTGATTGAAGTCGGTGAATTCCTCAGCCTGCGACAGGCCGACCAGCACGCCGAGCGGATAACCGTCTATATGCCGATATGAAACGATGCGCGTGACGTTGTCGATGGGATCGACATAGATGCCGGATGCGTGGTCCGAGGTCGGGTACACGCCGCTTGCGGTGAACGCTCCTTGACGGTTGCCGCTGCTCTCGGCTGTTTTTATCGGGTGGCCGTCCGGTTTGCCAAGCGCCGAGGCTGCGCCTACGCCGGTGCTGCGCGCGAGCACCGAGCCGTTGTCCGAAATCACGGCGACCACGCCGTCGCGTCCGATCGACGCCACGTTGTAGAAGTCGCTCGTGAAGTAGCTGGGGTCTTCCGATACCACCACGACGCCGGCGAACGACCCGTCGGGGTGATTCAGGCGGCGGGTGATTTGCAGTGTCCACTGCCGCGAGACGCGGCCGAGGACAGGTTTGCTGATGTAGAGCAGATCGTCGTTCGAAAGAGCGTGAACGCGAAAATGTTCGCGATCGGAAAGATCGACGGGTTTCGGCGTGGCGCCCGATGTGGACGCGATCAGCATGCCGTGTTCATCGATCAACGCGACCTGCACGAGGGTGTCGCTCTGCACCACGCCTTTTTCAACCGTGCTCGCCAGATTGAACTGTCCAGGTGTCTTCTCGAACTCGTACTTGACGAAACGCGTGATCTGGTCGACCTGGTGAATCGCCTTGATGGTGTGCTGCTCGAGCGCGGACGAAAGAATGGCCGCCGACGCCATGGACGCGTGTGTCGCGGCGTCGCGTTCCACCGACAGGCGCGCAAAGATTACCGTCCACAGCAGGACGAGCACGAGCGCGCCCAGCGCCGGAATGGCAAACAATGCGCGGCGCCGTCGCGGAAAATCCGCCTGTTTCATGTCGCGTGGCGCTTTGGGCCGTGATCGATTCATGGGTTTGGTCAGTCCATGGACCCTGTGACGGGTTGCGCCGATAGTGCGTCCGGAACAACACAAATGGGTGTCGGCATTACTGCAGCGCGTCCAATGCCGGTGAGGCGGGGCATTATTGCCGTTTTCCGGTGAATCCAGCCATCGTTCGAATTCGTTTGCAGGCGCTGTTTGCAATCAAGCGTGCTTGCATTTCGCTTACGACGGTTTTAGTAATACTGTTTTTAGAACTCTGCCCGGCGTTGACCGGGTTGACCGATAGCCGCTGGTTATCCAGCCTCCCCCGCGTGAGGCTGATTTCCATAATGGCGGCTGAGTCAGATAATACCAATGACAACCGGATTAGATATTACTGAAGGCGACCCATTTAAGGAAGCGCGGCGGCGAAGTGAGGTATCGAGGTATACACGGATAGGCTGAAGCGCTTGTCTGGAGCGGTTCTGGCCGGGCGGCAGTTGTTTCGCCAATGTGAATTTAAACCAACGAAGTGCGGTATTTTGTATCCCGATGCCAGGTGGCATCGGGATTAAGAACAAGACTAAAATTTGTTGCAGCTATTTATGCGTCTTAAGCGTTTAAAGCAGCGATTTCAGCCCACTTCGGCAATCAATTCGATTTCGACGCAAGCGCCGAGGGGAATTTGCGCCACGCCAAATGCCGAGCGTGCGTGTTTGCCGCGCTCACCGAAAATATCGGCGATCAACTCAGACGCGCCATTGGTGACCAGATGCTGTTCGGTGAACTCGAACGTGGAGTTAACGAGGCTCATTACCTTCACAATCCGCGTCACCCGGTTCAGGTCGCCTACATGCGCGTGCAGCGTTGCGATCAGGTCGATAGCGATCGAGCGTGCGGCGGCGCGGCCTTCTTCCGTGGTGAGCGTGGCGCCCAGTTTGCCCGCCCACACCTTGCCGTCCTTCTTCGCAATGTGACCGGACAGGTAGACCGTGTTGCCGCTTTGCGCGCTCATCACGTAGGCGGCGGCGGGGGCGCCGGCCGTAGGCAATTCGATGCCGAGTTCCTTCAGCTTGTCGTAGACGTTCAATTGGGCCATGGGATGTTCCCTAAAGATGGAGAGGATGACGCGAGAGCGCACCGGGGCGGTCGTTCCGCCCTCGCGCGCCCGCCTTGCAACGAGATCAGACCAGCGCGCGGACCAGCGCGCCGAGCTTGGCGACACCTTCGTCGATTTTCGCCGGCGGCACGGTGACGAACGACAGCCGCAGCGTGTTGTGCTCCGCTTCATTCGCGAAGAACGGGCCGCCGGGCACGAACGCGACGTGCTGCTCGATGGATTGCTCAAGCAGTTTCATTGTATCGATGTGTTTCGGCAGCTTCACCCACACGAACATGCCGCCTTCCGGACGGTTCCATTCAACGCCCGCCGGCATGTGTTGTTCGAGCGATGCCAGCATGGCCGCGCATTGATCGCGATACAGCGCGCGGATCTTCGGGATATGCGTCTCGAGAAAGCCGTCCTTGACGACTTCGTGCACGATGCGCTGCGTGAGGCTCGGCGTATGCAGGTCGGTTGCCTGCTTCGCCTGAACCAGCTTGAAGTGCAGTTCCTCGGGCGCAATGATGTAACCCACGCGCATGCCGGGCGACAGGACCTTTGAGAAAGAACCCAGGTGGACGATGTGATCGGGCGCCATCGACAACATGGTAGGCAGCGGTGCGCCCGCGTAGTCCAGCGCGCCGTAGGGATCGTCCTCGACCACCGGGAAGCCGGCGCCCTGTGCGAACGCAGCCAGCGCGGTGCGGCGCTCGAGCGAGAGGCGACGGCCAGTCGGATTCTGGAAATTCGGCTGCGCGTACAACAGGCGAGCACCGGCTGTGAGCGTGGCGTCAAGCGAGGACACGATCAAGCCGTGTTCATCCGTAGGGACTTGCACGTAGTTAGGCTCGTACATGGAAAACGACTGCAGGGCGCCGAGATACGTGGGCGTTTCGACCAGTACGCGGCTGGCCGGGTCGATCAGCACTTTGCCGAGCAGGTCGAGTGCTTGTTGCGAGCCTGTCGTGATCAGCACCTGCGACGGCCGGATCGACGCGCCGTTGACCGAGTAGCGTTGCGCGACCCATTCACGCAGCGGCAGGTAACCTTCGGTGGCGCTGTATTGCAGCGCGGCGGCGGGGCTGTCACGCAGGATGCGGTCGCACGCCACGCGCATTTCCTCGACCGGAAACGTAGCCGGCGACGGCAATCCACCCGCGAACGAAATGACCTCGGGCCGCTCGGTGACCTTCAGGATTTCGCGAATGGCCGAACTGGTGAGCTTTCTCGCACGTTCGGAAAGTTGCCACGGCTTGGCTTGAAGGTCGGCTTGATTCATGGGGTCCTCGGTTGGTCTCGGTCAGCGGTCTATTGCGTCTGCGGGTTGAAAAATAAATGCTGCACGGTGCTTCGAAAAAGATACTGCGCGCTGCGTTTCTGCATCTGGCTCGAAAAGCGCGATTCACTGCAATTCAGCGCAATCGATGAACATTGCGGGCACTTATTATGGCGTGCCCGCCGCCGGATGTTCTAAGGCGTGTCTACCTGCACGGATTCGCCTTGCGCCGGCTCGGCCTCGAGCGTGTCCTCGGGCGCGGGGTCCGAGTCATTCGCCGCGTCTGCGTCCCCGGTCTTCCTGCTCTTTGCGCGCTTGCGGGCCGGTTTGGCTGGCGCGGCCTCTGCTTGCTTCTCCGCGTCGATCGATTCCGCCGATTCCCCCAGCGTAACGATTGATCCATCCGGCAACTCGAACTCCGCGACGAGTACCGGCGCGCCCGCCGTCACCTCGACCCGCATCAGATGCGCCACACCCAGCCATGCCAGTTGCTCGGAGATCAGGTGTGCGCGCGGATGAAACCCCGTCAACGACTTCAGCGCGATGCCCGTTTCCGGCAGCGATTCGCTCGGATGCTGCGGCGTGTCCCACTGGATCAGCGACGGCAGGAGCCCGTCGCCGGCGCCTTGCCACGCTGGAAAAGTACCGTCGGCGGGAATGGTGAGATCCCACGCGTTCGCCCCTCGCGTCATGGGTACCACGGCCGGGATGCGCTCCGGATATTGGGCCTGCCAACGCGTCAGCACTTTCGGGCGGTTCACCCGCGCGACCCAGTGCACGAGTTGCGGACCGGCTTCAAGACGTTTTTGCTGCACGGGGTCGTCGAGCGCAAACAGGCGAGGGCGCGGTGTTTCCACGGCCGCTGCGTCCGGGTCGACGGCGATCACCTCGAGATATGCGCCGCCCCACAAGTTCAGCAGGCGGTTATGCGTGCGCATGAGCGGATGCGCGCCGCCTCCGCTCATCTCGATTCCCAGTTTCGCGGCGATAAAGTCCGCGCCTTCTTCCAGCGTGCGGGCGGCGATAACGAGGTGGTCGAGTTGCAGCGGATGAGCGGTCATAGTGCACGAATAGCTTGAAGGAAAATTGCCCGGACAACGCCGGCTGAGCTCGTCAGCATACCCGTTCCGCCCGCCTGTGCCGCCGCGTTAGCTCTGCGTTAGCCATCCGGCCGGGTAATTGGCGCCTGGCCCGAAGAGACTGAACCGCCCAGCCGAACCGCCCTGGTGGCGCTGAAAACGCGCGAAACGCGGACAAATACCGCCAACTTTAGCTATCGCCCCAGTCTGAAATGTATCGGCAACGACCGTAACAGTAACGGTACAATTCATCCGATACTCTTCTGTACAGTCATCGAACGCATTCAACCCCGATGGAACCTGACATGTCCGTTCCGCTCGACCAGATTCCCGCGCCGCACGGCGCGCCGCAACTCACGCTCGTCGACCAGTTGGTGCAATGGGGCCGGCGTCGTATTGATGAGCGCGTGTTCCGTCCGGGCATGCGCATGCCATCCATCCGCAAACTCGCGGTCGACAAGGGCGTGTCCCGGTTCACGGTGGTCGAGGCGTATGAACGGCTGGTCGCGCATGGTTATCTCGACTCGCGGCGCGGCTCCGGGTTTTTTGTGCGCGACCGGACCAGTTCCAACGATTCCCACGTCCACCCGACCTTGGCCACCGAGCGCGCGCCGGTGCCCAGCACGATCGACGTGGTCTGGCTGCTGCGCAACATGCTGCACACGTCGAGTCCGGCGAAAGGGCCAGGCATCGGCTACCTCCCGGCTAGCTGGCTGAACGGCGAGTTGCTGACCGGCGCGTTTCGCGCCTTGAGCCGGCAAAGCGGCGCGCAACTGCTCGGCTTTGGCACGCCGCAGGGCTTTCTGCCGCTGCGCCAGCAAATTCAGACACGGCTGGAGGAGCTTGAGATTGGCGCGTCGACGGACCAGATCGTGATGGTGTCCGGCGTCACGCAGGCTATCGATCTGATTGCGCGGGTCTTCGTGCAACCTGGCGACACGGTGATAGTCGGCGACCCCGCCTGGTTCCAGATGTTCGGCCGCTTCGTGGCCCAGGGCGCACGGCTGGTCGGCATGCCGTACGCGCCGGACGGCCCGGATCTCGATGCGCTCGAATCCATGGTCCAGACCTGGCGCCCGAAGATGCTCGTGATCAATTCCGTGCTGCAGAATCCGACCGGCACGTCGCTGACCGCGGCGCAGGCGTTTCGGATCCTGCAACTCGCTGAAACCTACGATTTCATCGTCGTGGAAGACGATATCTACGGCGATCTTTGCCCGACCAATTTTCCCGCGACGCGCCTCGCGAGCCTGGATCAGTTGAAGCGCGTGATTTTCCTCAACAGCTACTCGAAGACGCTCGCGCCGAACCTGCGCGTGGGTTATGTCGCGGCGGCGCCGGAGGTGGCGAATGCAATCGCCGATCAGAAAATGCTGGTCGGCATGACGAGCCCCGAACTCAATGAGCGCGTGCTGTATAAAGTGCTCACCGACGGCCACTACCGGCGTCACGTGGAAAGGCTGCGTGCGAAACTGGACGGGGTCCGGGAGAAAACCGTCCGGATGCTCGAAAAAGTCGGCTACAAGCCGTATCTGGTGCCATCGGCCGGCATGTTTTTATGGGCCGACACCGGCGTGGATTCCGAAGGGCTCGCCGCTGCCGGACACGAAGCCGGCTTTTTGCTGACGCCCGGCAGCCTGTTTTCTCCGCATCAACTGCCCAGCACGTGGATGCGCTTCAACATCGCGAACTGCGCCGATCCGGGCCTGCCCGCGATGCTGGCCGGTTACTCGGATCGCGTCGGGTAGACCTGCCCGCAGCACCCTCAAACGCAATCAGGCGGCGCTGTGGATCTCGTCGGCCCCTTGAAATTATCGCGGGCGACCTCATGTTCCGCAGAATTCGCGCGGTGCGTTCCGGCAGGAGGCCATGACGCTCATGCGCTGTCCGGGCGCACCGTCCGGCTGTATCGCGGCCGCTGAAAAAAACCGTCAACATTCGACACAACCAGAGGAACCGACCATGGCACAAGAAACCATGAGCTTTCAGGCAGAAGTGAAACAACTTCTGCATCTGATGATCCATTCGCTCTACAGCAACAAGGAAATTTTCCTGCGCGAGCTGATTTCGAATGCATCGGACGCGGCGGACAAGTTGCGCTTCGAAGCTATTGAAAACAGTGCGCTGTACGAGAACGATCCGGATCTGCGCATCCGCATCTCGTACGACAAGGCCGCTCGCACCGTAACGATCGACGACAACGGCATTGGCATGAGCCGCGACGAAGCGATCTCCCATCTCGGCACGATTGCGCGCTCGGGCACGAAGGAATTTTTCTCGAAGCTATCCGGCGACCAGCAAAAGGACGCTGCGCTGATCGGCCAGTTCGGCGTGGGGTTTTACTCGGGTTTTATCGTCGCGGACAAGATCACGGTTGAAACGCGTCGCGCCGGTTTGCCGGCAAGCGAAGGCGTGCGCTGGGAAAGCGCGGGCGAGGGCGATTTCGTGGTCGAGCAGATCGAGCGCGCGCAACGCGGTTCGAGCATCACGCTGCATCTGCGTCCGGAAGAAGACGAATTCCTCTCCACGCACAAGCTGAAGTCGATCATCCAGAAGTACTCGGATCACGTCGCATTGCCCATCCTGATGAAGAAGGAAGAGTGGGATGCGGAGAAGTCCGAGATGGTCACGAAGGACGAAGACGAGACGGTGAACCAGGCGAGTGCGTTGTGGACGCGTTCGAAGAGTGACATCACCGACGAGCAATACAAGCAGTTCTATCACCACCTTTCACACGACCAGGACGATCCGCTCGCGTGGACCCATAACCGGGTGGAAGGCCGTAGCGAATACACGCAGTTGCTGTATGTGCCGAAGCACGCGCCGTTCGATATGTGGAACCGCGATCATCGCGGTGGTTTGAAGCTGTATGTGAAGCGCGTGTTCATCATGGACGACGCGGAACAACTCGTGCCCGCGTATCTACGCTTCGTGAAGGGCGTGGTCGATTCGGCTGATCTGCCGCTGAATGTATCGCGTGAAATCCTGCAGGAAAGCCGCGATGTGAAGGCCATTCGCGAAGGCGTGACCAAGCGCGTTCTGTCGATGCTGGAAGAGGTGGCATCGTCGTCAGCCGAAGCGACGGATGAGACCGAGAAAGCCAAATACGCCAGCTTCTGGAAAGAGTTCGGACAGGTGTTCAAGGAAGGTATTGGCGAGGATTACGGCAATCGCGAACGGATTGCCAAGCTCGTGCGCTTTGCTTCAACGCAGACGGATTCGTCGGAGCAGACGGTGGCGCTCGCCGACTATGTGGCGCGCATGAAGCCCGAACAGACGAAGATCTATTACGTCACCGCTGATACGTGGCAGGCCGCAAAGAACAGCCCGCATCTGGAAGTGTTCCGCAAGAAGGGTGTGGAAGTGCTGCTGCTGACGGATCGCGTCGATGAATGGATGTTGTCGTTCCTCAACGAATTCGATGGCAAGCCGCTGCAAAGCGTGGCGCGCGGCGACCTGGATCTCGGCGCGCTGAACGACGAGGAAAAGCAGGCGCAGGAGAAGGTTGGCGAAGAATTGAAGCCGCTCGTGGAAAGCATGAAGGCGGCGCTGGAAGGCAAGGCGAAGGATGTGCGCCTGACGTTCCGCCTGACCGATTCGCCGACGTGTCTCGTCGCTGATGACGGCGACATGAGCGGTTACTTGCAACGCATGCTGAAGCAGGCCGGTCAGCAAGCGCCGCAGATGCAGCCGATCCTGGAAGTGAATCCGGAGCATCCGCTGGTCAAGCAGCTTCACGCTGACGATGCGAATTTCGGCGACTGGTGCCATCTGCTGTTCGATCAGGCGATGCTGGCCGAAGGCGGCACGCTGGAAGATCCGGCAAGCTTTGTGAAGCGGACAAACGCGTTGTTGCTGGCGCGATAAGTCAGCGTTCGCAAGAAGCGAGCAAAACGCGCTGCCGGGAAACCGGCAGCGCGTTTTTTTATTGCAGACGCGACATGAGCTACGCGGCGTTGCGGTTTATTTGGCCCGGCGTTCCTTGTTCGCCTGCGCGACGACCGATCCCGCCAGCGTCTTGGTGTCCTTTGAATATTTATCGCTGTGAAGAACCTGCCCGGCCTTATGTTCCATCTGGGCGCCCGTTTGGTTCTTCGTATGCGTTTGCGATAACGCCGAGGCAGCAAGGCTCTTGGCAATCACCGACGCCTTCGGGTCGTGCAGCGTATGCGACGCCAGCGTGGCGACTGCCTTCGATGTTTGTTTCGTATTGACCGGCATGTGTGTCCTCTCATGACTTATTGATAGCTCGTCGCGAAGCCGCCGCGAGCACCGGTCATACCCCGACCGGTTCGCCAGTCTCCTGTGAGTGTCTGCCGACATCTATACGAATCCTCCTATTTACGTGTCTGGTTTTATAATCCCGGGCATGCCAAAAGCTCCTCTTGCCGGTACTCATGCGTGGCGCGAGCGCCCGCTTCCCACTTTCTCCGCTGATCAGAAAGACTGGCTCACGCGCGGCGGTTCGCTGACCGCGCATTTGCGTGAACTGGGCGATGTCACCGTCCATGTCACGCGTGAGGCGGTCGGTCAGCCGTGGCGCGACGAAGCCGCCGCGCTGGACATCACGCCGCGCACGCCGGTATGGGTCCGCGAAGTCGTGCTGAATGTGAATCGCGTGCCGTTCGTCGCCGCGCACAGCGTGGTGCCGCTCGATGTCAGTTCGGGCGTGTGGCAGGCAATGCGGCGCTTGAGAACGCGGCCGCTCGCCGAGTTGTTATATAGCGACAGCAGCGTGTGGCGTTCGCCGCTCACGAGCCGAAGGATCGACGCACGCGATCCGCTATACCGGCTTGCAGCCAGGCAAATACCGCATGAAAAACCGCATGCCTTTGTCGCGCGCCGTTCGGTGTTCGTGAGACTGGGCGCACCGCTCATGGTCAGCGAGTGTTTCATGCCGGCCCTATGGTCGTTTCTCGCGCGTGGCGATGCATGCTGAAAGGCTTTCCGCCCGTCGCCGATGAAAACACCCATACGCTGATCCTTGGCAGCTTTCCCGGCGTGGCGTCGCTGGTGGCGACGCAGTACTACGCGCATCCGCGTAACCAGTTCTGGCGGCTGGTGGGCACAGTGATCGAAGAGCCGTTGAACGAGCTTCCCTACGACGACCGCGTGCTCAGGCTCCTGAAACACGGCATTGGCTTGTGGGACGTGCTTGCCGCGTGCGAACGCGAAGGCAGCCTGGACACAGCGATCCGCAACGCCAACCCCAACGACTTCGCTTCATTTCGCCTTCATGCGCCGCGGCTGAAAAAGCTCTGCTTCAACGGCAAGACCTCGGGGCGTTTCGAGCCCGTGATCCGCGCGGCCGGCTACGAAACCCTGGTCCTGCCGTCGTCGAGTCCGGCGAATGCTATCCTCTCGTTCGATCAAAAATTGCGCATCTGGCGCGACATCCTCAAATGACCCAATTAATCAAACGTGCGTCGGCTGAAGCGCGCGCGTTCGGCGGCAAGCGCCAAGACAAGAAACACGACAAGCAACTGAAGAAGCAGGACAAGCGCCTCAAGCGCGAACGCGATGACGATCTCGACGACGCGCCGCGCATCGATGTCCCCCGCAAACCGCGCTTCGCGCCGGTGACGTTCTCGGAAGAGGACGGTGTGCGTTTCCTGCATTTCGGCACCGAGTGGGTGCAAGGCGCAATGCGCCTGAAGAAGCCGAATCATCTCGAGCTTGAATACGCCCAGCAGATGATGGCGTGGCTGTTGTTCATCGAAACGCCGAAGCGCATTGTGCAACTCGGTCTCGGTTCGGCCGCGTTGACCAAGTTCGCGCATGCGTTTTTGAAGCGCGCGAAGGTGGAAGCGGTCGAGCTGAACCCCTCCGTCGTGATAGCGGCGCGTACGATGTTCGAGCTGCCCAACGACGACGCGCGTCTCACCGTCCACGAGCAGGACGCGTATGACTTCGTCAACGACCGTGCGAATCACGGCACCATCGGCGCCTTGCAGATCGATGTCTACGATGCCACCGCGCGCGGCCCCGTGCTCGATAGCACCTCGTTCTATCGTGCGTGCCGTGCCTGCCTGACTGCGCCGGCGGGCGTGGTGACGGTCAACCTGTTCGGCGACCACCCAAGCTTCGTGCGCAACATGAAGCGCCTGAACGAAGCCTTCGATGGCCGCGTGATCGCGCTGCCCGAAGTTCACGACGGCAACCGCATTGCCATCGCGTTCGCGGGTCCTGCACTCGACGTGCCGTACGCGCAGCTTGAACAGCGCGCGAAGCTGATCGAGAAGGAATTGAAGTTGCCGGCGCGTCAATGGGTGAAGGGCCTGTCGATCAGCGCAGGCGGGGACAATGCAGCGAGCTTTTCGATCTAGTCGCTGACGAGGAACGAACCCGCGCCGAGCCGAGCCACGCAATAAAGAAGATATTACATGGTGCTTTCGGCGTTCATTACGGTTCGGGTTCGCCCTGCTTGACCCACTTTTATGCGTCCATATACTCCACGTGTTATTTCGGGGCGCTATTAGACTGAGCTTTGCCGCGAGATCCGCGCAGAGCAACAGTCTGGAAGCATATTTCAAGAGAAAAGAGGAGGCCGTCATGGCTCAAGAAGCGGTGGCCGCCACGGGTCAAGTCCGCAACAAGCAGTGGCTCTGGCTGCTGGTTCTTCCCTGGATCGGCGTTGTCTGGGTGCCGTTTTACAACAAGATTGAACCGGTGCTCTGGGGCTTTCCGTTTTTCTACTGGTACCAGTTGCTCTGGGTGCTGATCAGCGCGGTCATTACGGCGGTGGTCTATGTGAAGACCAAGCCTATCCACGACGTTCCCAAGCTCACGCCGGGGAGCCCGCGATGATGAATTCCACCGCAACCTTCGTCTTCGTCCTGTTTTTTATCGGCGTGACGATCCTGGGTTTTGTCGCCGCTCACTGGCGCAAGGCCGATCTGGGCCAACTCGATGAATGGGGTCTCGGCGGCCGTCGCTTCGGCACGATCGTCACGTGGTTCCTGTTGGGTGGCGACTTATATACGGCATACACGTTCGTCGCGGTTCCCGCGCTGGTGTTCGGCGCCGGCGCTACCGGCTTCTTCGCGTTGCCGTACACCATCCTGATCTATCCGTTCGCTTTCGTGGTGTTCCCGAAGCTGTGGGCGATCTCGAAGAAGTTCGGCTACGTGACCGCCGCCGACTTCGTGCACGCCCGCTACAACAGCCGCATGCTGGCGCTGGCCATTGCCGTGACGGGGATCATCGCGACCATGCCGTACATCGCGTTGCAACTCGTGGGCATTGAAGTGGTGATCGGCGCGCTCGGCTTCGATACAACGGGCTTCATCGGCGACCTGCCGCTGATCATCGCGTTCGCGATCCTGGCGGCCTACACGTACACGTCAGGCCTGCGCGCGCCGGCCATGATCGCGGTCGTGAAGGACGTGCTGATCTACATCACGATCATCGCGGCAATGATCATCATCCCGGCGCAGCTCGGCGGTTTCGGCGCGATCTTCAGCCATGTCGATCCGGCAAAGATCCTGCTGAAGGCACCGGATGCATCGAGCCTGAACGGCTATAGCGCTTATGCAACATTGGCGGTCGGGTCGGCGCTTGCGCTGTTCCTGTATCCGCACTCGGTGACCGCGGTGCTGTCGTCGAAGTCGGGCAACACGATCCGCCGCAACATGGCGCTGCTGCCGGCGTACTCGCTGGTGCTCGGGCTGCTCGCGTTGCTGGGCTACATGGCGCTGGCATCGGGCGTGAAGGACATGCCGGAATTCGCTCCGTACTTCAAGGCGTACGGTTCGAACTTCGCGGTCCCGGCGCTGTTCCTGCACTTCTTCCCGTCGTGGTTCGTGGGCGTGGCGTTTGCGGCTATCGGGATTGGCGCGCTGGTTCCGGCTGCCATCATGTCGATCGCAGCGGCCAACCTGTACACGCGCAACGTGCATAAGGAGTTCGTGAACAGGAACATGTCGCCGGAGCAGGAGACCAATGTCGCGAAGCTGATGTCGCTGCTGGTGAAGGTGGGTGCCGTCGTGTTCATTCTTGCGCTGCCGCTGACCTACGCCATCCAGTTGCAACTGCTCGGCGGGATCTGGATCATCCAGACGCTACCGGCGCTGGTGCTCGGGCTTTACACGCGGGTCCTGGATCACCGTGGCCTGCTGCTCGGCTGGGCTGCCGGTATTGCGACGGGTACGTGGATGGCGGTCTCGCTGAAACTGGCGGGCTCCATCTTCACGATCCACCTGTTCGGCTATGCGATCCCCGGTTACGCCGCGGTCTGGGCGCTGGTTGTCAACCTGGTGGTATCGATCGTGGTGAGTATCCTGGTGCGCGTGATCGGTCTGAAGCGTTCGCATGACCATACGAGTCCCGAGGATTACCTGGACGTCGCGGAAACCTGATCCAAAGGGGAAAAAGCGGGGATCCAACCCCGTTGTGTCCCGAAAGCTGGTAAAACGCCCGTAACGGATGATGTTGCGGGCGTTTTGTCTTTGCGCGCCCGGTTTCATCAGCCGTTTGTCCGTCAAACTCACCGGAACCGCATGTCCTCGACCGATACGACCAGGCCCCACCGCAGCCAGGCACGGCGCTTACTGCATGTGCTGGGCTCGCCGTATTTTCGTTATCGCTACGCCAAATACTTGCACGGGGCGCGCGTGGCGCTGGCCATGCTCGCGTCGATCGCGCTGACCTCGGGTATCAATATTCCGCATGGCGAATGGTCGTCGGTAACCTTGCTGGTGGTGATCGGCGGCTTGCAGCATCACGGCAATATCCGCAAGAAGGCCGCGGAGCGCGCGCTGGGCACGCTGCTTGGGGCGTCGCTCGGGCTTGGGCTGATCCTGCTGCAGTCGGCCACCCATTCGACCATGGTCACGTACGTGCTGCTGGCGGTGATAGCTGGCGTATGCGCGTATCACGCCATCGGCAAGCCGGGATATATCGCGTTGCTGACGGCCATTACCACGATCATCGTCGCGGGACACGGCGACCTGTCTATTGAAGTCGGCTTGTGGCGCACCTTGACGGTGCTGATCGGGATTGTCATCGCGCTTGGGTTTTCGTTCGTGCTGCCCCAATACGCCACCTATTCATGGCGCTACCGGCTCGCCGACAACATGCGAGAAAGCGCGCAGATCTACGGCGCGATCATGGAAGGGCGGCCAATACCCACCGACACCCTGACCAAGCACTTCCTCACGATGAACGCGCGGCTGGTGAGTTCGCGCTCCTTGCTGGCGTCGGTGGCGAAGGAAATCAATGTGCCGGCTGCCGTACTCGACGACATCCAGCGCCAGCACCGCTCGCTTCTCACCGCGCTCGAAATGATGGCGGCGGCCATGCCGCCCGGCGCGCCCGGATTCACCGGGAGCGCTCACACGGACGAGCGCGCGGTTCGGCACACGTTGCTGCTGATCGCCCGCGCGTTGCGTTTTGGGCGTGTGGGTTTGCTGCATGCCGCGACGGGGTCTGCCGCAGCAGCGGCGCGACTTGAACAGACGGCGAATGTCGCGGCGGGCCTTGCACCTGACCTGCAGGGACCCTACTGGCTCGCGCAACGGCTGGCGGAACAGGTCGACCGGCTGCGCGTGCGGCTGATCGAGATCGAGCGGCAATGGAACATCGAGGGCGCGCAGCCGTTTCATCGATAAAGCGATGCAGGCGAAGGCGGCGTCAGCCCTCCATGTCGCCCATCACGGTCACCATCCAAGGCATGCCGAATTTATCGGAGACCATGCCAAAACCGCTGCTCCAGAACGTCGGTTGCCAGGGCATCCGCACTTCGCCGCCCACGCTCAATGCGTCAAACATTCTTTGGCCCGCAGCGACGTCGTCGGCGACTATCGAAATACTGAAACCTGAAAAAACCTGGGGAGCAGCGTTCACGCCGTCGGACGCCATGATGACGCTCGACCCTATCCGGAAGGTGGCGTGCATGACCTTGTCCAGCCATTCGGGCGTGGTGGTGACGCCTTCGGGAGAGTCCTTGAAATGCAGGACGGACAGTGTTTGCGCGCCTAGCGCTTTTTGGTAGAACGCGAGTGCTTCTTCGGTGCGGCCGTTGAAGAACAAATAGGGTTCGAGACGCATTGGCAACTCCTGGTTTATCGGGCAGCCCCGCCGCCCGTGCCAAAAGTCTAGCCCACGCCCGGGGGCTAAAAACGCATCCCGCAGCCTCGATCCGCATAAAAAAAGGCGTCGGCGCAATAACGCCGACGCCCGTTTTCAGACGCGCAATGCAGATGTTGCGAACGCGAAATTATTTCAGCGCTTCGATCAGTTTTTCGAGCTTGACGGCGTCGGCCGCGAACGCACGGATGCCTTCAGCGAGTTTTTCGGTTGCCATGGCGTCGTCGTTGACGAGGAAGCGGAAGCTCGACTCATCGATTTCGATCTTGCTCACCGGGTCGTTCGCGACCGCTTCCGGCGACAGCTTGCGCTCGACCTTGTCGTTGCTATCGGCGAGCTTTTTCAGCAGGTCCGGGCTGATGGTGAGCAGGTCGCAGCCGGCCAGTTCCGTGATCTGGTTGACCGTACGGAAGCTCGCGCCCATCACTTCGGTCTTGTAGCCGAACTTCTTGTAGTACGCATAGATCTTGCGCACCGACTGGACGCCCGGATCGTTTGCGCCGCCCATCTTGACTTCGTCCCAATCCGCACCGGCCGACTTCTTGTACCAGTCGTAGATCCGGCCCACGAACGGGGAGATCAACTGCGCACCGGCGTCCGCTGCGGCTGCGGCTTGCGCGGTCGAGAACAGCAGCGTCATGTTGCAGTGGATGCCTTCCTTCTGCAGCGTTTCCATTGCCCGGATGCCTTCCCACGTTGACGCCAGCTTGACCAGGATGCGCTTGCGGTCAATGCCCGAGTCTTCATACAGCTTGATGATGTCGCGGCCCTTGGCGATCGAACCCTTGATGTCGAACGACAGGCGGGCGTCGACTTCCGTTGAGACACGACCCGGGACGATCTTCAGGATTTCCTTGCCGAACGCGATCAGCAACTGGTCGATGATCTGGCTCATCGGCTTGCTTGCGTGGTCCTTGACGGTCTTCTCGAGCAGCGGCTTGTAAGAGTCATTCTGGACGGCCTTCAGGATCAACGAGGGGTTCGTGGTCGCGTCTTGCGGTTTGAACTCGTCGAGTTGCTGGAAGTTGCCGGTGTCGGCGACAACGGTCGTGTATTGCTTGAGCTGGTCGAGAGCGGAGGTCATATCTGGTTTTCGGCGCGTTGTGCCGTTGTCAAAGATGCGGAGTGCCCGCGGGTGAAAGGTTTTGCGAGGCCGCCGGTGCCGATGCTGCGCCAAAGCTGCTAGCGAGCGGCTCGCCCTAGTTTGCCATTCTATTCCTGCCACGCCATTTGGCGCAGGGTACGGCATGGTTCGCGGTCGCGTTTCCTGCGCCCGGCCGCGGAACTGCTGCATTGCATACGGTGTGCAGTTCGTTTCGACGGAGGGTGGCGTCGAGAGTTCACCCGTTGAGCGGTTCGCCGCGACGGCGGGTGTTCGCTGCACGGATAGGCAGACATCCGGCGCAATCCTGATGCCTATCGCGATACGTGTTACGACACCTGTGCGCAGCGTCAACCCGTCCATTACACGTTTTTCGCGTGAACATTTCGCGTCGATGCAATCAATCTACGCCCGCCGCCCGTTGAGCACAATCTGTGTGACGACACTCGCCACGAGCCCACGCGCCGATTATTTAGACAGCGCCCGCATTGCGCTTTCGAGCCCGCCAAGCGTCAGCCCGAACATTCGCCCGCCGAGCACCTGACGAATGATCGATACCGATTGCCGGTATTCCCACAGCCTTTCCGGCTCGGGGTTGAGCCACGCAAAATGGGGAAACTGATCGGCGAGCCGCCTTAACCAAACCGCGCCGGCCTCGGCATTGTTATATTCAACGGAGCCGCCTGGTTGAACGACTTCATACGGACTCATGGTGGCATCGCCGACAAATATCAGCTTCGTATCCGGCGAAAATTTGTGCAGCACATCAAACGTGGCGGTGCGCTCGCCATGTCGCCGCCGATTATTCTTCCACAGATAGTCATAGACGCAGTTGTGGAAGTAATAAAACTCCAGATGTTTGAACTCTGATTTCGCCGCGGAAAACAGCTCTTCAACGCGCTTGATGTGGTCGTCCATTGATCCGCCTACATCCAGCAGCATCAGCACTTTCACGTTGTTGTGGCGCTCCGGCACCATCTTCAGATCCAGCCAGCCCGCATTGGCGGCGGTGCTGCGAATGGTGTCCGGAAGATCGAGTTCTTCAGCAGCGCCTTCACGCGCGAAACGCCGCAAGCGGCGCAATGCCACTTTGATATTGCGTGTCCCGATCTCGACCTGGTCGTCGTAATCCTTATAGGCGCGCTCGTCCCAAACCTTAACGGCTGTTCTATTCCCGGCGGAATCTCCGCCAATCCGAATCCCTTCCGGGTTAAAACCGCCGTTGCCGAACGGCGACGTGCCACCTGACCCGATCCACTTGCTGCCGCCTTCGTGCCGCTCCTTTTGTTCATCGAGAAGCTGCTTCAGGCGTTCCATCAATTTATCGATACCACCAAGCGCTTCTATCTGGCGTTTTTCCTCGGGCGTGAAATCCCGTTCCAGTCGTTTCTTGAGCCATTCGAGCGGTACGTCGAACGCGTCTTCATCGAGCGCTGCGATACCGTGGAAATACGTGCCGAACGCCTGATCGAATTTATCGAAATATTTTTCGTCCTTGATCAGCGTCATGCGCGCGAGAAAATAGAACTCGTCGATAGACGGTCCGATTACCTGGGCCTTGAGCGCTTCAAGCAGTGTCAGGTATTCCTTCACTGAAACGGGTAGCTTGGCACTGCGCAGGGAGTAGAAAAAGTCGATCAGCATGCCGGGCTCCTTGCCCAATCAGTCGAGCCGCGTAATGAGCCGGGATTCGAGCCGGGATTCGTGCCGCGTTTCAAGTTTGGCACGCAGATTTGCGCGCACGGCTGGCCATTCGGACTCAATAATCGAAAACACCACCGTGTCGCGGTAAATGCCGTCCCGGCCGATCTGGTGATTGCGCAGGATCCCGTCTTCCTTCGCCCCCAGCCGCGCAATAGCCGCTCGCGATTGACGATTCATGAAGTGGGTCCGGAACTCGACGGCGATGGTCTTCAGCGTGTCGAACGCATGCGAGAGCAAGAGCAGCTTGGCTTCGGTGTTGATTGCGGTGCGCTGCACGCGTTTTGCATACCAGGTGTTGCCGATTTCAAGCCGCCGATGCGCCGGTTCAACATTCATATAACGCGTGCTGCCGACTACGTCACCCGTCGTCACGTCGATGATCGTGAACGGTTGCGCGCCTTGTGAATCGCGCATGGCAAGCGCCGTGTCCATCCATGCGGAGATGGTGTCGGGCGAGGGCACGCTCGTGTACCAGAGCTTCCACAACTCGCCGTCCGCGGCGGCGTCGGCAAGTGCGTCCTGGTGCTCACGCTCGAGCGGCACGAGTCTCACATACGTGCCTTCGAGCGTAACCGGTTCGATCCAGCAGCTCATGCGGGCAGCCCTTTCAGCGGTTGTTGCGGTTCATGAACAGCAGGCGCTCGAACAGGCTCAGGTCCTGTTCGTTCTTGAGCAATGCGCCGTGCAGCGGTGGAATGACCTGTTTCTGGTCGGTGGAACGCAGCGCCTCCGGACCAATGTCCTCGGCCAGCAGCAGCTTCAGCCAGTCGAGCAGTTCCGATGTCGACGGTTTCTTCTTCAGGCCCGACACGTTGCGCAACTCGAAGAAACTTTGCATCGCGGCGGCGAGCAGTTCCTGCTTGATGCCGGGGAAGTGCACCTCGACGATCTGCTTCATCGTCGTGGGTTCGGGGAATTTGATGTAGTGGAAAAAGCAGCGGCGCAGGAACGCGTCGGGCAGCTCTTTCTCGTTGTTCGACGTGATGATCACCAGCGGCCGGTGTTTCGCCTTCACCAGTTCGTGGGTCTCGTAGACGTAGAACTCCATCCGGTCGAGTTCGCGCAGCAGGTCGTTCGGGAATTCGATGTCCGCTTTGTCGATTTCGTCGATCAGCAGCACACCGGGTTCATCGGCGTCGAATGCCTGCCACAGCACACCCTTGACGATGTAATTGCGGATGTCCTTCACGCGTTCGTCGCCGAGCTGGGAATCGCGCAGGCGCGACACCGCGTCGTACTCGTAGAGGCCTTGCTGGGCCTTCGTGGTCGACTTGATGTGCCATTGCAGGAGCGGCATGCCGAGCGCGGCGGCGACTTCCTCGGCCAGCATGGTCTTGCCGGTGCCGGGCTCGCCCTTGATCAGGAGCGGGCGCTGCAGGGTGATGGCGGCGTTGACGGCGAGCTTGAGATCGTCGGTGGCGACATACTGCGATGAACCTTCAAAACGCATGACGCGTCCCTCGGAGAAGGAAAAATTGCAGTATAAGTCAGAAGAGTTTTGGCGGCGGCGCCCCGGGAACGCCCGATCGCACGCATCCCGCGCTCGACCGGGCCATTGCTGCCGAGGAAGAAGCAAATGTCTATCGGACAGATTGTCGCAGTCTCCCGGGACCCCAGGCGCGGCGGCCTTGCGCAATGGGGCCGGCCCCGCTGCGGCCGGTGGACGCAGGGTAGGTCGCGCGGTACAATTAGCGCGATTTTTTTGGCCCGCGTGGCTGGTGAACGAACTCGCGCGAATCTGCGAGAATCCGCGCGGAGCAGTGCTCCAAGGTACGATTCAGAGCGCGTTCGTTTGACCAGTCCCGAGAAAGTCCCGGAACGCCAGGCGTCCAAGGTGCCGGATTTCCCCTCATGCCAGGTTAGAAGCTATGAATAAATTCGTCGGCAAATGTGCCGTGATCGCAGCGCTGTCGGGGCTTGCCGGCTTCGCGACACAGGCATCCGCCGATGTCGTGGGCAACGCGAAGGCAGCCCAGGGCAAAGTTGCGATGTGTATCGGGTGCCACGGCATTCCCGGTTACCGCACCGCGTATCCCGAGGTGTACCGGGTTCCCATGCTCGGCGGCCAGAGCGCGCGTTATATCGAGAACGCGTTGCATGCCTACAAGAAGGGCGACCGCCATTTCGAGACGATGCATGGCATAGCGGCCACGCTGTCCGATCAGGATATAGCAGACATTGCTGCGTATTACGCCGCGCAAACCCCCTCTTCGAAGAACAATCCCGACAAGTGATCCGCGTTGCGCCTGCATCTGGTTGGCGGATCTTAGGCGCCCATCACCCGGTAATCACTAATCGCGGATAGGAGAATTCATGAAGGCACTCGACACAGTGTTGAAGACAGCATGCACGGCAGCCGCGCTGATCGGCGCGATCGGCGTTCTGGCCATGCAGCCGGCGCATGCAGCCGATGCAAGCAATGGCAAGGTGCTCACCGAGGCCCACAATTGCGCGGCCTGCCACGGCCCGAACCTGAACAAGCCGGTGAGCGCGGAATATCCGAAGCTCGCAGGCCAGCACGCCGACTATCTCTACTGGGCGCTGCGCCAGTACCAGATGGGCAACGGCAATCCGAATTTCGGGCGCAATAACCCGATCATGGCCGCGCAGGTGCAAAGCTTGTCGCAAAGCGACCTGAAGGATATCTCGGCCTATATCGAATCGTTGCAAGGCGATCTGGTCGTGAAGAAGTAAGCATCGCCCGATTGCGGTTGTCTGCCGCTGTCTTGTGTGCGCTAAAAAAACACCCCGCCGGTGGCTACCCGCGGGGTGTTTTCGTTTTTGACTCAGCCTTTAATCCTTCAGTCTCGTGATGCCCGCTGTTCGATCAGCGCAAGGTACGCGTCGGTGTCCGGCGGCGTGTTGTTGCGCTGTGATTCCCAGATGATCTGCCCAAGGCATTCCATGATCGCGTGCTGAGCGTCGTGCGTCGAACCCAGGCGTCCGACCAGCCGCTCATGCGCGCGCCGGATGCCGGGCGGTTGATCGATGGACAGTTGCTCGGTAATGGCGAGATGCATCGATAAATGCAGGAACGGGTTGCTCTTGCCCTGATCCGGCGAATAGTCTGCATGGGTCACGTCGGGATCGGCGAGTTCTTGCTGGTATTCAGGATGCTCGCCGATCCAATCCGCGGCAATGCTCTCAAGCGGTGTCAGGACGCCGCCCTCGCGCTGCTTGCGCCAGGTGTCGGTGAAAAATTGGCGAACTTCGTCGCGGCTGGGGTTGAACATGGTTGTAGCGGTCGTTTTCAGAGGGCCATTTTAAGCTGCATCGGCGTCTCTCGCCTGCTTGCGTTCCGGCCGCCGCTTTTACTCGATAGGCGCCGGCGTCTTCGGCCGGTACTCGCACAGCGGCTCGATCGCGCAATGCCAGCATTCCGGCACGCGCGCCCGGCATACATAACGGCCGTGGAGGATCAGCCAGTGATGCGCGTCCTGTTTGAATTCGTCGGGGACGAATTTTTCCAGCGCCGTTTCGACTGCGCGCACGTCCTTGCCCGGCGCAAGCCCGGTGCGATTCGACACCCGGAAGATATGCGTGTCCACAGCGATGGTCGGATGGCCGAACGCCGTGTTCAGGATCACGTTGGCCGTCTTGCGTCCCACGCCCGGCAGCGCTTCGAGCGCCTCGCGATCGTCCGGCACCTCGCCTCCGTATTGCTCCACCAGGATCCTGCACGTGGCAATCACGTTCTTCGCCTTCGTCCGGAACAATCCGATGGTCTTGATGTACTCCGTCACGCCTTCTTCGCCGAGCGCCAGTACCTTGGCCGGCGTGTTCGCGACCGGGTACATGCGCCGCATGGCCTTGTTCACTGAGACATCGGTGGCTTGTGCCGACAGCATCACCGAGATCAGCAATTCGAACGGCGATTCATGCTCGAGTTCGGTGGTCGGATGCGGATTCAGGCTTTGCAGCGTCTCGAAGATCGCATGGCGTTTTTTAGGGTTCATCGTGTTCAGGTCTTGTTATCGCTACCAGGTTCACGGTCGGGGTCAATGGCAGGCGTCGAACTTTTCTCTTCACCTGTGCTAGTCATGCCGAGACGGCGTCGCCGGGCTTCGGCGGCATCGATCTGTGCCTGAACCTCCGGGCTGACCGCGTCGGTGTTTTTCGGTCCTGCGCCGAGTCTGGCCAGCTCTTCTTTCTTCTGGCGCGCACGGTCCATCGCGGCCTGGATGATGGCGCGCTTTTTTGCCTGCGCGTCGTCGACCGCGGCGGCGGGTTGCTCCGTTCCTGATTCAACCGATCTATCCGGTTGACTAGACGACTGAGTACCGGACTCGTTGCCAGGCTCAGTACCAGGTTCAGTAGCCGACGACCCGGCCACGCGCGCCGCCTTGCGCGCTTCGGCCGCGTCGCGTTCACGCGCGAGGCGCGCCAGGCGCCGGTCGTGCCGTTTGCGCGCCGCGTCGGCTTCCTGCTGGCTCCACGCGTCCCAGCCGGTCTGGTGGCCGGTGACCGGGACCATCGCGATGCAATCGACCGGGCAGGGCGGCACGCACAGGTCGCAGCCGGTGCAGAGCTCGGGGATGATCGTGTGCATCTGCTTCGCTGCACCAACTATTGCATCGACCGGACATGCCTGTATGCAAAGCGTGCAGCCGATGCAAAGATTTTCATCGATGATCGCAAGCGGCCGTGGCCGTTCCACACCGTTATCCGGGTTCAACGGAATGACGGGCATGCCTAGCAAGGTGGCCAGGCGAACCACGCCTTCCTGGCCACCCGGCGGGCACTGGTTGATGTTTGCATCGCCTGCGGCAATTGCTTCCGCATACGGCCGGCATGCGGGATAGCCGCATTTGGTGCATTGCGTCTGGGGCAGCCGGTCTTCGATCTGGTCGGCGAGAGTCTTGGAAGAGGTTGCAGTCACTACGGTCACATTAACGGCTTGCTAACAGCGTGGGGAGGGCGGCGCGAACCGGCTCACAAGCCAGGCGCGAATGCATGCAACACGAACGGGCCGCTCATCCGGCCTTGGCCGGGCCCGCGGGTCAGGCAAACAGACGCTTGACCATTGGGCGCTATCCGTACGATCCGCATTCGGCGACCGTGGGTGACCGCGGCGACCGCGGTGACCTTCGGCGACGGCACGTGGGGACATGTCGACCGCTCAGGTTCGCGCTCATTTTTGACGTCACGTTCGAGCGTTTCCGACCGTTGCACGGGAAGCGGCATTATCGCTGAATTTCAATCTGTTCCCAATCATTCCCAATTGCCAACATGCCAACGATGTGCACATAATCAAATCGCTTTCGATTGACTGCAGGACGGTATTCCCCACTCACGTTGGCGTAACCGATCCATCGCATGCTTCCTGAGGACACGGGAACGCGTGACGCTATCCAGATAACGCGGTTTGTCGATCACAAAGCCACCATGAACCAGCCAAAAATCAAAAGAGATCCCGAGGGTACACGCCGTCGCATCCTGCTGGCCGCCGCAGAGGAATTTGCTGCGGGTGGCTTGTTCGGCGCACGTGTCGACCAAATTGCACGCCGTGCCGAAACCAACGAGCGAATGCTCTACTATTATTTCGGCAGCAAGGAGCAGTTGTTCACCGCCGTGCTCGAACATGCATTCGCCGCGCTCACGGACGCCGAAAAGACGCTGGACCTCGACGGTGTTGCGCCCGTCGAAGCCATGACGCAGCTGGCGCATTTCATCTGGAATTATTATCGTGAGCATCCCGAACTCTTGCGGCTCATCAATAACGAAAATCTGCACGAAGCCCGCTATATAAAGGGTTCCACGCGTATTCGGGAGTTGATATCGCCGGTGGTCGCCACGCTCGCGAAGATTCTCGAACGTGGTCAGCACGCCGGACTATTTCGCAATAACGTCGACCCGCTGCGCTTTTACGTGACCTTGTCGGGCCTTGGCTATTACATCGTATCGAATCGATTCACGCTCGAAGCCACGTTCGGACTCGACTTCAGCCGCGACGCCGAACGCGATGAAATCATCAAGATGAATACGGAACTGCTGCTCGCGTATTTGCTGCGGCGCTGACGGTTGTCCGGCCTCCTTGCGGCCTCCCCGCAGCTTCCTTGCCGCAGAGGAGCCCGCAAATGAAACACGCCGCGTAAAACGCAGCGTGTTTTGTCATGCCAATTAATTTCAGGCGCTATCCGGATCAGACCGTGATCAAGCCGGGACAGCTTCCTTCTTCGGCGCCTTGTCGTGCGCGAGAATGAATTCGCGCAGTTGCGGATACACCATCGTGCGCCAGCGGCGTCCCGAGAAAATGCCGTAGTGGCCGGCTTTCTCCGCCATGTAGTGGCGTTTGTTCTTCGCCGGAATACCGGTGCACAGGTCATGCGCCGCGCGGGTCTGGCCGCTGCCGGAAATGTCGTCGAGTTCGCCTTCAATGGTCAGCAGAGCCGTGTCCTGGATATCCTGTGGACGCACGCGTTCGCCATTGACGTCCCACGTGCCTTCGGCCAAGCGGAACTCCTGAAACACAATGCGAATCGTTTCGAGGTAGTAATCAGCGTCCATGTCGAGCACGGCGTTGTATTCGTCGTAGAAACGGCGATGTTGTTCCGCATCTTCGTCGTCGCCGCGCATCAGGTTCTGATAGAAGTCCCAATGAGCCGTCACGTGCCGCTCCGGGTTCATGGCGACAAAACCGGCATGCTGCAGAAAGCCCGGATACACCTTGCGGCCTACACCCGGATAGTTCGCCGGCACCGTGTAGATCACGTTGTTCTCGAACCATTCGTATGAATGTTCGCTGGCGAGCGAGTTGACCGACGTGGGGCTGCGGCGCGCATCAATAGGCCCGCCCATCATGGTCATGGTGCGGGGCGTGTCTTCGCCGCGGCTGGCCATCAGCGAGATGGCGGCGAGCACCGGCACGGTGGGCTGGCACACCGAGATCACGTGCAGATCCTTCGCGCCAATATGGCGGATGAATTCCTGGATGTACTCCACGTAGTCGTCGAGATGGAACGAGCCGTCTTCCAGCGGCACCATGCGGGCGTCGAGCCAGTCGGTCAGGTAGACCTTGTGATCGTGCAGCAACGTTTTCACCGTGTCGCGCAGCAGCGTGGAGTGGTGGCCCGACAGCGGGGCGCAGACCAGCACGATAGGTTCGGTCTTGAGTTCGGTGACGGTAGCGCTGTCATCCGAGAAACGCTTGAAGCGGATCAGCCGGCAGAAGGGCTTTTCCAGCACGATCTGCTCGACGATAGGAATGGCATGACCGTTCTTCTCGATCTGATGCAGCTCGAACTCGGGCTTTTCGTAGTCCTTGCCGAGGCGATACATCAATTCGTAGCCGGCGGCGAGCCGGGTGGAACCGGGTACATACGCGAGGGGACTGGAAGGATTCGTGAACGACTTCGACGCCGCCTCTGCCCATGCCGTAAGGGGGCTCAACATGGCCCGCTGAAATTCGTGGAATTGATAGAGCATGTCTGACCTGTGTAAAACCGGTTCCGCCCACGTTAGTGAGCGTGTCCGGCGGTTGGCCTCTATCGGCGGTGGCGTCATGCCGGGGTCAGGATTTCGCTGGTTCCCGGCTCGGCGTGCAGTTCGTCGATTGCACCGCAATGCTGGTGCTGGCAGTTATTCGTAGCTACTTCGCTGTCTGGTTGTTGCTTATTTGCTTCACGGGCGGTCATGAGCGGTCACAAGCGTTCACGGGGAATGGGGGCAGGGTGGGCAAAGCCGGCGTTGCGCCTTCTGGGCTGAACATGGAACAGCACACGAAACACATGCCGGCTAAGCCGTGAAACCAGACCCCATTCACAATTTCAATTCGCCGAACGACCGGTCGGGAAAGCCTCTTTGATCATAGCCAAGAATAGGCTTTTGTGCAACGCAACATACGTGCTCTTTACCGCTATTCAGCGTGAATTTTGCTAAAAAATCGGTAATCCCCGTCAATCGTGCGAATAACATTACGTTTCGCTTTCTTTTGTTAACATTGCGTCCGAGGGTTTGTCCTGAGGCGACGCAGGCTGGCCCGTCACCTTCGCCATGCCTTGTTCGTGGCGCATCAGGTTCATGCCGGTATGAACCAGCGCGACATGCGAAAACGCCTGCGGGAAGTTACCAACCAGACGTTTCGCGACCGTGTCATATTCCTCGGCCAGCAGGCCGACGTCGTTCGCGAGACCGAGCAGACGCTCGAACATGGCATACGCTTCATCGTGGCGGCCTTGCAACGCCAGGTTGTCGACCAGCCAGAAGCTGCAGGCGAGGAACGTGCCCTCCCCAGGTGGCAGGCCATCCGATACTTCCGCCGTGTGGTAGCGCTTGACCAGCCCGTCATGCGTGAGATCGCGCTCGATGGCGTGGACCGTTGCAATCACCCGCGGATCTTCCGGCGGAAGAAAGCCGAGCAGCGGAATCAGCAGCAAGCTGGCGTCGAGATCGTCGCCACCGTAGGTCTGGACGAACGAGTTCATCGACGGATTCCAGCTTTTCTCGCACACGTCCGCGTGAATGGTGGTGCGCATGTTGCGCCAGTGGTCGAGCGGGCCTTCGAGGTCGAACTGTTCCGCCGATTTGATCGCGCGGTCGTAGGCCACCCAGGCCATGACCTTCGAAAACGTGAATTGCTGACGCCCGCCGCGCGTTTCCCAGATGCCTTCGTCGGCTTCCTGCCAGACGGTGTCGAGATGATTGAGCATGGCGCGCTGGATCGACCACACGGTGTCATCGCCTTGCAGGCCGCCCACGCGAGCGAGATGCAGCGCGTTCATCACTTCGCCGTAGACATCGAGTTGCAACTGGTTGACCGCGCCGTTGCCAATCCGCACGGGCTTCGAGTTTTCATAACCCGCCAGCCATTCGACCTCCCATTCCGGCAAGCGCCGCTCGCCCGCAATGCCGTACATGATCTGCACCTGATCCGGCGACCCGGCCATCACGCGGCCGAGCCATGCGCGCCATGCACGCGCTTCATCGTAGTAACCGCTGCGCATCAATGCGAGCAGGGTGATGGTGGCGTCGCGCAACCAGCAGTAACGGTAATCCCAGTTGCGCGTACCTCCGAGCTGCTCCGGTAACGACGTGGTCGGCGCGGCGACAATACCGCCCGTCGGTTCGTAGGCGAGCGCCTTGAGCGTAATCAGCGAGCGGCGGATGGCCGGACCCCAGCGGCCGTCAAGCTTGCTGCGTCCCGACCATTCCAGCCAGAAGTTCTCGGTGCGTGCGAACTGCGTATGGGGATCGAGCGCGGGAGGCAGGCGCAAGTGCGATTGCGAATACACGAGCGAGAAGGGCACGCGCTCGCCTTCGCTCACGGTGAATTCGCCGACGGTGCGCATGTTCTCGCCGGTGAGCTCGATAGGCGTGCGCAACACGCACAGATCGGGACCGGCTATTGCGCGGATGCCGCTGTCGTCGGGGAGGCGGCTGACCCAGGGAATGGATGAGCCGTAATCGAAGCGCAGCACCAGTTCCATTTTCATCTTCACGGCGCCGCGTCGTCCGACCACGATCCGCACGAGGTCGGACGCGCTGTCCCGGACCGGCATGAAGTCGATGAGCGAAACCCGGCCGTCGGGCGTTTCGAAATCGGTTTCCAGGATCAGCGTGTCGCCACGATACCGGCGGGTGATCACAGGGGGCGCTGCGCCGTCGGGCAGGTCGGGCGTGATCAGCCAGCGGCCGTTTTCGGGCGTGCCCAGCAGGGCGGCAAAACACGCGCCTGAATCGAAGCGCGGCCAGCACAGCCAGTCGATGGAACCTTCTTTCGAAATCAGGGCGGCGGTGTGGCCGTCGCCGACCAGGGCGTAGTCCTCAATCAATGCGGGCATAGGCTAGGGAAATGATGTCGATGCGGCCGCAGTGCAGGCGCCGCGTGGTTGGGGGAGGCCAGGCTGTTCCGGTCCTTCGGGCGTTCGAGCGTTCGATTATGAAGCGCATTCGTGTTCCGCGTCTTGCATGCATGTCTGTCCGCCGTTTCAGCTCCACGTTCAGCCCCACGTTTCAACGCTTCACGCCGAACCCGGGGCGCCTTGCAAAAACGGCAATCGAATGAAGGTTGAAAAAACGTGTGACAAATGCATAGAATGAAACTTCGCGCCTGACGATTCGATTCACCCAAGATAGCCATGCGGGTTCCCGGCACAGGACCTGTTGATGCACGTCACGCGCTTCCTGCTTGCTTAACGTTTCGAGGACATCGAAAGTGAAAGCCATGCTGAATCCGTCGAGAGCCGATTGCATCGCCATCCTGTCGGCTGCGAGCCGTATCGCCGATCAAAACACGTTCCTGGATCTCAATTACAAGAATCTCGGCTTGTCCCGCAACGGGATGGAAACCGCTGCGTCGTTCCTGATCGAACGCGCCTGTTTCACGCGGTATCGCGAGGCCGACGGACATACCGCTGTAGGCGGCTTGTCGCTGCAGGGCCGCATGCGGCTCGACCAGCTCGCCAATAACTGATTGCGCCGCAGCTCGCCGCGCCTTCGTCAGACTTCAGAGCATTCCTGGAACGCGGGAAACGTGAATCGCGGCCCCGCGTTCGGCGCTTGCTCGTCTTTCGGAACCTCACTCCAATAGCCGCGTCTTACGAAACGCATCCCGGATGGCCGGAGGGGCCGAGGGATGCGCCGCGCTCGACGGCTGTCAGAAATGTGTCGCGCTCAGTCCGAACACGCCGATCAGTCCGATGATGATCAGGTAAATCGCGACAATGAAGTTGAGCAGGCGCGGCACAATCAGGATCAGAATGCCTGCTATCAGCGCGACCAGCGGTCCGAGGCTCAGATGGATATTCATGGTGACTCCTTGTTGGTATTTTGATGGGAATGGGTCTGCATCATGCGCCGAAGCAGTGACAGGCGACAATCGGGCGCTGCCCACGTCTCACATGACCTGAAACAAGCCGTAATAACGAATGATCAGGAGGCGGTATGCATTTGACGGATTTCACTCATTTCCCTCGTGTGACGAGTTTTGCGCGGTTGACTTCCACGCTCCGTATCCGGAGCCTTGCACCCACGCAAACATCGTGCCGCCCCATCGCGTCAGATCATTTCAAGCCGTCCCGGCGGTCGCGATTGATGTCAAAAGGTGCTGCAGCGGGCGTTGCTGCCGTGTTGTCGCTCGCGGCTGTTCAGGCCTTCGCGCAAGGTGCGGGCGCGGCTGCGGGGGCGTCGACGAATGCTTCCGGTGCATCCGGTAACGGCGTATTCGACTTGCTCGTGGGCACGTACACCGGCAGCGGCAAGAGCGAGGGTATTTATGTGTACCGGTTCGATGCGGGCACCGGTGCGATCACGCGCCTTTCATCCGCACAGGCGGTGAATCCGTCGTATCTCGTGGTGAGCCACGATCGGCAGCATGTCTACGCGGTCAACGAACTGCCGGGGGACAACGGTCCTGCTTCGCAACGTGGCGGCATCAGCGCATTCCGCTTCGATCCGCCGAGCGGACAACTCACCTTCGTGAACCGTGTCTCCTCCGATGGCAACGATCCAGCGTATCTCGCCCTATCGCCGGATGGCCGTTATCTGCTGACCGCGAACTACTCGGTGGCATCGAATCCGGGCGGCAGCTTCGCCGTGTTTCCGCTGGAAGGCGATCGCGTCGATCCGTCCGTGCTTACCGTGCATCACGACGGCGGTGGCCCCGTGAAAGGGCGCCAGGACAATTCGCACGTGCATTCCACGGTGTTTTCGCCCGATGGCCGTTACCTGTTCACGCAGGACCTGGGGGCCGACAAGATCTATTCGTACCGGTACACCCCGGACGGCAGCCGCGGGTTATTCGGGCCTACCGAGTCGCGTTATACGCTCGTGAAACCGGGTTCCGGGCCGCGCCACCTGATCTTCGATCAGGCCGGCAAACATGCCTATCTCACGACCGAAATGAATGCGTCGGTGTCGGTGTATGACTATGACGACGGCAAGCTCACGCTAAGACAAACCCTGCCCATGACCAAGCCCGGCTTCAAAGGCAAGGTGGGCGGCGGCGCGATCCATCTGTCGCCGGATGGCCGCTTCCTGTATGCCACCAATCGCGGCGATGCGAACGAAATCCTGACCTACGCCGTGGATCCGTCGAATGGTCACCTCAAGCTGCTCGCCCGCAACTCGACGCTCGGCAAGACGCCGCGCGAATTCGCCATCGATCCGACCGGACGCTGGTTGATCGTCGGCAATCAGGACAGCGACAGCGTCTACTTTTTCCGGCGCAATCCGGACACGGGCGAACTCGCGTCCGATCCGAAGCGCCTGGAGATCGGTTCACCGGTCGATTTCAAGTTCGTTTCGCCATCCTGAAGATGGTTTCCGCAACTGTGCAGGCCGTCAGTGGTTCGCGGCCCGCACAGTTTCCTTAAGTATCACGGTGTTGGTCTAATTGGTAAGGCCGGGATCGTCCCGGTATGGAAGGAATTCAACGTTGAACATGACGTCTGCATTAAGCAGCGAGTCTGATTCCACCGCCGTCAGTACGCAGCAGGACGCGCCTGTACCACTATTCGTTCTTGATCGTGATGGGCGTGATGGTCATTTGTGCGGGCTTCACGCTGTATTTGTTGCGGCGCTTGCGGTTGTGGTGACGTAGTGCGGTCGATGTCCAGGCTTGGTTTTGCAACCCCGCCTGAGCATCGGTCATCTGATAATCGCTTAGTCTGCCGGTCCCGGTGCGAGCACTTCGCGGTTCCCGTTTGTGCCCATCGGTGAAACCAGGCCCGCTGTTTCCATCTGTTCGACCAACCGCGCCGCGCGGTTATAGCCAATGCGCAATTGCCGCTGCACCGACGAAATCGAAGCCCGGCGCGTGCGCAACACAAACGATACCGCTTCGTCATAGAGCGGATCGGCTTCGGCATCCGGCGTATCGCCGAACAGGTCCGGCGTACCGCCTTCGGGCGTCGGTCCTGACAAGATCCCTTCCTCGTACTCCGGTTCGCCGAATTGCTTCAGATACTCCACGACACTGTGCACTTCCTCGTCCGCGACAAACGCGCCATGCACGCGTTGCGGATAACCGGTGCCGGGCGGCAGGAACAACATGTCGCCGGCGCCGAGCAGGGACTCCGCGCCCATCTGGTCGAGGATCGTGCGCGAATCAATCTTCGAAGACACCTGAAACGCCACTCGCGTCGGAATGTTCGCCTTGATCAGGCCGGTGATCACGTCCACCGACGGCCGCTGCGTCGCGAGAATCAGGTGAATGCCGGCCGCGCGCGCCTTTTGCGCCAGCCGCGCGATCAACTGCTCGATCTGCTTGCCGGCAACCATCATCAGGTCGGCAAGCTCGTCGATCACGACCACGATCATCGGCAGTTTGGCGAGTGGTTCGGGGGCGTCGGGCGTGAGCGAAAACGGGTTCGTCAGCTTCTTGCCGGCAGCTTCGGCATTGCGAATTTTCTGGTTGAAACCCTGCAGGTTACGCACGCCCACCGCCGACATCAGCTTGTAGCGTTTCTCCATTTCCCCGACACACCAGTTCAGCGCGTTCGCGGCCAGCTTCATGTCGGTGACCACCGGCGCGAGCAAATGCGGGATGCCTTCGTACACAGACAGTTCCAGCATCTTCGGGTCGATCATGATCAGGCGCACATCTTCCGGTTTCGCCTTGAAGAGCAGCGACAGGATCATTGCGTTGATGGCGACGGATTTGCCGGAACCCGTCGTGCCCGCCACCAGCATGTGCGGCGCGCGCGCGAGGTCGGTCACGACCGGATTGCCGATGATGTCCTTGCCCATCGCGATCGTGAGGAACGACTTCGAGTCGCGATAGACATCGGCTTCCAGGATTTCGGAGAGCCGGATCATCTGCCGTTTGGCGTTCGGCAGTTCGAGCCCCATGCAGGTCTTGCCGGGAATGGTTTCGACCACGCGGATGGACGTGAGTCCGAGCCCGCGCGACAGGTCCTTCATCAGGCCGACGATCTGGCTGCCGCGCACGCCGAGCGCCGGCTCGACTTCGAAGCGCGTGATGACCGGTCCCGCCGATGCACCGACCACCGTGACCGGCACCTTGAATTCCTGCAGGCGCTGTTCGATCAACTGGCCCGTTTCAGCGAGATGTTGTTCGGAGACGGGTTCGACTTCGTCGGACGCGGGTTCGAGGAGATCGAGGCCGGGGAGATCGACGGCCGACGCCGCAGGCGCGTGGAACTCGAATTCGGTCGCGATGAAACCGCGCACCGGCGGGCGGGGATCGGGTTGCGGCGGGGTGGTTTCAGGGGCAGGGATAGGGGTAAGGGTCGAACCCGCGCGCGGGAAGTGGACGACGTTCGAGGCGTGGTCCGGGCTCGGCTCGGGTTCGTGTTGTGCTTCGGGCGCGGTTTGCCATGGCGTTTGCGTTTGGGCGTGCGTCGCGTATCCGTTCGCGGTGCCGGTGCTGGAGTGGGCATCGACGTTGGTTTCGGCCTCGGATTCTGCTTCGGCTTCGTCCGGCGCGGTGTATGTATCGACGACTCTGAACGGCGGACGCGCGGCGCCAGCCTCGGCTTGCCATGGCGGCGTTTGGACCTGACCTGCGGACGGCGTTTCAGCGCTTGCCGATACCGGCGATGACGGTGTCGTTGCAGCGATGTCTCGCGCCGTCTGCACGGGGTGCGTTTGACCCGCGCGAATAGCCCAAGGCGGCAGATCGGCGAGATGGGTTGATGTGTGCGTTGGTGTTGGCGTCGTTGCTGCCGTTTGTGGCGACGTCGATGCTTCCGGCGCTGCCGGTTCCTGGTGCGCAAATGAACCGTTCGACGGATTGCTCGGCACACCGGAAGCGGTCAGGGGAGCAGTTCCATCAATGCTGGCCGGCCACGTGGGATTCGGCGTTTGATCTGCAGGCCGGTTGTTATCGACGTGCAGCATCGGCTGGTTCGATGCAGGGTTCGATGCAGGGTTCGAGCGGGCATCGACGTGCGCCGCGACCGGGTTGGTTGCGCTCGCTTGTTGGGCCCCGTTGTCGTGCGCTGTTGGCAAAGCGGGGTCGGGCAGGGCGGCCGTCGACGCAACCGGCGAGGGCGCGATCGCGTTTTGCGTCGTGCTTGCCGAGGCGGCGGGCTGGCTTGGTGTTGTCGGTGACGGCGTGTTTGTGTTCGGTGTCAGGGGCGAATCGGAGGCGATAGCGCTTTTCGCAAGATCCGATGCACCCGGCATCGGCGTGCTTGAGGTTGCGTGATTCACGGGATCAACGCCAACCGAAGATGCCGAGACGGCAGACGGTGCAAGCGCTGACGCCGGCGATGCAACTGACGTAGTAATCGGCGCGGACGCTGGTAAAACGGAGCCCGCAGAATTGGCCGAAGCGGCCAGCGCACCCGAAGCACCCGAAGCACCCGAAGCACCCGAAGCACCCGAAGCACCCGCAGCATTCAACGCCGCCGCGCCTTGCCTGTTGTTAGCACCACTCGCGTCAGGCACCGCTCCCGCTTCCGGCGCGGCATCGACACCGCCTCCGCGCGTGGTCCATTGCGCCGTGCTTTGCTCGATGGAGCGCAACGTTTCCTTGATATGTTCAGGTGCTGGCGGCGGACCGGCGGGCTTGGCCGGAACGGCCGCCGACGATGTTGTCGAAGCAAAAAAAGATTCGCTCGACACCACCGGAGGAACTGCTTTGCCGCGGGCCGGGTTCATCGATGTAGTGTGCGAAGCGGCGTGAGAAACGCTGGAGGAACCTGACGAACGGACAGCGCCCGGTGCGCTCTGGTTCAGTGACGAACGCGATACATCTGAACGCTGTGGCACGCCAGAATCGACAGAGCGGCCGGTTGCTCGTGTTGTCGATGTCGGAGCGACACTGGGCGGTACGGTACCCGCCGAACCCGCCGAACCCGCCGAACCCGCCGAACCCGCCGAACCCGCCGAACCCGCCGAACCCGCCGAACCCG
>NZ_FCOK02000062.1 GCF_001544555.2 Caballeronia udeis | reverse complement strand
CGCTTGACGAACCATCGCGCGCACCTCTACATGGAAGGTGTGCTTATTATTACACTATTGAATTAGAAATGGAATTACGTGCGCTGAAATAACGACGAATGAGTTCGCAAGCCCTTTGTCAGCGACCTATAATTTTCGCAGGCGCTGGTTCGTCGAAAGAGGCGTGGCGCCAATCCGATCCACCTTCGTCATTAACTCGGTACTACGTAATGGGGGAAGACGTCATGACCCGCAAATACATCGACTGTCGTGAGTTTCCCAGCGAGATGAACTGCACCATCGCGCTGTCTGCGGACTCCGACCAGGAACTCCTGGACGCAGCCGTCCAGCACGCCGTGTCCGTCCATAAACACACTGACTCTCCTGAACTGCGCGCCCAGTTGAGCGCGCTGTTCCACCAGGGCACCCCGCCGGTCGATTCACCGCGTACCGCATGACCCGGCGGTGAACGGCCAGAACCTCATTTTCTCGTGTCGGCGTCGACATATTAATAAGTATGACGAACAGTCTTTTGTGAGACGCCGCGTATTTAAGGGAGCGCACCATGGCAGTCGACCAGTCGAAACTCGATGCATTCATGGGAGGATTTGTCCACGATCTCGGCGCCGTGATGCATGCGGCTACGGTCGTCGTCGGCGATCAGCTCGGGCTCTATAAGGCGCTCGCCGCCAAGCCGCTACTTCCGGAAGAACTTGCGCAGGCAACTGAAACGGACGCGCGTTATGTTCGCGAGTGGCTAAGCGCGCAGGCTGCGAGCGGCTATGTCAACTACGATCCCGCGTCGGAACGCTTCAGCCTGAGCGAAGAACAGTCCTTTGCGCTCGCCGAGGAAGGCAGCCCGGCGTTCATACCCGGCGCGTTCCAGATTGCCGTTGCGCAGTTCAAGATCATCCCGAAGATGATGAAGTCATTCAAGACCGGACTGGGCGTGGGATGGCATGAGCACGACGTCTCGCTCTTTCACGGGACGGAGCGTTTCTTCCGTCCGGGCTATGCAGCGTATCTCGTGAGCAACTGGATTCCGTCGCTTGGCGGCGTCGAGGCGAAACTGAAAAGCGGTGCACGCGTGGCCGATATCGGTTGTGGACACGGCGCGTCCACGGTCATCATGGCGCAGGCCTATCCGCAGTCGACGTTCGTGGGCTACGACTATCACGAAGGGTCTATCGAGCATGCGAGAGAGTCCGCGGCAACTGCGGGCGTAAGCGACCGCGTGAGTTTCGAGGTTGCTTCGGCCAACGATTATCCGGGGAATAACTACGACTTCGTCACCATGTTCGACTGCCTTCACGACATGGGCGATCCCCTTGGGGCATCGCGTCATGTGCTTGAAACCCTGGCCGACGATGGCGCGTGGATGATCGTGGAGCCGTTTGCCAACGACACGCTCGAAGGAAACCTGAATCCCGTCGGGAGGATCTTTTACTCGGCGTCCACGCTGATCTGTACACCGGCTTCGCGAGCGCAAGCGGGCGCCATGTGCCTGGGTGCGCAAGCCGGCGAGCGGCGGATTCACGACGTGGTCACGGAAGGAGGCTTCCGGCAATTTCGCCGGGCAACGGCCACGCCGTTCAATCTCGTCTTTGAAGCGCGGCGATAAAACAGCTGAGGGTTCTCGGCGTCATACGACGGGAACCCTCACGCACGGATTTCCCTGTTACTTTTTTGCGGCGGCCTTTGCACTCTTGAGGGCAGTACGCTTCCTGGGCGCTGATTTCGCGGCGGGCTTCTTGTTTCCGCCGGATTCGCCCTTGTTGGCCAAACCGTCCCTGCTCCATTGTTCAAGCAGCATCTGCGTTTGCGTACGCACGGTAGCCTTGAGCAAATCGCCCTTCTCGGTGTCTATCTCCTTCCATCCAAGCATTGCAAGCGTTGTGCGCGGCGCCACATGGAACATCAACAATTGTCCGTGCAGACTCAGCATCCGGATCAACGTAAGCTGATCGTCGGGTTCCGCGCCGGTAATGCGCGCAATCAGTCTTGAGCCGACATCGTTCAAAGGCTGCCGCACGCGCCGCATCATGATCTCGGACGCAATGGACGGCTCATGCCCCGCCTGTTCGCGCGTAAAGAAAAGCCGCTGGTTGGACGTATCGCAAGCCTTCATGAACATGCGGTCCGCAATCGCTTCCTGAATGCGAATGAAAGCATCGATCAGCACCGGAATATCACTGTCGTTGCTCAACACGTCCGCAGCATGTTTCACCACCGGTTCAAGCGTGATCCAGGACGAGTCGGCGAGATATTCCGCACACGCGCGGTACACCCCCTCTTTATTCTCGAAGTAATACTGCAGCGCGGGTGCATTGACCCCGGCGCGCGCGGCGATGTCACGCGTGGACGCGCCCTCGAAACCATGCTCGCCAAACGACTCGATCGCCGCTTCGATGATTCGCAGCCTTGTTTCGTCGCCGCGCACATATCCGCCAGCCGAGGGACGGCGCAGCCGTTTAGTGTCGTTCATTCGTGCATCTCCCTTCAACTAAACAAATATATCACTTGACACAATTTTACCGGCTGGAATAATTGTTCCGATTGGAATAATTTGGATCAAAGATGTCAACAACCGCAGGATCGCCTCCGAACGAAGTGCCGCAAGACTCCACCGCCTCGCCCGCGCGACGATCTGGAAAACGCCTGATCCTCGTCGCGCTCGGGATCGTTGCGCTGATCCTCGCGGGAGTCTGGCTTGCCCGCTGGTGGACAGTGGGACGCTTCATTGAAAGCACTGACGACGCTTATCTGCAAGCCGACAGCGTTACCGTTGCGCCCAAGGTCAGCGGCTACGTGACCGATGTCTACGTGGGCGACAACGCCACGGTCAAGGCGGGCGACCCGCTGGTCCGGCTGGACACCCGCCAGTACCAGGTCGCGCTCGACCAGGCACAGGCGACCATTGCCGCACGCATCGCGGACATCCAGCGCGCGCAAGCCGACATCCTCCAGCAGCACGCCACCATTGAACAGGCCAAAGCGCAGCAGCAAGTCGCTCGCGTAAGCGCCCAGCATGCCCGCGATGAAGTCCAGCGCTACGCACCGCTTGCCGCCACCGGCGCCGAAACCAGCGAACGGCTGTCCGAGTTGACCAGCACGCGCGACCAGGCACTGGCAACGCTGACAGCCAACACTGCCGCGGTCAATGCCGCGGAGACACAGATCGCGGCCTTCACCGCGCAGATCGCCCAGGCACGTGCCCAACTCGAGGCGGCAGAGGCCAGCGCGCGGCAAGCGCACCTCGACCTGCAGGACACCGTCGTGCGCAGCGCACTGGCCGGCAAGGTCGGCGACCGCTCGGTACGCGTCGGTCAGTACGTGCAGCCGGGCACGCGGATGCTGTCGGTCGTACCGGTGCAAAGCACCTATCTGACCGCCAACTTCAAGGAAACGCAGGTTGGCCACATGCGCGTCGGCCAACCCGTGATCCTGCATGTGGATGCACTGCCCGGTACGGACCTGCACGGCGTGGTGGACAGTTTTGCCCCCGGCACCGGCGCTCAGTTCGCGCTGCTGCCGCCTGAAAACGCCACCGGCAATTTCACCAAGATCGTCCAGCGAATTCCTGTGCGCATCCGCATTGAGACAGGACCGGAAACACGCAGCGTGCTGCTGCCCGGTTTGTCGGTGACGGCCGATGTCGATACCCGCTCATCGCGTGAAGGCGACGAGCGCATCAAGGCCGAGAACGACCATGGCTGATGTGACCACGACAGCCGCTTCCTCGCCTGCGGCGCCCGCACCGGAAGCGGAACGCGCGAGTGCGACGGACTGGCTCGCCGTTGCAGCCGGCTCGCTGGGCGCGCTGATGGCCACGCTGGATATCTCGATCACCAACTCGGCCTTGCCGCAAATCCAGGGCGAGATTGGCGCAACCGGCACCGAGGGTACATGGATCTCGACCGGCTACCTGATGTCCGAGATCGTGATGATCCCGCTCGCGGCATGGCTCACGCGCGTGTTCGGCTTGCGTAACTTCCTGCTCGCCAATGCCACGCTGTTCATCGCGTTCTCCATGATGTGCGGATGGTCGCACAGCTTGCCCATGATGATCGCCGGGCGCATTGGCCAGGGCTTCGCGGGCGGCGCAATGATTCCGACTGCGCAGACCATCATCCGGACCCGCCTGCCGCGCTCGCAAATGCCCGTTGGCATGACCATGTTCGGCCTGATCGTGTTGCTCGGTCCGCTGCTGGGGCCTGTGGTTGGCGGATGGCTGGCGGAAAACATCAGCTGGAGCTGGTGCTTCTTTATCAACCTGCCCGTATGTATTGCGCTGATCACCTTGCTGATCGTCGGGCTGCCGTCGGACCGGCCGCAATGGAGCACGTTTTTCAAGGCTGACTGGATCGGCATTGTCGGCCTTGCGATCGGCCTGAGTTCGTTGACCGTGGTACTGGAAGAAGGCCAGCGCGAACGCTGGTTCGAGTCCAGCATGATCGTGTCGCTCACCTGCATCTCGCTGGCCGGCATGGTTCTGATCGCCATTTCGCAACTCACCGCGCAACGGCCGATCATGCGTCTGAGCCTGATGCGCAACCCGCGTTATGCAAGCGTCATTGTCATTGTGTTTGCAGTCGGCGCGGCGCTCTATGGCGTGTCGTACCTGCTGCCCCAGTTCCTCGGCCTGGTGTCCGGATACAACGCGCAGCAGTCGGGCGCCATCATGCTGATATCGGGCGTGCCGGCCTTCCTGATCATGCCGATCCTGCCGCGCATTCTCGGCAAGCTTGACTTTCGAATGCTGGTGATCAGCGGACTGTTGTTGTTCGCGCTGAGCTGCATGCTGGATATCGGCCTGACCGCGCAGAGTGTCGGGCACGACTTCTTCTGGTCCCAGCTAGTACGCGGCTTCGCGCAAATCCTCGCGCTGATGCCGTTGAACCAGGCGTCAATGGCAGCGGTCTCACGCGAAGACTCCGGCGACGCCGCCGGTCTCTACAACATGGCCCGCAATCTCGGCGGCTCGGTCGGCCTCGCGATCATCGGGACCGTGATCGACCGGCGCACCACCTTCCATAACGCGATGATCCGCGAATCGCTGACGGCCAATTCGCTGATAGGGCAGGAGCGGGTGGCATCGAGCGCCGCGAACTGGTTCGCACAAACCGGCGACATGGCCTACGCCAAAATGCGTGCGCTCGGCCAGATCGCGGCACAGATCCAGATGCAGGCCACCGTCATGACGTACTCTGAAACGTTCTATCTGCTCGGTCTCGCGCTGCTTGCCTGCGTGCCGCTCGCGCTCCTCCTGAAGACTCCACGCGGCCCCGTTTCGACGTCCGCCGGCCATTGACGGCAAAGACACTATCCACGATGTTCGCTCGCCCTACTGCTCCTCTGTCTCTTACACCGCTTCTTACGCTGCTGGCGTCGGTCTGCGCCCTCTCGGCCTGTACTGTCGGCCCCGACTATGCCGGTGCGCCGCAGGTCGCGCCCGACGCGGCGCATGCCGCCAACTTCGTGCGCACGCCCGCGGCCGGCATGGTCTCAACCCGTGCGCCGAGTCAATGGTGGCTCGCGCTCGACGATCCCCAACTGAACACGCTGATCGACGCCGCGCTCGCCCATAACCCGGACGTTCACGCGGCGCAAGCGCGTCTGCGCGAAGCGCGCGCGCAGTTGCAGCACCAGAAAGCGAACGGCATGCCGACCGCTTCTTTCGACGCCGCCGCGTTGCGCATGCGCGAGCCGAACCTGAGTTCGCTGTCATCGTCCCAGGGTGGCTCGTCTTCGTCCGGAGGAGGACCGCTGCAGCTCTATACCGCGGGCTTCGATGCATCGTGGGAAATCGATCTGTTCGGCGGCACGCGGCGCGCGGTGGAAGCGGCCACGGCGGAAGCGGATGCGGTCGACGCCGACCTCGCCGACATACAAGTGTCGCTCGCGGCGGAAGTCGCGCAAGCGTATGTCGGCCTGCGTGACGAGCAGCAGCGTCTGACGCTGGCAAAGCGTTCTGCGGAACTCGAGCAACAGATGCTCACGCTGACCCAGCAGCGCCGCGCGCACGGCACAGCGGCCGACGTCGACGTGGAGCGCCTGACCACGCAAGTCGAGAACACCCGCTCGACATTTTCGCCGCTCGACGCGCAGGTTGCCGAGTCGCTAGATCAGCTTGCCGTGTTGACGGGCCAGGCTCCAGGCGCGCTCGATCAGGAGTTGTCCGCGTTGGGCCCCCTGCCGGCCCTGCCGGCGTCCGTGGCTATAGGTGACCCTGCATCAATGCTGCAGCAGCGGCCCGATATTCGCGCGGCCGAACGGCGCCTTGCGTCCAGCAACGCCCAGATCGGCGAGCATAAGGCCGACTTCTTCCCGAAGGTGACCTTGTTCGGCGACCTCGGCTATACCGCTGCCAATCCCGGCCACCTGGTCCGCAAGAACAACTTCAGCTGGATCGGCGCGCCTTATCTGCAGTGGAACGTGCTGGACTTCGGCCGCACGCTCTCGAGCGTTCGCGGCGCCGAAGCGTCGCGCGACGAGGCCGATGCGAAATACGCGCATACGGTGCTTGCCGCGTTGCAGGACGCGAACACTTCGTTGTCGCGTTACGGGTATCAGCGCGAACATCTGGCTACGCTGCAGCAAGTGCAAGCGTCGGCGGACCGCTCAGCCACGTTGATGCGTCAGCGGTATGTCGCCGGAACATCAAGCCTGATCGACCTGATCGATACTCAACGCACTCAGTTCATCGCGCAGCAAAACGTGGTCGCCGCGCAAGCTGAATTGCTGAAGGATTTCGTGTCGTTGCAGAAAAGCCTGGGACTCGGCTGGCGCGTGGAAGGGTGACGCGAGCGCTTTGAGGTCGCGCCGGCCTCGATAAAATCGGGCCGGCGCATGTGGATTCAATCCTGGACCATGCCTGGAATGTCCACCTTGAGATTAACGTCGGCTTCATAGTTCACGCCGTCGATTTCGAACCCGAACAGCCGCAGGAATTCGCTCTTGTAGCCGGCGAAATCGGTGAGCTCGTAAAGATTGTCGTTCGTGACCTGACTCCATAGTTCCTGCACCCGGGCCTGAACTTGCGGACTGAGTTCCTTGTAGTCCGCACGCAACCGGCCCTCTTGATCCATGCACGGCGACGCGCCATACAGGCTGTCTTTATAGAGGCCATAGACCTGCTCGATGCAGCCTTCGTGCGTGCCCTCCTCCTTCATGACCTTGAATAACAGCGACAAGTACAACGGCATCATGGGAATGGCCGAGCTCGCCTGTGTCACAACTGCTTTCAATACCGAGACGCGTGCGTCGCCACCGTGACTCGAGAGGCTCTCGCGAATTGCCAGGACCTTTTGATCCAGATCCTTTTTCGCCGCGCCTATGGAGCCGTTCCAATAGATGTCGTGAGTTATCTTCTCGCCCAGGTAGGTGAACGCCGTGGTCTTCGCTCCCTCCGCCAGAACGCCCGCAGCGAGTAGTGCGTCGATCCACATCTGCCAGTCTTCACCGCCCATCACGGCCACGGTGTTATCAATTTCGCTTTGCGTGGCCGGCTCCAGGATGCTTTCCTTGATGACCTCCTTGTCAGTGTCAAGGCCGCGCAACGTGACGGCCTTGCCGACCGGTTTCAGCGTCGAACTGAACACCTCTCCCGTCTTCGGGTGAGTCCTTCTTGGTGACGCGAGGCTATACACGACCTGATCGACCTGTCCAAGGTCTCGCTTGATGACATCGATGGTCTTCTGCTTGACCTCGTCGGAAAAAGCGTCGCCGTTGATGCTCTTTGCATAGAGCCCCTTCGCGGTCGCGAATTGGGTGAAAGCCGCGGTGTTGTACCAGCCGGGCGTACCGGGCTTACTGTCTTCACCGGCGCGTTCGAAGAAGACACCAAGGGTCTCGGCGCCGCAACCAAATGCCGCCGTGATCCGGGCCGCGAGCCCGTACCCGGTCGACGCGCCGATCACCAGGACTTTCTTCGGTCCCGCAGCAATGGGGCCTTGTGCCGTCACATAGCCGATTTGTTTTTCGACATTGGCTTCGCAGCCGACGGGATGAGTAGTCACGCAGATAAAACCGCGCACGCGTGGTTTGACGATCATGAAGACCTCGCTTGTGGGGATGCCGGGATTATGGTCAGGCGGCACGAAAAATTTTCAGCATTGTAATTGAGGGACGTCATGTGGGTACCCGCTCATTTCATTTCGCGATGTTCCACCGGGTTAAGATAGTGCTTCGTCAAAACCCTTACGTCATGATCTCTACCCAGTACATCAGCCGGATCACTTTGCAGCGAGACAAGGTCGAATCATTCGATCGTTATCCGTTCTCGTTGCCGGCTGTCCGATCACTGGAGACGCTGGAACTGCATCCAAAGATGACTTTCTTCGTCGGTGAAAACGGCTCGGGGAAATCCACGCTCCTGGAAGCTATTGCTGTCTCCATGGGATTCAACCCGGAGGGCGGCACGAAGAACTTCAACTTCGGGACCCGAGCCTCGCACTCGGTGCTTGACGAATACCTCCGCATAGCCAAGGGAGTAAAACATCCGAAGGATGGGTTCTTTCTGCGCGCGGAAAGCTTCTTCAACGTGGCCACCGAGATCGAGAAGCTCGATGCGGAACCCTCGTTCGGTCCTCCCGTCATTGACTCCTACGGCGGAAATTCACTGCACGAGCGCTCGCATGGTGAGTCATTTTTGGCGCTGTTGATGAATCGCTTCGGCGGCAAGGGTCTTTACCTCCTCGATGAACCTGAGGCCGCGTTATCGCCACAACGTCAACTCACCGCACTTGCCCGGTTTCACGACCTGGCCCGCGACGATTCCCAGTTCATCATTGCCACTCACTCGCCTATTCTGATGGCGTATCCGGACGCGTGGATCTATGAATTCACCGCGGAAGGCGTAACGCGCGTCAGCTACGAAGAGACTGAACACTTCCAGGTCATGCGGTCGTTCCTGGCCAATCCCGAGCGCATGCTGCGCACACTTCTGCGCGACGAGGAATAGTGTGGTTCGTCGAGCAACCCCGGTTTGTATCCTTTACCGCCACCGCTCTGAGGTTCCAGCATGGACCACCTTGTTTTCCGGACCGCTCTCCTGGCCGATATCCCTGCAATCGTCGCCTTGTTGGCCGACGACGAACTGGGGAGCAAGAGAGAAAACACCGGCACGCCGCTTGATCAACGTTATATCGATGCGTTCCAGGCTATAGAAGCCGATGCGAACCAACGGCTGGTGGTGGTCGCCGACGGCAACGAGATAATCGGCACACTGCAACTTTCGTTCATCCCCGGCATTGCACGCATGGGTTCGTGGAGGGGGCAGATCGAGGCAGTTCGAATTACCGCGCATAGGCGTGACTCCGGGCTAGGCCACAAGATGTTCGAATGGGCGATCTCCGAGTGTAAGTCGCGAGGGTGTAGTCTCGTCCAGCTCACCACCGACAAGAGCCGCACCGACGCACACCGGTTCTATGAAAACCTCGGCTTCAAGGCCAGCCACGAGGGTTACAAACTCGCCCTGTAGAGCCCCGTCGGGCTCTGCCTGAAAGCTGCCCACAAGCCTCCTCTTTGCTCCAGAACACCAGCGCACGGGTTTCCGTGCGTCTTCATTTCCGCCAGGGCGAGTTCTTACCGCGCATAGGCACGCAACAGAATTTGCTTGCCTAAATTTCTGCACAAGATAATATATTGGCATATGCAACTATATTGAATGTACCTGCAACTATCGATGCGCCCCGGTCCGCGGCCGCTTATCCCGTCAAGGCAAAGTTATGCAGAAAAGGTTTCTGTTGTTGTTATGCGTGTCGGTACCGTCATTCATGATCAACCTGGACGCCAATATTGTCGCGGTGTCGCTCTCCTCGATCGCGCGTTCGCTGCATGCGGATTTCGCCGGGATTGAATGGGTGATCTCGGCGTACACGCTGGCGTTTGCAACGTTGGTCATGCCTGCCGGCGCGCTCGCCGACCGCTTCGGCAGAAAGCGCTTGCTGATCATTGGCTTGTTCGTCTTCACCACCGCGTCTTTCATCTGCGGCGCGGCTACGTCAACGGTTGTCCTGAACAGCGCTCGCGCATTGCAAGGCGTAGGCGCCGCGTTGCAGCTTAGCGCGGCACTCGCCGTTCTCGCACATGGATTTCAGGGGAAGGAACGCGCCAAGGCGTTTGCGTTCTGGGGCTCGGTGATCGGCGTGGCCATCATGCTCGGCCCCGTGGCCGGCGGATTGATCACGCAGTCGCTGGGCTGGCAGTGGGCTTTCTATGTGAACCTGCCGGTTGGCGCAATCATGATCGCGCTGACGTATTTCGTAGTCGATGAATCCAGGGATCCGCATGCGCTCGCCATTGACGTCCGGGGCGTCATGACGTTCAGCGCATTTCTCGGACTGCTGACCTGGGCGTTGATCTCAGGCAATCGTGAGGGATGGCTGAGCACGTCCGTCAGAGCGCGGCTGGCGGGCTCGGTCATTTTCCTGATAGCGTTCGTGATCGTCGAACTCGGGCAGGCGCGGCCCATGGTCGAGCTTGGTTATTTCATCAAGCGGACCTATCTCGGCGCGAATCTCGCCGGCGTGTCGTACGCGGTCGCGTTCCTGACCATGCTGACCTATCTGCCCTTCTTTTTCCAAGGCGCGCTCGGTTATTCTCCGCTCAATGCCGGCCTGCTGATGCTGCCGCTCGCCGTGCCCTTGTTCGGGGTGCCGCGCATTGTGTCCGTGTACCTTGATCATCGGATGTCGGGACGCATGCTGCTTGTGTGCGGCCTGTTGCTGGTCGCAGTTGGCTTGTCCGGAACCGCGCTGCAGATCCAGGCATTCAGCTATAGCGCGATCTTCGCCCCCATGCTGATCGCCTCCACCGGCGCCGGGATTCTCAACGGACAGATCGCCAAGGTCAGCATGACCGTGATTCCCGTGGAACGGGCGGGGATGGCGTCCGGGGTATCCGGAACCATGCGGTTCAGCGGCATTGTGGTGGGGTTCGCGGCGCTGGGCGCGCTATTGTTTTATCGGATCCAGGCGAGCATTGAGAGAGAACTGCCCGCACTCGGCGGCCACGACAAGCTCGAGATTACCCGTTCGATTGCGAACGGGAATCTGGCGTCTGCAGCGTCGCTGATTTCATCGCACCAGGGGCTTGGATCAATCGCGCGGGCCAGTCTTGGGTACGGGTATGAAGGTGTGCTGTTTGCGGCGGCGGCCGTTGCATTCGTGGCGAGCGTGTCGTGCTGGCTGCTGATCAGCGCCGAGGAAACGGCGCCTCATCAGGATCGGCAATCTGCCATGCGCCTGGATGTGTCCATAGACTAAGATCTCCGGACGATCTTTCGAACAGCCATTTTCACGCGAGCCATGAACACTTCGAACAAGCAGCACTCGTCCGCCGCGGTCTCGGTATGTAACGGCGCCGCGCTGCGTAAAGCCACGCGCAGGCTCTCCCAGCTTTACGACACCGTGCTCGCCCCTTGCGGCCTCAAGCTGTCGCAGCATTCAACGCTCGCGCATATCGATCGGGCAGGCGCTCCGAACATGAGCGACCTGGCCAAAGACATGGTGCTGGACCGCTCCGCGCTTTCACACAATCTGAAGCCGCTTGAGCGCGACGGCTTTGTCGAATCGCTTCCCGATGAAACGGATAAACGCGGGCGCCGCGTTGCCCTGACGCCGGCAGGAAAAAAGAAGCTGGCGGAATCGAAAGCCCTTTGGAATGAAGCGCAAATGCGTTTCGAAAACGCCTATGGCGCGGCCAGGGCGTCGAAGCTGCGCGCGCTGCTTGCGGAGGTTTATTCCGACGAGCTGGAGCAATCGTTCCTGGACGAATGATTGCAACGGACAAGCTTGGGCGACGCAATCGCCCCGCCCCAAGCGTGTCCACTATCGCGGAAGAGTAAAACGAAGTCAGTTGAATCGACTAAACAGCTGGCAGATCTTCCAGCGTCTTTTCAATCCGGCCCTCTTCGAAAGAGGTCTCAATGCCGATGTGGCCGTTAGCGTAAGGGATCGAGCTGACCTGAGGACCCAGATAGCTTCGCCCCCCGAGCTTGAACACCGTGCGCACCGTCTCCCCTTTTTCCAGGACTTTTACAACATGGTCCACATCGACTACTTTGGGCGCTGACGTCCAGCTGGCCGTCAATTCATCGATGCTGCCCCAACGTACATGAGTGACGCGATCATTGGTCCAGCGAACACCATCAATGGCAACAATAGACATGGTTGACTCCGTCTATTAATGAAGCACCTCAATGAAACGGCGACCTCGTCCGGCGGCGCTTTTTTTATTCTTATATAGAGCTTGGGGACGGACGGTTCGCGTGACACGGTTCGCCGGGTTGCGGGCTTCGACAGGCTTCGGCGGAAGTCGCTGGGAATCGATTTTTCAATGCAGACGCCGCGCGGCGAACGGGAAATAGATTGACACGGTTCCAGCGAATGCACAAGGGAGCGCGGACCGGGAAAAAGGGGCACGACAACGCGGCTCATCAACGGCATCGCCCGCTTCTCCCGGCCGCCCTTGTCACTCGATCGTCTCCTGAAGCTTAAGTCTCGCGCTGCGCCCATTCGTCTCCGGCATTTTCAAATAGACGAGCAGCGAAATAGCGGACCACGCCGACACGTACCAGTAAAAATACTGCTCGTGCCCGATCGACTTGAACTTCAGCGCGACGAATTCCGTGGTGCCGCCCAGGATGGCCGTGGTCAGTGCATAGGGCAGCCCCACCGCCAGCGCCCGGATGCGCACCGGAAACAATTCGGTCTTGGCCAGCATGTGAACCGACGTAAAACCGCTCAGCATGAAGAGCCCGCAAAACGACAAGACAAATGCAACCAGGGGATCGTGCGTGCTGGCAAGCGCATTGAAAATGGGGACGGAAAACAAAGTACAACTCAGCCCGAAAAAGATCAGGACCGGCCGGCGTCCCAGGATGTCGGAGGCGAGGCCAAAGAGCGGCTGCAACGGCATGTACAACAACAGCGCCAAAGCGGAAACCAGTGTCGCTGTTTCCTTGCCGAGCCCAACGGTATTCACAAGGAACTTCTGCATATAGACGGTGTAGGTATAGAACCCCACCGTCCCGCCCACGGTAATCCCGACAGCCAATAGAAGCTGTCGCCAGTGCAGCAGCATTTCCCGGCTGATGGGTGGCCCATGGCGCGTCCCGCTGTGCTGGAATGCCTCGCTCTCCATCACATTGCGGCGCATGTAGAGCGCAAACAATGCAAGCATGCCGCCAATCACAAACGGTATTCGCCACGCCCACCGGTCGATCTGCCCGGAGGTGAACAGCAGGTGCTGCATGACCAGCAGCAGACCGAGCGCGAGCAACTGACCCGCCACCACGCTGACCTGCAGGAACCCAAGGTAAAAGCCCCGACGGTTCGCGGGCGCGATCTCGCTGAGATAAGTCGCGCTCGTGCCGTATTCGCCGCCCATGCTCAAGCCTTGCAACAGCCGCGCAACGATCAGGATAGCGGGGGCGAAAGCGCCGATAGTCGCGTAGCCCGGCGTAACGGCAATGATCAGCGAACCCATGCACATGACCGATACCGACCAGGTCAGCGCCGACTTGCGGCCGCGACGGTCCGCATACAACCCGATCAACCAGCTGCCGAGCGGACGCGCCACATACCCCACTGCCGCGATGGCCGCCGCGTTCATCAACTGGACCGTGGCGTTGTCGCTGGGAAAAAATGCTTTGGCGAAGTAGATCGAAAAGATGCTGTACGCGAGAAAGTCGTACCACTCGATCAGGTTACCGGCGAGGCCCCCTGCAATGGATCTCAACAGCGGCGGCCGAGCCGCGGGTCCTTCCATTCGAGGGGCGCTCATAGGCAGTCTCCTTTTGTCTGTTTTGTTTGTTATGCGGTGAAACCGGCTCAGTCATCGTGTGCGGCGTATTTTTTGTCGAGCTGGTCATAAAAGGGTTTGTCGACCAGGCGCTGGCGCTCGCTGAACGGCACCACGAGGTCCGGATCTTCGTCCAGCTTCCCTTGGGCCTTCAGTACCCCCAAAGCCCGCTGCATGCCGCGTACGGCGCTCTGTAGCGATGCGTTTGCGTATAGCGCGATCCCGAAGCCAAGCTCCGCCAGCCGGGATTGCGGAAGCGTCGGCGTCTTGCCGCCGATCACAATGTTGATGAGCTGAGGCGCATTGAACATCGCGGGCAGGCGCTGGATCTCCTCGATTGTTTCAACTGCCTCGATGAAAAGCACATCCGCGCCAGCTTCAGCGAAGCGATGGCCGCGTTCGATAGCGGCATCGAATCCATCGGTCGCGCAGGCATCGGTGCGGGCAACGATCAGCAGATTGGGGTCCTCGCGGGCATCGACGGCAGCGTGCAGTTTGCCGACCATCTCGCTCGTCGATATCACCGCCTTGCCGGCGAAATGCCCGCACTTCTTGGGGCTCACCTGGTCTTCGAGCTGGATGGCGTCGGCACCCGCGCGTTCCAGGGTGCGAACCGCATGACGCACGTTGAGCGCGTTGCCGTAGCCGGTATCGGCATCGACGATGAGAGGCAAGTCCACCGCGTCGCGAATACGCGCGGTATGGTCGGCCATTTCGTTCAGGCCGATAAACCCGAGATCCGGAAGCCCGAAAAACATGTTGGTCACGCCGGCACCGGTGATATACAGCGCACCGAAGCCGGTATCGGCAACAACGCGCGCACTCAGCGCGTTGAAGGCGCCGGGCACGAGCAACGCTTGCCGGCTTTCGACCAGCGAGCGGAAGGCGCTGCGACGTTCAGCAGAGGGAAGCGACATGGTTGAACTCTCCGTGTTGACGTTAGTGACGATGGTGACGTACGGGGCAACTTATTCGAATCGATACAGCGTTCGGGCCGAGCGAGTGAGGATCCACTCGCGCTGCGCCGCGTCGGGAACCCATTGATCGAGCGCGCGCCGCGTGGCGTCGTAATCGACCAGTTGCTGGTGCTGCGTGTGCGGCCAATCGCTGCCCCAGACCAGACGCTCGGGCGTGTAGACATCGAGAAGCCGGCTTGCCAGAGTGGTCCCCAAAACGGTTCCGTCATCGCCGGGCGCACTCCGGTAAGCCGCCGATAGCTTAATCCAGACACGCCCTGTCGCAGCCATCGAGAGCAGGTATCCGAAACCCGGATCGTTAGCGCCAGTACGCGGATCCGGGCGGCCGAAATGGTCGACGACCACGGTGCATCCCTGCTCCAGCAGTGGACCTGTTACCGCGTGCAAATCCACCGCTTCGCGATGGACCTCGACATGCCAGCCGAGCGCATTGACACGCGCCAGCAATCGTCGCCACTCAGGTGCGCTCAACTGAGGAACCGGCAAGCCGATCAGGTTCAACCGGATACCCGCCACGCCGATGCTATCGAGTAGTGCAAGCTCGGTGTCAGTAACTGCGCAATCCACGACCGCGACCCCGCGAAAGCGTCGCGGATAGCGCTTCGCCACATCGAGGAAAAAGCTGTTGTCCGTGCCGAGAAAACTGGGCTGGACCAGCACGGCGTGCGAGACGCCGTTGGCCAGCAAATGGCCTGCGTATGCGTCGAGCGTCGCGTCGTAGTCCGGCGCGTGGCGACGCTGCTGCGCCAGCGGCAAGCCGCGTATGAAAACGTGGACATGAGCATCGATAGCGGTGATCCGCGCATCGTTGATATCGTTGATGTCACACCACTGGTCCACCGCCGTTATGTCTTGTGCCTGCATGGTTTGAATCCGTTCGTCGATCATGGGTTTGCTGTTCGTTCAGGCTCGGGTTGGCGCATTGGCCGCTACCGTCGCGATCCGCCGGTTCTTCGTTTCCGGAAGCATGAGCGCAGCGACGACCACGAGCCCGTAGGCAATGCCCGCATCGATGCCAAGTGCGGAGCCGAGCGGCATCGAGTTGCCCATGTGTCCGACCAGCACAGGAAAACCTGCCGAGACGATCCGCCCGAAGTTGTAGCAAAAGCCTACTCCGGTGCCGCGGATGCCTTGCGGATAGAGTTCGTTGAAGAGTGCGCCGAGCGTGGCCGGAATGCCGGCTGCGAAGAGGCCTAGCGGAAAGCTGAGGAACAGCATCGCGGTGTCGCCCATAGGCAGGAAGACGTAGAGGTTGACCGTCGCAACGCAGCAGACGGCGAAGAGGATCACGTTGAGCCTGCGGCCGATCCGGTCCTGGAGCCAGGCGCTCGCAAAACAGCCACAGATGAATGCCGTGATGACGACGGCAAGATAGCCGCCTGTGCCGAGCACGGACAGATGCCGTTCGGTCTTGAGGTAGGTGGGCAGCCATGTGGTGATCGCGTGATAGCCGCCATGCGCCCCCACGCCGATCAATCCGCCCACGATCGTCGTGCGGATCACCGACCGGTCGAAGATGCTGCTTGCCACGGGCAGCACCTGTCTGGATGCTCCTGCGCTTACGACTACTCTGGGAGGTTCGACCACGTTGCGGCGCAGATAGAGCACGAGCCCGGCAGGAATCACGCCGATGCCGAACAGCAGCCGCCACGCCCACTCCGGCGACACGAACGAGAACACGAACATGTAAAGAACTACGGCGCCTGCCCAGCCGAAACCCCACGCGCTCTGCACAATGCCCATCGCCTTGCCGCGATGTTCCGCGCGGATGGTCTCGCTCAGGAGCACCGCGCCCGCGGTCCATTCACCGCCAAAACCTACGCCCTGAAGAGCCTTGAGGACAAGCAACTGTTCGAAGTTCTGCGCGAAGGCGCTGAGGAAGGTGAAGAGCGAGAACCAGACCACGGTGATCTGCAGTGCGCGCACGCGGCCGTAGCGGTCCGACAGCATGCCCGCGAGCAGCCCGCCCAGCGCACCGGCAACCAGCGTCGCGCCGCCGATCAGCCCCGCTTGCCCCTTGCCGATACCCCACGTCACGAGCAGGGTCGGGATCACGAGGCTGAACAATTGCGTGTCGACGCCGTCGAGCGCCCAGCCGGCGAAGCAACTCCAGAGCGTGCGTTTTTCCGTCTTGGATATATCCCGGTACCAGCTCACTGTCGTCTCTCCTGTCGATCCAGAGTTGGCGCTTTAGCGCTTTACTCTGGTCCCATGTACAGCAATCTATATTTTTCGCGACAAGGTCAATCGCGCGTCTCATCCATGGAGGCATTTTAGGGATCGTTTGGATAAACATATATGATGTAAACGATCATCTTTCATATCGTTTTAATATGGACACACGCAACCTGAAGTACTTTCTCGCCGTCGTCGATGCCGGCAGCGTCACCCGCGCCGCCGAGCGTCTGAACATCGCGCAACCCGCGCTGAGCCAGGCGCTCACACGCATGGAGAAGGACCTGGGCGTCAAGCTGTTCAGCCGCACGCGCCGCGGCGCCGACCTCACCGCAGCCGGACTGGCGATTGTGGAAGACGTGCGCATGAGCGTTGCGAGGATCGACGCCGCCTCGCACCGCGCGCGCGAGATCGGCGCGCAACGCGCGGGGCGGCTGACGGTCGGGTTCGCCTCGGCGGCGTTGTTCGAAGTGCTGCCGCGTGCAATAGCGGCGCTGCGCGCGTCGGTGCCGGATGTCGAATTGGTGCTGCGCGAGATGAGCAATGCCGAGCAAGCGAGCGCACTGGAGAAAGGTGAGATCGATATTGGCTTGCTGCATACACCGGTGGCGGTCGGCGGCAGAATGCGCGAAAAGCTGATCGCGCGGGAGCCCTTGATCGCGGTGTTACCTGAGGCATTTCCGCTGGCGTCGAGCGCGCGCGTGTCGTTGCGAGACCTCGCGGCGCACGGGCTCGTATGGTTTCCCCAAGGGCAGTTACCCGGCGTTCGCGCGGGCATTCTGAGTGCGTTCCGGCAAGCGGGTTGCGAGGTGGAGATTGTGCAGGAGGCGAATCGGTCGCTGACCGTGCTCGCGTGCGTGGCGGCAGGGTGCGGTGTATCGCTGCTGCCGCATTCGGTTCGCGCGTTGCAATTTAGCGGAGTGAGGCTGTGCGAGATAACCGATGGCGCCGCGCTGCCGTATTTCGAACTCAGCGCAATCTGGCCTGCTCGTGCAAGGCCGACACTCGCCGACCGTTTCGCTGAATTGATCGAGCCTTATTCAGCGGATTAGCCGGTGTAGTGCTTAGCGGCTGTTAAATAGATGCGCACGACATCACGTCATCGCCCGGCCGTACGTCAATCTTCACGCGACTTCAGCTTGCCCGCGCAGCACACGCCCCAGAAACGCTCTCGTACGTTCATGTTGAGGCGTGTCAAAAAATTGCGCCGGGGCGGATTTTGTCGAGCGTCGGACTTTCCGCGTGCGCTGCGGGAGCAGTAAGTCCAAAGCCGGTAATGGCCGTAATGAACAGCCAATGTCTCGCCGCGGTGCGCTTCATGGTTTCCCCACCATTTAAAAAAATCCGTTCGATATCCACGCCAAACGTCAGGCCGTCAAGCCGTCACGCAGCTTTCGCTACTGCTGTTTCGTCGAGACTGTCGCGCAAGGCCTTATCGAGGATGTCCACCGCACGATCGATCTCGTCTATCGAAACCGTCAGCGGCGGCGCAATGCGCCACACGGAGCCGCGTTCCGGCCGGCGGCGAATGTTCATGCTCAGGCCGTTCTCGAAACATTTCCGGGTCGTCATTGCACCCAACTCATGAGCCGGATTGCGCGAAGCCCGGTCGGTCACCAGCTCAACGCCAAGCAGAAGACCTGCTCCCCGAATGTCACCGATCACCTCGTAGCGCTGCTGCAATTCTTCGAAGCGGCCGCGCAGGTATCCCCCCATTTCATTAGCGCGCGCTATGAGGTTCTCCTCCTTGATCACCTTCAGGACCGCAAGTCCGACTTCCGCCGTCAGCGGGTCGGAAACGTGGCTCGTATAAAACGTGAAGTGTTTCTGGTGGAGCACTTCTTCGATCTTCGCAGTCGTCGATACCGCTGCCAGCGGCAACCCGCCGCCCAGCGTTTTTGACATGGTCATGATGTCGGGAACGACACCGAAGAATTCGGATCCGGTACGGGTTCCGATACGACCGAACGCCGTTTGCGCTTCATCGAAAATCAGCAGCATGCCGCGGTCGTCCGCCGCCTTTCTCAGTGCCTGCATGAACGACTTCGGCGGCACCAGCACACCCCCGGCACTGATCACGGGCTCGACAATGATCGCCGCGCCGCGTCCGCTCGACTGCATGTCGAACATCTTCAACGCGAGGTTCAGGTTTGCCAGCGCAGCTTCTTCCGGGGTCGCCGCCTGAATGTACGGGCGATATGAATTCGGCTCGGGAATCAGGAAAACGCCGGGTGCGGGAACGCCATAACCCTTGCGGTCGCTCGCGAAGGACACGGTGCTGGCGCCGCCGGTGATGCCGTGCCATGAACCGCCCAACGCGAGGACCTCATAGCCGTCCGTGTACATCTTGGCCATGCGCAGCGAGACCTCGGTTGCTTCCGAACCGGTATTGATGAAGATCGTCTTCCTGAGGTCGCCGGGCAACCAGTCGCGTGCAAGCGTCTGGCCTAGCTCGGCCACGACCTCGGGGATCATGCCGCTGAACATGTGGAACGCCTTCTCGCCAGCCCGGTGGACGGCTTCCACAATCGCAGGATGGTTGTGCCCGATCGTGGCGCACATCTGCCCTGATGTGAAGTCCAGGTACTCGCGCCCGTTGCTATCCTTTACGATAGTGCCCTTCGCGGACGTGAACAGATTCGGGAAGGTGTCGCCACCGTATCTGACCAAAAAGTCCCGGGATGCTTGCAGAAGTCCTTCTTTCATCGTTCACTCCATTGGCTCGTTATCCCGCCAGTCCTGGTCCTTGATCGCTGGCCGCATAACCTGGGTTGCATGACATCATCGAACGACCGCTACCGCGCCATGCTCGTCGACGTGCAAAATTTGGCATACGATTTGCGTTGGCTGGCCGCCGTCAGAAAAGATCATAGGCAGGCGAAAATCCCGGCGCCAACGCATATAACTCAGCACCCCGTCAAATGAGCTCAAGCAGAAACACGACCAAATCCCGCATGCCGCCGCTCAAGGCGCTCCTCGCGTTCGAAGCAGCAGCACGACGGGGAAGCTTCGCGCTTGGCGCGGAAGAGCTCGCGGTCACGCCGTCGGCGGTCAGTCACCACATCCAGCAGCTCGAGGATTTTTTGGGCGTGCCGTTGTTTCAGCGGCATCCGGGGCGCGCGGCACTGACGGCAGCGGGACGCACCTACGCCCGCGAGCTTGAGCGCGCATTCGGCGTCATCGCTGAAGCCACCAGCCTGGTCGCGCCGCAGTCGCAACGCGGTTATCTGGTGGTCGCATCGGGTCCGAGTTTCGCCGCCAAATGGCTGCAACCCAGGTTGCCGGAATTCCTGCGCGCCAATCCGGACATCCGGATCCGGCTGTCCACGCTTTCAGATCACGATGATCTCGAGACAACCCGGTTTGATATTGCTATCGCTTATGGGCACCCCAATACGTCGAATACGTCGAAACTTGATGTTGAGCCCTTGTTGCTGGAACGGCTGCGTCCCTTGTGCAGTCCTGCGTTGGCCGCCGCGCTCGCACTGCGCGCACCCGAGGACCTTTTGCGTGCAACCCTGATCCATTCATCCAACGGGCTGACGTGGTCGGAGTATTTGCGGCGGGTTTGCGACGCGGAGGTCAGACCCGACAACGAGCTCTGGCTCGATCGGTCAGTCATGGCGATCGAGGCGGCGGTCGATGGTCTGGGCGTCGTACTTGAAAGCGAGGTTCTGGCGGCGGAAGAGTTAAGCGACGGACGGCTTATCGCGCCTTTCGACGACGCCCGGTTCAGCGTCAAAGTGACGTCCTATTACCTGGTGCGATCGAGAGGGTATAAAACCAGCTCGCAAGCAGCAGCGACATTCGAGACCTGGTTGCGGTCTGCTTTCAATGCGGCGAACCTGATGTCGAGTTTAGGGGGGATATAAGTTATAAGTCAGGCGGGATGACTGCCTGCAGTCCCCGCCCGGCCTTGCCGGAGTGGTTGCTTATTGCTGAGTCGCTTGTCCGATAACTGGAAATAATCAGCAAAGCTTAATATGTACGTGTTGGTCGTCATTCTATCGAACCTATCCGCCAGAAAACGCGGACCATGTCATTCCGATGAACCCTTTCGGGGTCCGCAAACGGTTGCCCCTTGCACAACCCAATACCCGCAGTGAACCTGCGTCCATCAATGGTCGCAGGGGATTGACTCCCCTTTCAACTGTAAAAAATGATTGACTATTTCTTCGAAAAAGTGGTAGCTAGTAGACTAGCGATACTTGGGTGTTTCGCTTTATGCAGCAGCAGTTCCGTCCGTTCAATTTATTACTGCGTGGCATCCCGCGTTGTCACGTTACCTTTGCGAAGTTTTTGCAAAGTAATGACATCGCAACAACCGCGGCAGAGCATGTCGGTGTGATTCAAAGGTGATGCAGCTTTCGAAGAAGCACGGCTCACCTGCCCCGTGAATGTTTTCAACTAATTTTCGTTAAATTTAGTGCTTCAATTGGATGAACGAGTCAGATTTATGCATGCCAGAAAAATTAAATTCTACGCAAAAAATGTTATTTTCGATCTCTTTCCGTCGTTGATTTTTGAAAAAAGATACGATCGGCTGTTCAGGAACCTGGACGAACAGCAATGGAACTACATTCGTACGCGCGCTAATTATTATAATAAGCTCGAGCAGCGGTTTGTCCTGAACGAAACGGCGAGCCGCAGCGGCGCTCTGCCCCTGCGAGGCAATCCCAGCGCCTACTACTATGATTTCAAAGAAATATCCCGCTACTTTGATCGGTCACTAAAATTCAACTATGTTTTTACCGACATCAAGGAAACGGTAGATGAGCCGACCCTACTTAAAACCAGACCTCTCACCGAAGCCAATAATAACTCCGTCATATTGAAGCTGGATAAAATAAGGCATTTCAATTTCGTCGAAGACACAAGGCCATTTCACAGCAAACTCGACATGGCGGTATTTCGGGGTGCGTGTTACCAGGAACATCGGAAAGAGTTCGTCGCCAGATACTTCTCCTCACCAATCGCTGACATAGGCGACACTGATGATTTGAAAAAAGGGCAACATGGACACCGGCCCTACATGAGCATTTTGGATCAGTTGAAGTACAAATTCATTGTCAGTCTGGAAGGCAATGACGTTGCAACCAACTTGAAATGGATCATGCTTTCCAATTCCGTTTGCTTCATGCGCAAACCGCGCGTGGAGAGCTGGTTCATGGAAGGATCATTAGTACCTGATCACCACTACGTACTCTTGGACGACGATTTTTCCGACCTTGAAGATAAAATAAAATATTACATAAAGCATACAGACAAGGCGATGGCGATCATTAGAAACGCCAATCAGTACGCCATGCAGTTTCTCGACACGAGACGGGAAAAACTCATCTCGCTGCTGGTCCTCAAGAAATACTTCGATCTTTCCGGTCAATAAGGGGTCGGCCACCTCACAGAGGTTCTGCTCCGGCATGCCTCTTGTTGTCGTGCTGACTGCCAGCGCCACGACCCGGCATATGGCGTACCGTACGTGCGCCACGTCTCAGGACAAACGCTCTTCCAGTGACGTCCTGAGTCTGCCGGGCGTCACACCGTAGACTTCCTTGAAGCCACGAATAAAATGTGCGGAGTCGGCAAATCCGCATTCATACGCGATTACCGTAATGCGTTTTTCCGTATTGAGCAGTAGCCAGCGCGCGTATCGAAGTCGCATCGTCCGATAAAACTCCTTCGGTGATACACCCATTTCGCTCAGGAAGTTGCGTTCGAGTTGCCTGACGCTCGTACCCGTCATCTTCGCGATCACCGTGACGTTGAGCGGCGCCTCCAGGTTTTCTTCCATCAGCACGATAGCGTGCCGTACCAGCAGATCACCGACTGCCAGATAGCCCAGCGCCTTGCGGCGCTCCACGAACGAGGTGCCGCCCTGACGGCTGACTGTCATTTGATGGATCACCTTGGAGGCTCGGTCAGAGCCGCAATGCAAGCTGATCAGGCGTGTTGCCAGTTCAATAACGGACACGCCGCCGGCGCATGTCATGCGGTTGCCGTCGATCAGGTAGTCCGAATTGGCGACGACTCGCAAGGCCGGGAACATCGCCTTGTAGTCCTCCAGGTGGAACGCGTGCACGCATGCAACACGGTCGCTCATCAAACCGGCTTTGGCCAGCACAAAGCTTCCTGTGCACATGCCGATCAGCGGCACGCCTTCGGCGTCGGCCTCGCGCAAATAATCCCAATAGCGCCGGTCAACCTGTTCCAGTTTCGGCAGGAGACCGCCGATCACGACGAGGTAATCAAATTGCCGCGGCGATCCCTGTACCGCGTGCACCGGCACCGCCACACCGCAACTCGCCTCCACGGTTTCATCGGCCATGCCGAGAAGCATCCATGTGCAACGCAGCGGACGACTCTGGTCGCCGAGATCGGCTGCATGGCGCAATGCATCACAGAAGCCCGCTAAGGAAAGCAGTGGGAACGTGGGCCAGAGCAAGAATCCGATGTTGAGCTCGGCTCCCGCGCGCGACGCGTTGCCGTCCCGCTTGACGCTGGCGCGGTCGAGCTGGTCCACGAGTTCCCGGCCAAGGGACGGTGTTGTTTCGCGTGCCATGACGTTCCTGCAAGGCGTTGGTGAACCGAGTATATAGGCCAAAAAATGCGCCTGGCCGGCATGTCGTGTTTCTTCTATTTTTTTGCGAGTCGGTGCAATGCCGGCCATTTTGTCGTCACTAAAGTCGCTCCTGTCACCTGCCCTCGATCGATCATCCAGCAAGCTGCATAACCAGGAGAGTCTCATGACAGCTAGATTTCACGGCGTGCTATGCGCCAACATCGGAGTGGGTCTGATCATGCTCGGCTCGGCCGGTGCGTTCGCAGACGAAGTTGTCAAAATTGGACATGCGGCGCCGTTGACGGGCGCTAATGCCGAATGGGGAAAGGACACCGAAAACGGCGCCCGGCTCGCGGTGGAGGAAATCAACGCGAAGGGGCTGGTGATCGGGGGCCGGAAGGTGACGCTCGAACTCGATGCACAGGACGACGCGTCGGACCCGCGTCAGGGCACGCAGGTCGCGCAGAAGCTGGTGGATGACAAAGTGGTCGCGGTGGTGGGTCACATGAATTCAGGGACCACGATCCCGGCGTCAAAGATCTACAGCGACGCGGGTATTGTCGAGGTCTCCCCGTCGGCGACCAATCCGGTTTATACGCAACAAGGCTTCAAGACGGCCTACCGGGTCGTGGCAACCGATGCGCAGCAGGGTCCGGCACTGGCCGACTATGCGAAAAAAACGCTCGGGGCAAAGTCCGTGGCGATCGTGGACGACGCAACCGCATACGGCCAGGGTCTCGCCAACGAGTTCGAGAAGCAGGCGAAGGCGGACGGGTTGACCGTGCTCTCACACGATGCAACCAATGACAAGGCAGTCGACTTTCGTTCGATTCTCACCAAGATCAAGGGCGAGCATCCGGACATCATCATGTACGGGGGAATGGACGCCACGGGCGGTCCGTTCGCCAAGCAGGCGCAACAGCTCGCCATTACTGCGCGCGTGCTGGGTGGTGACGGCCTGTGCGCCGATTCGCTGGCGAAACTGGCCGGCCAGGCGGCGGACAACGTCGTGTGCTCCATCGCGGGCATGCCGCTTGAGAAAATGCCGGACGGTCCCGCTTTCGAGCAACGCTACGAAGCACGCTTTCATCAGCACGTGCAGCTCAACGCACCGTTCGCCTACGACGCCGTGTACATCGTCGTCGATGCAATGAAGCGCGCCGATTCGACCCGCGCCGCGGACATCCTCGCCGCCATGCCGAGCGCCAACTTCGTCGGCGTGCTGGGCCGCACGCAGTTCGACGCGCATGGCGACCTGAAGCAGGGTGCGATCTCGCTGTATGACTACAAAAGCGGCAAGCAGACGCTGCTCACCGTCGTGAAGATGTAGTGCTCATGGGCGTCCTTGTTCCCGGCGCCGGCGTGATCGGCCTGACTGCCGAGCCTAAAGCAAGGGTCATGGTGATTGGGACGGGCGGCACGATTGCGGGCCGCGGCGCATCGCCGGTCAACACGTCGGCTTATGACTGCTCCGTGCTGTCCATCGACGACATCGTTGCTGACCTGCCCGCCGCGGCATCGATTGCGGATATCAGCGCCGAGCAGCTATTCCAGTTCGGCTCGGAGAATTTCGGCAGCGCGCAACTGCTGCAGTTGGGAAAGCGCGTTTCATCGCTGCTGAAACGCGATGACGTGGATGGTGTCGTGGTCACGCACGGCACCGATACGATCGATGAAACTGCTTATTTCCTGCATCTGACGCTGAAGAGCGCGAAGCCCGTAGTTGTGGTTGGTGCAATGCGGCCACCGTCCGCACTCAGTTCGGACGGACCGCTTAACCTGTACAACGCGATCGTCGTGGCGGCGAGTCCGTTGGCCCACGGCAAGGGCACGCTGGTCGTTGCAAACGACGAGATCCACACAGCGCGCGATGTCGTCAAGACAAGCACGTTCAAGCAGGAGGCATTCAGGTCGCCCTACGGTCCCCTGGGATATATCGTCGAGGGCAAGCCGGTCTTCTACCGGCTGCCGGCGCGTCCTCACACGGTGGAAAGCGAATGGTCCATCGACGAGATCGACGTCTTGCCGGAGGTCGGCATCGTCTATGCGCATGGCGGCATGAACGACTCTATGGTGCGCGCCCTGCTTGACTCAGGTGTGAAGGCATTGATCTATGCCGCGACCGGCAACGGCAACGTGGCGGCCTCGGTAGTGGCCTCCCTGGTCGACGCGAGAGCGCGTGGCATTCATGTAGTCCGAGCTTCGCGGACGGGAAGCGGCGTGGTTATCCGAAATGCCGCCCAGCCCGATGATCACTACGACTGGCTGGTCGCAGACGATCAGGTTCCGCACAAGGCGCGCATCCTGATGATGCTGGCACTCACCAGCGAGCATAACGCGCGCAAACTCCAGAACGCCTTTTTGACTTATTGACCCGGCCTATGCGCGCGAGGCCCAGGACGCCAATAGACGGGAGACGTCCCAGCGGTCAATACGCTCAAGCTGGTGCAAACTACGGTCGTTTACTCCCGGGCGCTCAACCATGTGGCAAATCGACCAGATCAGTCTTCGACTTTTCATCGCGGTATGCGAAGAAGGAACGATCGCGCGCGCCGCCGAGCGCGAGTTCATCGCGCCTTCGGCCGTCAGCAAGCGTTTAGCGGACCTGGAAACGTTGGTCGATACGGCATTGCTGTCGCGTAGCCAGCGCGGCGTCAGGCCGACCGCCGCAGGCGAGGCGCTGCTCAAGCACGCGCGGCTGATCATGCGTGACCATGAGCGCTTGCAGGCGGAGCTCAGTGAATACGCCGCCGGTGGCCGCGGACATGTGCGCGTTCTGGCGAACGTGTCTTCGATGGTCGAGTTTCTTCCTGAAGCGCTCTCCCGGTTCCTGGAAGCTAACCCGGGCGTGCGCGTCGACGTGGAAGAACGGACGAGCGCCGACATCGTACGCGGACTGGAAGAAGGAGCCGCCGATATCGGCATCTGCCGCGATTTCGTCTCCACCCGTGAACTCGACGTGACCACGTACCGTTCAGACCATCTTGCGCTCGTGGTCCCGAAGGACCATCCGCTGGCAGGAGAGCCGGCAATCGGCTTCGTGCAGACGCTTGACCTGGATCACCTTGGGCTATCGTCGAACGCGTCAGTGAACGCGCTGATGCAGCGCATTGCCGCGGAAAAGGGGCGAGAGCTGACTTACCGCGCCTACGTCTCGACTTTCGATGCGGCGTATCGATTCATCCAGGCGGGCCTCGCTGTGGCGATCCTGCCTCTGGAAGCGGTGAACCCCCTGGTCCGGGAACAGTACGGGCTCGCAGTGATTCCGCTGGCCGAAGCGTGGGCCGAACGGCGCTTCGTCATTTGCGTGCGTGATCGTGCGGCCCTGACGTTGCCGGCATCGCGACTGATCGAGCACCTGATGGCCACTCGCTGAAGCACCGCGCCACTACTCCCCACAAGCCCTTAAGGGTTTTCCCGTTTCAGGCATCTCGCCCCGTCACATAAGCGTCATCAGCCATCGCGGGGCAAGATGGACTGCATCGCCAAACGAGTCTTTCCATCACGGGCCTGGCGCGTCACGCTCCAATTCAACTTTGTCATGTTGAGTTGAGAAAACGATGAACCTCCCCACCGAACGCGTGATCGTCACCGAGGTCGGCATGCGCGACGGCCTCCAGAGCATCTCGCGGATCATGTCGACGGACGACAAGAAACGCTGGATCGACGCCGCCTTCGAAGCCGGCGTTCGTCACATGGAGGTCGCGTCATTCGTGCCGGCGAAGCTGCTGCCGCAAATGGCGGACGCCGAAGCAGTCATTGCCCATGCGCTAACCCACGACGGCCTCGTGGTGACCGCCCTCGTTCCCAACGTAAAGGGGGCGCAGCGTGCGATCGGCTCCGGCGTCCACCGGATCGTCGCGCCGATATCCGTCAGCGCCGCCCACAGTCTCGCGAACGTGCGCAAAACGCCCGCAGAGATGATCAGCGCGTTTGCAGAGATATGTTCGCTCGCCAAAGGCCGTGCCGAAACCATTGCGGGACTATCCACCGTGTTTGGCTGCACGTTGCAAGGCAACGTGCCTTATGACGATATCCGCGACATCGCACGGCAAGCGCTCGAAGCAGGCGCCGACGTGATCGCACTCGGCGATACGACGGGTCAGGCCACGCCCCGTCAAGTGGGAGAGATCATCGACCTGGTGCGTGGCATTGCGGGCGACAGGCTTCGCTCCGTGCACTTCCATGACACTCGCGGTCTTGGCCTTGCCAACACGCTGATCGCCCTGCAACACGGCATCCGGGAGATGGATTCTTCGCTGGCCGGACTCGGCGGCTGTCCGCATGCGCCGGGCGCTACCGGCAACGTCAACACCGAAGACCTTGTCTTCATGCTGCAAAGCATGGGCTACGAGACCGGCATCAATATAGAAAAACTGATCGCCTCGCGCAGCGTGCTCGAACAAGCGCTGCCCGGCGAGCCACTGTATGGATACCTCGCACGCGCCGGTGTTCCCTCTCAATTCCATGCATCAAAGGCCGCTCGATGAACCCCTCCACGTCTTCCGAACAAAGCACCGCCCTGCCCCTGGCAGGTATCCGCGTGATCGAGTTGTCGCACATGGTGATGGGGCCGACCTGCGGCATGATCCTGGGAGATCTCGGCGCTGAAGTCATCAAGGTCGAACCGCCGCGCGGGGACGGCACACGGCGCCTGCTGGGCACCGGGGCAGGCTTTTTCCGTACCTTCAACCGCAACAAGAAGAGCATCGCGCTCGACCTCGATACCGAAGCGGGTCTCAGCGCGCTTCACAAGCTGGTCGATACGGCCGATGTCTTTATCGAAAACTTCAAGCCTGGCCGCATGGCAACGCTTGGGCTCGACTACGAGAGTTTGAAAGCGCGCGATCCCGGGTTGATCTATGTGTCGCACAAGGGCTTTCTCAACGGTCCCTACGAACATCGCCTCGCACTTGATGAAGTCGTGCAGATGATGGCGGGCCTCGCTTATATGACGGGTCCGGTCGGCCGGCCGCTGCGGGCGGGAAGCTCCGTGAACGACATCATGGGCGGCATGTTCGGCGCGATTGGCGTGCTTGCTGCGCTCTTCGAGCGCAAGTCGAGCGGTGCCGGCAAGGAAGTGCAAAGCGCACTGTTCGAGAATTGTGTGCTGCTGTCAGCCCAGCATATGCAGCAGTTCGCTGCGACAGGTGTCGCGGCTGCCCCGATGCCTGAGCGCATCAGCGCGTGGGCCGTGTACGACGTCCTTACGCTTCGCGGAGGCGAACAGATGTTCATTGCGGCGACGGGAGATACGCAGTGGCGCGCGCTGTGCACCATTCTCGACCGGCCCGATCTGCTCGCGGATCCGCGGCTGGCGACCAACAATGATCGCGTGGTCGTGCGTCCGTGGCTACTCCAAACGCTGGGTGAAACGTTGAGCCAGTTCGAAGGCTCGGCGCTGACACCGCAGTTCGAAAGCAGTCATATCCCGTTTGCTTCGATCACCAAGCCCGAGGATCTTTTCGAAGACAAGCATTTGATCGAAAGCGGCGGCCTTGCGACGTTGACACTGGACGACGGAACCGAAACAGCAATGCCGCTCCTGCCCATCTCCATGAACGGCGAGCGCCTGCAACCGCGTCAACCTATTGCGAAGGTTGGCGAGCATACGGCCGAGGTGTTACGCGCGCTCGGCTACAGTGAAACAGAGATCGCCGAACTCACTTCCGCCGTGCACCCGAAAGCCGCCTGAGAGTGCATAAAAATCCCGGAACATTATTCAACCCGGCACAAGACCGGAACTCATGGAGACAGGCGATGGAATCGTCGAATCATGCTGCTTTTTCTACAGCCGTTGCCCATCCCGGCGCCATGCCGGATGCGTCTGCCCAAGCCGAAGCCGCCGCGAACGACGTTGCGCTCGGCGCAGCGCGGATCTCGGCGCGGCTAGACCGGCTGCCCGCAACAAAGACGATCTGGCAGCTCGTGATGCTGTTGAGTCTCGGCCTGTTCTTTGAACTCTACGACCTGATGTTTTCCGGTTATATCGCACCGGGACTGGTCAGGAGCGGCATCCTGACTTCGACCACACGTGGCCTGTTCGGCACGAGCGGCGTAGCGAGTTTCATCGCAGCGCTGTTCGCCGGTCTTTTTATCGGAACGGCAGCGTGCGGCTTTCTCGCCGATAAATTCGGCCGTCGCGCGATTTTCACTTACTCGCTGCTCTGGTACACCGTGGCGAACATCATCATGGCGTTTCAGGACACCGCCTTCGGATTGAACCTGTGGCGCTTTATAGCAGGCGTCGGGATCGGCGTGGAGATAGTGACCATTGGGACATATATCTCGGAGCTTGTTCCGAAGCACATTCGAGGTCGTGCGTCGGCATGCTCGCAGGCTATCGGCTTCTGTGCGGTTCCTATGGTTGCGTTCCTGTCTTACCTGCTGGTTCCGCGTCAGGTGTTCGGTATGGATGGCTGGCGTTGTGTGGTCTTCACGGGCGTGGTTGGCGCGCTGGTCGTATGGTGGGTACGGAGGCGGCTTCCGGAGAGTCCGCGCTGGCTTGCGCAGCAAGGGCGTATTGATGAAGCCGACGCCGTCATGACACGCATTGAAGCGCGCGTCGAAAAAGAATACGGAAGGGCGTTGCCCGCGCCCGCGCTGCCCGAGCCGGTGAGAGCCCGGGCGTCGTTCCGGGACTTGCTGGTGGCACCTTACCGTAAGCGCGTAGCTATGCTAATCATCTTCCATGTCTTCCAGACCATGGGCTATTACGGATTCGCCAACTGGATTCCCACCCTGTTGATCAAGCAGGGCATCACGGTCACCAGCAGCCTCATGTATGCATCGATCATCGCGATTGCCGCCCCCCTCGGGCCGCTGCTCGGAATGCTGATCGCCGACAGATTCGAGCGCAAGACAGTGATCATTGTGATGGCCGCAATCAATGTCGCGTGTGGCCTGATGTTCAGCCAGGCGCGTGAAACAATCATGCTGGTCAGCCTCGGCGTATGTCTGGTCCTTGCGGGCAACATCATCTCGTTCAGTTATCACGCATACCAGGCCGAACTGTTCCCCACCAGCATTCGAGCACGGGCCGTAGGCTTCGTGTATTCGTGGAGCCGGGTCTCCGCTATGTTCTCCGCCTTCGTGATTGCCTGGTGCCTGAAGGAGTTTGGCGTGAACGGAGTGTTCGTGTTTATCTCGGGAGCCATGATCGTGGTTATTTGCGCTATTGCAATACTCGGACCGAAGACCCGGAATGTTGCGCTGGAGAATATATCCACATGAGCACTTCACACTGTGACGAAGCCACCTTCACCGAGTCACGTACGACGCTATTTACGAAGTCTTGACCCACCCAAGCGCATCATCCGCAAATTTTCGAAGCAGACGGGCTAGCTCACCCACTTCTTTTGCATCCCAGCCGGCCAGCAATTCTTCAATGATTTTCTGACGCGCTGCGTCCAGCGCGTCTGTCATTACCTGCCCCTGGTCTGTAATGACGGCTGCGCGAACCCGTCCGTCGTTCGGGCTTGGACAACGGGCGACAAGTCCCAGGCTCTCCAGCTTGGCGATCTGCCTGCTGACCGTGGTGTAGTCGCGCCCCGCCAGTTCGGCCAGTTCGACAATCCCAAGCGGCCCCAGCCGTGCCACTCTGGCAAGCAGCGGAAAAAGTGCACGATCAAGATCGACGCCGGCGCTTCAATGAGCGCAGCATCAGGTTGCGGCCGGTTGAGCACGCCGGCAAGGTCCAATAGTGCTTCGCGCAGTTCGCGTATTTCCTTCCCCATCGCGGTTCGATTCCGTGTCAATTGCTTTATATGTGCAGAATACACATACATTCGATGATTCAATCCTGGGTGATGCCCACGCCCGGATACCTGGCAAAGGAGAGCAGACATGAAAGCAGCACTCGTTAAGGAATCCGGCGCGACGCCGGTTTATACCGACTTCCCCAATCCAGCCGCAAGCGAAGGCGTGGTCCGTGTCGCGGTTGTAGCATCCGCGCTGAGCCATGTCACCAGGAGCCGGGCATCGGGCAAGCACTATAGCTCGTCCGCCAGGCTCCCTCTCGTGCCCGGAGTCGATGGCACGGGCGTTCTCGAGGATGGCACACGCGTCTATTTCGCCCTGCCCGAGGCGCCCTTCGGCGGCATGGCCGAGTACTGCATCGTCAGGAAGACGCAATGCATTCCTTTGCCGGCGGCGCTGGATGATGTGACTGCGGCGGCAATCGCTATTCCGGGGATGTCGTCATGGGCGGCTTTGACGGAACGCGCAAAGCTGGTGAAGGGAGAGACCGTACTGATCAATGGCGCGACCGGCGTGTCGGGCCGGCTCGCCGTGCAGGTTGCGAAATACCTGGGTGCAGGCAAGGTGATTGCAACCGGGCGAAACGCTGACACCCTGCAGTCTCTGAGAGCGCTCGGCGCTGACGTGACGATCAGTCTCGCGCAGGACAACGCCGCGCTGGAGAGCGAGTTGCAGCAGCAGTTCAAGGAGGGTGTTGGCGTGGTGCTCGACTATCTTTGGGGGCAAAGCGCAGAGATGTTGCTGGTGGCTGCCGCCAAGGCATCGCCGGAGACTATCCCACTCCGGTTTGTCGAGATTGGCGCCATGAGCGCGGGAACCATCACGCTGCCTGGCGCAGTACTTCGATCATCGGCTATTGAACTGATGGGCAGCGGTTTTGGCAGCATTCCAATGCCGCGCATCCTGGGTTCGATCGAACACTTGTTGAACGCCACAGTCCCCGGCGGCTTCAAGATCGCGACGAACCCGGTTCCCTTGTCCCAGGTCGAGGATCACTGGGCCAATGAAAACCAGGAACGCACGGTCTTTACGACAGGTTTTCAACCGTGACAACTGGGCGGATGGACTTCGTCCGGGTCGTCCATTCGCGTCCCAGCATGGTTGGCGCCAGATCAATCCGTGATCTTGTCATGAGGTCGCTGGGCTTTGTCGCAAGCCTGCCCAAAGGCAGCTCGATCAGCTTCGACTTCCGGGTGGCCTCTTCAATGCTCGATCCGGTCCAGCGGGTCATTGGCGAGGTCATGGGGCAACGCGCGGCTGCCGTGGGCGAGCCTTGGGTGTCCGCGTTCGAGCCTGCCTTGCTACGTCAACAGGTCCTCAGTCTGGGTTTTATCGAGGCAGAAACCGCCGAGCCCGATGAATTGAATCAGTGTTACCTGCATCGTCGCAAGGACGGATTGCGCACCCGCGGTCGACTCATGTGCGCGCGAATGTGAACCCCATCCACGACGCTCCCCGATTGGCAACCGTCAGTCCTGCTACGAGCGGTCATTCGACCGGCATCACCCGCTTGCCTTGTCCCCGTGCCGTTTCACCCATGTCGATTTGGTATAGGCAAGGCTAAAACCCCCACACATTCCACCCAATTCCCTCGCGGATTCAGGTCTAGCTGCGTTGTGCTGCGTCAAATTGCCAACGCTTGATCGCTTCGATTGCGCTTGGTTGACGTTTCTGATATCGGTCGGGAACAGGGCCGTCCTGGTGGACCTGGTGATCGGCCATCGACCGTCCCTGCCCGCAACTGAAAGGAATGACCTGTGAAACGAATCCTGAAGACCACCTGCGTCATCGGCACCGCTATCGCCATGCTTGGCGCCGCCCATGCGCAAACTGCCACGACACCCCCTGCCGGCGCCACTGTTCCCGTGACCGTCGACAACTTCGTCCGTGCCGAGTCCGACATGTACGTCAACGCCTTGGCCAAGCAGGGAGGCTTGGGCAAATTCCTGCATCGGAGAGAGCCGGCATCGATTGCTCACCAGACCGTCATCCGGCTCAATCGTGACACGCTCTATTCGTCCGGTGTCTTCGACCTTGACGCAGGACCGGTGACAATCACCATGCCTGATCCAGGCAAGCGCTTCATGGCCATGCAGGTCATCAATGAGGATCACTACACCCCGAACGTGTTCTACGGCGCGGGCACCCATATCCTGACGCGTGAGAACGTGGGCACGCGCTACATGGTCGTCGCCATCCCCACCTTGGTCGACCCGGGCAGCCCGGACGATATCAAGCAGGTCCACGTGCTGCAGGACGGTGTCCAGGTCAGCCAGGCAGGCCCGGGCAAGCTTGAAACGCCCAACTGGGACGCGGCAAGCCAAAAGAAGCTACGCGATGCGCTCCTGATCCTGGCTTCGACAATCCCCGACTTCAAGGGAGCGTTCGGCACCAAGGCCGAAGTCGACCCCGTGCGCCGGTTGGTGGGCGCAGCGGCAGCCTGGGGCGGCAATCCGGACAAGGACGCAACCTATCTCAACTTCACGCCTGCCGGCAACGACGGAAAAACCATCTACAAACTGAGCGCCAAGGACGTGCCGGTCGACGGATTCTGGTCGGTTAGCGTGTACGACGCCAAAGGCTATTACGAGCCCAATGCGGCCGGTGCTTATTCGCTCAACAACGTCACCGCAAAGAAAGGCGCTGACGGGACAATCAACATCCAGTTCGGCGGCTGCGACGGAAAAACGGCGAACTGCTTGCCGATCACATCGGGATGGAACTACATGGTTCGCCTCTATCGTCCTCAGCCACAGGTGTTGAACGGCAACTGGCACTTCCCCGAAGCGCAACCGGCCAGTTAAATCAAACAGCCGGCGCTCCCCGAATGGCATCGAGACGAGCCCAGTTGACCGGGCGCCGGTCTCGCTGCCACGCATGCGCGGCGATGTCGTATTCAAGCAGCAGGAGTCCTTAGAAAGGATTCCTACTGTTTCTCGCGTCAATCTGACAGTCATTCATTCAAGACCGCATTCCATCGTGCCCGCTTTCACGCCGGGCGCGACTCCCCCATTTTCCAGATCCTCGATCGCCGCCAATCATCCGCCTCTTCGATCTTCGTGCTTCAATAGAAGTGCCCGTCAGCAAGGTTCGAAAGAAAGCCGATCTGGCAGCGATACCGTACCTGGTGCAATAATTTGCGTTTCGGCCATTGCTGATGCCGCTGCCGCAGGGCAGCTCCCACGCCGCAATTGGCGTGAAGGCGCTGGCACGTTAAGTGCTGATTGGTCGTATTGCCTCCGCGCGTTGCGGGACAATCCTGTCAGCAGCTTCGCACCCCAGAATTTCGCACAATTGTATGAACTGATTTCGTCGAAATATCAGACGAAATGATCGGAGAGTGTTGTGATGTCCAAGCATACCGAGTTGCCGTCGGAGACCGACGGATCCGAAACAGACTTCAACCTCGACGCCGAACCCGCGCTTGCCCGAACGCCCATACGATTCGGTCGCCTCGCGCTTTGGATCGCCTCGGCAAGCGCACTGACAATCGGAGTCATGGGTACGGTCGCGTATGGTGTCTGGTTCAACCAGGATCAGCACGCCTACGCCGAAGCCATGGAACATGCGCGGCAGACGCTCTGGCTGGCCGCGCCGGCGCCGGCACCAGAGCCGGCTCCGGCGGCGCAACAGATGGCTTCGTCCGATTACGTCGAGGCGCCCGCACCCGTGCCCCCTTCTCGTGCAGTCGCCATCGCCAGCGCCAGCGCGGATATGACTGCGCCCGTGTCATCCACCCAGCTCGATCGCCCCGCCGCGCTTTCTTATCCTGTCGCGCCCAAACTCGCTGTCACACATCATGTTCGAGGAAGTTGTGCTGCGAACGAGGAACACCATCGCCCAGTGTCGCGCGTCAAGTCGAATGGCGCTCTGTTCACCCGCGTGGGTTCATTTTTTCATCGCGTAAGCTACCGGCAGCATGGCACCGAAAGCCAGCGAGATATCTACGCTCATCCGTGAGCAACCGCACACCGGCTACAAACCTGTCCCCCCTATTCGTTTCAGGCCAGGTCCGGCAACGATCGCCTTCATTTCCTTCGTGTGCCTGCTGATTGGCCTGCTGTTCCTCGCATTGCAAATCAGGACGATCTTCTCGGACCAGCTAAAACAGGAATACAGCGGGCTCGTTCTCGAAGGAATCGAACGGGCGGAAAGTGCCCGCACGGTGGTCCGCGTCCGGCAACAACAAGCCGATAACACCAACACGGAATCAGGGCGAGCGGAACAATCGGCCGACTATCGGCAGGCACGGATCGCCCTCGCCGCCCGCCTCGCTTCGCTCGCGGCATTGGTGAATGCGAGTCCTTCGGCGGCACCCCGTATCCCTCAATCAGCGCTGTCCCCGGACGCAAATCTCGACGACACGGACACGCTGCTTGCCGTCCAGTCCGTCTACTGGCGAGCGCGGCGCGATCATGACAGCACCGACGCGCGCACTCGCATTACCCGCGTGGCGAGCACGTTGATCGTGTTGTCCGCGTTGGTATTCGGCGCGCTGATCACCGCGCTGGGAATGTATGCAAAACGCACGCGCCAACTGGCGGGCGAATCGCACAAATTCGAGCATGCAGCGCTGCACGATGCAATGACCGGCTTGCCCAACCGACGCAAATTGTTTGCCACGCTGGCGGAGACAGCAGCGGGGTCATCCAGCAATCCGATGCGTCATAAAATGGCCGTTCTCTATATCGATCTGGATGGCTTCAAACAGGTCAACGACTCGCTCGGCCATCGCGTGGGCGATGAGTTCCTGATCGCCGTGTCCAGGCTCTTTCGTCAGACGGTGCGTTCGGTCGATGTCGTCGCTCGCTTTGGCGGCGACGAGTTCGTAGTGCTGATCCGCGAGTTTTCAACGAACACAGAACTGGACGCTATTGCGCAGCGGCTGATTGATTGCGTGCGGCAGACAGACGAGCAGATGGGCGTTGGATTTGTCCGCGCCAGTATCGGCATTGCGAGCTTTCCCGATCCGGTCGGCGATTACCATCAGCTCGTCGCCGTTGCCGACGAAACCATGTACCAGGTGAAGCGGAGCGGCAAGGACGGTTACGCGTTCGCCGCCCGGACGAACCGAGGGACCCACTGAACTGAACGGATCGTATTGATCTCGCCATTACGCACTTTCCGCGCAGCATCCCCCGCTTATCGGCAAAACACACAGAATCTGAAGGCGCACATTTCCCGATGTCGCCATCGCTTGACCTGCGTGAAAATCGCGTAACGAGCCCTATCGACTAGCCGGCCTGTTATGGCGATCGGTTTGACCCGCCCGGCCAGAAACCGGCATCGCCCGCTGTTTATTCAAGAAAACTAAACGATATCAGCCAAAGGCCCAACCGAGGAAACCCACGCGTGCCGTGTTTGCCCGCGATCAAGACCATGCTCAAGAACTTTACGATACGCCGCGGACTCACAATTACCATCGCCGGTTATACGCTCGCGCTCGTGGCGGTGCTGCTTGCCGCCGCTTTTTGCCTGCGCCAGAGCAATCAGGCGCTAGAACAGATGGTCGCCACCGATACCGTCGCCATCACGCATCTCAAGACGAGTTCGCAACGGCTGCTGCAAGTGCGCCTTTCGCTCGGCAGCTTCGAGACGCTGTTCATGCTCGGCAAGGCCGGCGACGACTTGCTGCCCAACGCACGCAAGACGCTGAAAGCAAGCGATGCCGAATTCGACGCGTACCTCGCCAAGCCGCGTGACCCGCAGGAAGAGCCGCTCGTGCAGGCTGCCAGGACCGCGCGCGATGCATTGATCGCGAAGGCGCTCAACCTTGAATTCGATGCCCTCGCGCAGAACGACTTCACGACGTTCCGCACGCTCCAGGTTCAGACGGCGGACGGTTTATATGCGACCTACGATCACGCGATGTCCGCGCTGGAAGCGTTCCAGATCGCGCATCAGCAAGACCGTTTTGCGCAGGCGCAGGCTCAGTTCCACACGATGGCGACTGCGGCCGTGATTGTCGCGGCGTTGGCACTCGTGCTGGGGTTCATTGCGCGCGCTGCATTGAGCGCGGCGGTGATGAAACCGATCGAGTCGGCGATCCATCACTTCGAACAGATTGCCGCGGGCGATCTGACGGCGAGCATCGACTCCTCGCGCGATAACGAAATGGGCCGCTTGTTTGCGGCGCTCGGCAAGATGCAGCAGGGGCTGGTGGGGACGGTGCAGCAGGTACGCGGCGGCACCGGCGCGATCTCGCATGGCGCCCGTGAGATCGCGGCGGGCAACATCGATTTGTCGCAACGCACGGAGGAGCAAGCGGCTTCGTTGCAGCAAACGGCGTCGAGCATGGAGCAACTGACGGCGACCGTCCGCCAGAACGCCGACAACGCGCGGCAGGCGAGCGAGCTGGCTGTCGATGCATCGGCGACAGCCGTGCGCGGCGGCACGGTCGTGGGCAAGGTCGTTCATACGATGGACGACATCGCGACGAGTTCCACGCGGATTGCGGACATCATCGGCGTGATCGAGGGGATTGCATTCCAGACGAATATTCTCGCGCTGAACGCAGCGGTGGAAGCGGCGCGGGCGGGTGAGGAAGGGCGCGGTTTTGCAGTGGTCGCCGGTGAAGTGCGCAACCTCGCGCAACGCAGCGCCGCCGCGGCGAAGGAGATCAAGGAACTGATCAATGCATCGGCGGACAAGGTGCAGGCCGGCAACGCGCTGGCGGGACAAGCGGGCCAGACCATGAGCGAAGTAGTCGCGGCGGTGAAGCGGGTGTCGGACATCATCAGCGAGATCAGCGCGGCGTCGAACGAGCAGACTGGCGGCATTGAACAGATCAACCGCGCGGTCGCGCAGATGGACGAGGTGACGCAGCAGAATGCGGCGCTGGTGGAGGAAGCCGCAGCCGCGGCGGCGTCGCTGGAGCAGCAAGCGGCGCAGCTGGATGTCGCGGTGGCGGTGTTTCGGGTTTAGGGGAATTCACGGCGGCGTTCCTGCCGCAGCGCGGTCATCACTCACTGGTACGAGCCCAGATTGCTCGTCTCATCAAAAGCTGACTCATCTCAAATGATATCAATTTGTGATATCATTTGACAATGAAAGCCAAGCATAGGAAGACGCTCGAAGCGATATTCAGAAAGCCCACGAACGGCGGTATTGTTTTCGCGGAAATTGAATCGCTGGTCATCGCGCTTGGCGGTGAGGTACGGGAGGGCTCTGGCTCACGAGTCGCATTCGAGTTGAACGATCGCCGCCGATATCTGCATCGTCCGCATCCAGGCAAGGATGCCAAGAGGTATCAGGTGGAAGAAGTGCGAGAGTGGTTTATCGAATTGGAGGTGAAGCCGTGATAAACGCAATGAACTATAAGGGGTATCTTGCGCGGGTCGAATTCGATCCGCGCGACAACATTTTCGTCGGACATGTGCTCGGCGTATCGGAACACATCAGCTTCCACGGTGAGACCGTGCTTGAGTTGACCACCGGGTTTCATGAGGCAGTCGATCACTATCTCGAGGATTGCGCCAAGACAGGGCGCGATCCGCAAAAACCGGCATCGGGCAAACTCATGCTGCGGATAAGACCGGAAGTCCATGCTGCCGTGGGCATAGCTGCCGCAGCCGCTGGAAAAAGCATCAGCCAGTGGGCTGACGAAGTATTGGCACGCGCTTCGCATGCCGAATAACTTCGCTTTTTTGTGATATCCGCGAGGGTCAAAGATTCTTCCGTACCACTAACTAAATGCCCGACGGCAAGATCGGGCGTTTTGTTTTTCCATCTGCCAGAAGCTGCTTGCTGCCCCGATATTGCCAGAATACGTGGCGATCGAACTCGCAAAGTTTCATCGTTCCTCCGCTGGAACCGCCGCAAACACTTTCGCGTAATAACCACGCCCCTGCTTCAGGTACGATTCAAAAGCGAATCCACGGCTCAGCATCTCGTTCATATCGGCGCGGGTGATCTTCATCACGTAGCTATGTTCCGTCGCGACCAGCCGGCAGTTCCCCGAGGCCTCCGCCGCGCTGAACCACTTGCCCGCATCGGCATGACCCGCCGGGTAGGTATGGCTATCGTGTTCCACTTGCCAGCGGCCATCGAGCAGGATCCAGAAATCATCGCTCTTATCCGCCGCGGAACAATCCGCGACCACCGTGCCAGCCTGCGCTTCCCACTCGCGCGAATGACCGATAGTCCAGCGCAACTGCTCCGTATCAAGCCCCGTAAAAAACGGCGTCTTCCTGAGCAGATACAAATACGTCGTCGATGCTTTCATGGCCCTGCCCTCCTGCTGCCCGTAGCCCTGCTGCTGACCGCAAGCAGCGGTCAGCACAAGAAAGCCAAGCCAGGCGCCGCGAACGATACGCCCGGTCCTTGTCACGCTTATCATCGTGACACCGTCGCTTCCAGCAGATCGCCCATACCGATGCGCTTCGCGAAGTCAATCCGCACCCGCTCGGACACCTCCAGCACCTGCGCCGCGCCATCGCCGACAAAATCGATCACCGAGCGCATTGGCCGCGTACCCTTCGCAAGCCCGACGATGCGCACGACCTCATCCGCGACCGCCTTCGGATCCGCGTCGGGCGGCGTCAAAGCGGTCAAACGCTCGCCGATCTGGTCCATCACGCCGTCGTATCGGGCATAGGCTGCGGCCCTTGCCGAGTCGGCCGGTTTGCCCGCGCTCGGGAAGTGGTCGGTGCCGCTGGTGAATGCACCGGGCACGACGATGGAGGTCTCCACGCCAAACCGCGCCAGTTCGTAAGCTAATGTGACGGCAAGCGAATCCATCGCCGCCTTGGCCGCGCCGTAAGGGCCCATGAACGGAGGGAAACCACCCTTGGTCGTGGTGCTGCTGATCCACAGCACCAGCCCGGATTCCTGCTGGCGCATGGTCGGCAGCACCGCACGGTTGACGCGCTGCGCGCCGAACAGATTGGTGTCGAACACCTTCATCATTTCTTCCGGCGTGAATGCCTCTGACGGACCGACCACCAGATGTCCCGCGTTCTGCACGACCACGTCGATCCTGCCCTGCTCGCGGACGATGGTCGCAGCGGCTGCATCGGCGGAATCCTGCGAGAGGACATCGAGTTTCAGCGGCATCAACGCGATGCCCTTCTCCGCCGACATAGCCCGCTGTTCATCGGCACGTCCGCGATTGCGGCCTTCGACGTCGCGCATGCTTGCGTACACAATGTGCCCCGCTTCGGCCAGCGCCAGCGCGCTCAACTTGCCGATACCCGTGCCTGCACCCGTTACCAGAATGACTGATTTCATGATGTTCTCCGATATATTTAGCTAAGCTAATGTTTGTAATTTGTTAAGCAACACCGCCATTGGCGCGCAGGATCTGGCCGTTGACCCAGCCAGCATCCGGACCGGCGAGGAACGACACGACCGAAGCAATATCTTCGGGCTGGCCGAGGCGTTGCAGCGGCGGCATCTTCGCGAAGGTCTGGATCTGTTCTTCGGTCTTGCCATCGAGGAAAAGCGAAGTGGCGATCGGACCGGGAGCAACCGCGTTCACCGTGATGTTGCGGCCGCGCAGTTCCTTAGCGAACACATGCGTGAACGCTTCCACGGCTGCTTTCGTCGCGTTGTAGACGGCGTAGCCGGGCATGTTCAGGGCAAGCGTCGTGCTCGAGAAATTAATGATGCGGCCACCACCGTTCATCCGCGCCGCCGCTTCGCGCAGCGTGTTGAAAGTGCCGCGAACGTTGATACCGAAGGTCTGGTCGTAGAGCGCGTCGGAGGTGTCCGCCAGCGGGACTGTCTTCAGCACGCCGGCGTTATTCACCAGCACGTCGATCTTGCCGAGCTGCTGTTCGGTCGCCTCGAACATGGCGCGGACTTCGTCGGCATTCGACACATCTGCCTTGATCGCGATCGCCTTCGTGCCCTGCTCGGTGAGTTCTGCGACAAGCGCGTCAGCTTCTTTCGAACTCGATGCGTAGTTGACCGCTACTGCGAAACCGTCGTTGGCGAGACGCCGCGCCACTGCTGCGCCAATACCGCGCGATGCGCCCGTGACAATGGCTACCTGGCTGTTCTTTACGGTGTTCATGATTCGCTCCTTTGGAGTGGTGAGTACGTGGAATGAAGTATTGATCATTCACATCGATTGATAATTAGCCTTAATTTGTTAATATCATTCCATTTACTTTAACAATCCAAGCTCGCGAGTCGCCATGGACCGGTTTCAGGAAATGCAGGTGTTTATTCGTATCGCCGAGCGCAGCAGCTTCACGCAGGCTGCCGACGACTTGCAGATACCGCGCGCCACGGTGACCAACCTGCTGAAGCGCATGGAGGAGCGGCTGGGAACGAGGCTGCTCGAGCGCACCACGCGCACAGTGCGCCTGACGCACGACGGCGAGGCGTTCTACCGCCGCTGCGTCCGGTTGGTCGCGGACATGGAGGAAGCGGAGGGGTCGTTCCGCAATGTCGCGCCGAAGGGTCTGCTGCGCGTGAATTTGCAGGGGACGCTTGCCCGGCATTTCGTGGTGCCGGCGCTGCCTGATTTCATCGCGCAGTATCCGGACATCGAACTGCAGATCGGTGAGGACGACCGGCTGGTAGATCTGGTGCGTGAAGGCATCGACTGCGTGCTGCGGGCCGGGACGCTCCAGGATTCGTCGATGATCGGACGCCGCGTGGCGCTGATGGAGCAGGTCACGGTGGCGAGTCCCGCGTACCTGAAGCAGTTCGGGGAGCCGGAGACGCCCGAGGGCCTAACCGCGCACCGGGCGGTGAACTATCTGTCGAGCGGATCGGGGCGCGCCTTGCCAATGGAATTTACCGTCGATGGCCGGGTGGTCGAGATTCAGCTTGCAGCGGTTGTGTCGGTGACAGGCGCCGACCTGTACACCGGCTCGGCGGTGGCGGGACTGGGACTGGTGCAGGTGCCGCGATACCGGGTGCTGGGAGAACTATCGGCGGGGAAACTGAAGGTCGTGCTCGATGCGTTTCCGCCGCCCCCCATGCCGGTTTCGGTGTTGTACCCGCAGAACCGGCAGTTATCGGCGAGGGTTCGCGTGTTTGCGCAATGGGTCCGCGAGATTTTTGAAGCGGCGGGTTGAGGCGATGTAGCCGATCGAAGATCAGTAAAGCTCGCCCAATGCTGCGGGACTGAAGTCTTTCAAGCTGCTGGTATCGCCCGAACGAATCTTCGTCACCCATTCCGGATCGCTGAGTATCGCGCGGCCAATGGCAATCAGATCGAATTCGTCGCGTTCCATTCGTTCGAGCAAGTTGTCCAGACTCGCCGGAGTGGAACTCTCGCCGCCGAACGTGCTCAGGAGATCGCCTGAAAGACCGACGGATCCCACACTGATCGTTGCAGCGCCGGTCACCTTCTTTGCCCAACCTGCGAAGTTGAGTCCGTTTTCCCCATCAATTTGCGGATACTCCGCCTCCCAAAAGCGCCCGGACGAGCGTTGATGTCGGCTTATTTGCGTCACCTTACGCGCCGTTCGTGGCTTCCTGCTCCTCGCGCGCGTACTGCGTAGGCGGCCGGCCGACGTGCCGCGTGAAGGCGACGCTGAAGGTGCTGGCGGAGCTGTAGCCCACGCGCTGCGCAATCTCGGCGATACGGCCTTCATTGCGGCGCAGCAGGTCCTTCGCGAGTGCCATGCGCCAGGTGAGCAGATACTCCATCGGCGCGATGCCGACCGCGCGGCTGAAGCGCTCGAAAAACGTCGAGCGCGAGAGCGCGGCCTCCTTCGCGAGTTCAGCAACCGTCCACGCGTGCGTCGGGTGTTCGTGCATCCGGCGGATCGCGGCTGCGAGGCGGCCATCGGCGAGCCCGCGCACCAGGCCCGGTGGCGCGCTGGTTCCGGCTGCGGACCGCAGCGCCTCGATCAGCAGCACTTCCAGTAGTCGTGAGAGCACGACCTCGCGCGCGGGCCGCTGCTCGCGCGATTCCTCCCGCACAAGTTCCACGAGCGTGGCCAGCCGCCGTTCGCCGCGGACATGCACGATTTGCGGCAACAGCGAGACAAGCAGGGACGCATCCGGCGAACCGAAGCTGCAGTGGCCCGCCATCATTCGCGTGTCGATGGGGCTGGCCGGGGTGCCGATCCTGAATTCACCGTTGCCCAGCGCGGTGGGCGCCAGCGTCTCGACGCCCGGCGGTGGCGGCTCGAGGCTGGACATCGCGACGCCGTAGGCCGCGGGAATCAGGACGAAGTCACCCGACAGTAGCTCGATTGGCTCGTGTCCGTCGATCGCCATGCGGCACCCGCCCTCGAGGATCACGCAATAGAAGGGCTGGCCGGCATCCGAGCGGCTGACGCGCCAGGGGCTGGCGCCGTGAACGAGTTTGGAGAACCGGGCACTCGGCTGCAACAGCGTGACGACTTCGGCCATCGGATCGATCATTGCCGGACTCCTGCAAATGAAATTCGGATGATTGATTGTAGCAAGTACGGTCCTGGCGATCTATCGTAGGGGTACCCGCAAGCCACCCCACAGGAGTTTCCATGAAAACCGTGCTGATCACCGGCTGCTCGTCCGGATTCGGTCTTGAGATCGCCCGCTACTTCCTGGCCCGCGACTGGCAGGTCATTGCCACGATGCGCACGCCAAGCGCCGACGTGCTGCCGCCTTCGGAGCGCCTGCGCGTGCTGGCGCTTGACGTCACGAATCCCGAGAGCATTCGCGAGGCTGTCGAGGCCGCAGGCCCGATCGACGTCCTCGTTAACAACGCGGGATTCGGCGCAGCTTCCCCGGCCGAACTCGCCCCGATCGCGACGGTGCGCGAGGTTTTCGAGACCAACGCCATCGGCACGATCGCATTGACGCAAGCGGTGCTGCCCCAGTTTCGGCAGCGCAGGGCCGGCGTCGTCGTGAACGTCACGTCGAGCGTGACGCTGAAGGCACTGCCGCTGCTTTCCGCGTACCGCGCGAGCAAGGCCGCGGTGAACGCATACACCGAGTCGATAGCGCTGGAGCTGGAGCAGTTCGACGTGCGTGCGCGCCTCGTGCTGCCGGGCCGTGCGCCCGATACCCGGTTCGCCGAGAACGCGCGCGCCCACATGCACGGCTTCGACCACGAGGCCTATGCCGATCTCGTCAATAGCGTCATGGCACGGTTTGCGGATACGTCTGCCCCGACCACCCGGTCGCAGGACGTCGCCGAAGCCGTGTGGCGCGCGGCGACCGACCCGTCATCCCCGATGCACATCCCGGCCGGCGCCGATGCAGAAGCCTGGGCGGCCGAGGCTCGCTGACGGGCCGGCGCCATCACCGTAAGTGTCATGGAATACCGGGACTTTTCGAACGGCCGGGGGCTTATCCGGCCGGCATCGTCCTGATCTCGAACTGAAAAACGGAAATGGCTTCAGCGCGCTACAGCGCAATGCGGCAAGGAGAGTGTCATGCAGAACAAACCCATCGCTCTGGTCACCGGGGCTAATCAGGGAATCGGTCTTCAGATCGCAAAGGATCTCACTGCACACGGCTTCACCGTGCTGGTCGGGTCGCGCAATGTCGAGCGTGGCGAGGCTGCGGCCAGGGAGGTTGGGCCGGACGCCCATGCGCTCCAGCTCGACGTGACGGATCAGGCTTCGATCACCGCCGCCGCGGAGCGCGTGCGCAACGAGTTTGGCCGTCTCGACGTGCTGATCCAGAACGCGGCCATCTCGAATACGAGCAAGCTGCCCGGCCAGTCCGTCGAGGAGTACGTCAAGACGACACGCCCGAGCAACGTGTCGATCGATGAAATGCGCGCGGTGTGGGACACCAATGTGTTCGGTGTTCTCGCCGTTTACCAGGCGATGCTGCCGATCCTCCGCGAGACGCCCGGCGCCCGCATCGTCAACGTGTCGAGCGGGGTTGGGTCGCTGACGACGAACTCGGACCCGGCCTTCGCCTACCGCGCGATCTTCGGTCCGGTCTACCCGGCGTCCAAGACCGCTCTCAATGCTTTGACGGTCGCTATGGCAATCGAACTGGAGCCGGAGGGGATCAAGGTCAACGCCGTCTCGCCGGGCTATACCAGGACGAACCTCAACGGGTATTCGGGCACGGAGACTGTCGAGGAAGGTGCTCGCGAGGCGGTGCGCGTCGCGCTGCTCGGCCCGGACAGCCCGACGGGGACGTTCACGCGCTGGGAAAACGAAACGATCCCGTGGTGATGTGGTCTCGAGTGCGCGACATCACACCGTCGATGTTGTGGCCCCGTCGCGCGCCGGGTTCAATGGCCGGGCGAAGCTGAGTTCGTGCCCGTCGGGGTCCCTGACATGGAAATAGCGTTCGTTCCAGGGCGCATCGCGCGGTGGGAACGCAGGCGGAAACCCGGTTGCGAGCACCTTGCGGTACATCGCATCGACGTCCGATACATAGATGATCACCCGGCCCCACCAGTTGACCGGACCGTGCGTCTCCACGGTGAGGTTGAGAAACGACGCGCCCGTCGCGAATGAAGTAAACGGTTCGTTTTCGCCGCCGTGCAATAGCGGGAAACCGAGCGCCTGGTAAAAGCGCACGGCGCTGCGCATGTCGCAAGTGGACAGCGTGATGGCGCTTAAGCCTTCGATCGCCAGCTCGGTTCCGGCAGGGGGCAAGTTCATCGACTGGTGTGCTCTCTAACCCATGCCGTTGTCAGCCTGGATGATGATGGGAGACGAGCGGCAAGACGGATATATCCGGATGCGTGCCGTCGATAATGCTTCGCCCGATGTGCCGCGCTTCCTGCACGGCGTCGTCCACGCTCTTGAATGCGTCGTCCCCGTCGGCGTGGAATTGGAGGGATTCGCCTGGCGCGTCGGCATGCGCACCGTGCCGGCAGATAAAGCCGATGTACACATAACGCTCGCTTCCTTGCGGCGCCTCGTGTGCAGGCGCCGGCTGCGACTTCAACTGGGGCAGGACGTGGATGTCGAAGCCTTCGTATTCGAACACGCGCCATGGGGTAGCTTCGTCGGACATAGCGCCCTCCCTCATACTCGTTTGCTTCCGTGATTAAACGTTACTCCTTGTCGCGTTGCGAATCCATCACTGCGAATCCATCGTTGCGAATCCATCGCATCGACCTATTCAGATAACAAGGAGACAGAATTCGCCCCGGCATGAAGGTGCAGGATTCACCATTCATAGCGCCTTGCATCCTGCCCGTCACGATTCCGGGTGCGTGGTGCATCTTCACACTTCCACCGGAATGGCGGTGGCCGCAATGGAATGCGGGTTGCTGCCGCTTAACCAGATCAGCATGCAGTTCTATAACCGCGTTGCCTATCACGACTATGAGGGCATTTCGCTTGAGCTCGATGAGCGGGACCGCATCGTGCAATCAATCGGGGACAAGGACTACCTGATACTGCGGAACCACGGGCTTCTTACAACGGGCCGTTCGATCGCCGAGGCATTCACGCGTATGTACTATCTGAACAAGGCGTGCGAGATACTCGGATTCATCCGTCCGTCGATCTCGTGACGGTTTCCCACGCGTCAAATTCTGCACTGAGTAACGAGAGCTTTTCCCGGACCAAACCGAGCGCATCACTTCCCAGCAGAAGATGCGACGGCGGGTCATCGCTTTCGATAACGGCCAGCATTGCACGTGCAGCTTTCACAGGATCCCCGAGTTGCCGACCGCTTTTCTCTTCCCGTCCCTTTCTAATCGGGTCGAACAGAGAATCGTAGTCCGGGATCGAGCGTGGCGTCCGAACCATGGAACGACCGGCCCAGTCAGTGCGAAAAGATCCAGGTGCCACCGCGGTCACGCGGATGCCGAACGGCTTGACTTCTTTGCCGAGGACCTCGGAAATGCCCTCCAGTGCGAATTTACTGCCACAGTAGTATGCGATTCCCGGCATGGTGATAAAGCCGCCCATCGACGTGATGTTGAGAATATGTCCGCGGCGGCGCTCGCGCATATAGGGCAACACACTTTTCATGACGGCAACAGCACCGAACACATTGACGTCGAATTGCCGGCGCATTTCATTAAGCGGTGACTCTTCCATTACGCCTTCGTGACCGTAGCCGGCGTTGTTCACCAGCACGTCCAGAGGCCCGACGTCTGCCTCAATGCCGGCCACGACATTTTCGACGGACTCAAAGTCAGTAACGTCAAGTACGCGACCGAACGCACCAGTAGAGCCAAGCGCTTCGAACGTCTGTTTTGCCTGCTCGCTTCGTACCGTGCCGACGACCCGATACCCTGCAGCAAGCGCTTCTTCTGCCAGTGCGCGTCCGAAGCCGCTACTGACGCCAGTGATTAACATGGTTTTGGTTGATGGCATGAAAACACTCCTGGGTTGGTTTGAAGGCTTGCATGTTATTCTGAATAACTGCTGGAAATCAGACCCAATTCTCTATCTTTATTGCCTATTTCTATGAGTAAAGTGGACTACGCGGAAGGCAATGACCAAAGTGTTTCCTTCGTCGGCGCACGTGAAAAGCACCGGATGGTTGCCTTGCTTACTGCGTTGGCTCCACAGGAAGGCTACAACCTGACTGCGTTGCGCAATGTGCGTATTCTGCGCTCGGATCGGGCGTTGTCTCGCACGCCGGTGCTATACGATCCCGGTATCGTGATCGTCTGCCAGGGGACAAAGCGCGGATTTTTTGGTGACCGGGTTTATGTGTATGACGAGCAGCACTATCTGGCTGTTGCAGTGCCGGTACCCTTCACAATGGAGACCGACGCGACGCCCGAGCGTCCGCTGCTGGCCCTGTATCTGCACCTGGACTTTCAGGTGGCGGCGGAGCTCATGATTCAGATAGATCATCATGGCTCGCCATCGGCGGGCGACGTGCCGCAGACCATGATGTCAAGTCCAATGGATGCGGCAATGCAAGCGTCTGTACTGCGCTTTCTGGAGGCAATGAACCGGCCACTTGACGCCGCAATTCTTGGCCCGGGACTGGTACGTGAATTGTATTTCCGTGTTCTGACCGGCGGACAAGGCCACGCAATGCGTGCGGCTTTAGCAATGCAAGGGCAATTCGGCAAGATTGGGAGAGCGCTTGAACGTATCCACGCGACCTATGCGGAGCCTCTGGACCTTCCGGTATTGGCAAGCCAGGCCGGAATGAGCGTGCCGACATTCCACAGTCACTTCAAAGCCATCACGAGTACTTCGCCGATGCAGTACGTGAAATCCACTCGATTGCATCAGGCTCGCTTGCTGATGGTGCGCCAAGGTATTACCGCCGAGGCGGCATGTCATGCTGTCGGCTATGCCAGCCCCTCTCAATTCAACCGGGAATTCAAGCGACTCTTTGGCCTGACGCCTGCCGCGGAGACGAAACGCCTCCGCGACAGCTTTGCGCTGCCTCCGGCCTTTCCAGAGTCTAAGTTCGTCTCATCACATTGAGGGGCGGAATGCCACCCAAGACCTTTAACGGTCTGCTTCAGTCTCGCAAGGAGGCGGTGGATGCGCGAGGCCGCCTGATCAGGCATCGCCGCCAATTGGTAGAAGTCGGCGTGACCAATTGTCTTTGGCCTCGCCGTACTCCGTGTTTGACTGCGGCAGCTCACATGCCGCCAAACGGTTTCTTCACCGTCAGCTTGTTGGTCACCGACATCACTCCGGAAACGCGCCTGGTGATCGCCTCGGCATTGCCGATCTGGGCAGCTTCCGTCACCGTGCCATTCAGTGTCACCGCGCCGTCTTTCGCGGTGACACTGATATCTCCGGCGTTGATCTCCTTGTCCTTCCCGATGGCCGCATAAACCCTGCGGCGCAGGGCACGGTCCGCTTTCCTGCCTGCGGGAGCCACAGGGCCCGATGCCGCCATCCCGGATGCACCTTGTGCACTCGCGGGTGCACTGGCTGCTTCACCGGGCTGGGACCACGCGGTTGTGGACGCTGCAACGAACCATGCGGCGACCGCCAGCTCGAGTGCCTTGATTGTTTTCATGGATTACTCCGGTTAATGAAGGTGACGGAATCAGAAGCTATGGCGAATGCCGACCATGGCGGCAGTGGTAGAGACACCCGGCGCAACCGGGGCTCCATAGATGATCGTCTGGTTCATCGTCCCCTTGTTGTTGACATAGCCGACCTGCGCGTATGCCTTGGTCCTCAGGGACAAGTTGTATTCCGCACCTATTGCGAATTCGCTCGAGTGATTCGCTGAATTGTTCCGGTCCTTCAGGTAATAGTAGCCGGACGTGATCTTGAAGCTCGGATTGAACTGGTAGCCGAGGCCGCCCGACGCCATTTCAAAGTCGACGGTACTGCTCTTCGCCGGGTTCTTGCCAAGAGCGTACGAGGCGGATACCGAAAATCCGCTGATCGTATACATCGCACCGAAATAGTAGAAACGGTTATTGCTCTGGCCTGTCGCAGGCGCAGCCGGAGCTGCCGGATAGCTCAGCGGGAACGGATTGGCGTCATGTCCGTTGTAGTACACAGCGGACAGGTTCAGGCCGTAATTCGAATACTTGAGAACAGCCGATTCGCGTGTACCGCCCTGGAACTGTCCCGCGACGCCACCTGGCGCGTACTCGAGCGCAAGCGTCGTGCCATAGAATTTCGGCGAAGTGTAGACCAGCGCGTTGCTGTCATACAGGGCGCCGATTGGAGCGTTCGTGCTGGTGCCCGGCCAGCCGGCCGCCTGATTGACGCCGAGCCACGCAGTCAGGATGCTGCCGAAATACTGCGCGCCCCGTACGTCGGTTTCCGCCATCGCGTAGATCATCGGGATGATCTGCCGCCCGGCGTCAAACGTGCCAAACGGCCCGGTTGCCCCGACCGTCGCATACTGGTTGAAGAGCGCGGTCGTGCCAGGCGTGTCGGACAGCCCGAACTTGCCGTTCGTGGTGTTAAACGAGCCTTGCAGCTTGAACGTGATCTTGTAGCCGCCGCCAATGTCTTCGCTGCCCTTCATGCCCCAATAGCTGGCATAGATGCCGCCGTCCTTCAGTTGATAGACATGCCCCAGGTTATGCGCGGTCGGCAGGAATGTTGCGGCCGAGGTGCTTTGATACAGAAGTCCACTATCGAGTACGCCATAGAGCGTAACCGACGACTGGGCATGGGCTGCTGCTGAAATAACCATCAGCACTGCCAAGCTACTTGATTTGAATTTCATGGCGTCTCCTCCTCGTGTGTGGCGTGCCGGGTGGACCCGGTGGCTTATAGCTTGTTGCTCGAATGAAACTGTGTTGCTGCCACGCCGGTGTCTCAGGCCGGCAGGTAGTAGTCGCCGAACTGATCCCGCAACCGGTTCTTGAGCACCTTGCCCGTTGCACCGAGTGGAACCGAGTCGACGAACACCACGGCGTCCGGTTTCCACCACTTCGCAACCCGGGCGTCAAAGAATGTGAGCAGTTCGTCCGCGGCCAGCGCGCTGCCAGGCTTCTTCACGATCAGCAGCAGCGGCCGCTCGTCCCACTTCGGATGCCGCGCGGCGATGCAAACCGCCGTCGTGACTTCGGGGTGCAGGTACGCGACGTTTTCGATGTCGGTCGAACTGATCCATTCGCCTCCGGACTTGATGACGTCCTTGCTGCGATCCGTAATCTGCATGAAGCCGTCCGGATCGATCTTTGCCACGTCGCCGGTCGGAAACCAGCCGTCGCGCAGCGGCGATCTGCCGTCATGGCCGAAGTACGCCTGCGTGACCCAATGACCGCGCACGAGGAGGTCGCCAGTTGCGGCGCCATCCCACGGCAAATCGTTGCCTTCCAGGTCGACGATTTTCATGTCGATGCCGAACACCGGGCGCCCTTGCTTCGCCTGAAGCGCGTAGCGCTCCTCCATAGGCCGCGACACCTGATGCGCCTTGAAACTGCAGACCGTGCCGACCGGGCTCAATTCCGTCATGCCCCATGCATGCAGGACGTCAACATGATGGCGCTCCTGAAACGCTGCCGTCATCGAAGTCGGACAAGGAGCTCCGCCGATAATCGTGCGCTTCATCGACGAAAAGGAACCCATGATCGTCTCGACATGCGCAAGCAGTCCCTGCCAGACGGTCGGCACGCCGGCGGACAGCGTGACCTGTTCGTCCTCGATCAGTTCATGGAGCGACTTGCCATCCAGTGCCGGCCCCGGAAACACCAGCTTCGCACCCACCATGCAGGCGATATACGGCAGTCCCCATGCGTTCACATGGAACATCGGCACGACCGGAAGGATCACATCGCGCGCCGAACAGTTCAGTGAATCCGGCAGCGCTGCCGCGTAGGTGTGCAGCAGGGTCGAGCGGTGGCTGTATAAAACCCCCTTCGGGTTGCCGGTCGTCCCGGACGTGTAGCACAGCGATGACGCGCTGTTTTCGTCCAGCAGAGGCCAGTCGAAAGCGTCGCCGTGACCATCGACGAGATCCTCGTAGCACAGCAGCATCGTAGACAGGCCGTGGTCTTGCGGCATGTGCGCACGGTCGGTCATTGCCACGAAAACCTTAGGGCTCCTGACCCGCGGCGCGACGCTTTCGATCAGCGGGAGAAACGTCAAGTCGAAGAACACGACACGATCTTGTGCATGCTCGATGATGTACGCGAGCTGATCGACGTGCAGACGGGGGTTGAGCGTGTGCAACACGGACCCTGCCCCGGACACGGCGAAGTACAGCTCCATGTGCCGATAGCCGTTCCACGCCAGCGTCCCTACCCGCTCGCCCGGCTGGATGCCGAGGCCTGCGAGGGCATTTGCCATGCGGCGCGCGCGTTGCGCCAAATCCCGGTACTGATACCGGTGAATGTCGCCTTCGACCCGTCGTGACACGATTTCCTGTTCGCCGTGGTGGCGTTCAGCGTGCATGAGCAGCGACGCAACCAGCAGCGGTTGCTGCATCATCAAACCTTGCATCATGGTTCCCCTAATGACTGTATGTTCCCGCGCAGCCCCGATCACGGTGCGGCATTGCACATCGGTCCCTGCGCGGGACTGGTGGCTGAAACCTCAAGACTCACGACCAGCTTTCCTTCAATGGCCCGGACCGGAAAAATTGTCAGGCTCAACCCGCCCGTGCCCGGCATGCAACCTGTGCGCACGTCGAAGCGCAGGCCGTGCGCCGGGCAGCTCAGTACGCATTCCTCCAGCTGACCGCTTGCCAGCGAGGCCCCGTTGTGGGGACACGCGTTATCGATTGCGTGGATCGTGCCGTCGATGTTGAACAGGACAATGCTGCGGCCATCGACGAAGACCAGTTTGCGCTGGCCCGGCGCGAGTTCATCGACCGCGCCAACCGGTATCTGATCAGACGAGTTCATGGATCAGTGTCTCCGCCATCGGCCATTCACCAAACCCTGCAGCGGGATTCAGGTGACCGACCTCGCCAAGGTCGACGAGCCGGCTGCCCCAGTCTTTCGCCATTGCCGCGACACGCTCGAACTGCGCGAGCGGATCGTTGCGGCTAGCACCGACGATGCTCGGGAACGGCAGCGGCTTTCGTGGAATCGGCTGCCACCCGGTCTGGGCGAGCGCATCGAAGGCCGGATAGCCTGCCGGCAGCGGCGTCTCGAGGTCAGCCGGAGCGGCAAGTAGCGCACCGTGAATCTTGCGGCTGTGCTGCCGGGCCCAATGCACCGTGATCATCACGCCCGCGCTATGCGCGACCAGGATCACCGGGCCATCGATTTTCGCGAGGGCAGCATCGAGCGCTGCAACGCGTGCCGCGCAACTGAGTTTGTCGTGCTCGAGCGGCGGCACCGAGGCCACCTTGGGGAGCCTGCGCTCCAGCAGCGTTTGCCAATGCTCCGCGACATGGTTGCGCAAGCCCGGCACCATCAGGATGGTAGGTGTCATATCGGCTTGTCACCGGTAATTCCGGCGCGCTCCATCTTGCGGTGACACGGCGGGTAGTCCATTACTGCGTAGTGCTGCGTGCTGCGGTTATCCCAGATCGCGATGCTGTCGGGTTTCCAGCGCCAGCGAACCTGGTACTCGGGGATGCAGGCCTGGCTGATGAGATAGCGCAGCAACTCACCCGCGCCCGGATTGGCGTCCTGCCCGAAGCGCACGCGCGCCGGCGTGTGGTAATTGGTGAAATGGGTGGCGAAGGCGTTCACGAACAACACCTTCTCGCCGGTCTCCGGGTGCGTACGCACAACAGGATGCTCCGCGTCCGGGAATTGCGCCTTGAGAGCGAGGCGTTTTTCGATCGGCATCGCGGCGCCGAAGCTCGCCTCGATGCTGTGGCGGGCGCGCAGGTCTGCGATCTGGGTCTTGATGTGGTCCGGCAGGTTCTCGTAGGCGAGGACCATATTTGCCCACATCGTGTCGCCGCCGACTGGCGGGCACTCCACGCAGCGCAGGACAGCGCCGAACTGCGGCGCCTCGCGCCAGGTGGCATCCGCGTGCCACGCGTTTTCATACCGGTCGTTGGGCTGATCCGGGTTCTTGTAGATGCGCACGAGGCCCGGATGTTCCGGGTCGCTGCCGGCAACAGGATGATCCTCCAGTTCGCCGAAACGGCGTGCAAACGCAACATGCTCGGCGCGCGAGATGTCCTGGTCGCGCAGGAACAGCACCCGGTGTTTGAGCAGTGCCGCACGGATCTCCGCAAACAGGCCGTCATCGCCAATGGCATCGGCAAGATTCACGCCGGCCAGTTCGGCGCCAATGGCACACGTCAATTGTTCGACTCGCATGGCGTTCTCCTCAGATGACGAAGACCGACGATCCGGTCGTCTTGCGCGATTCAAGGTCGCGGTGGGCCTGCGCCGCGTCCTCCAGCGCGTAACGCTGGTTGAGTTCAATCTTGATGCGGCCTGCTGCGACATGCCCGAAGAGTTCACCGGCGAGTTCGTCCTTCTCGGCCGGGTCGGCGATATAGTCCGCCAGCGCGGGACGCGTCAGGTAGAGCGAGCCCTTCATCGCAAGAATCTGTGGATTGAACGGCGGGATCGGCCCGGACGCCGTGCCGACGCAGACCATCAGGCCACGGCGCCTGAGCGAATCGAGCGACGCCTCGAAGGTATCCTTGCCGACGCTGTCGAACACGACGTCCACGCCAACGCCGTTGGTCAGTTCGCGCACGCGCTTCGCGACGTCTTCCCGGCTGTAGTAGACGATGTGATCGCAACCATGCGCACGGGCCACCTCGCCCTTGGCCTCGTTCGAAACCGTGCCGATCACAGTGAGGCCCAGCAGCTTCGCCCATTGCGACACAATCAGACCGACGCCGCCGGCGGCGGCATGCAGCAGGATGGTGTCACCTGCCTTGAAATCGTGAATGCGGCGCATCAGGTACGACGAGGTCAGGCCTCGCATCGTCATGCCGGCAGCCGTTTCGAAGGAGATCGCATCCGGAAGCTTGATGAGGGGCGCCGCCGGGACCAGGCGTTCGGTGCTGTAAGCGCCGAGTGTGTTGAGAAAGCCGGTGTAGGTCACGCGATCGCCGACCGTGACGTTGGTCACGCCGGAGCCGATTGCCTCGACCACACCTGCAGCCTCGACACCCATGCCCGCAGGCAGCGGCACGGGGTACAGGCCGCTGCGGAAGTAGATGTCGGCGAAATTCAGGCCCACGGCCTCATGACGCAAGCGAACCTGTCCGGGGCCGGGGACGCCCACTTCAACGTTTTCATAGCGCAAGACTTCGGGACCACCGGTTTCATGGAAGCGCACTGCTTTTGCCATGTCGAATCTCCTGTTATTTACTTGAACTGCAGATTTATATTGGGTCCCTGACGGTGCTGCCCGTCCCGCTCTCAGGTTCACTTGGCGAGGCGTAAAGCTTGGCCGGTGGCCGTTGGATCAACATCCAGCCTGTTCACGCAGTGCACTCGCGCGATCGAGGTCGACGCCATAGTTCCGCTTGCCGATGAAGAAGGCGACTGCAGCGGCCAGGGGTGCAAACGGCACGAGTTGCAACGCGCCGAGCAGCCCGATCCGGTCGGCCACGATGCCAGTCAGGACGGCGGCGGGTGCCAACCCCAGCAGGTTGTTCGCCAACGTCAGAGTGGCAAACGCCGACGCATGGATCGACGGTGGCGTGAGGTTTGCCACCATCGCCCCCGAGGGGCCGGTCGCGCCAGCGCAGAAGAACATGCCGGCGCCGATCACGACGAGCTGTGCCGGACCCGCCGGCATCCGGAAACCGATCGTGAGCAGCACGAAGCAGATCAGGCAGAAGGCGACGGCAGCACTCCACTTTCTTTCCCGCTGATGCTTGCTGAGCCGGTCCGTCAGATTTCCGCACGCCACCATGCCGAAAGCGGTGGCCAGCACGAACACTGCCGCACCCATTGCCGCCTTGCCGGTGGACATGCCGTAATAGCGGTTCAGGAAGCTGGGCATCCACGCCCACACAGCTGCCGGAACCAGCAGATGGATGCCGCTGCCGACGTAGGCACACACGACGGACTTCGTCGAGAAGAGCCCTTTCATCAGCGCGTGGAAGCTCATGCATACACCGCGGCCCTGCACTTGCTTGCTCACACCTGCGGGCTGCAGTCGCGCCAGCTGTTTTTCGGTGACGGCAAACCGGTAGAAAACCAGCAGCACGATGCCCAGTGCTGCCATTGCGCCGAACGCCGCGCGCCAGCCAAGGTGAGCCGCGACCGTACCCCCCAGCGCCATACCCAGCACTGAACCGAACGCCCCTCCGGCCATGAACGAGGCGGTGAGCGTTGCGCGCAGCCGTGCGGGAAAGATGCTGAGGACGACCGCGATGCCGACACTGCCATAGGCGGCTTCACCCACGCCGACGAAGGCGCGCGCCAGCAGCATCTCGTGATAGTTCGTCGAGAGCGCACAGCCGAGCGTCGCGAGACTCCACATCGCTGCCATCAGGACAATGCTTTTCACGCGGCCCCAGCGGTCGGCGAGCACCGACAGCGGAAAGGTGAGCACGCCGACCATCAGCGCGACCACACTGCTCAGGGAACCCAGCCGGGTGTCGGAAAGGTTCCACGTGGCCTTGAGCATCGGGAACACCGCATTCAACACCTGCCGCGACATGTAGTCGGAGAGCAGCAACCCCACCGTCAGGGCAAATACCACCCACGCATACGCGCGCACGTCTTTTTGCGTCGTCGAAACATCGGCCGTCGTGGGCTCGGCATGCGTGAACATGAGTCGTCTCCTTCGTGTCCAGCTTGTTGGCGTCCGCCTTGCCTTGCAGGACAAAGCGGGCCTTTATGGATACTGCGCAACCCTCCCCGGCATGCCGGGGAGCCCTACCTTTGAAACCCGGCATCCGCGAAGCGTCTGCCGGGCTCGTGTTCCTTACGCCGCACGCAGCGGCAGGTTCTTCACACCGGCCTTGCGATTCGGCGCCATGCCGTTCGCCGCAAGCGTCTCGTCAGCCGTTTCGTACTGCACGCCGATGCGGTAGATGTCGCGCGCTTCCTTGCCCGAGGCAATCTCGCGGCCCAGTTCGCGCGCCACGCGCACGCACTGTTCGATCTGCTGCACCGAAGTCATCCTGTTGCCGTGCTGGTCGATGATCGTGTCTTCGATGCCGCAGCGAGGATGCAGGCCCATGGCCATCGCCATCATGTTGAACGGCAATACGTTCTTGAGCAGCGACTCGGCCGTGAGCGTGCAGCCATCCGGCGCGCGGTGCACGAAGTTGGAGAAGTTGAACGGGTTCGGGCCGTCGAAGCCCCCGCCGATACCGATCCAGGTCAGGTTGAGCGGACCCTTGTAGGCACCCTTGCGCACGAGGCGATCGAGTGTTTCCAGCGCATGGATGCCCGTGAGCTGGAAGTGCGGCTGGATGCCCGAGGCCTGCAGGCGACGCAGGTGCTCCTCAACCCAGGCCGGACCCGCGGGCACTGTCATTTCGCTGTAGGCGCCCATCAACGCAGGGTTGGACAACGAGGTGCCTTCCAGATACTCCGGGTAGAGCAACTCCATGATGTTCATCTGCGTGGTGTTGATCGCGACGGTCACCTGATCGGGCTTCGGGTCGAGATCGGCCAGCATGTGACGCGTGTCGTCGGACAGCCACTTCGCGGCCTGCCCATCGTCTTCCGGTGCAAACGAGATCGAGCCGCCTACCTGGATGATCATGTCCGGCACGACTGCGCGTACACCTGCAATGAGTTCGTTGAATTTCGACAGGCGCTTGGAGCCCTTGCCGTCCAGTTCACGCACGTGCAGGTGCAGGACAGTCGCGCCGGCGTTGTAGCAATCGACGGCCTTCTGGATCTGCTCCTCCATCGTCACCGGAATGTCTTCCGGAAAGTCCTCGGGCATCCATTCCGGGCCGTACGGAGCGGTCGTGATGACAACCTTGTCCTGGTTCTCGGGGTGCAGCGAATCGTCGAGGAATTGCATCGTGTTCTCCAATAAGGGGGACGGTATTCCGACGCTCCCGGCACGGCTGGCCGCATGGAAACTGGTCGGAATATGATGAACCGTTGAGATCGCACGATACGGCAATCCTGCGTTACACTTTTCTGATTGGGCGCCATCCTTTTAGTATTTCATGCCACTACGCGTTAACACCGGTAACACCGGTATTTGCGCGCGGGAGGCATTTTCATGGCCGGAGGGCAAGGCGCTGCCCATAAGATGCGCGCGGAGGCATGACGATGGAATCGATGCTGCGCTCGGTAGCCATGAGCGGCTATTTCGACGTGACGCGGCGGCTTGGACTGAACCCGGTCCAGCTTGCGCAGCAGGTCGGGATCGATACTGCTGCGCTTGCGAATCCCGACGATCGCATTCCGGCAGCCGCCGCGTGCCGGCTGCTGGAACTGACGGCTGAAAAGGCGTCATGCCCGACTTTCGCGCTGCAGATGGCCGAAACCCGGCAGAAGTTCGGTACCGGTGTGGTCAATGTCCTGCTCGCGCACAAGCGCACGCTGCGCGAAGTGTTGCTGGCCGCGGCCGAATACCGGCATTTGCTGAACGAAGCCCTGGCTGTGTACGTCGAGGACGCGGGCGAAACGGTCACCATCCGCGAAGAACTGGTCGTCGAACCGGGTACCCCGACGAATCAGGCGATCGAACTCGCGGTCGGTGTCCTCTCGCGCCACTCCAGCGCCCTGCTGGGTGATCACTGGAAACCACGGTCCGTCCATTTTGTTCATAAGGGACCGCAAGACCTGACGTTTCATCGACGGTTCTTCGGCTGTCCGTTGGAGTTCGGAAGCGATTTCAACGGCTTCGTGTGCGCGGCCGCCGATCTCGATTACCCGAATCCCTCCGCTGACCCGGAACTGGTGCGATATGCCGAGAGCCTCGCGGATTCACTCAACGTGACGGGTGTCGACTCGACCGCGCTGGAAGTGCGCAAGGCGATCTACTTGTTGCTGCCCCTCGAGCAGGCCACCGTCGAGTTGGTTGCCCGCCATTTACGGCTGAGCGTTCGCACCATGCAGCGCCAACTTGAACTGGCGCATACCAGCTTCTCGCGTCTGGTCGAGGAAGTCAGGGGCGAACTTGCCGTGCGCTATATGAGCAACCCACGCTATCCCATCGGGCGGGTTTCCGCCCTGCTGGGCTATTCACAGCAGGGCTCCTTCACCAACTGGTTCAGTTCACACTTCGGCGTGACCCCGCGCGCCTGGCGCAACAGCCATTTGAAATGATGGCGCTGCGCTTTGGGCCGTCAATGATTTTCCGCCGCCAACGATAGTTGTCAATCACAACTGCAACATGATCTGGATTCCTGATGGTCTCCGTGGACCGGTCATACGTTGCATCGTCGACGCTCCATTTCGGCGATGCAAGCTACCAGATGAGCTTCGAAAATCACGCTCTCGGCCAGTTCGCACACGCGCTCGAGCACAGATGCAGCGTCCGTTTCAGATCGGGAACCGGTCGTTGATTGAGAGGACGGGAACATCTGAGTCACGCCCTGAGGCGGTCCGTCAAGGTTTTTCCGAGGGCAGGTGCAGCCCACATCCCTGAGCTTGTCGCCTCGGGC
>NZ_FCOK02000061.1 GCF_001544555.2 Caballeronia udeis | reverse complement strand
CTGGATCACCAACGGGTTCATTCCATCGTCGCGTGGCCGTGGATGATTGATTCACTATTGAATTAGAAATGGAATAACTCCCTGGGGTCCGTTATGAATGAACATGAAAAGGAAGATCTATTGCCTGCCGTGACCCTTGGTCACTTTGTTATGAAAGTGCAAGATGTCGAGGCGAGCTATAGTTTTTATATCGGTTTAGGTCTGCGCGCATTCGGCACCTTTCCCGGAATGGCGGTCGTTGAAATGTGTGGTGGCACGCATTTGCTGCTGTTCCAAAAGGGCGATGATCAGGCTGGCACTTTGCGGAACAGTCAGAATGGCCAGAGGCCTGATTTGAGCAGCGAAAAAATAGACCTGATGATCGCGGGGCATACAAAAGCGGATCTGGAATCCTACAGGGCCGGTCTGATCGGTAAAGGATATTCACCGTCAACTATCGCGGATGGCGAGCTATACGGCCACCACTATTTCTCGATGCAGGATCCCGATGGCAATGGGATCAGTTTCTATACCAGCCACTGCAGCGACAAGCCCGTTTGATGTTACCGCTGGTTAGTCGCGCAGCATCCGCCCATTCGCTTTATTTCTCTTCATCTAGCCCGCTCTCGGCGTCTGGCCATATCATCGTAGAACGCCGCTTCCTGAGGATCTGAAGGGCAGTAAGGGGTCGACAGCGGGCGGAATGATAGTGGGTGCAAGCATAGCTCGGATGTAAAGTTGCTTTGGCGCACGAGGTTATCGGTGCGTTGCTTCATTGGTCGGCTCGATCTTCCGCTCCCGGTCTGCGGACGGCAGACGAGGTGCCCAAATCGCCCCTGCTCTTCAAATTTCGGCCTATCCGTCGTTGGCCAACCTTGACCGGATCTCGGCAGCCGAGAGGTCACGGTGATGCGTGGCAATTTGCCATGTGTTTCCCCACGGATCTCGTACCATCGCTCGCCTGTCGCCGTATGGCATGTCGGCCGGAACTTCGAGCGAGATCGCATTCGCCGCAACCGCTCGCTGAAAGGTCGAATCGGCGTCCTCAACGTAGACATACAGAAATGCCGGCATCGGATCGCGAAGGCCGTCTCCGCCGCTAACCATCACGACGGAATCGCCGATCATGATTTCGGCAGGCAGCCCGTGACGGAATTCGCCCTGTGCCTGAAACACCATCTTGATGAATGTGATCAGGTTTTCCGGATCCCGTACGACGATTCGTGGCGTGACGGTATGCCATCCATCAGGCTGAAATTTAGCCATGTTGCGCAGCCTCGGAAGAGATTCGCAAGGGCATTGTCCTCCGAGCGCCGGATGTCCGCAAAGGGCCACTTCAGCCCGACGTGAAGAGCGGGGATATAGGGGAGCCGCGGCGCATTCACTATTCCCCGCCGAGGAATAGTGACGTCTCGATTCCCCGTGATGCGGACCGCTTTCAGTCCGGTCGCCTATCGCGTTGAACCTTGCCAAAATGACACGACAGGTAGACCCCCATGGCGAGGCCTCCTGCAAGTCCCACTGCGGCATCCGCGCCGATGTCCGGCATGCTTGCGTGGTGAGCCGCGATCAGAAGGCCGATGCCCAGATTGGCAAATCCCCAAACGACATTGACGAGCGGCGGAGAATTACCAACGCCCCTTGGCCGGGCAAACGGAGTAGGGAAAGGAAGCCCTTGCAGGCCGGAAGCCAGATGCGGGACGCAATTGCATAGAAGCGCCCCGGCGAGAAACACCCAAACATGCTGCATATGATCACCTTGATGGTGGTAAGAAAATTAAACGCCGCTGATAAGTGAGCCAAGGCCTCAGCTGTCGTTTGGCCGGGCGGCATTTGCGTTCGCGGTTGCGCGCCGCGCGAGGAATCTCGCGGCGACAGGGCCAATGGCCTGCACGGCCACGAAGCGCGCCATCTGCATGGCCATCACGAAGTGGACATCGACGTTGCTCGACGCCGCGATGATCGCGACCGAATCCGCGCCTCCAGGGCTCGTCGCCAGATAAGCGGTCAGCGGGTCGACGCCGGCCACCGCGACGAGCGCCACCCCGATCCCACCGCACGCAGCAATCAAGGCCAACGAGCATGCAAGGATGCGAGGCAACGCCCTCGCCGCGTGCGCGAGGAGCGGACGCGTAAATCTCAGGCCGATCCTCCAGCCCACGAACGCATAGGCAATGGCCAGCAACCAGCGTGGCAGTTCAATCGTCAGCCAGCCATGGCGAACCAGGACGACACCCGCAACGAGCGTCACCAGCATTGAGCCCATGGGGATTCGCAACCGTCGTCCAAGGAGAGACCCAAGCACCGCGAGGGCAAGCGTCTTGATCAACGGCAACCAGGCAAGCGCAGGAAACCACGTGATCGCCGCGGCGACATGATGCAAACCTGCGCCGCTTACTTTGGCCACGACAGAGGCGACTGCCGCGACCATGAGAACCCGCAGGTATTGCATGACTGCAACCAACTGCGCGTCCGCACCGTAGGCCTCGGCCATCAGTGTCATGACGGTTGCCGCGCCCGGACTGACTCCCCACAACGCGGTGGTGCCCGGCAGGACTCGCATGCGGACCAGCAGCCATCCGAGGACGCCGCTTGCCACAATGACGGATAGAACGCCGGCGGCAAAAACGGGCCAATGGATACCGAACTCGCCTGCGATCGACGACGGCAGCATCCTGGCGATCATGCAGCCGATAAGCCCCTGGACCGGGACGAAAGCGTGCGGCGTGAGCCGTAGTTTCCCGCCGCTGCCGCTGATGACGATCCCGGCAAGCAGGGGACCTATCAACAGGGCCGCGGGTACGCCAAGCAAGGAGAGAAAGCCGCCAAAGCCGACCGAGAGACCGATGAGCGCGGTCCACTGGAAGGCCGGCGTTGAACCCTCGATCCACCCCGAAGGCTGGTGAAGCGTTTCATGAGTCATGACGGGTGAGGTGCGTGTTATGCCACCGCGACGCACGCGGATGCGAACGTAAGGCAACAGATAAACAATGTGGTCAGGCGTCGAAGTTCGGCGAGGGAAAGTGGTCAGCCTATCGAAATGATGGCAACGCACTTTTGAGAGGATATTCTCTCAAAAAATAATAGAGGACACCCTCGCATATGTCAACAGCGATGACAAAAGCCTTAAATTTGAGCCAATTTAGTGAATAATCCTCGAGTTTTGTGCCGTGTTATTATGCGAGGAATTCCTCTCAAATACTCGCATATCGGTCCGCCAGAATGATCCCGCCTACACACGTCCCAGACGCCCCGCGCGGCTCCGAACCCAAGAGGGAAAAGGGACGCCTGCGCGTCGCCGCGATCATGGAGGCCGGGGTTCAAGTGTTCACGGAAAAAGGTTATGACGCGGCGACAATGACGGAGATCGCGGCCCGATCCGGGACCGCAATCGGCTCGCTCTATCGATTTTTCCCGTCCAAGGAGTCACTCGCCGATGCGCTGCTGCTTCGTTACGCGCTTCACGTCAAGAATGGACTCGCAGAGATGGCGCAGCAGGTGGCCGACCTGGCGCTTGAAAGCGTGGCCGATGCGTTTGTCGACTTCATGTTCGTGCTTCAGTCGCAGCGCAGCTTTGCGATCGCTCTCGTGGATGCGCGTGGGGGCAGCGTTGACGAACGCGCGCGGTTTCGCGAAGTGATGCGCGGCGGCGTGGCGGACATCCTGCGCAAGGCGGTTCCCGGCATAAGTCGGGCAAAGGCCAAGGTCATGGCGATCGTTCTGCTCCAGACGCTTAAGGGAGTGATCAGTACCGCCAACGAAGAGCCTGCCATGCAAGCCATGATCCTGGCTGAAATCCGCGAACTGGTGCGCACGTATCTCGCGTCGGCATCCGGGCGGAAAAGTAAATAAGCTTCGATATGCCGATCTGCCGCTTTGCAGCAAGTTGAAGGTCTTTCATCGGCCTGGTTGTCGAGTAAAAAATTCCTATGTCCGCCGAAGATTGATTCGCTCTGCCGTTAGCGATACCCTTAAAACGTTCGTGATCGTCGAATGCTGGTCAACCCGGAGGCGACCGTATCGTGAAGCGAGCGTGGGCTTTCTCCTGCATCCTCGCCTTGAGCGCGATCCTCGACGGATGCGGCAAGAACGGATCGCAAAACGCTACTCAGGAACCGGCTGCGTCCGGGAGTCAGGCGCCGGTTCAGCTTGGGCAGGCCGCGAGCGGCACACCCGCCGCATCGGGCGCGCAGGAGCGGAGCGCGCCGGCCGCCATCACTAAGGCGCAGTTGCCGGGGGAAGCAACCGAAACACTGCGTCTGATCAAAGCGGGCGGCCCCTTCCCTTTTGGCGAGGACGGTGTCTTGTTCCGCAACAGCGCGGCATTGTTGCCGCAGCATCCACGCGGCTACTATCACGCATACACAGTTCGCACGCCTGGCTCGGCGGATCGCGGGCAGCGCCGCATCGTATGTGGTGGACCGCGCAGGCAGACCAGCGACTGCTACTACACCGACGATTACTACGCCAGTTTCAAACGCATTGCACAATAACTTGAGCCAATTAAAAACGCCCCTGGCCTCCTGTAAAGCAGGCGCCGGGGCGTTGTATTTTCAGAGACTGACCTTGGGAGCGAACCAAGCGACCGAAATGGGTCCCGTACGGCGGTTCGGCCGCCGGCAGAAAAGTGAAATTTTTCTTCCCGGCCTGTCAATTTTGATGGTCTTCCTTCGTCGTCTCAATGGAGGCATGCGGATTGCCTCCACATTTAGCCGCCACTACTGACAGGAGATTTGCCATGACGATTCAAAAGATCACGCCTTTTCTTTGGTACTCCACGGAAGCTGAGGAGGCCGCTGCTTTCTATGCGCGCATCTTTCCAGACTCACGTGTCGTTCGGGTCACTCCGGTGCCGAGCGCCGGTTCCACGAAGATCGTCGAGTTTGAGCTCTTTGGGCAGCCCTTCATCGCCATGATCTCCGGGCAACCCGAGCCGTTCAATCACTCAATATCCCTCATGGTCAGCTGTGACACTCAGGAAGAACTTGACCGTTATTGGAGCGCCCTTCTCGAGGGCGGCGGGTCGACCCAGGCATGCGGCTGGCTGAAAGACCGCTTCGGCGTCTCGTGGCAGATCGTTCCAGCCGATCTCATCCCGATGATGGTTGACTCCGATCGAGTAAAGGCTAATCGCGTTGCCAACGCCATGATGAAAATGGTGAAGTTCGACGCCGCCGCGCTGAGAGCCGCCTATTCGGGGACGGCGGATCAGGCCGCTCACCTGTCACACCTGAGTTGAGAAGCTACGAGTCCAGCCTCAGCAAGCTTGGTCAATTCCGGGGAGTGGCACGCGTCCGCCCCTTTCGCGATACCAATTCTGGTATTGCAAACACCCAATAACTGATTGGACCGCCATGAACCCCGGCGCTACGCTTCATTCCGGTACGTCCTGAAGCAGTCGACCGCGCGAGAACGCATAAGCGCGGCAGTACCGAACACAAACACAACTAAATCGGAGACAACCATGAGACATGCTCGACGCGCAGCCATTGGTGCGCTGCTGGGTTCTGCGCTATTGCTGGGCGCAAACCTGACTGCCCACGCCGATGACAACAAGATCACCCTGGGTTTCTCTCAGGTCGGCGCGGAGAGCGCCTGGCGTACCGCCAATACCGTGTCTGTCAAAGCTGCGGCCAAAGACGCCGGCATCAACCTGAAATTCTCCGACGCGCAGCAAAAGCAGGAAAACCAGATCAAGGCGATCCGCTCGTATATTGCGCAGAAAGTCGATGTGATCGCGTTCTCCCCTGTCGTGGAATCCGGCTGGGAGCCGGTACTGATCGAAGCGAAAAACGCCAAGATCCCGGTGATTCTCACTGACCGCAATATCGACGTTAAAGATACCTCGCTGTACGTGACCATGATCGGTTCGGACTTCCTCGAAGAAGGCCGCCGCGGAGGCAAATGGCTCGAAGACCACTACAAGAACGACGCCGGTCCGATCAACATCGCCGAGTTGCAGGGCACGGTGGGCTCAGCGCCCGCCAACGACCGTCGCGCAGGATTGCTTGAAGTGATCAAGAACGATCCGAAGTTCAAGGTCATCGCTTCGCAAAGCGGCGACTTCACGCTCGCCGGCGGCAAGCAGGTCATGGAAGCTTTCATCAAGACCTACGGCAAGCAGATCAACGTGGTCTACGCCCATAACGACGACATGGCGCTCGGGGCAATCCAGGCCATGGAAGAGGCCGGTATAAAGCCCGGCAAGGATGTGACCGTGGTCTCGTTCGACGCCACCAAGGGCGGCTTCGAAGCCATGGTCGCGGGCAAGATCAACGTCGACGTGGAATGCAGTCCGTTGCTTGGACCGCAACTCATGACGGCGGTGAAAGAGGTGGTGGCGGGCAAGTCCTTGCCCAAGCGTATCGTGACCGAGGAAACCATCTTCCCGATGAGCGTTGCAGCGCAAGTCCTGCCGCAGCGCAAGTATTGAGCCGCGGCAGTCACGGAAAAAACACCCGGCAACCGCGAGTCCGGCTGTAACAGCGGACTCGCGGCGCACTTTCAATCCCCCTTTCCTCCCTTTACGGCCTTCGTTCATGACCGGCTCGCCCATTCTTGAAACCATCGGTATCTCCAGGTCGTTCCCGGGCGTCAAGGCGTTACAGAACGTGGACTTCAATTTGTTTCCCGGCGAGATCCATACGCTGATGGGTCAGAACGGCGCCGGCAAATCGACGCTCATCAACGTGCTCACCGGCGTCCATGCACACGATGCAGGCGAGATACGCCTTGGCGGCGAAGCCGTCAATTTCGCGACCCCGCTCCACGCGGAAGCGGCTGGGATCAGGACGCTTTATCAGGAAGTGAACCTGTGCCCGAATCTGTCAGTCGCTGAAAACGTGTTCGCCGGCCGGCAGCCGAAACGGCGTGGCGCGATCGACTGGAAGACCATTCATGCGCGGGCCGAAGAGGCCTTGGCCGAGCTGAACGTCTTCCTGGACGTGACCAAATCACTCGATACCTATCCGATCGCCGTACAGCAGATGGTGGCCATCGCGCGTGCGGTCTCGGTGGATGCGCGCGTGCTGATCCTCGATGAACCCACTTCAAGCCTTGACGACGGCGAAGTCGCGAGGCTCTTCGACGTTCTCCGCAAGCTCAAGCAATCGGGCATGGCGATCCTGTTCGTCACGCACTTTCTCGAGCAGACCTACGCCATATCGGATCGCATTACGGTCATGCGCAATGGCGAACGTGAAGGCGAATATCTCGCCCGCGACTTGCCGGTGGAACTGCTCGTTTCAAAGATGGTGGGCCATGAACGCATGACCGAGCGCCTGAAGCACGCGGCGGACGAACCGCCTGCGCCCAAGACCGCCGTGCCGCCATTCTTCGCCATGCGCGGCATTGCCCGGCGCGGTGTGATGAATCCTGTCGATATCGACGTTCAGCCCGGCCAGATCCTCGGGCTGGCGGGTCTGCTGGGTTCCGGCCGCACCGAAACCGCCCGGCTCCTGTTCGGCGCGGAGCGTGCGGATGCAGGTTCAATGTCTATTGACGGCAAGACGGCAAAGCTTCGTTCTCCTCGCGATGCGGTGCGCCGCGGCATAGGGTATTGCCCGGAGGACCGGAAGAAGGAAGGCATTGTCGCGGATCTTTCCATACGAGAAAACATCATTCTCGCGCTGCAAGTGCAACGCGGCTGGTGGCGCGTTATCGGCCGGGCGAAACAACGCAAGATAGCGGACGACTACATCGAGCGGCTGGGCATCAAGGCGCCCGATGCTGAACAGCCCATCGGGCTTCTGTCGGGTGGAAACCAGCAGAAGGTCCTGCTTGCGCGCTGGCTTGCGACAGAACCGAAGATGCTGATCCTCGATGAACCCACGCGCGGCATCGACGTGGCGGCCAAATTCGAAATCATGGATCGTGTGCTGGCGCTCTGTGCGAAAGGACTCGGCATTGTCTTCATCTCGTCGGAGGTGAGCGAGGTCGTCCGCGTGAGCCATCGGATCGCGGTGTTGCGCGACCGGCGCAAAGTGGCGGAGGTCGAGGGACACGCGGCGTCGGAAGATCAGGTGTACAGACTCATTGCAGGGGGTAGCCGATGAATCGCATCAAGGCCGCATTGCAGCATCCCCTCATATGGCCGGTCATCACGCTCGTGCTGCTGTTCGTGCTCGACCTGAGCCAGAACGCGCACTTCCTCTCAATCACCGTGCTCGACGGTCACTGGTTCGGCGCGCCCATCGATATCCTCAACCGTGCCGCGCCGCTCGTGCTCGTCTCGCTCGGCATGACGCTGGTGATCGCAACACGCGGCATTGATATCTCTGTCGGCGCGGTCGTTGCAATCGCCGGTGCGGCAGCCGCCAGCATCCTGGCCAACGATCCCTCGCGAGTGATTGAAGCGCTGGCCGCAGCGCTCGCGGTAGGCGTGCTCGCCGGCATGTGGAATGGTGTGCTGGTGGCGTTCGTCGGCATGCAGCCGATCATCGCCACGCTGATCCTGATGGTGGCCGGCCGCGGCGTCGCGCAGTTGCTCACGGGCGGCCAGATCATCCCCATCGGCGCGCCGGGTTATCTCGTGGTGGGCGGCGGTTATCTGGCCCGCATGCCGTGTTCCGTGTGGGTCGCGGCCGGCGCGATCGCGGCAACTGTGCTGCTCATGAATCGCACCGCGCTCGGCATGTTCATCCGTGCGATCGGTATCAATCCGGTGGCGACGAAACTGGTCGGCTTGCGTTCCAGCGCAATCGTGTTCGGCGTCTATACCTTCTCCGGACTGACGGCGGCCATAGCGGGCATTCTGATCAGCTCCAATGTGCGCAGTGCCGACGGCAACAACGCCGGGTTGTTGCTCGAACTCGATGCGATCCTCGCGGTCACGCTCGGCGGCACGTCGCTGCTTGGTGGAAGGTTCAGCCTCGCCGGCACCGTGCTCGGCGCATTGATCATCCAGACGCTGACCTACACCACGTACTCCATCGGCGTACCGCCTGAAGCTACCCTCGTTGTAAAGGCGGCCGTCGTGCTGGTGGTCAGCGTGATCCAGTCGGCCACTGCCCGCACGGTCATCATGCGGCAACTGAAACGTGCCTTCCCCTTCACCCCGAAGAAGCCCCTTGCCGAGGCTGCAAAATGAGGAACCTTCTCGACCGCCTGGTCGATCCGCGCACCCTGCCGATCGTCGTCACCGTCGTCTTGTTCATTGCGCTGTTCGGGTTCGGCTCCGTGATGTACACCGGCTTTTTCTCGCTGCAAGTGCTGCTCGGCCTGCTCGTGGACAACGCCTTCCTGCTGATCGTCGCGATCGGCATGACGTTTGTGATCGTATCGGGCGGCATCGACCTGTCGGTGGGCTCGGTCGTCGCGTTGACGACCATCCTCTGCGCCGTCTTCGCCGAACACCTGCATTGGCCGATATGGGTAATCGTGCCGCTCGTGCTCGTACTGGGCGCTTTGTACGGCGCAGCAATGGGCGCGCTGATCCACTTCTTCAAACTGCAGCCGTTCATTGTCACGCTGGCGGGCATGTTCCTCGCGCGCGGCGCGTGCTTCCTGATCACCACGCAGTCGATCACCATCAACGACCCCGCCTTCCACGCACTGTCCGGCTTTCACATCGATATTCACGGCGCTTCGCTCACGGCCGGCGGCCTGATCGCCATCGCAACGCTGCTGCTCGCCATCTTCGTCGCGCACTTCACGCGCTTCGGGCGCAACGTCTATGCGGTCGGCGGCAACGAACGCTCCGCGTTGCTGATGGGGCTGCCCGTGGCGCGTACGAAGGTCGGCGTGTATGCACTGAGCGGCTTCTGCTCGGCGCTCGGCGGCGTGGTGTTCACGCTGTATGTGCTCTCGGGATACGGCTTGCAAGGCCAGGGCATGGAACTCGATGCAATCGCCGCCACGGTCATCGGCGGAACCTTGCTCACAGGTGGTGTCGGTTATGTAATCGGGTCGGTCTTCGGCGTCGGCATTCTCGGGACCATTCAGACCCTCATCACGTTCGACGGTACGCTGAGTTCATGGTGGACCCGCATCGTCATAGGAGCCCTCCTGTGCGCGTTCTGCTTGCTGCAACGCGTGATCGAACGGCATGCGGCACGCCGCAAGTCGGACGGGACGGCATCAGGTGAACGAGCGGGGACGAAGCTAAAGCGGCGGGATGCGGCACGGCAACACGATGGTGCGAACAAAGCCGATCCTGTTGCACTGGGGTCCCGGAGCTAACGCGATCCGCTTAGATCAGTAAGACAGCACGACCTCTCTGCATGTTCTATAAAACGGATAGGCCGGCGTGCTTGGCGCAATCACTAAAAAGGTCCTGAACGCCTGACGCGTTCGTGCAAATGAAGTCTTGAAATGGTAAACGGTTAAGGAAAAATCGATGTCAGACGCAAAACGCCCGCTGCGCTCCGCCCAATGGTTCGGCGCTGCCGACAAGAACGGTTTCATGTACCGAAGCTGGATGAAAAACCAGGGCATCCCCGATCACGAATTCCAGGGCAAGCCGATCATCGGCATTTGCAATACGTGGTCGGAACTCACGCCCTGCAACGCACATTTCAGGAAGCTCGCCGAGCATGTGAAGCGCGGCGTGTTCGAAGCGGGCGGATTCCCGGTCGAATTCCCCGTGTTCTCCAACGGCGAATCCAACCTTCGCCCGACCGCCATGTTCACGCGCAATCTCGCCAGCATGGACGTGGAGGAATCCATTCGAGGCAATCCCGTCGATGCCGTCGTGCTGCTCGTCGGCTGCGATAAAACCACGCCCGCGTTGTTGATGGGCGCCGCCAGTTGCGATGTGCCGGCCATTGCGGTGAGTGGCGGCCCGATGCTCAACGGCAAACATCATGGCCGCGATATCGGCTCGGGTACCGTGGTCTGGCAGCTCAGCGAGCAAGTGAAGGCGGGCAAGATCACGCTGCACGAATTCATGTCGGCGGAAGCGGGCATGTCGCGCTCGGCGGGCACGTGCAACACCATGGGCACGGCATCCACCATGGCCTGCATGGCCGAGGCGCTTGGCGTTACGCTGCCGCACAACGCTGCGATTCCGGCCGTGGATTCCAGGCGCTACGTGCTCGCACACATGTCGGGCATGCGGATTGTGGAGATGGCGCTGCAGGACATAAGACTCTCGAAACTCCTGACGAAAGAGGCCTTTGAAAACGCGATTCGCGTGAACGCGGCGATTGGCGGATCGACGAATGCGGCGATTCATTTGAAGGCGATTGCCGGCCGTATAGGCGTGAACCTTGAACTCGATGACTGGACGCGCATTGGACGCGGCACGCCTACGCTTGTGGATCTGCAACCATCGGGGCGCTTCCTGATGGAGGAGTTCTATTACGCGGGCGGCTTGCCCGGCGTGATCCGGCGCCTGGGAGAAGCAGGCTTGCTGCCCCATCCCGACGCGCTGACAGCGAACGGCCATTCGCTGTGGGAGAACTCCAAAGAAGCGCCTATCTACGACGAGGAAGTCATCCGCCCGCTCGACAAACCTCTCGTCCCCGACGGCGGCTTGTGCATCGTGCGCGGCAATCTCGCGCCCAATGGCGCGGTGGTCAAACCGTCGGCGGCAACGGCGGCATTGCTCAAGCATCGCGGCCGTGCGGTCGTGTTTGAAAACTTCGATGACTATAAGGCCCGCATCGGCGACCCCGAACTCGACGTAACCGCTGACTCTGTTCTCGTATTGAAGAACTGCGGACCGAAGGGTTATCCGGGCATGGCGGAAGTGGGCAACATGGGTTTGCCGCCCAAGCTGCTGGCGCAAGGCGTGACCGACATGGTGCGGATCTCGGACGCGCGCATGAGCGGCACGGCGTATGGCACCGTGGTGCTGCATGTGGCGCCCGAAGCGCGTGCCGGCGGACCGCTGGCGGTGGTGAAGGAAGGCGACTGGATCGAGCTGGATTGCCTTGCTGGAAAGCTGCACCTCGACATCAGCGAAGCGGAACTCACCTCCCGTCTCACCAATTGGGCCGAGGTGCAAACCGTTGCGATTGCGGACACGAGCGGGTATAGAAAGCTGTATGTCGATCACGTCCTGCAAGCCGACCAAGGCTGCGACTTCGACTTTCTCGTGGGATGTCGAGGCGCCGATGTGCCGCGGCATTCGCATTAATCCGGCGCGCTGCACGTGTCACCGTTGCACGCCACATGAACCAAGCTTTCTTTAAGGTCCAACCATGACAGAGCAAGTTGCGATAGGCATTGCCGGTGTCGGCAAGATCGCTCGCGATCAGCATTTACCCGCTATTGCCGGTCATTCCGGGTTCAAGCTCATTGCAGGAGCGAGCCGGAATGCACGGATCGACGGGGTCAACAATCATCAGAATGTCGAGGACATGCTCGCGGCAGAGCCGCTTTTGCAGGCTGTGTCGCTCTGCGCGCCGCCGCAAGTCCGCTTCTCCCAGGCACGCGCGGCCCTTGAAGCGGGCAAGCATGTGATGCTGGAGAAACCGCCTGGCGCGAGCGTGACCGAGGTTACCGTGCTCGCCGACCTGGCTCGGCAAAATCAATGCACCCTGTTTGCGTCGTGGCATTCCCGTCATGCGCCGGGTGTTGAAACCGCACGTGCGTGGCTGGCCGGAAAAGAGATTACGGCGGTGAACGTCCTGTGGAAAGAGGATGTCCGCCGTTGGCATCCGGGTCAGGACTGGATCTGGCAACCGGGCGGCCTGGGTGTATTCGACCCGGGCATCAATGCGTTATCCATCATCACGCGCATCTTGCCGCATGCGTTTTTCCTGAAGTCGGCGGAGTTGTTCGTTCCGGCAAACCGGCACAATCCGATTGCCGCAAACCTTGATTTCAGCGACGCGCTGGGCACGCCGATCCGGACGGAATTCGACTGGCGCTTTGGTCCGCAAGAGTTGTGGCAGATTGAAGTGACCACCCGCGATGGCCTCTTGCATCTGGCCCAGGGCGGGAAGTTCTTGAAGATCAATGGGGAGATGAAGGATATCGGACAGGAGAGGGAATATCCGAGCCTTTATGATCGATTCTTCGAGTTGATCTCGACAGGGGCGAGCGATGTTGATGTGAGCCCGCTTCAGCATGTTGCCGACGCGATGTTGCTCGGGGGTCGGCACGAGGTTGAGGCGTTTGAGGATTAGGGTCTCGTTCGCACTCGCGTTGGTTCTGCCGGGGCGGGTGCGGGCTAAGCGGCTCGTTGAGATTCGCGCCGCGAAAGGTATTGATGCACGGCGCAGCGCCGAAGTGTTGGAACGACGGTTTGAAAAGCAGCCCACACAATAATAGCGATAACAACGCTGCCTGGTCCCAGGTACGCCGCAAGCACCTCGTAGCGAAGCCACTGCCTAAGGCCGCTATGCTCTACGTATTCAGCCGACTCGCAGACCACAATTAATTCCGCCGCAATAGACGGCTCTAAATCAAGCACGGTAAATCTCCTCTGCCCTATCTCAGATATGAAGTGTGCAGGTTGTTTTTTGTGATTTCGTAGTCCCATCTATTTCAACTTACTACCCAACTGGTACATTGGCGGAACACCGCAAACGTCCCATCTAACATCCCTCCACAAGTTCGATTTTCTCACTGTTCCCTCAGTCGCGAATCACGTCATTATTGGCACATCCGTTCCGATTCCTAAACGTTTATTTTCGATGGCGAGAATCGTCTGATTGACTCTTAGCCGCTGTTCTCGATAAAACCATCTTGAATAGTCAAAAGAGGACGAGACGATGAGACGGTGCAACCTTAAGGAAGGGGATAAAGCTACGAGCGGCGCAACGGTGCTCGAAGGCATCGACAGCGATACGCCCCACGGCGTGCCCCTGGCGTTCATCGGCGCGACCTTGCATTGCCCAGCCTGCAAATCGCTCGGCGTCCTGGCAGGCGTTGGCCCGCGCTGGCCGGACACTTCGATGGGCAAGGAACTGGCGTTGGACGGTGATATGTGCGTCTGCAAGTGCACTCCGTCGCCGCGCGTGATCGCTTCGCAATATGACATGTATGAGGATCTTGAATCGCACGATCTTGAGTCGATGGGATATACCCCAAGCGGCATACCTTTGCTTTACTACCACGACGAACAGATTACGCTGCGCGACCGACGCACACGTCGGATATTGGCGGACGTCGACTATCGAGTGAAAGACGGTTCCAGTGTTATTGCAAGCGGCAAGACCGATGCGAAGGGTCGTACCGAGCGAGTCAAAACCGACAATAAGCAGAACTTTGTGATCGAGATCTTTCAGACATAGATACACGCCTGCTATCAATTTTCTTAACGCCCGGCTAACAAGGATATAAGTGCAATGAGACGATTCCTTATCAAACTGCATGACCAAACGACGAGCGGCGCGCGCGTCACTGAGGGGGAGCCAAAAGCGACGCATCACGGAACCCCCATCGCCTATATCGGCGGCGCGCTCTATTGCCCGGCGTGCAGGTCGACGGGGGTTATCGTTGCGTCGGGACCGCGATTGTGTATGTCGTTCATGGGCAAACAGGTAGCCCTGGAGAACGACCTTGGCATGTGTAAATGCGAACCCATACCGGCTTGATCGCATCTCAATCAACCATGTCCCAGAGCCTGGACGCTAATACACTCGCCTCGCAGGGCTATGCCCCATCAGGGGTTCCGCTCTTGCGTCATCACGATGAACAAATCACGCTGCGCGATCGCAGTACACGACGTGCACTGGCAAATGTTCGATATCGAATCAAGGACGGCTCCGGTGTCATCGCGAGCGGCACGACCGACGGCAATGGCCGAACTCAACGAATCGCGACTGACGCAGTATGGAACGTCGTCGTCGAAATCGCTCTTTGAAAACCGCTCTAGAAATTCAACACTGGGAGACACCTATGGCAGATGGAAATTGGGTTGAGATCGGTAGAGCAACGACAAACCGCATACCAGATTCGAACATTGATATCTTTCTTGATCTTGATGGGCCGCCGATATGCCCGAACATGACGGACGCCGAGTTCCGAAAGATGGTTCTGAAGAATCGCGATAGAGCGATAGCGCATGTAGAGACAAGGCTCTCGGATTTAAGGCGCTGGACCGCAAAAGACCAGGCTCGCGTCGCGTTATGGTTTGGGTCCAGCGACGGTGGCGCCCGCGAACGGCTTATAAATGGCCTCACGGCGATAGCACGGGTGCTGCACGAACTTGCGCCCAAGAACTTCGTTCGATACTCCGACGAGATGGTCAAGCATCTTGGCTGCGCACCAAACATGAAGAACCCTACGGGCGTGGTCGCCGATGTCTGCGGCCCCGACACCAGCACCCACACGATCTACATCCACATCGATTTCTGCTCGATGCGTGAGTTCTCGTGGGATAAAGACTCGATGGTCTCGACGTTGATCCACGAGGTCAGCCATTTCAAAGACACTTTTGGAACGCAGGATCACATATATTTCATGTCCAAATCATTGCAGCTTGCCAAAACTAACCCAGAGCTAACCCTCGACAACGCCGACAGCATCGCAGGATATGTCATCTATGAAGCTTAAATACTTTGTCTTGGCACTTTCATTGACCGCATTCCAGGCCTTTGCCTGCGTGGCAAGTGAAAACATTGACTTGTACTTCGCACAAAACTCGGCGCAACTCCCTAACAGTGAAATTGTGCGCCTCGCTCATTGGGTCGCTGACCAGAAAGTAACTTATGAACGACACCAGAGCGAAGAGGCAACGGCACTCAGTGGGCACGCCGACAGTACAGAGCGCGATGCTAGCGCAACAGCGAGGGCTCGTATGCTGCTTGGCGAGCAATTGTTGGTGAATATGGGTTTCACCAAGGCGCCAATCCATACCAGCACGCGCGTTTACAACAAGGGCGACGTGGAAAACGGACGAAGAATAGAGATTTCGTTCGAGCCTCAGTGCCCGAATAAATGCTGTAATGCGCCAACGCGCGACGCGACGAAACGATGAAAAACAAAGCTCCCCGCCGTTCGCGCGGCCGTCCGCCGCGAAACAAAGGCGAACCGTAATGCGGACAACACTACCGCATGTATCACATTCGATCGCTAGGACGCTGCTGTGTGCACTCGTATTTGCGGGCGCAGTCCCAACGTTCGCATGCGTGTCAATCAACCAGCACCCCGAAACTATTTCGTTTCAGTTCGAACGGAATGTCTCGACATTGACGTCCGCCGACTTGTTGCGATTCACTCAGTGGGCGAGCGATATGACCGCCAAGTACCCGCTGCAATGGGGAACCGTAGTATCGGCTTCGGCGGCCAACTACGAGCAATCCCCGTTGGAACTGGCTACTCGACGCTCACTAACCATCGCATCAAGGGCCGTGAAGTTGGGATTGGCTAGAACCCGCATTGAGACAAGCATCGAGCCAACGATTCAACTCCCCGGCGGGGTTACCGAGCGCGCTGAGGATGCGCAGTCAGGCGGTCTATCTTTTATACCCGCATGTCCGAACGACTGTTGTGACGCTCTAACAACCGATCTAACCAAGAAATGACAAACAGGGGCCCTAGCCGTTCATGCGGCCGTGCAGCGGGTACATCGTTTATGGCGAAAATGTTCGATACAGCAGCCGTGATCGTTTTCGGCACTTTTGCAGTTCCTGCCTTTGCGTGTGTCGGACCTCAAAATCAGCCGGCGCAGTATATGACAGTAATGTTCGAGAAAAATTCTTCCACGATTCACTCTAGTTCGATTGTTGCTCTAGCTTCGTGGTCGGCCGATATGAAAATCCGCTATCCAATACGGCTGTGGACGACCGTAGTTGGAACCGCTGCGCCGAACGAAGCGAACCCGTTGCAATTAGCCACGCAGCGCGCAAACAAGGTGAAAACGCTGACAGATCTATTTGATATCAGCAAAACATCGTCCGACGTAAAGCGCTATGTAAACACCGCTTATATGGCCGAAATGAATGGCGATAAGGCCACGGCGGTGTTTATTGATTTGAATCCGGGTTGTCCGAACAACTGCTGTGACGCTCTAACGACCGACTCAACCGAAAAATGAAAACAAAGCTCCCCGCCGTTTGTGCGGCCGTGTCTTCCACACTAATCCAACTATGTTCGTGTTGGTGACGTTTGCGCCCAAACCCGGCGCCGCTAACTACGTTCGCGTTTCGTGCTATCCGACGCCCGAAGGTGACGCGATGCTCACGTATCTGTCGCCCTTTGATGCCTGGATCGAAGCTGCCTATGATTCAAGACCCGGCAAGCCATGTCGCGTCGTCGACGCGTCGACGTTCGATCCTCGCGAGATGGTTTCCAACCTCGGAGGCCAACTCAACGTCGGGCTGCACCTGGGCTGGGCTGCTTGCGACGGCAAGTTACTTGCGAAACCGAGCGGTGATTTGGTCGGGTACATGGCGCTGCAAACGCTCGCCGTTGCTGCCGCCGATATGGAAGACATCGAATTCACCCTAGACGCGAGAAATCGCAAGCAGATCGACCTTTTCCACGAGAAAGCGGGACTTTTTGCGTACTCGGAATCGCTGGCAGAAAGCATGAAGTGGGGTGAACAGCGTCTGGATCAAGAGGTAGCGTTAGCCATGCAAAATGTTCCCGCAAGGTGCAAGGCATTTAGCGCTGACATTAACCAGATCGCGGTCTATGACCTGGAAGGAAAGCAATGGCATTTCGTCGCACTCGCTGACCTTAAGACGGACAGCTTCAGCTGACCTCGCTGCCACTTCGGTCTACGGCCCCGCTTATACAGTTGAACCGTTTGGACGGGGCATTTTGTTGTTAGCTGGCACCTGGTTGCTTTTGAAATCAAGCCACGCGCTTACTCCTCCGGTACTGATCGAACAACACGGCCAACAGCAAGATCCCGCCGCGAATCAGATACTGATAGAAGGTCGGTACATTCATGAGACTCATTGCGTCCTGCACCGAGCCCATGATCAGCACCCCGACCAGCACGCCGGAAATAGTGGCCACGCCGCCCGTCAGTGAAACACCGCCCAGCACGCAGGCTGAAATCACCCCAAGCTCCAGCCCGACCGACGTCTTTGGATCCCCAAGACTCATGCGCGATGCCAGCATCACGCCCGCAAATCCGGTCACAAGCCCTTGCAGCACGAACACCGTGATCTTGATGCGCATGACCGGCAAACCCGCCAGCAACGCCGCCTCGCTATTACCGCCTACCGCCAGCACGTTCTTGCCGAAGACCGTCTTCTTCAACAGAAAACCAAACAGCACAAAACCAACGATGTTCGACCAGATCGGATACGAGATCCCAAGGAACGAACCGCCGCCCAGATCGAAGAAACGTTCTTCGGAGATCATCACGGCGTCGCCGTTCGACGTGATGTAAGCCAGCCCGCGCACGACTTCCATCATGGCTAGCGTGACGATCAGCGAGTTGATCTTCCAGCGCGCGATCAGCACGCCGTTCACGAGCCCGACCGCCCCGCCCGCCAGCACGCCGCCCGCAATTCCGAGCGTGACGCTGTGCGTGGCCGTGATCAGCGTGGACGCCACCACGCCGGCAAACGCGACGATGGATGCCACCGACAAATCGACTTCACCGAGCGCGAGCACAAACATCATGGTGACGGAGATGGAGCCGATCAGCGTGACCGACAGCAGCAGGCCCTGGATGTTGCGCGAACTGATGAAACCCGGCACGGTAAAGGACAAGGCCACGAACAGGATGACGAACACCATGACGATGCCCGACTTGTTGATGAGATCCCAGGTTCGTGCAGCACGGGCGCGAGTGCCTGTGCTTTCGGCAGGGTTCGACTGATTGGTGACAGGAGTAATTTGCATGATGTCTCTTTCGTTCGCAGCGCATTGACACACGCCGCAGGTAGTCTTTGAGCCAGTGGTCGCGGCCGTCAGCCGGGGAGCGCAAGCTTGATCAGTTGATCCGGCGTGGCCTGCGCCTTGGGCAAATTGCCGACTATCTTTCCTTCGCGCATCACCATCACGCGATCCGCCACGCCAATCACTTCGGCCAGATCGCTCGACACCACGATTACTGTGCGCCCGGCTTCCGCGAGGCCATACAGCAGGCCATAGATCTCGCTGCGCGCGCCGACATCGATACCGCGCGTGGGCTCATCCATCAGGAACACGTCGATCTCTTCCGCCAGCCAGCGCGAGAGAATGACCTTCTGCTGATTGCCGCCCGAGAGCGTGCCAATAGGCGTGTTGCCGTTGCGTGTCTTGATGGCAAGTTTCGCGATGTAGTCGGTCGTGGTCGCGCTTTCCTTGCGGCTATTCAGTATGTTGAACGGGCTGAAATGCCGCCGGCAACTCATGTTCAGGTTGTCGGACACCGAAGCAATCGCGACAATGCCCTCTTGCTTGCGGTCCTCCGGACAAAGCGCCACCCCTGCACGCACCGCATCGCGCGGCGACCTGAACTTGCGTCGCGTCCCCTTGAGGACGATCTGTCCGGCAACCGGTTTCACCGCGCCGTAGATCAGCTTCATCAGCTCGGAACGTCCGGCGCCAACGAGCCCAAAGAACCCGACTATCTCGCCCTTGCGCACGCTGAACGAGGCCGGCTCCGCAAGGCCCGGTCCCATCAGTCCCTGGACATCGAGTTGCACGTCGCCTATATCGCGTGTGCGGTATCCGTACACGTCATGGATCGAGCGTCCGACCATGCAACTGATCAGCCGGTCACGCTCGAGTCCATCGACTTCCTCGAAGGTCTCGATGCGACGGCCATCGCGAAACACCGTCACGCGATCACAGAGCGCATACACCTCGTCCATCCGGTGCGTCACATAGATAATCGCGCGCCCTTCCTCCTTGAGCGCACGGATGATCTTGAACAGTTGCTCCGTCTCGCGCGACGACAGCGAACTCGTGGGTTCATCGAAGGCAATCACGCGGGCGTTGCGCATCAACGCCTTGCCGATCTCGATCATCTGCCGCTGCCCGATCGACAAATGCTTGACCTGCATGTTGGGATCGATCTTTTCCCCCAGTCGATCCAGCTCGCTGATCGCGCGCTTCACCAGCGCTTTTTCGTCGAGCACACCAAAGCGGCTTGGCATGGCGCCGAGCATCAGGTTCTCGGCCACGGTCAACTCCGGGACGAGATGCAATTCCTGATAAATGATTGCAATACCAGCTTCAATTGCCGCCTTGGTGGTCGTGAACTGCTGCTCCACGCCGTCCAGCGACAAGCTGCCGCCGCTTGTTGAATTAACGCCCGAGAGCACCTTGAGCAAAGTGGATTTACCCGCGCCGTTTTCTCCCATCAACCCATGGACTTCCCCGGTGCGCACACCCAGCGACACCGAATCGAGCGCAAGCACGCCGGGAAAGCGCACGGTGATGTTGTCGAGCAAAAGATAAGGCGCGGCCGTGGCCACTGCGGTATCCATCATTGAGCGTTCCTCGTTGAAAACTGAATCGGGGCGTTGCGCAAGTCAACGATCACAACGATCATCGAGCTGCACGACGCCCGTCGCGAAACGCTCAGATACCCAGTTCCTTGCGCACATCCTGCCAGTTGCTGCGGACCATCAGCTTGCCTGTGGTCTGCGTATCAGCAGGCGGCTGCTTGCCGGTCTTGATCCAGTCGACGAGGTTCTGCGTGCTGTCCTTGCCGTGGTTCGTCGAACTCACCGCGATGGTGCCGTAGAAACCCGTTTGTTCCTTCTTCTGGAACTCGGCGAATGCTTCGCCTGCGCCATTGATGCCCACGCCGATCACATCCGCGGACGCAATATGCAGTTGCTCGGTGGCGCGCACGGCGCCCAGCACGGTCTCTTCGTTGAGGCCGTAGATCACCCACTTCTTGATGTTCGGATGCTGCGACAACACGGGCGACGCGGCGTTGAAACCGCCTTCGTCATCGGTGGTTTTTTGCGGAGCGTCGAAGATGTTTTCCTTCTTGAAGCCGCCAGCCAGCAGCGTCTCCGTCGCGCCATCCGTGCGTTGCTTCGCCGTGGGCAGTTCGTAATCCGTAATACGCAGCGCGCCGACTTCTTCAGGTTTCCAGCCGCGCTTTTTCATTTCATCGGAGATCGCGGTGCCTACCTGATTGCCGATCTTGAACGCGGACATGCCAAGGTGCGGCACGTTCGCCAACGGCTTGCCGCTTGAGTCAACGAGCTGGTCATCCACCGTCACGAACTTCATGTTGTAGCGTTTCGCGCGTGCCTCGATAGCCGGTCCAAGGCGCACGTCGGGCGCGCAGATCACGAAGCCCTGCGCGCCTTGCGCGCCCAGATTGTCGATAGCGGAAAGCACCTTCTCACCGTCCGGCGTACCGATGTTCACCACCGAGAATTTTTCCTTCTGCCCGAGAGCCGTCGCCGCTTTCTGCTCATTGATGAACCATGCCTGTTCCGGCATCTTGACGAGGAAACCAACTTTCAACGGCTCGTCGGCGTGAGCGGACATTTGCGATGCGAACGGAATGCCGAGCACCGTGGCTGCAATAGCGGACAAGGTCAAACGGCGAAGCTTGTGATTCATGGTGGCGTCTCCTGGTGGAATAAAGGCTGCATGGCTTGAGTGTTCTGCAGCGGAGCGCAGGCTTGCCAGCCCGTTCGCCCCTTCTTGCGGTCCTGCTGGTTAATCTTTAGCCGGCGAGGCTGTTGCGGGCGCCGTGCGCGATGCTGCTGCAGCGCTGTGCGGCAGTCGTCGGCGGGCGGGCCATGGGCACGCCGCTGACGCTATTGCGCTGGAGGCGCCGCGTGTATTTCAGCGAGGTTGCGCGTACGGTGGATCCCATTTCCCTGGTGAGAGGCGGCGCGTGAGCGTAGTCGCCAACGGGGTCGTCGAAAGCGGAAGAAGGGATAAGACGACTCACGGTTGCGCTCGTCGCCCGGCCGCCGTGGACATAGCACTCGAATAGCGGGTGGACGTGCGATTCGCGTTTCATTGAAGCGGCGGTGTCTCGGAGTTTTAATATTCGAGTGGATATTAAGGAAGCCGCCGATTCCTTTCCAATCAGTTTTTTAACGATACCGATATCAAAACCGGTATGCCCGTGACTCCTTGCGGGGCGGCACGGCAGAAATGAAGATCGCAGGGCGAAATGGTGCGCTCGTCGTGCACATCGCTCCTACACTTTGGGACGACGCGGTGCTTAAACGCGTTGTTCCAGCCCCGCGGCAAGCGCATCGCGCCACGCATCACATTGCCAGGCGGCGTGGGCTCATCGTCATGCGTGCGGCTTCGGGCGGAAACACTTGCCACGATCCGTCGTCGTGACGGAAGAAAAACAGCGCGAGCACGCCGGTCGGTCGAAGCGCTTCCACGCGGACATAGCGGACATGGTTCGCCGGCATACGGAACAGGCGGATATCGCGAACCGGTGCGGCGGGTGTTGGCGCGAGCCATTTGTCGACTATCCGGCGCAGTGAATTACGTTGGGCAGGTTGGGTGTTCATGATGTTTCTCCTCGATGGTGACAGTGAACAGGTTCAAGCTGCGAGCAGGCCGCCACGACCCCTCGCCGCTATCCAGCCTTTGAGCATGGCTATTGCCACGCGGCATGCGAGACCCGGGTGAGAAAGACAGGCCTCCACTTGCGAACTGCGGTTCTCGCCGAAAAGCGCCCACGCACACAGGTGCTCGCAGTTGTTGCTAAGCAGCCGGTAATGGTCTTCACCCAGTCTTGAGCGAACCCGGCGGACCGCATCCTGTCCGGTGAACATCGCCGTGGGATGTACGCGAACACGGATCTCGCGCCCTGCGGCGAAGCGTTCAAGCGTGGTCTCTTCAATCGGACCGCGATGCATCGAGCGGCCAAAGCCCGCGTAGTGCACGACGCGGCCATTGCCGACATAGATGCCGTGATGCTCGTAACCCGGGCGTTGCGTCACGAGATGAGCACCGGAGACGGGTTCGCGGTCGATGGCGATGTCGGGAGTTGAGCGGCCTGGTCGAGCACAAAGCCTGGATGATTGATTGCCCGACATGACCGGTTTCTCCTGGAAGCGTGGAAGCCGGGGTGTTGCATGTAAGCCGGCGGTTGATCAAGTCATTGCATCAACCGGGCCAATGCGCGTACCGCCTTGTGTGACAAGGGAGAGAAGGAAATGATGGAGTTGAAGGCGGCGTAAAGGCGATGAGAGACCCAACACTTTTTCGGGCGATGTGTTGGATCAAACCCATCGCTCGACAGGCTATGAAACCCGCGAGGCGCGACAGGTCGGCGGACTGGTATTAGCGAGCCACGCGTACTCAAAACGCCGCTGTCCTTGCTGCGTTTTTTTGCTTCGGTTTTTGCTTCGTTTCCTCACATCAGCCACGAAGATGCGACGCTACGTTCCGGCCAACGTGATCCGCGAGTGTTGGTATTGCGACGACTGAACGGCCCTGGATGTTGGCTCCGGTCCAACCAGATTCATCGGCCAGGGGGCGACCGCATGCCACGCGATATGACTCAAATCCCCATGCCGAAAGGCCCGGCGGGAAAAGCACCACCACGGCTCCGCTGTCGGCATGCGCCTTGCATAAAGAAGCACATCCAGAAGCACATTCACTAACCAGGCAAGACCACCGGAGCCTCACCATGACTGCAATCGCCATTGAAGACCTTCCCTGCGATCTCACGCTCGATCGCGAAGCGATGACCTGTATCCACGGGGGTGGTGCGCCCTGGGTGTATGGCTGGATCACACCGTACGTCGCATCGCAACCCTCGATAGGGCCGGTCGTGAACCTGTACGAAACCAATAACAACTTCTATGCTGATCAGATGATCAATCAGTTCCAGACCACCAACGTGAACAACACGGGCTCGAACTCCAACATCTCGGTCAACCCGAACGAGCGCAGCCTCAACCACGCTGCCTGAAGCAGGACGCGGTACCCGGAAGGACATATGAAGCACGCCTGAAGCAGCCGGTTCTGTCTCGCCGCTAATGCGGCACCCCTTCGGCGAGGAAACACTCGCCGCAGCAGACATCGGAGGTCTTGTGAACAACACTGGTGAGTTTCGATGGACATCGGCCGCTCGCACCGACGTTGGTCTCGTACGCGAGATCAACGAAGACACCTGCCTCGAAATGCCCGAACACGGCCTGTGGGCCGTCGCTGATGGCATGGGCGGTCACGCAGTGGGCGACGTGGCGAGCCGGATGGTGATCGACTCGCTGGAGCGCTCGCCCGCACCCGGCAGACCCGTCACGCTCGACGAACGCATGCGCGAAGCGCGGGAGCGGCTCCTCGCCGTGAACGCGGAGTTGCGCTCGGAAGCCGCGCGGCGCCAAGTGCGCCGGATCGGCAGCACCGTGGTCCTTCTGCTGGCGAGCGAGCGGTCCTGCGGCTATGTCTGGGCAGGCGACAGCCGGCTCTATCTTTCGAGGCAAGGCTGCTTGCGGCAATTGACGCGAGATCACAGCCAGGTCGAGGAACTGAAGGCCCGCGGCCAGATCAGTGCGCAAGAGGCGTTGAATCATCCGGGGAGACACCTGATCACGCGTGCGGTAGGCGCCATGGACACACTCGAACTCGATGCCGACCGTATCGATCTGCATGACGGCGACATCTTCCTGCTCTGCACCGACGGCCTGAGCAACGAAGTCAGCGACGAGGAGATGGGCGGCGTCCTGGCATGCGGCGATTGCGGGCAAGCGGTAGCACAGTTGCTTGAACTCGCGCTGCAGCGTGGCGGCCGCGACAACATCTCGGTCGTCGCGGCGCAGGCCGAGGACATTTTCTGCCTCGACAAAACGCAGATCAATCCAACCCTCTAGCCAGCCTTGTCCTTCTGCGCGGCAGAGGCCGCGTGGTTGCGAAAATCCTTCGAATGCAGCCCATGCTTTTTCAACAGCATCTGCACATGCGAGCGGTTCATCTCGAAGCGTCGCGCCAATTCCGCGACCGTCCCGCCGACTTCGTGCAGGCCGCGCTCGAGAAAAGCGCGCTCTGCCTCATCGCTCGCCGTGCGCTTGGCATCGCTGAGCGAAACGGCGCTTGCGGCCAGACCGCTCATGGCCGATGTTGAATTACCGGGACGGATATCGACGGGAAGATGCTCAAGGTCCGCCGTCTCCGGCGCCAGGCAAACGATCCGGTAGACGAGGTTGCGCAACTCGCGGATATTGCCGGGATAATCGTAGGTCCGCAGGAACTCGCGCAGCCTGAGCGTCATCTTCACCGGCTGGCGCTTGAGCGTTGCCGCGGCTTCGTCGCCGAAATAAGCCAGCAGCAGCGCAATCTCGTCGCGCCGCTCGCGCAACGGCGGCAAGGTCAGGTGGATCACGCTGAGCCGGTAGAACAGGTCCTCGCGAAAGCGCCCCTCCTCACTCATGCGCCGCAGATTGCGATTTGTCGCCGCCACAATGCGTGTATCCACGGCAATGGGTTCATCGGATCCCACGCGCTGGATCTCATGGGCTTCAAGCACGCGCAGGAGCTTGACCTGGCCGCTAAGGGGCAGCTCGCCGATCTCATCGAGAAAAATCGTGCCGGTATGCGCGCTCTCGAACTTCCCCTTCCGGTCATTCGTTGCCCCGGTGAATGCACCCTTCTTGTGACCAAATAGTTCGGACTCCAGCAGGTTGTCCGGAATCGCGCCACAATTTACCGATATATACGGCCTGTCCGCGCGAGAGCCGTTCGCGTGAATGACCTTCGCCATCAGTTCCTTGCCCGTTCCGCTCTCCCCGTCCACCAGCACCGGAAGGTCGGTTGGCGCTGCCTTTTCGGCAATCTCCAGCGCCTCCAGCAATTTCGGGTTGTCGCCGAAAGTGCCTTCAAATACGAAGCTTCGCGCAAGCAACGCCTCACGGCGCTCGCGCGGCGATCCGGGCAAACGCTGCGGCTCGGCAACAGCCGCCTGCACGAAGCGCTCCCTGTGCGACAACTGCATAACTTCGTCGCGCAGCACGCTCGCCTGCCTCAGCAGCTTCTCGATTTCCGGGCGCTCCATGCGCGACGACCAGCGCAAGGTCGAGCGGAGAATTTCGATCTTCTCCAGGAGCGCCGCGTATGAGGTCGCAGGGCTGGCCGGCAGGTCTTCAATATCGTCGAGTATCTTCATGCGGTGCTCAATTGTTTTTGCACGAGTTGGTAGTACATGCCCTTGCGCGCGACAAGTTCATCGTGACGCCCCTGCTCGACAATCGCTCCTTCATACAATACGAGTATCTTGTCGGCACGCATGATCGTGCTCAACCTGTGCGCAATGATCACGGCCGTGCGGCCCTTCAGGATCTCCTGCATGTTGCCGAGGATATTGCTTTCCGACTGGGTGTCGAGTGCGGAGGTCGCTTCGTCGAAAACCAGGAGGCGCGGATCGTGATAAAGCGCGCGTGCAATGCACAGCCGCTGGATCTGGCCACCCGACAAACCCACGCCGCGCTCACCCACGATCTGCTCATAACCCAACGGCATCTTGCTGATGAACGCGTGCGCGTCGGCCATCTTCGCGGCTTCTTCAATGCGCCGGCGGTCCGGCGCTTCGTCGCCGCTCGCAACGTTCTCCGCGATCGTCCCGGAGAACAGCAGGTTGCTTTGCATCACATAACCTATCTGCGCGCGGTACACGTTCTTGTCGATCACATTCAGGTCGTAACCATCCACCACCATCTTGCCTTCGGTGGGTGTGTAGAAGCCGACCAGCAGCTTCGCAAGCGTGGTCTTGCCGGAACCGCTGCGGCCCACTATAGCGATCAGTTCGCCCGGCTTGATGTCGAAACTGATGTTTTCCAGCACGTACTCGGTGTCGCCGCCGCCATAGCGAAAATACACGTTGTTCAGGCTGATCTCGCCTTGCAGGTCGGGCAATATGACGCGCGACTGCAAATCCTCCGGCTTCTGCTCCGGCTCCATGTCGAGCACATCGCCCAGCCGCTCCATGGCTACGCCCGCGTCGTTGAGCAGGCTCCACAAACCGATCAGCCCCATCAGCGGCGTCAGCACGCTCCCCATGAACGCGTTGAATGCGATCAACTGGCCAATCGTCATCTCGTGCGTGAGGACCATGTTCGCACCGACCCAGAGAATCGCGATCGTGGTGGCCGCGTTCAGGACCTGGCTTCCGAACGACACCGCAATATTGAACCCCTGCGCGCGATACTGGACCTCAAGCGCCTTCGCGTATTTCTTTTCCCACTTCAGCCGCACCGTGCGCTCGATGCCCATGCCCTTGATGGTTTCCACACCGCCCAGCGCTTCCATCAAGAAGGACTTCGCTTCGGTCGACGCGGAGAACACCTCGCGCGCATAGTTCTTGATCTTCGGCGTGGCAAGCGCGGTCACCGCCATGATCGGAATGACAAAGCCGATCAGCAGCAGCGTCATCTTCACGTTGTACAAGAACATGATCGTGAAGTAGATGAAGACCATCAGCAAGTTGAGCGCGGTCGTCACGGTAGATTCCGTGAGGAACGCGCGGATCGTGTGGTTCTCCTGGAAGCGCGCGAAGATATCTCCGGTCTTGCGTTTGGCGAAAAACGAGAACGGCAGCGAAAGCGTATGGCGGAAGAACTGCGACATCATCGCGAAGTCCATGTTGCGAACCATGAAGTTCGCGAGATACGCACGGATAGTCGACATCAATTGTGAGAACAGGTTGGAGATGATCAGGCCGGCAATCAGCAGATGCAGCAGCCCGACGTTCTGGTGAACGATCACCCCGTCGAGAATATTCTGGATGATCAGGGGCGGAATGACACCGAGCACCTGGATCACGAACGTGGCGAGGAAGAGGTGCGCCAGGATCTTCTTGTAGGGCTTCAGGTAGCCGACGAATCGCACCCATGGCGAGCGTCCGGCAGCGGCCTGCGCGAGTTCGGGTGCAGCCGTGAACAGCAGGCAGGTGCCGCTCCAGCCGCGCTCGAATTCCTCCACATCCATCTTGCGAAAACCGACTGCCGGGTCCGCCACCCACACCTGGTTCGCGGAGATGCCATACACCACCACGTAGTGATATCCCTCCCAGTGGACGATAAACGGCAGTTCGAAACCGCGCAGCGACTCGAAGGTGCATTGAACGCCACGCGTGGTAAAGCCCAACACCTCGCCTGCCCGCGCGAGACTGTCAAGCGTCGCACCCTGGGTCGTGACGTTGGCGAGTTCGCGGAGCTTGCCGAGCGTCATGGGGATCTCATAGTGCTTGCAGATCATCGCGAGACTCGCCGCGCCGCAATCCATCTCCTCCGCCTGCTGGACCCACGCGAAGCGGCGTATCACCCGCTCGCCAAGCTCCGGTTTCGAGTGCAGGTCGAGCATGGCCGGCAACGATCGTCGTTCCTCCAGCTTTTTCTGGCGCTGCAACTCGCGCTCGGTAAAACGAATGCGGTCTTCCAGCACCTCACGCAGCTTCGGGTTGCGCTCGAGCACGAGGTGCACGGTTTTCTCGGGCACGACCAACAGTCGTGTATCCACGTTGGCGATCGCCGTTGCCTGCTGCTCCTGCCGCAGCAGGCAAGCCTTCTCTCCGAACACCTCGCCCGCCCGCAAGGTGGCAAGCAGATACTCGCTCGTGCCCTCCTTGCGGACGATCCGTACTTCGCCCTGCCGGACCACATAGAGCCGCCGGTCATCGCGCGCGTCCTGATGGATGATCTCCTTGCCCGCGGCAACCCGCTTCACACCGACGCTGCGCACCGACGCCTCCAGCTCGGCCTTGTCTATCTTGCCTCGCAGGTCGAAGAGCTTCGCGACAAAACCGCCGGCCGAACTGATCGCAACATAGCTCGTGACGAATGCGAGCGCCGCCGGATTATTAGCCACGATCGGCTCAATCACGCGACGCGGAATAAACAGCAGTTCCGTCTTGCCCGACGAACGCACCGACGATTCATGCCGGTACTCGCGCAACATGGCAATGTCCGCGAACACTTCCCGTTCGCGGCGCACGCCCATGCTGATCTCCTTGCCGTGCTCCTCCGTGAAGATCCGCACCGAGCCTGCCTTGATGACGAACAGTCCGTCCGCAATGTCACCCGCGTTGCAAACGGTCTCGCCGAATGCGTGAAAACGCGTCTCCGCCTGCTCGGCCAGCCGTTCGATTTCCTCCGCGGTGAACGGCGACAGGATCTCCACGGTCGCGAGGAATGCGGCCGGGGAATCGAGTTTCTGCGGTACGTCCATGTGCTCGCCTCCTGTCGTCCGCGACGCCCTAGCGCGCCTCGATAATGTGTTCCTGCGCCCGCGCCTGCAGCCATTGCTCGCGCAACAACCGGCGAATTTCGGCGGCGACATCGGCATCCAGCTCGGCCGGACGTTTCGCCGTCACCGCAAAGATCTCGTAGGCGGTGCCGTCGGGCGTGGGGAACGGTCCGAGCAGGTCGCCGGCCGCTGCATTGAACACCTTGGCTTCGATCTCGGGAGCGAGCGACCCGCGCAGCACCTTGCCCAGCACGCCACCTTGCTCGCGGGTGTCGGCTATGGAGTGTTCCCGCGCCATCTCCGTAAAGCTGTCGGGATCGTCCTGCAGATACGAAATCATTTCCTTCGCCTGACTGGGTGTTTCGAGCACGATATGACTGATCTCCACGCTGTCGAAACGCGGTGAGTTCAGCTTGAAGAAAGCCTCCACGTCGGCGTCGCCGCCAATCTGTTCGAGCATCTTCTCCTGATAGAGCGTGTCCGTGATGAACGTCTCGAACTCGTCGAGATTCACGCCGAGCGCGTCGAGATAACGGTTCATGTCGGCGGCGCGGTGCAGGCCGCGCACACGCCGGAACTGATCGGCGCGCACCTGGATCTCGCCCTCGGACACGTCGACACGCTGCTTCTTCGCCGCGCGCACGGTGAGCTTGTCGCGCACGAGCTGCTCGACGAGTCCCTCGAATTGCCCGGTCAGTTTCAACACCCGGATGAACTCATCGGCATCGACGACTTCATCGTCTATTCGCACAATCGCCGTCATTTCTTATGCCCCTTGTTAAACATGGAAAGCGCTCGATGAGGACCGCCCCGTCATCCCTTGGACCCATCACCCCGCCACCTGCCGGAACGGGTCAAGCCCGAGATCGATCAGGCGCCGCTCGCGCACCACGATCTCCGCGGTCGCGGTCATGCCGTAGCGCAGCGGGTAGCGCGTATCCGCCACCTGGTAATAGTCGCGGGAGAGCGTCACGCGGCCTTCATACACCGGCTGCTTGGTCTCCGGCGACGGTTTCGTCGCAGGCGAGATGAATTCGAGCGTGCCGTCGATCACCCCGTAGCGCTGATAGGGAAACGCATTGAACTTGAGCTTGACCGCCTGCCCCTCGCGCAGGAACGCGCGGTCATGTTCAGCTATCTCGATCTTCAGCACCGGCCGCGCGTCCTTGGGTGCGATGCCGCCAAGCGGCGTGTTGGCCTGGATCTTGTCGCCGGGTTGCGTCGACGTGACGTCCGTGATGACACCCGATACCGGCGCCAGGATCAACAGGAAGTTATCCTTATCGATATTCTCGAAGCGGATACGGTCAGCCGCTTCGGCGACGAGTCTCGCGGTTTGCAATTGCAGCCGCAGCTTGTCGCCCGCGCTCGCGATCTCCCGCATGGCCGACTCGTATTGCAGCTTCAGGCTGGTCGCTTCCTGGCCGCTGGTTTCGAGTTGCGCCTTGGCCTGGGAGTACTCGTGGCTCAGGCGGAAGTCGAGTTCCGTAAGTTTTGACTGGGCGATCCGGGTCGCGTTATCCGCTTCCATATACGCGTTGCGCTTGCTCTCCACCTGGATCTCCGACACCCCCCCGCCGCCCGGCAACGCCAGCAGCCGGGCGTAGCGGTCCAGCTCAAGCTTCGCCGCGTCACGCGTGCGGCGGGCGCTGTCCAGCTCGGTACGCGCCTCGGCGAGTTGGGCTTTCTGTCCCTCAGCCAGCTTGGTGGTCCCTTCGGCCACGCGTGTCTGGTGCAGATGCTCCTCCACTTCCATCTGGTCCTTCAGCGCCGCCGCCTTGCGTTCCATCAGCAGCTTTTTCTCAGGGAAATCTTTCCAGTCACGCTCCGCGTCATCGAGTTTCAACTGCGCTTCCAGCGCGTTGGTCGCGGCCTGGATAGCGCCCCGCGCGTTGAGCCGCGCGACTACGTCGTCTTTCGAAACCGGCTGTCCCTCCGCGATATAAACATCGGCCAACTCGCCGTCGATAGGCGCATAGAACCGCCGCACTTCCGACTCGGGCGAGAGTGTGCCCTGCGCCGTGACGATCACGTCCGCCCGGCCGACGAACGACCATACGAGCGCGCTCACGACCAAGGCGACCATGGTGTAGATGAGTGCGTGGGTCAATCGCAAGGGCTCCGCCACGAGAATGGAGATACCCTCCACGCTGTGGTCGCCGAGCGATTCGGCGAAGGGTTTAGGGTGCGCGTCGTTCTTCACCGTTCGCTCCCTTGTAAGAGGACTTATCCTCGCCGATCAGCGCCAGCTTGGCGCTCAGCAGCCCGGGATCCAGCACAGGACTCAACTGCAACAGCGAGCGCCGCTGCAGGTCCACTTCCGCGTTGATTTCGGCCAGCAGTTTGTCGGCGAGCGCACTGCGATCCGCCTTCAACTGGCGAAGCAACTGCGCGGCGCGTTGCGCGCCGGACCACGCGTCGGTGAGCAGCTTCGCCTGCTTCCTGAAGCCATCCGACAATCCGGTTTCAAGCCGCTGGTCGCCGCCAATCCCACCGTTGGTCCGATACTGCGTCCACGCCGTCTGCGCCCGGTTGAGCCACTCGTCCGCCCGCCCGAGCGCCTTCTGCCTGACGGCGCTTAGATCCGGCTGGATCGCATTGACGAACCAGGTATCGGCAAGAGGATCGAGTGATTCGTCAAACGACAGCACACGATCATCGTAGCCTTGCGCGCCACGCGACTTTTGCAGGTCCGCGAACTGGCTGGCCACCGCCTGCTTGTGCGCGAGCTCGGCGCTGACGGCGTCGGCCCACGGCCCACCCGCCATCGATCGAAGCCCTGTCATGGCCGGCTCCGCCTTCCCGTTCCTCCATGCATCCGACACCGCCATGTAGCGCTGCACGACATCCGGCGTTGGCAGGCCATGCGCTTCAAGCTGGCGCCGCTGTGCCTGAAACGGTGGCGTGGTAAAGCGCGCTTTCTGCATGGCGTCGATCAGCGGACCAAGCTGACGCGACTGCACGGCGTGCTTGAGCGCGAGGTATTGCCGGAGATCGTCCTGCACGCGATCGAGGCCTGCCAGGCGCGGGTATTTGTCGGCGTAATCCGCTATTTCGCCGCTTAGCGCGTCAGGGTCGCCGCCCGGCGCCAGCGCCCGGTCAATACTCCCCTTGAGGCGCTCGATGGCCGCCAGATAAACCGAGTCCTCACTCTCGAGCTTGCGCAGATGACTGAGTGCAACGGCGTACAGATCCCTGAACGCCGGTACCGTGGACGCAATCCGGTCCAGCCGCCGTTGATGGCTGCTCGGGTCGCGCTCCCACTGCGCCAGCAACTCGCTCATGCGGTTCTCATCGGCATAGATGCGAATGGGGGTATCCGCCCTCTCGCGGCTTGCCATGAACGCTTCCAGCCGTCCAATCCACGCGATTTCATCGACGAGAAAACGCGCGTCGGAGTTGGTCGCGGCCAGTGTCTCCATCTGCGAGACGACCGAGCGTGCGCCGTCGAAATTCCGGCGTTTCAGCTGGTCGAGCCAGTCCGGCAGATAACCCTTGAGAAGCGCTTCGGTACCCAGGACCATCGCATGAGGATCGTCAGGATGTTTGCCCAGGTAAGAGTTCGCGACGCTCACGGCATTGCGATAGTCGCCGTGAGCGACCAGGCTCTTCAGATTTCGCTCGGCCGTGCTACTGAAATAAAGCGCGCTGCCGATCGCGATCATTGCTGCGACAAATGCCAGGCCGCAGAAGAGCACCCGGCGCTCCACTGCCTGCCCCCCGCCGAATGCCGCGCCAAGGTCGGAAACAAAGCGCACGAACCTGCTGCGAGAGCGGCGGCGTGCCGGAACACGTTCATCAGGCAAGGTCTCGCGGTTGATCTCATCGTCAGACAGTTGACCCTGGTCGACGCAGAAAATATCCAGGAAGGAATGTGCGGTGGTGATGAAGGTGGTCTTGTCGAGATCATCCGGCGTGGCTTGAGCCGCTGGGCCGGTTGTACCCGCCGCCGTAGCGGTGATAGTGGCAGTAGTGGTTGTGATTGCACCCGGCTCCGTTTCCCGCCGCAGGCTCACGATGTACGCGAAGTGATTGCCTCCGAACGCCAGCGATGCACCATCTTGCAGCGGCACGGCGATCTCGCCGACCCGTTTGCCGTCGACAAACGTTCCGTTCGTGCTGCCGAGATCCTCGACAAACGGGATGCCCGCCTTGACAAAAATATGCGCGTGCCGCCGCGACACGTAGTTAACCTGATGAGGATAGCGGTCGCTGTATTGCGAGAACGTCTCGTCCGCCTTGCTGACGAGAAACGGAAACTCCGTGAGTTCGACCGGATGCAATCCGAGGTCGCCGCGTTCCGGCGTGAGCGTCAGGTGCACCGGTTGCGCTGCATAGGCCCGCGCTACCGCGCGCGGCTCCATCCGCACCCGGAACGTGAGCTTGCCGCCAAAGCCTATGACGTCGCCGCTCTGCAGCCGCATGGGCTTCTCGCGCAGCAACACACCGTTCACCGTCGTGCCGTTCTTGCTGCCAAGGTCGGCCGCGTATACTGCGCCGTTCTCGATAAAGATCCGTGCGTGACGCCGCGACAACTGCGCAACGGCGTCGGCTTCGTAACAGGCGAAAGGCGCTTCAAACCGCCCGACCGCAAACAGATTTTCGTCGATACGAATGACGCCGGCCGCGGGACAGGACTCGGGCTCGAGCAAGAGATCGAAGGCCTTGTGCAGCATTGGCCCGGCCTCGGCAACGGAAGCTTCTCCTGGAGCCATGGGTCCACATCTCGAAGGACGTTCATCACGCGTTGAGCGCAGGACGACGACCCCGCGTTCTCTCATTTTCCCGCCGATGAACCTTGTTGGACGAAACCGCAACGAAAGCAGTGACGCCATGAAGTGTAAGTCACGCTTGGCGGTAGTCAATCATTCAGCAACACATCTGTCGCCTGAGAACTAACACTTTGCATTCCGAACATTGATTTTGGCCGATGCGAACTATTGCCCTGAAATCGCGGCCGTCGCGTGCGCTTAGTTCGTTGCTCCCTTACTTGCAGTGAACTCACCTTGCGCACCACGCGCGGCGGTTGTGTCGCTTGCTTCGTCCGTCTTCTGGACGTCGACCGCCGGCCATCCGCCGCCCAGGGACTTATAGAGAGTGACTGTGTCGGAGAGCAGTTGCTGATGGTTTTCAAGCAACGCCAATTCTGCCGCAAGCAACGTACGCTCGGTCTCGAAGACCTCCAGTTGCGACACCACGCCTTCCTTGAGCTGCGCTTCAACCTGGGCGGCCACCACTTGCAGGTGCCCCACTTCCTCCTGCAGTTGCGCGCGCTGTTTCGTATGCGCGTCGAGGTTGACCAGCGCGTTCTCCACCTCCTCGAACGCGCCCATGACAGTGCGCCGATACTGTTGTTCGACCACGACCGTCTGCGCCTCGGTCGCCTTGACATGCGCCCTCACACCCGGGTCCAACAAAGGAATGTTGATACTGGGCAAGAAGCTGAACGTGAAGGACTTCAATAAATCGGTCAGAGCAAAACTCGCCGTACCGCCCCGGCCCGTGAGGCTGATGGTGGGCAACTGCGCGAGCTTCGCCTGTCCCACGACGTCGTACGCTTCCAGCACGCGATATTCGGCTGCCACGACGTCGGGTCGCCGCGCCATCAATTGCGCCGGCAAGCCCGCCGGCACGACGGGAATCTGCACACGCTTCTCGAGCTGCCCCGCCGGCACGATGAACTCGCCGGCCGGGACACCGATCAATGTGGCCAGCGCGTTGTTCGCCAGATCGCGGGAGCGATGCAATTCGAGCAGGTCTTTGGTCATGCGGTTGATTTCCGCGCGCTGCGTCAGGACCTGCGTGCTCGGCACAAGGCCATTCTTCGCCATGCCTTCATAGATGGTCAGGATCTGCTGGTTGGTGCGCAGCGTTTTTTGCTGCTGGTCAATCTGGTCATCGAACTGAAGAATCTGAAAGTAGGTCGTGGAGACATCGGACACGAGCGTCAGATATCCTGCGCGCCAATCCGCTTCCGTCGCGCGATATTCGGCCTTCTGCGCCTGCACGCCTTTCTCGACCGCGCCCCAGATGTCGATGTCCCAGTTCACCTGCGTGGCGACGTTGTATTGCTTCGAGAAATCCCGCCGCGTGGTTTTATCAAACTCCGCGCCCGCGCCGAGATCGGCGGTGGGAAGCGCTCCGGCACGTGCCTCGTTGATCTGTCCACCCGCGACCGATACACGCGCGGCGAGAATCTTGATATCGAAGTTTCCTGCTATTGCCCGGCTAACGAGGGAGTCGAGATACGGGTCGTGGAACTGCTTCCACCAGTCGAGCGTAATGGTGTCGGCCGGTGACACGAGCGCCTTGGCCGTTTGCGACCAGGTGGCCTTGGCGGGTGTATCAGGACGCTTGTAGTCCGGCACGTTCACGTCGATGCAACCACCGAGAAGTGTCGTGCAGGCAAGCACCGGGAGCACCATGCGCGCGAACAGGACATGCATGCTACCTGGGGATGAGAAGTTGGATGCGCGGCCCTGCAACCCGCGCGATGGCGACATGACTTGCATGATCTCACTCCGGGTAGGTGGAGTGCTGCTTGAAGACTTGCAGACCTGGGGTCCGGGCCGGTACGGCAGCGAAGGCCGGATGACCTTCGCCGCCTGCACCCGTCGATCAAAAGTTGACGGTGTTGTAGTTGTTGGCGGTCTGCGTCGGCTTGACCGTCGACGAGATACCGCTGGCAAATGCAACGTTGTTGCCGTTGTTGTTGATCGTGTTTTGCGACTGGCTGATCAACTGTTCCGCACTGAACGAGAGGCTCGTTGCCGTGCTGCTGTAGGCCGGCCAGAAGCTGGGCAGGTTGCCGCCGCGTACAGCGGACATTGCGCGGCTATCGAGTTCTTCGGTAACGGAAAGGTCTTTGATGGTGAGTGATTTCATGGCAGTTCTCCTAAGGGTCAAGCCAGGTGGCTTTAAAGGTTGGTGAGCATCATGTCTGCTCGCTGGACACTAATGCATGGCCCGTGCCAGGCGAGTCCCGAAGGCTTCACCCGATGGCTCCGAAGCTTTACCGGGAAAGGATCTGCGCGATGACACCGCGGTAGCGGAAGTTGCCGCCCGCCCGTCATCCGGCACGGTCGTGACGGGTGGCAACCAACGCTTTTTCGGGGAACTGTTGGTTCATGCGCGACACTCGCCGCGCGTGAACCGGACCAATCACTTGACGTAGATCGTGATCTTCTTCGAATAGACGGGGGGGTTGTGCGGGACGTGCATGTAGTCGCCCATCAGCAATTGCAGCGTGTGCTTGCCGGGAGGCAGATCGAGTGTGGTCTCTGTTTCACCCGCGCCAAAATGCAGGTGCTGGCGGTCGGAGGGAATCTCCTCATCGAAGGACGCGGGCAGGTCGGTGTCGATCAACAAATGATGGTGGCCGGTATTCGGATACTGCACGCCACGCGGGGCGACGCCCATGTAACGCAGCCCGAACCACACGCGAAATGGCTTGCCGGCGGGAAGCGTCTGACCATTGTTCGGGTAGCCGATATACGCATACGCATTGGGCGGGGCGGGTGTGGGGCCGGCCAGCGCGGAACCGGACACGGATATCAGCGAGACCGCGATCGCCGCGGCAGCGCAAAATCTCTTCATGGCACACGCCCTCCCGTATGATTGCAGCCCACCTGAAAAACACCACTGCGACGCACCCGTCATTTCACGGTGATCGTGATCTTCTTCGAATAGATCGGGGGATCGTGCGGCACGTGGTTGTAGTCGCCCATGAGCAACTGCAGCGTGTGCTTGCCCGGCGGCAACTCGATTCGCGCATCGGTTTCGCCCGCGCCGAAATGCAGGTGTTGGCGGTCCGAGGGAATTTCCTGATCGAACGGCGGCAACTCCGTATCGATCAGCAGGTGATGATGTCCTACATTGGGAATGTTGATGCCCTTCGGACATACGCCCATGTTGCGCAAGCCCATGCGGACCCAGAGTTTGCCGCCCGTGATGACCGCGCCGTCGGGCGGCCAGATGATGAATGCCTCCGCGCCGGGCGGAGAAGGCGTACGCGCCGCCGGGAATGAACGCGACGGTGTCAGCACGGTCATGACAGCGAGCACGCCAAGGACGGTTCTTCTTAGCATTTTTGAATTCTCCCGAACCTTATGCACGGTTTTCTTCTTGTTAGCTTAGGACGGAATCCACTAAAAAGACATGCCTTGGAGAAGGGCCAATCGACCGTTGTCAGGCCATCAGTCAATCGACCATTTCTTGAGTATCGTCTGAATAATTAGGTATCCATCTTTTATCGTGGAGATGCGTTCGTCATAAAAAGCCAATCCCCGGGCCAATCACGACACGTTGCATTGTTACGCCTTCTCGCCCACGTTGATATGAAGTAGTTGCGTGCTATGGTTGGTCGTGATGCTCGCCCATCGGACAAACGGATTCTGCGTGAGTGCTCGTGGCGCTCCCGCGGATCATGCAGCTCTGGCGCGGTTCCTTGAAGGTGCCGTCGAATACCGGTACGGGGTGTGATCATGTGGCGAAGAATCATGTGGAGAAATCTGTGGCTCGCGGTCCTGCTTGGCGCCGTGGCGCTCGGCAGCGGCGCAGCCGAGGAACAGGGTGCGGCGCCTGCGCGCCGGCTTGCGCTGGTGATCGGCAATGCGAGCTATGGAGATCATCCGCTCGCCAACGCCACGCGTGATGCGGCAGCAGCCAGCGAACTGCTGAACCGGCTAGGTTTCGATGTCGTGACGTACTCGAACCTTGACCGTACCCGCATGAACGAAGCAATTCACGAATTTAACGAGCGCCTGGCCGTTGGCGGCGTGGGCCTGTTCTATTTCGCGGGACATGGGATGCAGGTCGGCAAGTCCACCCTGCTGCTGCCCGTCGACACGCAGGGCTCGCCTGCGGCCCCGCTCACGCAGGGCATCGACTTGAACAACATAGTGGCGGGCATGTCGGCGCAGCGCAGCAATCAACTCAACCTTGTTGTGCTCGATACCTGCCTGAACAATCCGTATGACCCCGCCAACGTCAGCATGGTGCAGCCGCCCGGCCATACGATCATCGCGTATGCAACCGCGCCCGGCGCATACGCGGCCGACGGCATGCGGCATGGCATGTACACCGCGGCGTTGTTGCGCGCGATTGACCAGCCGGGACGAAATATTGAAGACGTGCTGCACGATGTCGCGCGATCCGTGAGCGTGGCGACTGGGGGACAGCAGGTGCCGTGGATGATAGCGGGACCAGCCGCGGAGGCAGACCGCTTCAAGTTCGAGTTCACCCCATCCGCACTGCAAGCGGGAAACAGCAGCCCGAGCTCCTTGAGAGCTCAAACCGTGGTCGCGTACCAGAGCCGGGGAATTCTTCCCAAGGATAGCAACGAGCAATACGAACTCACCTTCTGGGAGTCGATCAAGGACAGTACCTATCCAAGCGACTATGAAGCCTACTTGAAGGCCTATCCGAACGGACGCTTTGCCACGCTCGCGCACGCTCGTATCGACCGGCTTCGTGCTGCTGCTGCCTCCGCGCCGAAGGCGCAAGCGCCCGCTCAGGTCAACCAGACGCACGCGGCAACTCCGCCTGCCTCACCCGCTACGCCCGTACCGGCGCCAGCGGAAAAATCCGCGGCCGCACCCACGCCGCCGCCCACCCCCGCGCCGGCTGCCGCTCCTGCTCCGGCTGCAGCCCTCAAGACAAGCACGTCCGCCGCAAGCGAGATCAAGGACTGTGCCGCCTGTCCGGCGCTGATTGCATTACCGGGCGGCACGTTCGAAATGGGCAGCAATTCCGACGATCCTGCCGAACGTCCCGTGCATAAGGTCAGCATTGGCCGGCCGTTCGCCATCGGCAAATACGAAGTGACCATCGAGCAGTGGAACGCTTGCGCGGACGCAAGCGGGTGCCCACGCATCGATATTGAAGGCAACAACTCGAAGTCCGCGCCGGTGCGCAATCTAAGCTGGGACGATGCACAGGTCTACGTCAAATGGCTCAGCAAGACGACTGGCAAGACGTATCGCCTGCCGAGCGAAGCCGAGTGGGAATATGCCGCACGCGGCGGTACCACCACGACCTACTGGTGGGGCAATGAAATGCGCAAGGGTTACGCCGACTGCAAGGACTGCGGCGAGCCATGGCGCAAGGATGGCCCGGTGAACGCAGGGTCCTTCTTGCCCAACCCCTACGGCCTCTTCGACATGAATGGCAGCGTGTGGGAATGGGTCGGCGACTGCTGGCACGGTTCGTACAAGGGCGCGCCGCCAGATGGCCGTGTGTGGGACGAAGCAGGCTGCCCGATGCGCGTGATCCGCGGCGGTTCCTGGCCCGACGGCGGCGCCTACATGCAGTCGGCCACGCGGTTCAAATACAGCGCCAGCGTACGGCAATCGCAAAACGGCATGCGCGTGGCGCGCGACATGAAATAGCGGGAAGCGCCCGCTATTTTTTGCGGGGATGCGTATCGATCTGAACAAGGTCCACGGCGATCTTGTCGCGCCCGAATTTATTCGCGATCTCGGCAAGCCGCTTCGCGACAGCGGGCAGATAGTCCCCTCGCGACTCGCTGTCGGGCCTGGCCGTATCGAACAGGGCTGCGGGCGTCACGAGCAGCACGATCATCTCCGTGCCGAACGGTTTCGACACGATCCAGTCGCCCGCGCTGCCAATTGTCGCGGCGTAGTTCGGCGGAGCCTGGTTGTCCCTCGAACGTGCATTCGGCAGCAGGTGGACCACGCTACCGTCGAGTTGGTAGTAGTCGATATTGACCCATGAATCGTAGGGCGGCGTAGTGATCTGGACGACCAGCGGCTGACCCTCGGTCAACTGGGTATTGCGATCCCGGGTTTGAATCGTTGCGGGCCGGTTCGCAGTCAGGTAGGGCGCGATCAGCTTGAGCATGTCGCACTTGTCGTCGTCGACTTCCTGGACCTGTACGGCGGAATTGGCGACGCCCGGAATCTGGCTCAGCGTCGTGCGCAATTTCTGCGTGCCATAGCTACGGCCAAGATAGCCGCTCACGCCAAGCGCCTGATCCCGGACCGACGCCACCAGCGCCGAACACGGCACGCTCGCGAGCACTGGCGCGACCGTCGCGAGTGAAAGCGCCGGGACAACCGGGGTGGCAGGCACCGCGGCGACTGTCTCGGGTGGCGTGGCGGATTTTTCCGATGACGTGGCGACTTGTCCCGGTGACGCTGCGGCTTGCTCCGGTGACACTGCGGCTTGTCCCGGTGACACTGCGGCTTGCTCCGGTGACGCTGCGCGATGCGACGACGCATAGAAATAGCCGCCCGCAGCCACCACGGCCAGCACGCCCGCCGAGACAGCCGCCTTGAGCGCGGCGCCCGGCATGCCGGTGTGCTTTTCCGTACCGCCGAATTCCTGCAGAAAGCGCGTGACCGTCGGCATGCGCGCTTCGCGCTCGAACGCCAGCGAGGTCCTCAGCGCCCGCCATTGCCGCGTCCCCAGCCCCTCGGGACGCTGAGGCTTGAGGCCCAAGCTGCCCGCCTGGGTTGCGGGTACGCGGTCGAACGGATGCCGCCCGGTCAGCAATTCGTAGGTGGTGCAGCCGAGCGCGTAGATGTCGTCGCGTGGATCCGGCTCACGATGCTCCAGCATCTCCGGACTCGCATAAGCGGGTGTCAGCGCGCCGAGACTGCCGGGATCGAAGATCGTTGCGTCGGTTTCCTCTTCAGGCCGCTGGAACACGCGGGCAATACCGAAGTCGATGACCTTCACCTCCCCGGTATCGGTGAGGAACACGTTGGCGGGTTTGAAGTCGCAATGCACGAAACCACGCTCGTGCGCATAGGCGAGCGCGTTCGCCATGCCCGTGAAGATCGGCAACGCCTCCGCATACGGCATGCCCTTGAACTCCGGGGCCCGCAGGATCCGGCTCAGCGGCTTGCCGGACAAATACTCCATGGTCAGGTAGACCACCGGGCCGTCGCGATCGAAGTCGTACACCGTCACGATGTTTCGATGCCCGAGCGCCTGCGCTTTTTTCGCTTCGCGCTGCAGTGCAATGAGCGATTTCGGATTGCCGCGAAACTGCAGATTCAGCACCTTGATCGCAATGTACGGACGGCGATCCGATGCTTCGAGCTTGCGCAGGTCGAGCGCCTTGTAGACGGTCCCCATGCCGCCCACACCAAGACATTCCTCGAGCACGAAACGGCCGTTGAGGGTGTCGCCCACCTCCTTGACCTGGGCCGTGTCCGACATCACGAAGTCACGCGCAGGCGGCGGGAATTGGGAAGAAGGTGTCGAGCGCTGGTGCAACGCGCCTGGTGAAGTTTGCAAGCGCGTCTCGTCGGCATTCGCGCCATGGCTTGCCAGCGACGCCTGCTCTATCCGCCGGTGCACAACCGCATAAAGATCGGCTGGCAGCGGCGTCCTGGCTTGTTCTTCGCGGAGTATTTCGAGCAGGCGCCCGGGCGACGTGTCATCGGCGGACAACGCGCTGTCGACGAGCACTAAAAACTCATCACGCGACGCACCACTGTTCTGGAAGGTTCGAATAGCTTGCGCAAGACTGGTCATCTCGACGGCTCGTACGCGGCTCCATAGTAAATATATTGTCTGTAGTTACCCGCACTCGCAGTGATTCGATACTAGGTGACAGCCCTGCCTTTCGCAATATGGTTTCGCCGCGGGTGTTCGATCGGGCACATGTTGTTCCAGGCCCAACAGATCGGGTTCCCGCTGTTGGCCCGAAGCCGTCATCCGCTTCGAATGCCAATGAAAGAGCACGCAAGCCGTGCACTTCTCCGATTCCGCCAAGCCTTATTCCATAAGCCTTTGAGCATTATTTTATTGCTCGGCGGCGCTTCTGGCACAGCCCATGCATTAGTGTCCAGCGAGCAGACAAGATGCTCACCAACCTTTAAAGCCACCTGGCTTGACCCTTAGGAGAACTGTCATGAAATCACTCACCATCAAAGACCTGTCCGTGACCGAAGAACTCGACAGCCGCGCCATGTCCGCCGTACGCGGTGGCAACCTGCCTGGCTACTGGCCTGGCGTGAACGTGTCCTCGTACGAGGCTTCGTTCGATGCCACTCAACTGATCAGCCAGTCGCAGAACACGCTGAACAACAACGGCAACAACGTGGCGTTCGCGAGCGGCATTCACTCGACGGTCGACCCGAAGCAGACCGCCACCAACAAGAACACGATCAACTTCTGAAGCTGCGCGGCAACCCGGAGGCCTCACGGTCTCCAGGTTGCCCGTTCAGGCCGCCCTTACTTTTCACCTTGGAGCACCGCCATGTCGTCCATCACGATTCAAGATTTATCTCACAGCCGGGAGCTGGACCGCCACGCCATGTCGGACGTGCGCGGCGGTAACGCGTTGCCTGTCAACCCCGGTGCATTTGCCAACGTCAACGTCGCGGTAACCTCGAACGCGAACATCATTCAGTATCAAAACGTGGAGGTCAACGCGCTCAACAACGTCGGCGTGATCGGCGCAGACTTCGGACCGCTACGCCTGAGCGTCAATCCGGCGCAGTATGCGAGCACGGGTTCAGCGATCGCTGTATGAAGCAACCGCAATGCAGGTCTGGTTGCGTCGACGTCCGCTGCGGGAAGATTCTTCCCGCAGCGGATCAGGCGTTTCTAAACGCCTGAATTGCCTATACTGGAATGAATGGAAACCCTAACCTACCCTGGATGACACCATGGCTGCAATTCTGATCAAGGATCTACCCGACAGCGTGGAACTCGACAAGCAGGCAATGAGTGCGATTGCCGGCGGCGCGAGATCCAGCTCCCGTCAGGCGCTTCGCTCGTACGCAAGGCCGGCGGGCAGCACGAGGATCGTCAATTTCCCGGCCAGCCAGATTGGCGTGGCCGCGGCTCAACCGGCGGCCAAAACCGCAGGTCGGAAAGCGCGCAAATAGACTGCTCCTACGCACTCGCGCTTTGAACGCCCGGCAAGGAGCAGCCGGGCGTTCGTGTTTACACCCATGCTTGCGGCAAGCAAGCGAGCGCATATCGCCATACGGTATTCGCTTAGAAGAAATCAAGCTTTGGGCGCCAACCGGCTCGGGCAATCGGATGCGGTAAACAAGGTATATTTGCCCGGTAGGTCTGCGGATAATCCTTGCGCGGCTTCCACCGGGCCACCAGGGAAAAACGTTTCCTGGAGAAATGGCATGGCTACCTGGACACCGGATCCAACGTTCTATCCCTCCCCGCGGATGGCCATGAAGACCCCGCACGAAACCATTGCGTACGTTGCGAGTTTCGATCCCACGCGACAGGTGCCGGATGCCATCGCCGTCGTGGACGTAGACCCCGCCTCGGCCAGCTATTCGCAAGTGATCAGCAACGTCGCCATGCCCAACACAGGCGACGAGCTTCATCATTTCGGCTGGAACGCCTGCAGTTCCTGCCTATGCCCGAACGCACCCCACCCGCACGCCGAGCGTCGTTATCTGGTCGTGCCCGGTTTGCGATCGTCGAGAATTCATATTCTCGATACCAAGGCTGACCCTCGCAACCCCAAGATCGTGCGCGTGCTGGAGCCCGGCGAAGTCGCCGAGAAGGCGGGTTATACCCGACCTCATACCGTTCACTGCGGACCCGAAGGTATCTACGTGGCCGCATTGGGGAATGCGCAAGGCGAAGCGCCGGGCGGCATTTTCCTGATGGACCATGAGACCTTCGACATTCGCGGCCAATGGGAAATAGATCGCGGTCCTCAGCAACTAGCCTACGACGCCTGGTGGCACCTCGGACACGACACCCTGGTCACGAGCGAATGGGGCTTGCCTGCTACATTCGAAAACGGCCTCGTGCCGGAAATCCTGCTAGGCGGCCAATACGGCCACAAGCTGCATTTCTGGGACCTGCATACACGCAAGCATCAACAGGAGATCGATTTCGGCAAGGAGAACCAGCTCGTGTTCGAACTGCGTCCGGCTCACGATCCGACCAAGGCATACGGCTTCGTCAACTCCGTGATCAGCCTGAACGATTTATCCGCGTCTATCTGGACCTGGTACCGCGATGGTGACAAGTGGGCCGTCAAGAAGATCATCGAGATTCCAGCCGAGCCCGCTAACCCCGATCTGCTGCCGCCCATGCTGAAGGGTTTCGGTGCAGTGCCTCCGCTTGTCACGGACATCGACCTGTCCATGGACGACCGCTTCCTCTACGTTGCGTGCTGGGGAACCGGCGACTTGCGGCAATACGACGTCTCCGATCCCTTCGCGCCCAAGCTCACCGGGACCGTGAGAATCGGTGGCATCGTATCGCGCGAGTCACATCCGAAGGCTGACGGCCGCTCCCTGAACGGCGGACCGCAGATGGTCGAAGTCAGCCGCGATGGCCGCCGCGTGTATTTCACCAATTCGCTATACGGCGCTATCGACGAACAGTTTTATCCCGATGGTCTCAAAGGCTGGATGGTGAAGCTGGATGCGTCGCCGGAGGGCGGTATCGAGTTCGATCCGCGCTTCCTGGTCGAGTGGCCTTCCACGCACCGGCCGCATCAGGTGCGGCTCGAGGGCGGTGATTGTTCGTCCGACTCGTATTGCTATCCATGAAGTTATCCGCGACCTGCGACTCTCATGGAGCGCTCACGCCGGGCCCATCATGAACACAGCATGGGCAGGGTCGGGCCACGCATGGGAGTGGTTCGCGATTGCAGGGCTTGGCGTGTTTCATGGACTCAACCCCGCCATGGGCTGGCTGTTCGCGGTCGCCCTCGGTTTGCATCGACGCAGCCGGCAAGCCGTCCTTCTTGCCATCCCTCCAATGGCGCTGGGCCACGCGCTCTCTATCGGCATAGTCGCCGCGCTCGTGGCCACCACAGGGATGGTCGTGGACAGCCACCTCATTCGCATTGCAAGCGGCGCCCTGCTGGTCGCCTGGGCGGTGTACCAGGTTCGCTACGGGCATCGGCACCGCGTGCGGGTTGGCATGACGACAGGTTTTGCCGGTCTCGTCCTCTGGTCGTTCCTGATGGCGACCGCACACGGAGCCGGCCTCATGCTGATTCCGGCGCTGATCCCCCTGTGCGGGTCCATGGCAGGCGGATCATCCGGGCCGCTGCTGGTCTCGCTCGCCGCCGTCGGCCTGCATACGCTGGCCACGCTGTTCGTCACAGCGGGTATCGCAATGCTGGTGTACGACTGGCTGGGCGTGGGCGTCCTCAGGCGCGGCTGGATCAACTTCGACCGCCTCTGGTCCATCGGGCTCGCGGGCACCGGCGTGCTGCTGATCGCCACGGCTTGACCTTACCGTCGGCTTACCCCGCCCGGCTTCGGCCAAGCGCCTGTCATTGCCCACCCGTACGCTAAATCTGGCAACCGCAGCCAAGCGGCGATAATGTGGCTTGCGCGGCCTCTCTGCCCGACGGCCATGATCGGCTACGATTAACGTCCAAAGCCTGCCGGACGCGTTCGCCGCTGCGGGTTTGGCCTGATCCCGATAGAGAATCCGCACTTTCCCGGAACCACGACCTTGTTTGTCACCAAGCGAAAACGATAATGAAAAAACCGCCCGCATGCCCAGTAAGCAAAGAAGCTTTCAGTGTCGTTTTAATTCACGCATAGGCGCGCGGCGATGGCTCAAAGCTACTCGAACTGGTTCGTGCGCGCGCGTCTCAAGACGCGGCAGTTGATGCTGCTTGCGGCCATGGAGGAAGAAGGCAACGTCCGCCGCGCCGCCGATGTCCTCGGCATGACGCAGCCGGCCGCGTCGCGTCTGCTGAAGGAACTGGAGGACATGCTGGAGGTGCGGCTTTTCGACCGCACGCCGCACGGGATGCACGCCACGCTGTATGGCGAAGTGATGATCCGGCATGCGCGCATGGTGCTCTCGAATCTGAACCAGGCGCACGACGAGATCTCCGCGTTGCGCGCGGGGCTCGTGGGCCAGGTGCAGATTGGCGCGATTGCCGCAGCAGCCGCGACCATGGTGCCAATGGCCATCGCACGCGTGAAAGCGCTTTATCCGCAATTGCAGATCTGGCTGCAAGTGGAAACGTCAGACGTGATGCTGCCGCTGGTTGCCGAGGGCCACCTCGACATCATGATTGGCCGCGTACTCGAGCGGCAGGGCCAGTTCAAGGATGCGGTACGTTACGAGCCTATTGCCGAGGAACCGCTTTGCGTAGTCGTGCGCCCCGGGCATCCGCTTGAACACGCGACCGGCCTGACCATGCACGACATTGTCAATGCAGGCTGGGTCCTGCATCCGCCGGGCAGCGTGCTGCGGCATAGATTCGACATGGTCTTTTCACAGATCGGCCTCAGTTCGCCGCAGAATGTGGTGAACACCAACAACATCGTTGCAATCTCCGGCATCTTGCTGCAAAGCGACATGCTCGCCGTCATGCCCGAAGAAGTCGCGCGGCAATATGAGGAGTTCGGCACGCTCAAGCGGCTGGCTATTGAATTGCCGTGCCGCATGGATGCATTCGGCATCATTACGCGGCAAACGCAATTATTGTCGCCCGCGGCAAACGTTGTGCTTCGAGCGCTGCGCGATGCCGCGCTCGAAGTCTATGGCGCACGCCTGGAGGCCGTCCCTTAAGGCCTGTAAGCAACCAGGCACGTGCAGGCGCTTAAGTTATATTGCAGGTCGATCCATCATTCGCGGAGTGTCACCCATGATCATCGAAGAGAACAATCAGCTCATGCTGCGGCCGCTCGAACGTACCGATCTCCACTTCGTCCACAGTCTGAACAACAACGCAAAGATCATGCGTTACTGGTTCGAAGAACCCTATGAAACGTTCTCCGAGTTGTCCCAGCTATACGATCGCCACGTCCACGACCTGCGTGAACGGCGCTTCGTCGCTGTCGACAAGGTCGGCGAGACCGTAGGGCTCGCGGAATTGATCGAGCTTGATTACATCCATAGACGCGGCGAATTCCAGATCATCATTGCACCCGGCGCCCAAGGCCAGGGATATGCAACAAGCGCGACCCTGCTCGCCACGGACTACGCGTTCTCAGTGCTCAATCTGCGCAAGCTGTATCTGATCGTGGATGTGTCGAATCAGTCGGCTATTCATGTCTACGAGAAGTGCGGCTTCAAACAGGAAGCGGAACTGATCGAAGAGTTTTTTGGTAATGGCCGGTATCACAACGTGTATCGCATGTGCATTTTCCAGCACGATTTCCTTAAGCGAACACAGGCTGGCAAGTAAGGGCGGGTTGCTCGCGTCAGCGAACGGGGTATTGAGCCGCCGTTTGAGTCACTTGAGTCACTTGACCTGCGGCTTACACACGCGCAAGCGATTCCGCCCGTTCGTTCGACCGTGCCTGGCGCAGCATCTGATGCGTCAGCATGACATGTTGCCGGGCGAAACCGCGCGTCGTCAGATCCTTCGATACCAACTCCTGCTGCGCGCGCCGAATCCGCTCGGTCGTGCCTTCGGGATCGGCCCCTAGCGCGGCGACAGTCTCGCGCAAGCTCGGTGCATCGTGGACCGGTACATAGGAGACGGCGTCACCGGAGAAATAGTCCGACAGACCGCCTATGCCCGTTGCGACCACTACCTTGCCGGCCATCACCGCTTCCAGCAAAACCGTAATGCCCGATGCATGGTGATTGGGATGAAGCGGTACGACGATCACATCGGCCCAGTCATAGAGCGCACGCTGCTCCGCCAGCCCCGACACCGGTGCAATCACAATGTTGTCCGCCTGATCAGGACGCGCGACCTTACGCTGGGTCGCCAGCCTCGCGCTAAAGCGCGGGTCGTTTTCGAACGCAGCCATGAAGGTCTGCCAGTCCCGATCACGATCGTTACCAATGGCCGCCACGCGCAAGGGTCCGTGAGGGCGCCACTCGGACACCGGCTGCAAAGGGAAATCGTCTGTACTGATGCCGTAGAGAACCACCGTTGCTTCGCGGTTCCAGAACTTTTTCGCTAGTGCGGCGTTGTCGTGAGTCAGGGTCGTCAGCAAGGTCGCCTGGCTTAGCAGCCGCTTGAACATTGCGCGCTTGAACACGCCAAGCGATTCCCAGATGTCCAGCAACCACACGCTTTGCGCCAGCAGAAGCGGCTTGCGCGGACCGCGATTGAGCATGAGCAGCAACGCCGCCGAGAGGTACTCCCGCTCCGTATGCGTCCAGATCACGTCCGCTTCAAGCAGCGCAGCGCGGTTGCGAAAGGTATGGATGAGATCGCAGCCGAGAAGCGCTTTCAAGCCGCGTCGAATAGTGCGAAGGACACGGCCTTCAGGGTGATCCTGGGAATATGAAAGCGTCATCGACTCCGATTGGGCGTAGTGATAGCCGTACAAGCACCCGACGTTCTCGTCCTTGCGATACCGGCCTGGATCGACGCCGTAGTAAAGATGAACATGAACGTTCGTCGGCCTGCTCTCCACCGTACTTTTCGCTCCCATATATCCCCCGATATCAGCGCTTGCCCAAGCGCGTGAAGCGCCGAAAAACGCATCGTACCGATGCATGGACGCAGAGGGAACGCCCTGAAGCAAGACATTCGCGCTTGAACGATGGGTAACCCACACAACGCGCTGCATCTGCGCTGCATGTTCGCCAGCGCTCATAGATCAAGAGCGGATTCTGCTATTAAGCACGCGCGGCTAGCGACCCGGCGTCACGTCACTCAATGACTTCTCACCGACTTAACAACAATTGACAGTTACCCAACTCCTTTCTGCTGTTTAAAGCGCGATGCTGCACAAAGCATGTGTTACTCGGTAAGGTTTCCGGGCTCGTTCGTTCGGCTAGCCACATTCACCAGAAAGCCTGCTTGTTAAATTCCGCCCGCTTTTACAGATAACAAACACCGGGGGCGGTTCATGACTCATCAAGTTCGTTCGCGAGCGATCTCGCTTGCACCATCACTGCTGCTGATTCCTTTTCTCCTGAGTCCTATTGCGGCGGCAGCAGCGTGTGCCGTGAACGGCCTCGATACGGTCTGCAATTCAGCCTCGCCGAACCCATGGGCCACACCCATCGGCACCGGCTATGTACCGGGCAACGACAATCAGACCGTCACTGTCCAGAACGGCGCGACGATTGCCACGGGCGACGCATCGGCAATCAGCCTGGCTAACAACGCCAACATCACGGTTCAGTCGGGCGGCACGGTCAGCAACAACGCCGTCAATTCACACGGCAACTATGGCACCGGCGCGAATACCATCGAGTTCCAGGACAACGGCACGCTGACCGTTCAAGCTGGCGGCCAGGTGCTGTCCAACGGCACTCAGGGCATTGCCGAGGCCGTGAACATACAAGGCCAGGGCAACGTCATCATCAACAACGGCCTGATCCAGGCGATCAACGCCGACGCCATCTGGTTCCAGAACAAGGTCGGCGGCAACACCGTCATCAACAATGAAACCGGCGTGATCCAGTCACCCGGCAGCGTGATCGGCTCGAGCGGCGACGCTCCCATCGATTTCACCAACAAGGGCAAGGTGATCGGCGACATCATATTTTCAGGTGGCGACGACATCATGCGCATCTACACCGGCTCGTCGGTGACGGGCACGATCGACGGCGGCGCAGGCAACAACCAGTTGTTCCTGAGCGGGCTCGGCGTGGACACACTGACGGGCAACATCGCCAACTTCCAGACGCTCATCAAGACGGACACCGGTACGTGGACCGTCAACGGCATCCTGCCGGACGTGCAAAGTGCGGAAGTTGCAGGCGGTACGCTGATCCTGACGGGCGATAACAGCACCTACACGGGCCAGATGCTTGTTGATGCCGCGGGCACGCTTCAAGCGCGGGCGCAGAGCCTCCCGGCCGCGATTACCGACAACGGGCTGGTCCGCTTCGCGCAAACCGATGACGGCACCTACGCGGGGTTGTTGAGCGGCACGGGCTCGATCGAGAAAACCGGTGCGGGCACGTTGTTCCTGGCGCCCACGGCAACCGGCGGCAACACGTATTCGGGCGGCACGCTGATCACGCAGGGCACGCTTAATATCGCAGCCGACAATGCATTGGGCGCGACCACGGGCGGTCTCACCTTCAACGGCGGCACGCTGCAACTGGCCAACGACCTCGACCTTGCTGCGACCCGCGCAATCTCGATCGGCGATAACGGCGGGACGATCGACACGCAGCAGTATTCGTCGACGCTCTCACAAGGCGTGACCGGTACCGGCTCGCTGACAAAGCTCGGCAGCGGCGTACTCACGATGAACGGCGTAAGCACCTACGGCGACACGGACGTACTGGCGGGCACCCTCGCGGTCGGCGATGCACAACACAATCTGGCCAGCACCGGTACAGGCACGACGACTGTTGCGCAAGGCGCCACGCTCGGCGGTTTCGGTACCGTGCTGGGCTCGGTGGTCAACTCGGGAACGATCGCTGCGGCGAACGCATTGCCGGCTTTCTCGGCATCGTCGACCGGCACGTTCACGATTCACGGCGATCTCACCAACAACAACACGATCAACCTGGCGGCCGCATCGGGCGTGACCGGCAACGTGCTGAATGTGAGCGGCAACTACGTGGGCGGGACCAACGCGCAGTTGATCGTGAACACCGTGATGAACGCCGGCGGCGCAGCGTCCAATCAGTTCACCGATCAACTGGTCATTGGCGGCAACGCAAGCGGCAGCACGACCGTGACGGTGCGCCCGAGCGGGCTGGGCGCGCTGACGGCAGGCGACGGCATCAAGGTCGTCCAGGTGAACGGCACCGCTGCTGCCACGACTTTCCATATGCTTGCGCCGGTTCAGGCCGGGGCATACCAGTACTTGTTGTATCAAGGCGGCTCGGGTCGTCCTGACGACTTCTACTTGCGCTCGTCGCTCAATAGCGTGCCGGTTACGCCTCCTGTGACACCGCCGGTTACGCCTCCCGTGACACCGCCGGTTACGCCTCCTGTGACGCCGCCGGTTATGCCTCCCGTGACGCCGCCGGTTACGCCTCCCGTGACACCGCCGGTTACGCCTCCCGTGACGCCGCCGGTTACGCCTCCTGTGACGCCGCCGACCACGCCTCCCGTGACGCCGCCAACGACACCCACCACGCCGACCACGCCGACCACACCGACCGCCCCTGGCGCTGTCGTTACGCCGGTGACGCCGATCGTGTCCGCGGGTACGCCCAACACCACCTCGCCCGCCACTCAGCCTTCGGTCATCGCATACCGTCCTGCTGTGATCGGCTACACCATGACACCGTCGCTCAACCTCGACTACGGTTTCTCGATCATGAACCGGTTGCATGAGCGTGTCGGCGATGTCGCGAGTCTCGAGAACGCACAGGGAACGTATGGCAACGGCGTGTGGGGACGCATTGGCGGGCAGAGCCTGAACGCCAACTCGGGCGATCGTTTCTCCGCCGATGAACGCACGTTCTTCGCGCAGTTCGGCAAGGACTGGACGCTCTCGACAAACCCGGCTGGCGGCAGCACGCATGCGGGCGTCACGGTGACTATCGGCTCGTCGTCGGCGACGTTCGAAGACAGCGCGCGCGCGCTGAATCCGACGCTGACGACCGCGACCGGTTCAGTCGAAACGCAGGCGCAATCGCTCGGCGGCTACTGGACCAGGTACCTGAAGGACGGCAGCTATTTCGACGCCGTGGCGCAACTCACCCACTATCACAACAAGTACGGCGATGTGTATGGTGGCGGTGCTTCGCAGAATGGCGTTGGCACGGGCCTGTCCGGTGAAGTGGGCAAGCCGTTGCTGATCGGATCGACGAGCATCGCCATCGAGCCGCAAGCCCAGTTGATGTACCAGTACCTGCATCTGAACGGCTTCAACGACGGCATCTCGCCGGTATCGAGCACATCGAGCAACGCGTTGCGCGGACGGGCCGGCTTCCGGATCTTCAAGGCGAACCTGACCAATGACACGAAGTCGGGAACGGCAACGCCCTACTTCACCGCCGACGTACTGCACGACTTCCTGACGCCGGGTAACACGTCAGTGGACGGCGCGCCGTTCAACAGCGGCCTGTCGAAGACCTGGTATGAAGTGGGTGTGGGCGTCACCATGAGCATGGGTAAAGCGTCGGAAACGTACGCCAACGTCAAGTACTCCCGCAACATTGGCGGTGATTATCGTCAGGGCGTGTTCGGTCAGGTTGGATACAGATATAGCTGGTAAGCGCTGCGCCCAGGGCTGGTTGTTCAGTCAGCCGCTTGTCAGAAAAGCCGCGCTCCGAAAGGAGCGCGGCTTTTCTGTATTGGACGGCCTGTGTTTTTTATCCGGTCTTCCCCGCAGCGGACGTGTCATACACCCCATTGCGCAACAGTGATTTCGATTTCGGGCACTTCTGCGGCCGGTGACCTGCGCCTACAGTGAGTGCAGGTTTCCGACGCAAGCCACCACGCATAACAAGGCCTGCGCGAAGCTTTCCGAACTCACAGGAGCAGATCATGTTGAATAGAACGTCCCAAGCCACCCTCGCTGAAACGTCTCCCGCAACCAGGGACGCGCAATACTTCGAGTACACGTCGTCAGCCAACCCGATTGGCGCAAAGCTCATCTCGCGCGTGCCGTTCCGCAATTTCCCCCCTTCGCTGTACTCGAACGGCGCAACCCGCGTGGTGCCGCTCGACCTTTCGGCGGAACTGGGTTGCCCGAGCCCCGCTACCGGTCCCGGCCTGAGCGCGAATTTCCTGCGCATCAACACAGGAGATGACCTGACGCTCGATCCGAACGCGACGTCCCAGGTTTTTTACGTAATCGGCGGGTCGGGCAGCGTGACACAAAGCGAGACGTCATTCCCGTTCGCCCGGGGCGACTTTTTTACGCTGCCTGGAGGTGCGGCTGCTGTGCTCTCGGCCAACGCGACCGCCACGCTCTACTACGTCAACGACGCCCCTCTGCTGACCTATCTCGGCACAACCGGCGTGAATGCGCGCTTTGCACCCACGCTGTATCCAGCCGCACGGGCACAGGCCGAATTGAGCCGGGTCTCGGATGAACCCAATGCGGGCCGGCGCAACCGCATCAGTGTGCTGATGGGCAACGCCAACTTCCCGCAAACGCGAACGGTGACCCATGTGCTGTGGGCCATGTTCGGCATTGTGCCGCCCAACTCGACGCAGAAGCCGCACCGCCACCAGTCGATAGCGCTCGACTTCATTGCCGGTGGCAATCCGGGCGTCTATACGCTGGTGGGCACCGAGCTGGATGAGAAGGGCGACATCGTGAATCCAACCCGTGTCGACTGGGAAACCGGGATGACGTTTGTGACGCCGCCGGGATACTGGCATGCGCATTTCAATGAAACGAACGAGAACGCCTATGTGATTCCGATCCAGGATGCCGGCTTGCAAACCTGGCTGCGCGCGCTCGACATCCGCTTCGCCCGCTAAGCCGGCTGCATCAACGCGAGTCCGTCGTCCCAGTACGGCGGCTCGCCAATCACATCGACGTAGAAATCGACGAACGCACGCACCTTCGACGAAACAATTTTCTTCGGCGGATAAACCGCCCAGATCGCCGGTTCTGCCCGCCCCGTGCGCGCCTCCCATTCGGGCAGCACGTGCACCAGGCGCCCCTCACGCAGGGCCGGGCCTATCAGCCAGGTCGGCAGCAACGCAACGCCGCATCCGGCCAGTGCGAGCTCCAGCAGCACCTCGGAGTCGTCCCCGCGCAAACGTCCTTTCAATTCCACGAGCACGTGCTGCGGCCCCGTGCGTTTGTGTGTGCGTTTGCGTGTGTCCCCAATTCGGGTGAAGGACCATTTGTCGTCTGGTAACAGGGACAAGCGAAGCGAATCGTGTGCGCTCAGATCTTCAGGAACGGCAGGCGTCCCGTTGCGCTTGAAGTAAGCGGGGCTGCCGCAGGCGATGCGCCGGTGCGAAGCCACGCGTTTGGCCATCAATGACGAATCCGGGAGCACGCCAATGCGAATCGCAACGTCGATGCCGGCTTCGATCATGTTGAGCGTTTCGTCGGCCGACACGATGTCGAGGTCAATGTCCGGATAGCGCTTCATGAAAGCGGGGAGATGCGGCACGATGTGCCGGCGCCCAAATGCGGGAGGTATCGTGACGCGCAGCAGGCCCTGCGGTGTGCGATTCAGCGACGACGTGACATGGCGCGCATCATCGAGCGCCTGTAGTGCAACCAGCGCATGCTCGCGAAATACCCTGCCGCCCTCCGTCAGGACAAGACCGCGCGTCGACCGGTTGAACAGGGCAATGCCCAGATCCTTTTCGAGTTCACTTACGTAGCGTGAAACGGTCGAGGTCTTGACTGCCATTTCATGCGCGGTCTTGCTGAAGCTTTGCAGTTCCGCTGCGCAAACGAAGGCGCGTACCGCCGCAAAATAGTCCATGAGGTTCTGGTGCGAATCGAGTGTTCTGAAGAGACCTTCACGAAGTGAAGTGCGAAATCCGCTGAGGTCCTTGCCCGAAAGACCTGGCGCATGCGGCAGACCGGAAGCGCCGGTTTGCTGCTGGAACGCGTAGTGTACTGTTCCGGCGTTCCAGCACCACACCCGCGTGGGATACGAATGCCGCCTTCCGGCGCGGGAATCACCCGGTCACCGCATCATCAACTCGCCTGGATGGCTTCTGCCACGCGCACGATCAACAGTGCCGCGGGAATCAGCATTGCCTGCGCGAGGACGGTGCCGACCAGACGAGCGCCTCGCGCTCAATTCTCCAGATGTTTATCCGGCACGGCCGACCGGCAAGCGCAGCCGCCACAGAACTCATTTGTACTTGGCAAGCACGACTGTTTGTCCAAGGCGGGTATTCGAATTCAGCGCCAATGCGCATAGATTTCATACCATCGGAGCCAGCGGCCCGATCAGCATCTGATCCCAAGCATCTAATCTGGAGGTTTCATCATGAACACATCACAAAAAGTCGTTGTTGTTACCGGTGCATCGCAAGGCATTGGCGCCGAACTGGTCAAGGCGTTCCGCAAGCTCGACTACCGCGTCGTCGCAACCGCACGGTCGGTCAGCCCGTCGGACGACCCCAATATTGTGACCATCGCCGGCGATATTGCCGACCCGGCTACCGCGCGCCGCGTGATTTCGGAAGGCGTGGCCCGCTTTGGCCGCATCGACACGCTGGTCAACAACGCCGGTATCTTCATCGCCAAGCCTTTCACCAATTACACCACGGAAGACTTCGCAGCCATGACCGGCGTGAACGTCGGCGGCTTCTTCTACATCACACAACTGGCCATTGCCGAGATGGAAAAGAATGCCAGCGGTCACGTGGTCAACATCACGACCAGCCTGACCGATCATGCCGTCGATGGCATACCCTCGGTGCTGGCGTCGCTGACCAAGGGCGGACTGAACGCCGCCACGAAATCGCTCGCTATCGAATACTCGAAAAAGGGGATCCGCGCCAACGCCGTCTCGCCGGGTATCATCAAATCGCCGATGCACCCGCAGGAAACCCATGCGGCGCTCGACGCAATGCATCCGATGGGTCACATGGGCGAGATGAGCGATATCGTGAACGCTGTCCTGTATCTGGATGCAGCACCGTTCGTGACGGGCGAAATCCTGCACGTCGATGGCGGCCAGAGCGCCGGTCACTGATCATCCCGGGCGGCGCCGACCGCCGCCCTTGAAGTCAACCGACCATTACGGAGGACGACATGCCTATCGTCACAATTCAGGTGACCCGCGAAGGGTCCAGGCCCGGCAACAATTCCGTCACTGCCGACGAAAAAGCCCAGCTCATCAAAGGCGTCAGTCAGTTGCTGCTCGACGTGCTGAACAAACCGCTCGAAGCAACCTTTGTTGTCATTGAAGAGGTGGACACCGAGAACTGGGGCTGGGGTGGATTGCCAGTCGAGCTCTATCGCAAGCAGCTAGCCCGGAAGCCGGCCTGAACATCGGGACGCGTCCGGTGATTCGGGCACGGGAGTCTTCCTCGAATTGACATCGGGCGCAAGGGGCGTTGGCGTAGAGGCCTTTCTGTACGCCCTGTCCTATTTGCACGTCGATCGCCTTGCGTTGCCCGCTAGCCTGCAAGCTACTGCCGGCTGGCACGTTTTTCATTTCGAACGCTAGTTGGATCATCACCCCGGCTGCTGGCAACCACCCAGCCAGAGCCGATGCCTACGCTGCGCACCGTATCCAAACTCCCCCTGCGTTTCGCTACGAAACTACGCACCTTCCCTGCGTCCCGCGCGACGGTACAGGCGCACGGCTTCAGTGATCACGCGCTGGTCACGTCGCTTCCTCCTGGATGCTCCTCGCGTTATATCCTGATATTCTGTATCGCCCCTTGTTGCGCACTGAAGGCGACCGCGCCGTCCGCTGCGTACACTTTGCGCCCGTTCCGGGTGCCTTTCTGCCAGCGCAAGAAAGCGCGATACCGAAGGTTGTCGAAAGCCCATGCAGCGTCAATTTGAAGATCTTCTCCTGGGCAGTATTGAACTGTTCTGCCTTGCGGCTGAACTCGAGAGCTTTACGGTTGCCGCGAACGCCGCAAGCGTTACGCCGGCCGCCGTCAGCCGTTCAGTCGCGCGTCTGGAGACACGCCTGGGTGTGCGCCTGTTTGTGCGGACAACAAGACAGATCCGCCTGACCGATGCAGGAAGGCGCTACTTCGAACAATGCCGGCAGGTGCTGAGCCTGCTTGCCGACGCCGAGCGTGAAGCAACCGGCCAGCAAACCACACCGACCGGTGTGTTGCGGATCAGCATGCCGACCCCGTATGGCCACTATCGAGTGCTTCCCCTGCTTGCCGAGTTTCGTGCCCGCTATCCGGGTGTCACGATCGAAACGCACCTTAGCAACCGCAATATCGACTTTGCGGAAGAAGGCTTCGACCTGGCCATTCGCGGACGTGCGCCGAGCGACTCCGGTCTGATCGCGCGAAAGATCGAGGATGCGGAACTGGTGGTCGTCGCTTCGCCGGCTTATCTGCGCAACGCCGGCAAACTGGAAACGCCGGATGATCTGGTCAATCACGACTGCATCCAGTATGCGTTGCCAAGTACCGGCCGCAATCTCCCGTGGGTGTTCAACCAGGAACACGAGGAAGCGGAGATGATGACGCGCGGCGGCTACGCGTCGTCGGGCGACGTGCTTGCCGGAGTGACCCTGGCGCGCCATGGGGCGGGCATTTTCCAGACCTATCGTTTCATTGTCGACAAAGACATCGCAGAAGGAACGCTCAAGGAATTGCTGATTCCTTATGGCGGTTGTTCGCGGCCCTTCGTCCTGATCTATCCGCATGCGCGGCATCTGTCGTCGCGTGTGCGGAGCTTTGTCGACTTCCTGATGGAAAGACTGGGCCGTAGTTGTGCGTGATTTGCATCGTTTGCAACGGGGCATTCGCGCTTGCCCATGCGGGACTGCTTGACGACAAGGACGTGACAACTCACTGGGCGGACGCTGACCGCCTCGCCCACGAATTTCCGCAAATGTCAGTGCAGCCCGACACAATCTTTGTTCGTGACGGGCGCCTCTTTAAAAACTGGGGACACGAGCTGGCGGCGCGTGTCGCAAAACGTTCCTATCAATGACTCTTTCATCTGTCACTTACGTTGATTCCCCGCAATCGCTTCCTGATGTCCTTGAACCGGGGTTGTCGATAATATTCTGCGGGATCAATCCAGGTATGCGTGCGGCATCGACAGGTCATCATTTTGCGGGCAGAGGCAACCGGTTCTGGCGGGTGATGCATCTTGCCGGCTTTACTCCCGAGCAGATTCGTCCCGAAGACGACCGCACGCTTCTTCAATATGACTGCGGTCTCACGACGGTGGTCCCGCGGCCAACAGCGCAAGCCGCCGATCTGTCGCGATCCGAGATTGAACTGGCCGGCGATGATTTTCGGCGCAAGATCGAACACTACGCACCGCGGCACATCGTGTTCCTTGGAAAGATCGCGCTCTCGGGAATCTCCGGCACGCGCAATATCAGTTGGGGGCTGCAAACCAGGCCATTCGGCGGCGCGCGCGCGTGGGTCGTACCCAATCCAAGTGGACTGAACAGGGCGTTCGACCTCGATGCACTGGTGGCCGCCTACCGGGAAGTTCGCATTGCAGCAGCGTCCACGCCCTGAAGGCGCGCGTTCTTGCGCAGTGTCTCGGTAACGAATTCGACGAAAGCGCGAATCTTGCCGCTGGTGCTTTAAAGCAACTGCTGGACGGTCAGAGCAATCTGGAACAAAGCAAGGCGACCGCTGCAGCGAACCTCATCACCCTCTGCAAGGCGCTCGGCGGCGGCTGGGAATCGAATTACCCCAATGAATACGTCTCGCGTTGACGGGCGTTGGGGCGGGCGGATGGTGCGTCTCTCGTATGCGTTACCGGTTGCGTAGAGACGTCTGCGGCAGCTTCCAGGGGCAGCTATGTACTTGCCACCAGCAGTTCCTCCGCGTTGTTCGGCGGACGCAGACCATCTGTCCGGCCCCCAAAGTAGCGCTGGATAAGATCAGCTGCCGAGACATGCTGTGCTTGTCCAAAGCCGTTTTCGCGGGCCAGCGCCAGTATCTCCGGCGGGGTGAAGAAGCTGAGGAAAGGTGTCCCGCTTGCTCGCGCTCCCCTCTCGGCCATCTCAAGCCCGGGACGTACCTCGGTGTCGGCAAGCTCCAGCGGAAGCAGGAACGTCATGGCGAGCGTGGATCCTTGCGCGAGGGCCGCGACCTCGCGCAACGTAGCGGCGTTCGCCTCCTTGGTGAGATACATGCTGACGCCCGTGGAGACCACGACCGCCGGCTTGCTGTTGTCGAAGCCGGCCGTCACGAGCTCGTCCTGCCAGCACCCGCCCGCCTCGAAATCGACCGGCACGAAGCGTAGCCAGTCCGGGACGCCTAAGCCCAGTTCGATCAGACGCTGGCGCTTCCATTCCTGAGGAGCCGGCTGGTCGACCTCGAACACCCTGAGGCGCGACGCTATCTCCGGCCGCCGCTGTGCGAAGCTGTCAAGGCCGGCGCCGAGGATCACATACTGACTCAGCCCGTGGCCGACCTGCTCGACGACCAGGTCCTCAATGAAGCGGGCACGAGCCACGATCGATGCGCGAAAGGGCCGCGTGAATTGCGGGTCCATGTCCCCGCGACTACGCCAACCCTCGTCCGGGGACAGCAGCTTAAGACCGATCCGATCTTCCAGCACATGTGGCGGCGGGTCGGCCTCGACATGCAGAGCACGCCACAAGGCGACTCGCGCTGCCGTGCTGTCTGGCGCCATATCTCGCTTGTCGTTCATGACTTTCTCCTGGTTGTTCGCCTTCGGCTAGACGCCTGAAGGTGAGCTGCTAGTAGTGTGCCCGCTATGCAAGAGGTGTTGCTTCAGTCTCTTGGCAATTGACAGAGAGCATTTCACACAGCATCTGCATTGGGAAATGCAGTGAACGCAAGAATATCACTGGCCGAACTTGGCGACGGATTGCGCCGATGAACCGTCGTGCCAGTTGGATCGTTCGTTATCCTTGATGATTGAAACTCCCGCAGGTTGCGATGACCGTGGTCATCGATGCACCTCGTTATCGTAGTTAGGTACTTAGGTACTTAGGTAGTTAGGTAGTTAGGTAGTTAGGTAGTTAGGTAGTTAGGTAGTTAGGTAGTTAGGTAGTTAGGTAGTTAGGTAGTTAGGTAGTTAGGTAGTTAGGTAGTTAGGTACTTAGGTACTTAGGTACTTAGGTACTTAGGTACTTAGGTACTTAGGTACTTAGGTACTTAGGTACTTAGG
>NZ_FCOK02000060.1 GCF_001544555.2 Caballeronia udeis | reverse complement strand
GCCCGAGGCGACAAGCTCAGGGATGTGGGCTGCACCTGCCCTCGGAAAAACCTTGACGGACCGCCTCAGGGCGTGACTCGGGACGCGCCGAAATATCCACCGCGATTACAAAATCCGCGCCCATCTTGCGTGCGAACGACGCCGGCACCGGGCTCACCAGGCCGCCATCCACGTATTCGTGGCCGCCGATCTTCACGGGCTCGAAGATGGACGGCACGCTGCACGACGCGCGCACGGCAATGCCGGTATTACCTCGCTGGAACAGGATCGGCTGGCCGGTTTTCAGGTCCGTAGCAACAATGCCGAGCGGTTTTACCATCTTCTCGATTGGCCGGTTATCGAGTGTCTTGTTCAGATAGTTCTGCAGCGCGACGCCTTGCAGAAAGCCGCGTGTGCGAAACGGCATGGCCCAGTCGCTGATCGACGCTTCGTCCATGGTCAGCGCTAGCTTGTTGATGGCAATACCGCTCATGCCTGACGCCGATAACGCCGCGATCACCGACCCCGCGCTCGTACCGCTCAGCAGGTCCACATTCAGGTTGCGCGCTTCGAGCGCCTTGATCACACCGACGTGCGCAAACCCGCGGGCCGCGCCGCCGCCCAGTGCCAGGCCGATCCGCACAGGCCGCTGGGGTGTACTCGTGGCCGGTGTTGGCGGCGTGGCCGGCGTGACGGCGGTGGTGGTGCCTGTCGTCGTGGTGCAGGCCGTGAGCACGGCCGATGCGCAGCCGAGAGAAAACGCGCGCCGCGACAATTGGGGCAGCGACGAAAGCGGGGACGACGATGTTTTCAAGGAGTTCTCCTGCGATGCAACGAGGACGAGCGTGGAGCGTGGGGGCCGTCCATGCAGGCTGGTTAGCCGCTTGGTCAAGCCATCCAGTGACGGCGCACATGATAAAACATGATGGGCTGGGAAAGCGGGCCAAAAGCGCCGGCGGGTATAATTCACACTCGTTTCGACCGCTCGCGACGTTCGTCCAGAAGACGCGCCGAAGCAGGTCCCCGATGTATCGCTTGCCTGGCTCCTCCCGTGCCGGCACGCGCATTTGAGCTATCGAGCACACCGCACATGACCCAAGTCCGTACCCGTTTCGCTCCCAGCCCGACAGGCTTCGTCCACCTCGGCAACATTCGCTCCGCGCTTTATCCGTGGGCGTTCGCGCGCAAGATGAAGGGCGTTTTCGTGTTGCGCATCGAGGATACCGACCTGGAGCGCTCGACCGACGCATCCGTCGACGCCATCCTTGAAGGCATGGAATGGCTCGGCCTCGAATACGACGAAGGCCCCATCTACCAGATGCAGCGCATGGACCGCTACCGCGAAGTGCTGAAGCAGATGCTCGACCAGGGCCTGGCCTACCACTGCTACATGTCGACGGAAGAACTAGACGCATTGCGTGAGCGCCAGCGCGCGGCCAATGAAAAGCCGCGTTACGACGGCACGTGGCGCCCGGAAGAGGGCAAGGTGTTGCCACCCATTCCGGAAGGTGTTTCGCCGGTCATTCGCTTTCGCAATCCACTGGGTGGCGTAGTGAACTGGGACGACGCGGTGAAGGGCACGATCGAAATCTCGAACGACGAACTCGACGACCTCGTGATCGCGCGCCCGGACGGCACGCCCACCTATAACTTCTGCGTGGTCGTGGACGATCTCGACATGAAGATCACCCACGTGATCCGCGGCGACGACCACGTGAACAACACGCCGCGCCAGATCAACATCCTGCGCGCGCTGGGCGGCGAAGTGCCGGTGTACGCGCACTTGCCGACCGTGCTCAACGAGCAGGGCGAGAAGATGAGCAAGCGCCATGGCGCGATGAGCGTGACGGGTTATCGCGATAGCGGTTATCTGCCGGAAGCGGTTCTGAACTATCTGGCGCGGCTCGGCTGGTCGCATGGCGACGCGGAGATTTTCTCGCGCGAACAGTTTGTCGAATGGTTCGACCTGGATCATCTGGGCAAGTCGCCGGCGCAATACGATCCGGACCGGTTGAACTGGCTGAACGCGCACTACATCAAGGAAGCCGATAACGCACGGCTCGAGACGCTCACGAAGCCCTTTCTGGCCGAGCTGGGTATCGACGCCGCGATGATCGAGCAAGGGCCGCCGCTCGAGCTCGTGATCGGTTTGCTGAAGGACCGCGCGTCGACGGTAAAGGAAATTGCCGATAACGCCGCCATGTTCTACCAGGAGCCCGTGATCGATCCCGCCGCGCTCGCGCAGCATGTCACTGAAACCGTGCGTCCCGCGCTCGCCGACTTGCGGCAGGCGCTGAGCGAAGTCGAGTGGAGCAAGGAGGCGATCTCGGCTGCGTTCAAGGCCACGCTCACGAGCCACAAGCTGAAGATGCCGCATCTCGCCATGCCGGTGCGCTTGCTGGTGGCGGGGACCACGCACACACCGTCTATCGACGCCGTGCTGATGCTGTTCGGACGCGAGACGGTGCTGTCCCGGCTCGACAAGGGTATTGCCTGAAGAACGAACGGGAGTGGAGAGCGGAGCGTGGGCATCGGCATCGGCATCGGCATCGGCATCGGCATCGGCACCGGCACCGGCATCGGCGGGAACGGTGTCCGGTTTGCGCCCCGAGTTCGCACCCTAAGGACGAACTATTTTCAGATGCTGGGCTAAAAGGTATTTACAACTTCAAAAGTGCCCTTTAGAATCTCGTTTCTGTTCTGCAAGGGGGGTATAGCTCAGCTGGGAGAGCGCTTGCATGGCATGCAAGAGGTCAGCGGTTCGATCCCGCTTACCTCCACCACAGAACGGAAATGGAGCTTTTTAAAGCGCCAGAGCATCGGAAAAAAAGCTTCACAAGAATCCCAAAGCTGTTTATAATGTCGTTCTTCGCTGCTGACTGACAAGAAACTGATTAATAAGTATCAAGCAAGATTCAAGCGATTAAGAAAGTGTTAATCGAAGTTAATCAGAAGCCAGTCGGGATTAAGCGAAAAGAGTAAAAGACATTAACTGAAAAGTTTATGTCCCCATCGTCTAGAGGCCTAGGACATCACCCTTTCACGGTGAGTACAGGGGTTCGAATCCCCTTGGGGACGCCAAAACATCGGCGGCTGCCAGAAGCGCTGCAAGTTTGATGAGCCAACCAACCTCACGAACTGATGGAAAGAAGTGGAGCGGTAGTTCAGTTGGTTAGAATACCGGCCTGTCACGCCGGGGGTCGCGGGTTCGAGTCCCGTCCGCTCCGCCAACAAGTTGTAAAAGAAAATCCAGCTTAAGCTGGATTTTTTTCGTCCACGTTTTTTGTGCTCGCACTTTTCTCGCTTTTTTCCGCCTTCCCCCGCAGCTCCTCCGACCGGTCGTCCCGTTGCATTCTGTTGAACGTGTGGCGTGCGTGCCATCGAACGTACACGCTCGTAAAACTCTCCATTGCCAGCGCGCTCCGGCTGACTTAGTGTTGGTGACTTGATTCCGGCTTTCATCGCGCAATGCTCGATCCCACCGAAGCTCTCTCACCGTTTCAGCTGCGCCTGGCGTCGATGGACGATTTTTCGTTCGCCGAGGCGCTTACGCGCAACAACATGAACGGCTACTACCGCCGCCACAATCTCGTGTGGCGCAGCGATCTTTTCCTGGGTAGCTGGCGGGAGTCGGAAAACTTCATACTCGAGTGCGACGGCCAGGCCATTGGCGTGATGCGCGTGACGGAAGAAGAGCAGTCGCTGCACATCCGCGACGTACAAGTGGTGGAGGGTTGGCGCCGGACGGGCGCGGGAACATTTCTGCTCGATACTGCGCATCGCTGGGCGCGCGCACGCGGATTAACAGAGACGCAGTTGCGCGTATTCGTCGATAACCCCGCAGCCCGCCTCTATATCCGCATGGGTTATAAAACCGCGGGTTCGCGACTCGCACAATTCGGCGCGATCCGGCATATGGTGCGCGGCGTTTAGTGTCTCAGCGCTCGCCGGGTGCGCCGGTATGACTATCGTCTCGCGGTTCGCCGTCGCGAACAAAAAATGCTCGCGGACTCTCACCGAACGCACGTCTGAACATCGCGGAAAAGGCGCTCTGGCTTTGGTAGCCAAGCAGCAATGCAACTTGTGCAAGCGGTCGTCCCTGGCTCAATAAGGGAATCGCGCGCGCCAGTACTGCCTGCTGACGCCATTGCGAAAAACTCACACCGAGTTCACGCCGGAACAAACGCGCGATTGTCCGGGTGCTTGCGCCGGCGAGCGTTGCCCAGCGTTCGAGCGAATCCGCGGAAGCAGGGTCGGCGAGAACGGCTTCGCATAGTGCCAGCAGGCGTTTGTCGGTGGGCATCGGGATGGAGAGGGGCAGCGGCCGCGAGCGCGTGATTTCATCGAGTGCGAGCGTGCCGAGCAGCCGCTCGCGTTCGCGTGAAATAGTGAGATCGTCCAGCGCAACAGCCACCTCGCGCAACAGCGGCGACACTTCGACCACGCGGCACGCATCGAGTCCCGGCGGCACCACGCTCGCGTCTATATACAGCGTCCGCAGAAACGCGTCCTCCACGATCACCACTTCATGCGTCACGTTCGGTGGAACCCAGATGGCCCGCGACGGCGGCACCATCCACGTCGACCCCTCGGCTGCGATCCGTAATACGCCCCGCGTCGTGCACGCGACCTGCGCCCACGCGTGCGTGTGCCGCGCGATCCTGACGCCGGCCGGCACGGGACGCGAACGCACGCGGATGGGGTGCGCAAGCGTGGGCGACGACTCCGCCGGAATGTCGAGATGCTCGACTTCTTCCGGCTGCAGTGGCTGCAGTGGTTGATCGGTTGGCGTGAACATGGTTTTAAGCGCTCCTCCACCGTGATATTAAAGGCATCGGGTGGGCTTGGCTGTGAAACCGGGCGTCAGACGTGTTTCGCTTGCCGTGCTGTCGTGACATAAAGGCTGGTTCATGCGCTTGGCATAATGCGCGTTGTATCTTCATGGAGGGAATGGAACGCATGCAACACGTATTCGTCTACGGCACGCTGCGAGCGGGCGAGAGCAACGACATTCGCCTGGCGGCAGAGCGTCACGGGATTGCCGAGCCGGAGCTGATCGGCCCGGGTCATATCAATGGACGGCTGTACGACTTCAACGCTTATCCCGGACTGGTGCTCGATTCCGCAGCGGGGCCGGTGCGTGGCGATATCTATCGAATTGATGAAACACTCGTGCCCGTGCTCAATGAAATCGAAGAGGTCGTGCCGGGTGTCATCGGCTTGTACCGCAGCGAACGGCTGCCGGTGACGGCTCAGATAGACGGTCGCGCGCAGGCTGTCGATTGTCTGGTTTATCTGGTCGGCGAAGAGGCGGTGGAGGGTCTGCTGCGTATCGATAACGGCGACTGGGTGGTTTATCGACGATCAAGGTGAGCAAGGCAGTGATTATTCAACGCCGATAAAAAAAGCCGCCCTGAAATTCCAGAGCGGCTTTCTTTTTATCGAAGACCAGCGATAAGTCTTAAATCTCTTCGTAAAGCGGTAACGTCAAGAACTCCGCGAACGTATCCGATGTCGACATCGCTTCGAAAATCGTCGCTGCCCGGTCGTACGGTGCGGTGTCGCCGGATACGACTTCCTTCACCTTGACCAGCTCTTCCTGCGTGAAGGCGCGAACCATCTCTGCGGTTACTTTGCGGCCATCGTCGAGTTTGCCTTTCGGCGAGCGAATCCATTGCCAGACCTGCGAGCGCGAAATTTCCGCGGTCGCAGCGTCCTCCATCAGGTTGTGGATCGGCACGCAGCCATTGCCCGCCAGCCACGATCCAAGATAATGGATCCCCACGTTGATATTGCCGCGTACGCCGCCTTCGGTGATCGGATCTTCGGGACGGAAATCGAGCAGGTCGGCAGCCGTGACCTGCACGTCTTCGCGTTGCTTCGCGATCTGGTTCGGCTTGTCACCGAGCACTTTCACGAACTCTTCCATTGCGATCGGCACGAGGCCCGGATGCGCAACCCAGCCGCCGTCGTAACCGTCGCCTGCATCACGCGCCTTGTCCGAACGTACGCCGCCCATGGCTTTGTCGTTGGCTTGTGGATCGTTCTTGATCGGAATCAACGCACTCATGCCGCCAATAGCCGGTGCCTGGCGCCGGTGACACGTCTTCAACAATTGCAGCGCATAGGCGCGCATGAACGGCACGGTCATCGTGATCTTCGCGCGATCGGCGAGGCAGAAATTGGCGTCGTTCTTGAACTTCTTGATCGCCGAAAAGATGTAGTCCCAACGGCCGGCGTTAAGCCCCGACGAATGCTCGCGCAGCTCGTACAGGATCTCGTCCATTTCGAACGCGGCGAGGATGGTTTCGATCAGCACGGTCGCGCGAATCGAGCCACGCGGCACGCCCACAATCTCCTGCGCCGCCACGAAAATCTCGTTCCACAAGCGCGCTTCGAGATGGCTCTCCAGCTTCGGCAGATAGAAGTACGGACCCGCGCCGCGAGCCAGTTGCTCCTTCGCGTTGTGGAACAGGAACAGCGCGAAGTCGAAGATGCCGCCCGACACACGCTGACCATCCACGGTCACGTGTTTTTCATCGAGATGCCAGCCGCGCGGACGCACGATCAGCGTCGCGGTTTTATCGTTGAGCTTGTATGACTTGCCGTTCTGTTCAAGCGAGATCGTGCCGCGTACCGCTTCCTTCAGGTTGATATGGCCGGTCAGCTGGTTGTCCCAGTTCGGCGTGTTCGAATCCTCGAAGTCGGTCATGTACGCATCCGCGCCGGAGTTCAGCGCGTTGATGATCATCTTGCGTTCGACCGGTCCGGTGATTTCAACCCGGCGACATTCCAGCGCCTTGGGCAAGGGTGCGATGGTCCAGTCGGCATCGCGGATGGACTGCGTTTCGCTCAGGAAATCCGGGCGTTCGCCTGCATCCAGCCGCTTCGTGCGCTCGGCACGAGCCTTGAGCAAAGCCTGACGACGCGGCTCGAATGCGCGATGCAGCGTTGCGACCAATTCAAGCGCCTCAGGCGTCAGGATAGTCTCGTAGCCGGGTTTGATTTCAGCCGTGATGGTCATGCCCTGCGGCACGTGGGTCAGCGTGTTCGCCATGTTCTACATCTCCTTGGTCGGTCAGACGGTTTTGCGTGCTTGGTGAATCGGATGAAACGGGTTAGCCGCCCGGGTTGCGGCGCATGCGGTTGGAAAGATCAAATGGCGTGGTGTGCTGGTGCTGCGGGCAGCCGGCATCGATGAAAGCAAGCAGATCGGCCATATCGCGTCCAGTGCCGCGCGGCAGGACGCCGAGTTGTTCCGCCGGCATTGCCATGCGGTTGAGCCAGAAGGTGGTGTAGCCAAACCATGTTGCGCCCGTCACGTCCCAGCCATTCGACGATACAAACACGATTCCCGGGGCCGCCACGCCGATAGCTTGCGTTCCGAGTGCGTAGGCAGCGGGGGCGGGTTTGTAGGCGCGCACGGCGTCCACTGAGAGGACGTGATCGAAGAGTCCCGACATACCGGCGCTTTTCACCGCAATGTCCAGCATCTGCGGATTGCCGTTCGACAGGATCGCGAGTTTCAGATCGCCCCGTTTGCGCAGCCGCTTGAGCGCCGCGACGGTGTCGGGGAATGCCGCGAGGCACGCGTATTCGTCCATCAGGCGCTTTTCCGCGGCCGGGGTCAGGGCATGTTCCAGCTTCAGGCGGGTGGCGGCGAAGCGCAGCGCGTCGAGCGTGATCGACCAGAACGGCTCGTATCGGGCGCCGGCGGGGTCGGAAAGTGTGCGCAATTGCGTGTATTCGATCTGCTTTTGGCGCCACAACTGCGAAAGCGCATCGCCGTGGCCCGGAAATAGCTGCTCGGCGGCCGCCACGACCGAGTGCACGTCGAACAGCGTGCCGTAGGCATCGAAGATGACTGCACGAGGAGGCGAAATCGATGTCTGTGACATGGCTGGCGCTCCGTAAGTAGGTCTCCAATCATTCTATTAGTGCGTTGAAATGACCGGAAGATACATACAGATCACTTGATCTTTGACTTTTTAACACCTAATCTGGGCGCCCTGTCATCCGGAACAAGCGCGCATATGGACCGCTTCAAGCAAATAGAAACATTCGTGGCGGTCGTCGCGAAGGGAAGCCTGTCCTCGGCGGCCCAGGCCGAGGGCGTCGCGCCTGCCGTGATCGGCCGGCGGCTGGACGCGCTTGAAGAACGGCTCGGGGTGAAGCTGCTTGTGCGCACCACGCGCCGGCTGACGCTCACGTTCGAAGGATCAGCATTCCTGGAGGATTGCCAGCGGGTCATTCATGACATGCAGAGTGCCGAGGCGAGCGTATCGGCGGGCGGGGTGAAGGCGAGCGGGCACTTGCGGGTATCGGCGCCGGCGGGTTTCGGGCGGCGTCATGTTGCCGCTCTCGTGCCCGTTTTCACCTCGATGCACCCGGATGTGTCCATCACGCTCGACCTCACGGACCGCATGGTCGACCTGGTCAACGAAGGGTTCGATTGCGCCGTGCGGCTTGGCGAGTTGCCCGATTCGTCGCTGGTGTCGTTAAAGCTGGGTGAGAACCGGCGGGTTTGCGTGGCGTCGCCGGAATATTTGCGTGTGCGCGGCGCGCCTGTCGACCTCGACGCGCTCGCGCAGCACAACTGCCTGCCGCTTGGGGCAAGCTCGAATCAGCAGCGCGGCTGGGTGTTCCAGAAGGACGGCAAGATCGTGCAGATGCGCGTATCCGGGACGATGGAGTGCTCCGACGGCGCCGTACTGCACGAGTGGTGTCTCGCGGGATACGGGCTCGCATGGCGCTCATGGTGGGAAGTAGGGAATGACATCGCCCACGGTCGTCTTGTCAGCGTGCTTGATGAATTCGCCGCACCGCGGATCGGGATTCACGCAGTTTTCCCGCAGCGCCGGCATTTACCGCTGAGAGTGCGGTTGTTTCTCGATTTGCTGAAACATACGTTCGGCGCGCCCGGTTATTGGGGCTGAATTACAGGCCGCTTGCCCTGATTCAGTTACTACAATGAAAGTGCACGATGGCCACTGCCGAGGAGTCGACCATGTTCAAGCACATTCTGGTTCCGACGGATGGATCGGTTCTTTCGCAGAAAGCTATTGATGGCGCGATCGATCTTGCCCAGTCGGTGGGTGCACGGATTACGGCTTATGCCTGCTTGCCGCTTTATCCGTATTCGCCTTTCGCCGATGTCGCTGTCGAGCCGCCCGGGGATTTTCATGAGCGCGCCGAACGGGAAGCGCGGGAGCATCTCGGCGCGGTCGAAAAGGCCGCTGCCGCTGTGGGCGTTTCCTGCAACTCCGTCACCAGCGTGGAGTCCGCGCCTTATATCGGCATTATCGATATTGCGGAGCGTGATGGTTGCGATGTGATTTTCATGGCATCGCACGGGAGAAGGGGATTAGGCAGTTTGCTGATTGGTAGCGAGACCCAGCGGGTACTGACTCACACCAAGATTCCGGTGATTGTTTACCGGTAGGTTTTTTAAGGGTGCCGCGGAGGAGTGCGCATATCGCAAAGCAGAATCCAAGAATGCCATTCTGGAAACGGACTCTGACATTGCGAATGCGCAAGCAATAAAAAAGCACGCGGATTTCAGGCCGCGTGCTTTTTTGCCAACTTACCCGGTTACTTTGAAGAGTATCAAGCGACTTTCTTCTCGAAGAACTGTTCATCTTCGGTCGAGCCGTGCAACGCGGTTGTCGATGCGTCTTTTTCAACCGCTTGCGTCACTGCGTCGAAGTATCCCGTTCCCACTTCGCGCTGATGCTTCACTGCGGTGAAACCCTTCTCAGCCGCGGCGAACTCCGCTTCCTGCATCTCGACGAACGCGCTCATCTGATTGCGCGCGTAGCCGTGAGCCAGGTTGAACATCGAGTAATTCAGCGCATGGAAGCCGGCCAGCGTGATGAACTGGAACTTGTAGCCCATCGCGCCGAGTTCTTTCTGGAATTTGGCGATGGTCGCATCGTCCAGGTTCTTCTTCCAGTTGAACGACGGTGAGCAGTTATACGAAAGCAGCTTGCCCGGGAATTCGCGGTGGATCGCTTCGGCAAACTTCTTCGCGTACTCCAGATCCGGCTTGCCGGTTTCGCACCAGATCATGTCGGCATACGGCGCGTAGGCGAGGCCACGCGAGACCGCTTGCTCCAGGCCCGGCTTCGTGCGGAAGAAACCTTCCACGGTGCGTTCGCCGGTGAGGAACGGCCGGTCGTTTTCATCCACATCTGATGTCACCAGATCCGCCGCTTCCGCATCCGTCCGGGCGAGCAGGATGGTGCGCGTGCCCGAAACGTCGGCAGCGAGACGCGCAGCCGTGAGTTTCGCGACGTTTTCACGCGTCGGCACCAGCACCTTGCCGCCCATGTGCCCACATTTTTTCACCGATGCCAGCTGATCCTCGAAGTGCACGCCCGCGGCGCCGGCTTCGATCATCGCCTTCATCAGTTCGAACGCGTTCAGCACGCCACCAAAACCGGCTTCGGCATCGGCCACGATCGGCTGGAAGAAGTCGAGATAGCCTTCATCGCCCGGATTCTTGCCTTCCGACCACTGGATCTGATCAGCGCGCGTCAGCGTGTTATTGATGCGCTTGACGACCAGCGGCACCGAATTAGCCGGATACAGCGATTGGTCGGGATACATTTCGCCCGCGACGTTGGCGTCGCCAGCCACTTGCCAACCGGACAGATAGATCGCCTTCAAACCGGCCTTGACCTGCTGCATGGCCTGGTTGCCCGTCAGCGCGCCGAGTGCGTTGACGAACGGCTCTTCATGAATCGACGCCCACAGTTTCTCCGCGCCCCGCTTGGCCAGCGTGTGCTCCACCGGCGCTGAACCACGCAGGCGCACGACGTCGTCGGCGCTGTAGCTGCGCTTGATGCCCTTCCAGCGCGGATCCGTGTCCCATTGCTTCTGAAGTTCCTGAGCTTGTTGTTGGCGCGACATGGCGTTTCTCCTTTGATTACCTGACTAATGACTAATGGATGGTCATCCGGTCGAGACGCTGAAGCCGTCAGTGACGTTTCCGGTTGCTCAACTCTTATATAAGAGTCTAGGGAAGTGAAGACCGAGGAGAAAGCGCTTTTATGGTGTTTCTATAATAAAAATTATCGTTATAAATCAATGAATTGAATAATTAATTTCACATTAAGAAATGTCTTTCTTCATGCTGGGATGCTTTGATTTGTGCCACGCACCAACAATTTCGCGGCACAAAAGCTTATTCCATATTGTGAAATACGGGGATCGGACGAAAAAAAACCGATGCGCGAAGCATCGGTTTTTATTTAGGGGCGCGCGAGACGCCGCGCCGCACTATTGATAAGACTTAGCTGCCACGACGCGGAGCGCGCGGGCCGTCGTTGCGACGTGCTGCATAACCGTCGCGCGAACCGCCGCCGAAGCCCGAGCCGCCGTCACGCGATCCACCGCCGCTACGATAGCCGTCACGCGAGCCACCGTCGCGCGAATCGCGAGCACCACCGGCGCTTGCCGGCTTGTTGCCCCAGCCGCCCGGCTTGGCCGAACCACCGTTGCCGGCACCGCCGCTGCCAAAGCGACGACCAGCGCCACCCGCACCAGCGCCACCGCCCGGACGGCCGCGGCCGCCAAAGCCAGGACGACCACCGCCACCACCAGCCGGAGCCGAACGACGCGGTTCAAAGCCAACGATCACGCTCACATTCAGCGGTACGCGCACGAAACGCTCGATGCGCTTCAGCGCGCCTTGCTCAGCGTGGTGCACGAGGCTGATTGCCGTACCCGTACGGCCAGCACGGCCCGTACGACCGATACGGTGAACGTAGTCTTCCGCGAATTTCGGCAGATCGTAGTTGAATACGTGCGTGATGCCGGGGATGTCGATACCGCGAGCGGCGACGTCGGTTGCGACCAGCACGCGCACTTTGCGCTCGCGCAGTGCACGAATCGTGCGGTTACGCGCGCCTTGCGGCAGATCGCCGTGCAGTGCTGCCGATTCAAAACCAGCGTCCGACAAACGGATAGCCAGTTGGTCAGCGTCGTTCTTGGTCGCCGTGAAGACGATAGCCTGATCCAGGCCGGCGTCGCGCAACAGGTGGTCGAGCAGACGATCCTTGTGATCGCGGTCGTCGACGTAATGCACGGTTTGCGCAATGTTGTTCTGCGCTTCGAGCTTTTGAATGATCTCGATGCGTTCCGGGTTCTTCAACAGACGGCCGGTCAGCGAGCTGATCTTGCCGTCGATGGTTGCCGAGAACAGCAGCGTCTGACGCGAAGCGGGGGTAGCAGCAACAATGGTTTCGATGTCGTCGATGAAACCCATGTCCAGCATGCGGTCGGCTTCGTCGAGCACGAGTATTTGCAGTTGCGACAGGTCAATACGGCCGCGTTCCAGATGGTCCAGCAGACGGCCCGGCGTAGCAACCAGGATTTCCGGGTTCTTCGCGAGCAGCATCAATTGCTGGCCATACGCGACACCGCCGAGAATGCTGACCGTGCGCAACCGGCGCAGGTGCTTGCCGTACGTGGTCGCGGCTGCGGTAACCTGCATCGCGAGTTCGCGGGTCGGCGTGAGGACCAGCATGGTCGGGCGAGCGACCGGCTGGGTGCGGCGGGCCGGGCGGGCATTCGGGTCGTGCGGCTCACGCGGAGCGGCAGCCTTGGCCTTTTCGAGCTGCGAGAAACGTTCGATAGCCGGCAGCATGAATGCTGCGGTCTTGCCTGAACCGGTCGGGCTGGAAACCAGCAAGTCGCGGCCGGCGAGCGCTGCGGGAATCGCGCGCTGCTGAACCGGGGTCGGTACTTGATAGCCGGCGGCCGTCAGGGCAACAACGATCTCAGGCGACAGGCCGAGCGACTCGAAGCTCGGGCCGGTCTGCACGGCGATAGCAGCGGCGACGGGCGCAACCGAAGAAATAGGGGCGGGGATAGCGGGCGAAACAGATGCTGCCGGCGCGGCGGGTGTGTCTTCACCGAGTGCCAGTGCAGCGATGGAGTCCAGCGGGCTATGGGTGTTGCTCGAAGTCATGTCGATCCTTGAAACGGGGAATAAGGCGTGTGGCGCCAATCGGCATACCCAAGTCGTCAGATTCAGCGAGCAAAGAAGCAGCGAGCAAATCGAAAAACGGGGGCAGCTCGCAACAATAAAGGCGAGCTTTTCGTTAGAAGCTGTATCGGATTCGACAGGCCGAGGCGGCTTTGTCGTCAGCCTGATGCATGATCGGCCGAAGAAGGCCTAGCAGGGAGGGGACAGTTTCTAAACTGGATTGGAGCAAAACGCTACGAGGCGCCGCGCTGCGCGGGTTGAATCAGCTAACGAATTGACTAAAACCACCAATTCACCCGGTCACAGTGAAGCGCAGGCAAGAGTATAGCGGCAATTGTTGCGCTGCGCCAGATTTTAAGACAGTCTGATTCATCTTACGTTTGCCGGGGGTTTGCCGGGGCGGGGCTGCGCTTTCTGCGTGTGTCGCGAGAAAGCGCAGCGGCGCGCTTGAGCAGCCGCCGGACCGCCCGGCTTTTACGTCGACGCACCGCTTTTCAGCGACTCCACCAGCCCGATATATTGCTGCTTTGCGGCGTCCTGCGGCGTGCCCGCGAGCGCGCTCCACGCGTCGTATTTGTATTTACCGGCGATATCGGTGAAACCCGGCTTGTCGCCCTGCACATCGCCCAGGCTCGCTTGCTTGTAGAGCGCGTACAGGCGCAGCAGCGTGAGGTTGCCCGGACGTTCGGGCAATTCCTTGACGTCCGCCTGGGCAAGCGCAAATTGCGCGTCGAGTTCGTTGATTTCGCTCATTGGGTTCTCCGGACGTGCTGGTTAAGGACTGGCGATCATAGCAAGCCGGCCGCAGGCGATTGTCGAGGGTTTCTTCCAGAATTCCGGTGCGGCGATGCGCTGTCCGGTGCGCGCCAGGCACGGTCTGCGTCGCGCTCGCAGCCTCAAGGCTCAGGTGTTACGTCACGCATTACAATAGCGGCCATGACACGTACTGTTCTGCTCGCTCTCGATACCTCGACCGAATTTTGTTCAGTCGCGCTGCTGATTGCCGACCCGGCGGCCACCGCCGCGGCTGCCGATCATCGAAGCCCCCCTCATTACTCTGCTGGCGAAGTTCGCGTCTGGTTCAGCCATGAATTGACGGGATCGGTCTCCAGCACGCGGCTTTTGCCCGCGATCCGCGAATTATTCGATACAGCCGGTTTGAAGCTCCCGGATTGCTCCGCGGTGGCGTTCGGCGCCGGGCCGGGATCGTTTACCGGTTTGCGCACGGCGACCGGCGTCGCGCAAGGGCTCGCGTTCGGCTTGAGCGTGCCGGTGGTGCCGGTCGGCACCTTGCTCGCGTGCGCAGAGTTCGCGCGTTTGCACGAACCATCGGCCACCCGCGTGCTGGCGGCGCTCGACGCCCGCATGAACGAGGCGTACTGGGCGGATTTCCGCTGGGACACAGCGGCGGGCGAGTGGGGCACGGTGCAGGCGGCATCGCTTGATCTGCCCGAGGCCATTGTCCTGCCCGACGAGCCGTTCACGCTGGCAGGCAATGCGGCGGCGGCTTTCGGCGAACGGTTGCCCGTGCCGGCTGCCCCGGCATGCCGTATCGACTTCGATGCGCTGCCGCACGCGTTGCCCGTGGCGCTCGCCGGGTTGCGCGCGCTGCGTGCCGGCCGGACGGTCGCGCCGGATCAGGCCGCGCCGGAGTATGTACGCAACAAGGTCGCACAGACTACCGCCGAACGGATGGACGCGCGTGCCGCCAAAGCCGCTGCTGCCACTGCGACAGCGGCTGCGGAAGATCAAGCCAATCACACCGCCCCCGCCGTGCCGGTCGTTCATACAACGGAGCCCCTACGGTGAGCGGCGTGTTGATGGCGGATCGTTATCTGTCGCCGATGACGGAAGCCGATCTCGATGAGGTCGCCGCCATCGAGAAGCTCGCTTACGAGTTCCCCTGGACCCGCGGCAATTTCCAGGACTCGCTGCGCAATGGCTATTTCGGCGTGTGCCTGCGCCACGTCACCGGGACGCTGCTGGGTTATTGCGTACTGATGCCGGTCGTCGATGAAATGCATCTGCTGAATCTGTGTGTGGCGCCCCAGGCGCAACACGCCGGTGCCGGGCTCACGTTGCTGCGCGAAGCGGTACGGATCTCGCGGCATCAGAAACTCGATGGCGTGCTGCTGGAAGTGCGGCCGTCGAATCCGCGCGCCATCCAGCTATACGAGCGCTTTGGCTTCGCCACCATTGGGCGGCGCAAAAACTATTACCCCGCGCGGCACCGGTCGCGCGAGGATGCACTCGTCATGCGTCTGACGTTTTCAAAGGAGGCCGTGGATGGCGTTGCATAAGTCGATGCTGGAAGAGTTCGGGCTGGGAACGGTCTGGGTGAGGCGAGGGGCGGCATCGGCTGATGCTGATACGTCCGTGTCGGCGGCCGATCGGTCGAAAGACTCGACGGACTCGACGGACTCGACGGACTCGACGGACTCGACGGACTCGACGGACTCGACGGACTCGACGGCGATTGCGCTCGATCAAACCGCCGCCGCGGCGCAGCGTCCGGCTCCGATTATGCCGGTCGAAGAACAGCACGTGCCGGTGGCCCGGACAGCTGATCCAGTCGACACGCTGACGGCGCTCGACGCCGCTCTTTCCGCCGCGCAGACGAACCAGGGCAACGCGAAGCAAACACCGCCTGCAAGAATCGCTTCTGTAGAACCGCCTGTCTTCGATGACCTCCCGTGGGTCGACGACGTGCCGACGCAACCCCTGGTCGCATCGCAAGCCATTGACGACACGGCCGCCGATATCGCGACTCTCGACTGGGACACGCTGGCCGCTCGCGTCTCCGTCTGCGAACGGTGCCGTTTGTGCGAGCGGCGCACAAATTCGGTATTCGGCGTCGGTGACCGGGACGCCGACTGGATGCTGATCGGCGAAGCGCCGGGCGAGAACGAGGACAAGCTGGGCGAGCCGTTCGTCGGCCAGGCGGGCAAGCTGCTCGACAGCATGCTGCACGCGGTGGCGTTATCGCGTGAGGACAACGTGTTCATCGCCAACGTGATCAAGTGCCGCCCGCCCGGCAACCGCAATCCGGAACTCGATGAGGTCGCGCGTTGCGAGCCCTATCTGAAGCGGCAGGTCGAACTGGTGAAACCCAAGCTGATCGTCGCGCTTGGGCGGTTTGCCGCGCAGAGCCTGCTCAAGACGGAGGCGAGCATTGCGTCGCTGCGGGGCCGGGTGCATGACTATCAGGGCGTGCCGGTGATCGTCACGTATCACCCGGCCTACCTGCTGCGCAGTCTCCCCGACAAAGCGAAGGCATGGGCCGACCTGTGTCTCGCCCAGGCCACCTATCGCAAGTCGGTGAAGGAAGTAGAGGGCCCGTGACGGCCGCGGACGAGATCACGCCTTTCCACGATCCCGCCGTCCGGGATCTCGCGTGGCTGCTGTTCTCGCCGGACTTGCTGAGTGCGTCGCGCGCGGGCGCGCCGCTCGCGCGTCCTGCCGCCACGCGGATCGAGCGCGAAAGCATGTTTGCCTGGCTTGCCGCGCTCGATCGAGATCCGTCGGCCCTTCATGCGCTGGTTCACACACCGTCGTTGACCCGGCTAGGCTTCTACGCCGAAGCGTTGCTCGAATACTTCCTGAGGCATGGCCCGCACGCACGATTGATCGCGGCGAACATCCCGTTGCGCACGGCAGGCCGCACGCTCGGCGAAGTCGATTTCCTGCTGGAGAACCTGCGTGGCGAGCGGCTGCACTGGGAGCTCGCGGTGAAGTTTTATCTGCACATCGGCGAGGGTGACGGCGCTGCTGCGCTCGCTCATTATGTCGGTCCGAATCTGCAGGATCGCTTCGACCTGAAGCACTCGCGGCTGTTGGATCATCAACTGGGTTTGAGTGCGCGCGATGAGTTCGCGTCACTCGGTTTCGAAGGCCCGTGGCGCGCCGAGTTGTTCGTCAAAGGACGCTTGTTTTATCGCAATGGCGATCGCAGTCTCGCGTCGAATCTTCCACCCGAACTAGCCGGGGATCATCTGCGCGGCTGGTGGAAAACGGCGTCGGAGTGGCGCGATTCGAAGGGGGATGCACTGTTCGCTTCACTGCCGAGATTGGGATGGATGGCAGAGCGAACGTTATCGGCAGAAGAGGGTGAAGCGCTGCTCGAACAGACGGCGGTGTTGTCCGAGCGGGTCGCAACACTGCCGTCGCCGATCATGGTCGCTCGTTACGAACGTTGTGAAGGTTATGCTTGCTCCGGGTGCGCGACCGGCGATGTCTGGCGCGAGCACTCGCGCGGATTTATCGTGCCCGATGAATGGCCGGAGCGCGCCGCTGACTTTGCGGGTTAAGCGTGCCTGACCCGGCCGAGCTCGCGCGTAGCAAAGCAACCCTCACCACCACCTGAAAAAATGATGCACCGGGCCAACCCCGTGCCCGACTTCCAGCCGCGTACTCTGTTCGATTGCGCCGGTCAGATAGAGCTTGGCATCGGCGGTAGCGGTAGCGAGCGAATCGCGTTGGGGCAGCAGCGCCGCTATCGATGATGACAACGTGCACCCGGTCCCATGCGTGTTCTTCAACGGCACGCGTGGCCCGCCGAGCCGCAGCGCACCGCTGTCCTTGATTAGCCAGTCGGGGCTATCGGCGGAACTCAGGTGGCCGCCCTTCATCAACACCGCCCGCGCGCCCAACGCTCGCAGCGCTTCGCCCTGGCGCACCATTGCGTCTTCATCTTCGGCTGCGGCCACGTTCAGCAATGCAGCGGCTTCCGGCAAGTTTGGCGTGATCAGCGTCGCGAGCGGCAGCAGTTCATCGCGCAACGCCGCCACGGCGTCCGGCGCGAGCAACGCGTGATTGCTCTTGGAAATCATCACCGTATCAAGCACCACATGCAGGGGCCGATACCGGCTCAACGCGGCCGCTACCGCGCGCACGACGTCGGCATTGGCGAGCATGCCGATCTTCACTGCATCGATGCGGATATCGTCGAAAACGGCGTCAAGCTGGGCAGTAACGAACGACGCGTCGGGCGTATGAATGGCCGTCACGCCGCGCGTGTTCTGCGCGGTGAGCGCCGTAATGACGGACAAACCGTAAGCGCCGAGCGCCGAGAACGCCTTGAGGTCGGCCTGGATGCCCGCGCCGCCGCCGGAGTCGGAGCCGGCGATGGTGAGGACGTTGGGGATTGGATGGGTCATGGTCTTCAAGAGGATTCAAGCAATTGTCGCGCGGCGAGATGCGGGTCGGCAGCGGTGCAGATAGCCGATACCACCGCGATACCGCCCGGCCCCGCGCGTTTGACATCGGCGGCGTTGTGCAGCTGGATTCCGCCGATAGCCACAGTCGGATGCATGGAACGCGAGCACAGCGCGGCGAGTCCGTCGATACCGCACGCCGCCGACGCATCCGGCTTGGTCGGGGTATCGAATACCGGCCCTACGCCGACGTAATCGATCGTCGCGCCCAGCGTGTTGGCGTGCTCGACCTGCATGTCATTGGATACCGACAATCCGATCAGCGCCCGCGTTCCAAGCAACGTCCGTGCGACATCCGGCGGCAAGTCCTTCTGGCCGATATGCACGCCATCGGCACCGGCCGCGAGCGCGACATCCACATGGTCGTTGATGATGAGCGGCACCCCATGCCGGCGTGTCAGCGGCAGCAAGTCGAGCGCGAGGTTGAGCCACGCGCGTTTGTGCCATTCAGGCGCACGCAGTTGCACGATCGTGACGCCGCCATCGAGCGCGGCCCGCGTCACATCGAGCGCGCGTGCATGGCCGCCGCACTGGACGGGATCGAGGACAAGATACAGCGCGAGATCGAGGTTCATCCGGGCTTCATCACGCACCGGGCGCGAGCTCACGCGACACGAGCGTGGCGGCGAACAGGTTTGCATCGAGCGATGCCAGCCGGTCGAGATAGGCGACCGCGAAACTGCCGGGCAACGCGGCGTCGCGCGACGCCAGTTCTCCCGCAATGCTCGAATAAGCGATCGCGGCGGCGGTCGCGGCCCACAAGTCATCGGCTTCAGCCACGCCCACAAATGCCGCGACCGTCGCCGATAACGCACAGCCTACGCCGGTCACGCGGGTCATCAACGGTGATCCATTCGATAACGCGACTATCCGGCGGCCGTCGGTGACGTAATCGGTTTGACCTGTGACGGCGACCACGGCGCCCGTATTCAGCGCGAGAACCTGGGCTGCGTCGAGCGCGGCTTCGGCGAGAGCGGTGCTGTCGACGCCGCGTGCGCTCGATTCACCTCCCGACAAGCTGATGATCTCCGATGCGTTGCCGCGAATCACGGCCGGATGCGCATCGAGCAGATCGAATGCGAATGCGGTGCGAAAACTCAACGGGCCGACCGCGACGGGATCGAGCACCCACGGTTTATGTGATCGATTGGCTGCGTCAACGGCGGCGCGGATAGCCTTGCTTTGCGGCAAATCGAGCGTACCCAGATTCACCGATACCGCGTTGGCCAGCGGCACGAATTCGCCTACTTCCTCGCGGGCGACGACCATTGCGGGTGCGGCGCCCAGCGCGAGCAGCACGTTAGCCGTGAAGTTCGTGACGACGAGATTCGTCAGGCAATGGACCAGCGGCGCGCGTTCGCGCACACGCACGGCGAACGAAAAGAGATCGGCGGCGAGCATGGGCAGGGTGTGAAGAAAAGGGTAATAAGCGGGATTATCGCGCGCCGGGCGGTTCAATGCCCGGGGTGGTTTCAGGCTTTGGTTATCTTGGTTTATTCCGCTCAGGCGCGATTCACACGCTCTGGACACCCGCAAAGCCCGCGCTCAATGCCTTGATTCACCAATCAGCGCGACTGAATCGAAGGCGCGCTGATTGGCCTGATGCCGCCGCATCACGAAGTACATCATCAGGCAGACGAAGGTGCCGAACAACACGATCACGAATTGAATCGGCACGTCGAGCCAGACGAGCACGGCATACAGGCACAACATCACGAGCACCGACAGGTTCTCGTTAAAATTTTGCACCGCAATAGAGTGACCCGCGGACAACAGCACGTGACCACGATGCTGCAACAGCGCATTCATCGGCACGACGAAAAAGCCCGACAGCCCGCCGACAATCATCAGGAAGATATACGCGCAGATCAGATATCCCGGAAGATGCATGCGGCCGAAATAGATGCCCCAGTGCACAGGGAACAGATGCCTCGAATAAAACGCGAGCAGCATCACCGCGATGCCCATCACAATCCCGACCGGCAGCACGGACAGCGATTTTTTCAGCGGCACGCGCGCGGCGGCAAGGATAGCGCCTACCGCCACGCCGACCGCGATGATCGCCTGCAGGATGGCGGCCTCCGACAACGACATGCCGAGCGACACTTCGGCCCACTTGAGCACGATGAACTGCAACGTCGCACCAGCGCCCCAGAACAGCGTGGTCACGGCAAGCGAGATCTGGCCGAGCTTGTCGTGCCAGAGCACGTTGAAACAATCGGCGAAATCGGTGATCAGTTTGAGCGGGCGATGTTCCTGCTTCGGATAACGCGCGCCGGTGTCGGGAATCCGCAGATTGAAGAGGGCCGCGACAATGTACATGAGCACGATCACGAGCATCGCGGCTTCGGCGGGGGTATTGACCTTGGGGATATGCAACTGAAGAATGTGCGAGGCAATGTGCGGACTGATCAACGCACCGCCCATGACGGTGCCTAGGATGATCGAGCCCACTGTCGTGCCCTCGATCCAGCCGTTCGCCGCGACCAGGCGGTCGGCGGGCAAGAGCTCCGTGAGAATGCCGTATTTCGCGGGCGAATACGCAGCGGCGCCGAATCCGACAATGCCGTAGGCGAGCAACGGATGCGCACCGACCAGCATGGTCAGGCAGCCGACGACCTTGATCGAGTTGGTGACGAACATCACGTGGCCCTTCGGTCTCGAGTCTGCGAAGGCACCGACGAAAGCGGCCAGAACAACGTATGACAGCACAAAAAACAGCTTGAGCAGCGGTGTCATCCAGTTCGGAGCGTGAAGATCTTTCAGCAGTGCGATCGCAGCGATCAGAAGGGCGTTGTCGGCCAGCGACGAGAAAAACTGCGCGGCCATGATGGTGTAAAAACCTTTTTTCATCTGATCCGATGCTAGTCCGCACTGCGGGTAATCCGCCCCGCTCGCACACGGCGCGTTCGTCTCTCGCGTCCGGGTTTGCGCTCAGGCTCCCGTTCAGGCAATTTCTGTTCGAAATGGGTTGTGTGCACGGCTTTATAACACGAAAATAGGCGCATTCTGCCTGGCAGTAACCTGCATGACAATTCGCAGACGTTCAGGCCGGAACGTCAACGGTCTGCAAGGTGGTGATAAGGTATTGATTCGGGTACTGATTCAGCTATTGGCCTGGCTATCGTGTATTTTCGAATTTATCACCGCGTGCACGGTCTCTTATCAAGCGGCCATCATATGCAATGATTGATGGCTGACTGATCGGATCCGAGCAGCCTCGTAACGTTCCCGAATGATCATGAACAGGGCAGCAATAGGGCACGATCGGCTGCCACCGTGCCGGATTTGAAACGCAGCCTTCGGGCAACCTTCGGGCAACCTTCAGGCAACTCACTGTCAAGCTGCGGCCGCTCTCGCATAATCACCGCTTTTTCCAACCGAACTCCCATGCCGCGCCCCATATCCGCCACGATCCACACCGCAGCACTCGCCAACAATCTCGCCGTCGCACGCCGTCACGCGCCGAAATCCAAGATATGGGCTGTGGTCAAGGCCAACGCGTATGGTCACGGCGTGGCGCGAGCGTTCCCCGGATTGCGCGCCACCGACGGCTTCGGTCTTCTCGACCTCGAAGAAGCGGTCAAGTTGCGTGAGCTGGGCTGGGCCGGGCCCATCCTGCTGCTGGAAGGTTTTTTCCGTCCGACGGATATCGATGTGATCGATCGCTATAGCCTGACCACGGCAGTGCATTGCGATGAACAGTTGCGGATGCTGGAAATGGCGCGATTGTCGAAGCCGGTGAATATCCAGTTGAAAATGAACAGCGGCATGAACCGGCTGGGTTATACACCGGAGCGCTTCCGGGCAGCGTGGGAACGCGCGCGAGCAGTGCAGGGAGTTGGCCAGATCACGCTGATGACCCATTTCTCGGATGCCGACGGTCCGCGCGGGATCGACCATCAACTCGAAGCGTTCGAGCGCGGTGCCGAAGGCATCGCGGGCGCGCGCAGCCTCGCGAACTCGGCGGCAACGCTCTGGCATGCGGCTTCGCATTTCGACTGGGTGCGGCCCGGCATCATTTTGTACGGCGCTTCGCCGTCGGGCAAAACGGCGGATATCGCCAGCACGGGATTGAAGCCCGCCATGACGCTCGCGTCCGAGTTGATCGGGGTGCAGACGGTGCCGGCGGGTCACTCGGTCGGCTATGGTTCGGTGTTCTCGGCTACAGGTCCTATGCGGATCGGCGTAGTGGCGTGCGGTTATGCGGACGGTTATCCTCGAGTGGCGCCTGAAGGCACGCCGGTTATCGTCGATGGCGTGCTGACGCGGGTTGTCGGCCGCGTCTCCATGGACATGCTGACGGTCGATCTGACTCCGGTCCCAACTGCCGGGATCGGTGCCCCCGTGGAGTTGTGGGGCACGAAATTGCCAATCGATGATGTCGCGGCAGCGTGCGGCACGATCGGCTATGAGTTGATGTGCGCGGTCGCGCCGCGTGTGCCAATGCGGGCGGAGTAGAGCGGGATTGCGTTGAGTATCTGGATAGGTAACGAAGGAATTCAGGAAGGCGAGTGGCGAAAGTAGCGAAGGTCAAGACACTGTACGTATGTACCGAATGCGGCGGCCAGGCGCCGAAATGGCAAGGCCAATGTACCGCATGCGGAGCGTGGAATACGCTGGTCGAGTCGGTGGCGGAATCGCCGTCGGCGCATCGCTTTCAAGCACTGGCGAAGACCTCGCCGGTGCAGCGCTTGTCCGAGATCGAAGCGTCGGATGTGCCGCGCTTTACCACGGGCATTGGTGAATTCGACCGGGTGCTGGGCGGTGGCCTGGTGGCCGGCGGCGTGGTGCTGATCGGCGGTGACCCGGGCATCGGGAAATCTACGCTTCTGCTGCAATCGCTGGCGGAGATCGCCCGCGAGCGGCCCGCGCTCTATATCAGCGGCGAAGAGTCCGGCGCGCAGATCGCGTTGCGCGCACAGCGGCTCGGCCTGCTCGGCGATTCCGGCAACGCAGCGCCCGATTTGCGCTTGCTGGCGGAAATCCAGCTCGAGCGAATCCAGGCAACTATCGATACCGAGAGGCCGGAAGTTGCCGTCATCGATTCAATCCAGACCGTTTACTCCGAAGCGCTGACCTCCGCGCCGGGGTCGGTTGCGCAGGTGCGTGAATGCGCGGCGCAACTGACGCGGATCGCGAAGCAGACGGGTACGACCATCATCATGGTCGGCCACGTGACAAAAGAGGGCAATCTCGCCGGGCCGCGCGTGCTTGAGCATATCGTGGATACGGTGCTGTACTTCGAAGGCGATACCCATTCATCGTTTCGCCTCGTGCGCGCGTTCAAGAATCGCTTCGGCGCGGTGAACGAACTCGGCGTATTCGCGATGACCGAGCGCGGTTTGCGCGGCGTCGCGAATCCATCGGCGCTGTTTTTATCGCAGCATGAGCAGAGCGTCCCGGGTTCGTGCGTGCTGGTGACGCAGGAAGGTTCGCGGCCGCTGCTGGTGGAAGTGCAGGCGCTGGTCGACACTGCGCATGTCCCGAATCCGCGCCGTCTTGCCGTGGGGCTCGAACAGAACCGGCTTGCATTGCTGCTGGCCGTGTTGCATCGGCACGCGGGCATTGCGTGCTTCGATCAGGACGTATTCCTGAATGCCGTGGGCGGCGTGAAGATTACGGAACCCGCGGCCGATCTCGCCGTGCTGCTCGCGATCCATTCGTCGATGCGTAACAAGGCGTTGCCCAAGGGTTTGATCGTGTTCGGTGAAGTCGGGCTGGCGGGTGAAATCAGGCCGTCGCCGCGAGGCCAGGACCGCCTGAAGGAGGCCGCGAAACTGGGCTTTTCGATCGCGCTGATTCCAAAGGCGAATGCGCCGAAGCAGCCTATCGACGGGCTGGAAGTGATCGCGGTCGACCGGATTGACGAGGCGATCGACCGGGTGCGTTCGCTGGCCTGAGGCCATTCACTGCGGCGTCGGGGTCGCGAGGGGGCACGCCGCGAGGGCGTCGCCGATCCGTCCCTTAGTAATGTGATGTAAAAAACTGCGAGGTTCATGTAACCCACGCGGGGCGGGCTTTTTCTATCCTTGTATCGCGACAAACCCGGATACGAGCGCAAAAGGAAAAAGGACCACGCCTTGAAACACGCAGATCAAACTTTGTCTCGCCCTTCATTCCATCTGCGCGGCTGCCGCGTATCCGCGCCTATTCAGCAGCCATGGGGCGGCGGATGCCGGATCGTGGAGTGGATCGACGCAGAAGGGCAGATATCGCGTCGTGTAGTGGCCGAAGACGTGACCGAAGACGAGGTAGTGGCGACCATTCGGCGCCACGTCAAGGGACGCAAACACGTACTGGTCGACGACGAAGGAATGCCGCGGCAAACCCTGCCCAGGCGTTAAGGCTGGTTGAGCAGCGGGCGTTCAGCCAATCTGTTCCAGCTCCTCGTGCGCCTCGAGCCATTGCGCTTCGAGCGCTTCCAATTGACCGTTCACATCGGCCTGGCGACGAATCGATTCCGTGAGTTTCGTCTTCATGGCGGGCTCGTAGCTGGCGGCGTCGGCCACGAAAATATCGAGTTGGGCTTTCTCGGCATTCAGCTTGTCCATCTCCTTCTCGATCTTTGAAATCCGCGATTGCAGCGGCTTTTTCAAATGCGAGAGCTTCTGCCGCTCTTGTGCTTCCTGACGACGCTGCTCCTTGCGGTTCTGCCCCGATTCCAGCGAATCGTCCGCTGAACCATTGCCATTGCCGCCCATCTCCTTGGCCGCCGCTCGCTGCTCGGCCGCGTGCTGCAGCAACCAGTCGCGATAATCGTCGAGATCGCCGTCGAACGGCTGCAGCCGATGTTTGGCCACGAGCATGAAATTATCCGTGGTGGCGCGCAGCAAATGGCGATCGTGCGACACCAGGATCAGCGTGCCTTCGAATTGCGCGAGCGCCATAGTCAGCGCGTGACGCGTTTCAAGATCCAGATGATTCGTCGGTTCGTCGAGCAGCAGCAAATTGGGCTTTTGCCAGATGATCAGCGCAAGCGCGAGCCGTGCCTTTTCTCCGCCGGAAAACGGCGCGATCTTCGCGGTTGCCATCTCACCGGAAAAATTGAACCCACCGAGGAAATCGCGTAATTCCTGTTCGCGCGTGTCCGGAGCAAGGCGCGCGACGTGCTGGAGCGCGGAGTCATCCGGACGCAGCGTTTCGAGTTGATGCTGCGCGAAATAGCCAATCCGCAGGCCCTTGCCTTCACGCACCGTCCCGCTCAACGCTTCAAGCGTGCCCGCCAGCGTCTTGATGAGTGTCGATTTCCCCTGGCCGTTTGCACCTAGCAGGCCGATTCGCTGACCGTTCTGGATGGACAGTGTGACCCCTTCCACGATCGGCACTTCACCTGCTTCCGTGTGATAACCGCAGCGCACGGCGTCCATTACCATCATCGGGTTCGGTGCGGCATCGGGCGTGCGGAACTCGAACGTGAACGGCGAAGACGCATGCGCCGGCGCGATGATCTCCATGCGCTCCAAAGCTTTCACGCGGCTTTGCGCCTGCTTTGCCTTGGTCGCCTGCGCCTTGAATCGGTTGATGAAGCTTTGCAAATGCTCCACCGTCTTTTGCTGTTTCTCGTACGCGCTCTGTTGCAACGCGATCTGCTGTGCGCGCAGGATTTCGAACTGGCTGTAATTGCCGCCGTACCGCTTGATTTGCCGGTTCTCCAGATGCAGCGTCACGTTGCAGGCGGAATCGAGGAATTCACGATCGTGCGAGATCACGATCAGCGTTCCCGGATAACGATGCAGCCAGTCTTCCAGCCACACGATGGCATCGAGATCCAGGTGGTTCGTTGGTTCATCGAGCAGCAGCAAGTCCGAACGGCACATCAGCGCCTGCGCCAGGTTCAGGCGCATGCGCCACCCGCCGGAGAAGCTCGTCACCGGTTCTTTCGTTTGCGCGAGCGTGAAGCCCAGGCCGATCAGCAGGGTTTCGGCACGGGCGGGGGCGGTGTAACCGTCGGCGTCGGCGAAGGCGGCGTGCGCGTCGGCTTCAGCGGCGCCGTCGTGAGCGGCCGATGCCGCCGCAATCCGCGCTTCTATGCGCCGTAATTGCGTGTCGCCGTCGAGCGTGTAGTCGAGCGCGGTGCGGTCCACGGCCGGCGTTTCCTGCGCGACGTGCGCGATTTGCCACGACGGCGGCATCGAGAAATCGCCACCGTCGGCGTGCAGATCGCCGCGCAGCACGGAGAAGAGCGTGGACTTCCCCGCGCCGTTAGCGCCGATGAGCCCCGCCTTTTCGCCAGGATTGAGCGCGAACGTAATCTGTTCGAAGAGCGGTTTGATGCCGCGGGCAAGGCTGAACTGGTTGAAGCGAATCACGGCGTGGAGACCCAGGCAAGTACGGGAAAACGCTATTTTAGACCGGCGCGGGTGGTCGCCGCCGGCTCATCGACGTTGGCGCGCCGTTGGCCGTTCGGCCAGATGTTTTTTGACCCGTGTTTCGCTTAGACTGGATTTTTTCAAGCGGAGCATCGAATGAACCCTATCTACTCGTTTTCAGCGGAAACACTCGGCGGCGAAACCGTCAGCATGGAGAGCTACCAGGGCAAGGTACTGTTGATCGTGAACACCGCGAGCGAGTGCGGATTCACGCCGCAGTACAAGGGTTTGCAGGAGTTGTACGAACGTTACGCAGAGCGCGGCTTTGCGGTGCTGGGTTTCCCGTGCAACCAGTTCGGCAAGCAGGAACCCGGCGATGCGGCTCAAATTGGCAGCTTTTGCGAGCAGAACTACGGCGTTACGTTTCCCATGTTTGCGAAGATCGACGTGAACGGGGCGAATGCGCATCCGCTGTTCCGCTATCTGACCGAAGAGGCGCCGGGCGTGCTCGGGACCGAGGGCATCAAGTGGAACTTCACCAAGTTCCTGGTCGACAAGGAAGGCAACGTGATCACCCGGTTCGGCTCAGTGACGAAACCGGACGCGCTTTCCAGTGATATCGAAAAGTTGCTCTGACGGCTGAATTCCACTATCTGGTTTATTCGCGCGGGCATAGGTCACCGGTTGTGCTGAAGACCTTACTCCCGCGTTTCTGACCGCGGCGTCCGGCCGGGCGTCGCCGATCTACATGCTATTCACCGCGAGTTCGCGGGCAAGCGCCTGGGCTCTCTCCGCACGTCTGTATCGAGCGCCACGGGCTTCTGTGTGAGTCGCCGGCAATGAGGCTCCGCGACCCTCTGGACAGCCTGTCACGGCTGACTCACGACCGACAACGGCTCCCGGTGACCTTGGGTGAGTGTGAAATTATGTCGTACATATTCGGCTTTTTGCCGACGATTATGTATGATTTAGTTTTTCGACTGACATGAGCCCGCCGCTTCGATGAAATCAGAAAACGCAGCCTCGCCGACCATGACGAAGCTTCATGAGGCGATTGTCGTCCACCTCGTCGATGCGATTCTCTCGGGCGCCTACCCGGTCGGCGCGAGCTTGCCGAACGAAATGGAACTCGCCGCCGCGCATGGCGTGAGCCGGACGGCGGCGCGGGAGGCGATGCAGAAGCTCGCGTCACTCGGCCTGATCGAGAGCAGACGGCGCAAGGGCGCGACCGTTCTAGCGCGCGAATCGTGGAAGTTGCTGGACGCATCGGTGTTGGGCGTCGCGGTATTGCGCGTGGAGGATGTGTCTTTTTTTCTGGCGCTCGTCGAAGCGCGTCTGTTGATCGAGCCAGGTGCCGCCGAGCTCGCCGCAGCACGAGCGTCCGAGGATCACCTGGTTCGTATCGAAGCGTCGCTCAACGCAATGGCAAGCGAGGCGGACGGTACGCGCGGCGCGGGCTGGGCGGCAGCGGACGTTGCTTTTCACGCGGGCATTATCGAGGCGGCCGGGAATTGGGTTTTCACGCAATTGATCGGCACGGTCCGGGCTGCGCTGGACGCGGGAATTCGCCTGACCGGTGGGCAAGCGCTATCGGCGCAGGCATCGCTGGAACAGCATCGTGCAGTGTTCGATGCGATCCGGCGCCGCCAGCCCGCAGAGGCGCACGCGGCAATGACGCGGTTGCTGCTCGCGACGCAACGTGACTTCAATGTGCTGGAGAAGGTCGCGGTGCGTGCCGCGGTTGCAGCCGGCGATCAGGTGACCAGCCAGGTGGACTCGCGAGAACAGGACATTGGGTAGTCGTGCGCAGTCGCTGAACCGGCACGCCCATCCGCCACAACAACCTGCAACAACCCCAACGGCCCTTCGCCCGGAGACAAGGACATGCGCAAACTTCGCTCGCAACAATGGTTCGGGACACACGGCAAGGATGGTTTCATTCATCGCTCGTGGATGAAAAACCAAGGCATTCCTCACGACAATTTCGATGGCCGTCCGGTCATCGGCATCTGCAATACCTGGTCGGAACTGACGCCGTGCAACGCTCATTTCCGCGAGCTGGCCGAGTACGTGAAACGCGGTGTTCGCGAGGCGGGCGGGCTGCCGCTCGAATTCCCGGTGATGTCCCTCGGCGAGTCGAACCTTAGACCGACCGCCATGCTGTTTCGCAATCTGGCATCCATGGATGTGGAGGAATCCATTCGCGGCAATCCGCTTGACGGCGTGATCCTGCTTGTCGGCTGCGACAAGACCACGCCCGCGCTGCTGATGGGCGCGGCGTCGTGCAACCTGCCCGCGCTTGCTGTATCTGGCGGACCGATGCTGAACGGCCGGTATCGCGGCAAGCCTATCGGCTCGGGCACGGGCGTCTGGCAGATGTCGGAGGAAGTGCGCGCAGGCACCATGACGCAAGAGGAATTCACTGAAGCCGAGTCGTGCATGAACCGTTCGCGAGGACATTGCATGACGATGGGCACGGCCTCCACCATGGCGTCGATGGTCGAAGCGCTGGGCATGGGCTTGCCGCATAACGCAGCCATTCCCGCCGTCGATGCCCGCCGTCAGGTGCTGGCGCATATGGCTGGCCGGCGTATTGTCGACATGGTGCACGAAGACCTCACCATGGACCGCATCCTCACGCGCGAAGCCTTCGAGAACGCGATTCGCACGAATGCCGCGATTGGCGGATCGACCAACGCGGTGGTGCACCTGATTGCGCTCGCCAGGCGCATTGGCGTGCCGTTGACGCTCGACGACTGGGATCTGGGTTCGGACGTTCCGTGCCTCGTGAATCTCCAGCCGTCGGGCGAATACCTGATGGAGGACTTCTACTACGCGGGTGGCTTGCCGGCCGTGCTGAAGCAGCTTGGCGAACAAGGCCTGCTGCACAAGGACGCGCTGACCGTGAACGGCAAGACGATCTGGGACAACGTGTCCGGTGCCCGCAATGACGACGAAAAAGTCATCACGCTGTTTGCGGCGCCGTTCAAGCCCAGGGCCGGTATCGCCGTGCTGAGGGGAAATCTTGCGCCGAATGGCGCGGTGATCAAACCATCGGCGGCAACGCAACATTTGCTGAAACATCGCGGCCGCGCGGTTGTGTTCGAGACCGTGGAGGAGTTGCACGCGAAGGTGGACGACGAAACGCTCGATATCGACGAGCATTGCGTGATGGTGTTGAAGGGCGCGGGGCCGAAGGGTTATCCGGGTTTTGCTGAAGTCGGCAACATGCCGCTGCCGAAAAAAGTGCTGCAAAAAGGCATTACCGACATGGTTCGCATCTCGGATGGCCGGATGAGCGGTACCGCGTATGGCGCGGTCGTGTTGCATGTGTCGCCGGAAGCGGCGGCGGGCGGTCCGCTGGCGTTCGTGCAGACCGGCGACATGATCGAACTCGATGTCGAGGCGCGCCGGCTGCATCTGGAAGTGTCCGATGAAGAGCTTGAACGGCGGCGTGCGGCGTGGTCCAGGCCGGCGTCGCCCCTGCGCGGTTATGTGAAGCTCTACGTTGATCACGTGCTGCAGGCGGACGAGGGCGCGGACCTCGATTTCCTGGTCGGCGCGAGCGGCGCACCCGTGCCGCGCGACTCTCACTGAACATCGAAGATCATGTTCAATGCACATGACTTTGAAACACGACTATTCGCCCGCCGGTATCTGGCCGGTCCTCTACGCCTATTTCGATGAACACAACCAGCTTGATCGTGACGCCATGCGCGTGCAGGTCGAGCGGACCATTGCCGCGGGTGCTCCCGGCATCGTGACACTGGGGCTTGCAACCGAGGTTCAGCGGCTGTCGCGTGCTGAGCGCGAGCAGCTTGTGAACTGGGCGCGCGAGGACATTGCATCTCGCGTCCCGCTGGCGGTTACCGTCACCGGCGACACTGTCCGGGAGCAGACCGAATTCGGCAACTGCGCTGTGGCATACGGCGCGCAATGGCTGATCCTGCAACCGCCATCCACGCGCACCGAGCCCGAGCGGTTTTACTTCGATTTCTTCGCCGCCGTCATGAACGGTTTGACCGGCACGGCAGGCGCGGGCATTCAAAACGCGCCCGAGTATCTGGGCGTCGGTTTGTCGCCGGAAGCGCTGGCCGAACTGGCTCAGCAATGTCCGAACTTCCGCTGGTTGAAGGGTGAGGGCGCGGCGACGGTACTGCGTACGACCATTGACTGCCTGGCGGCGGCCGGTAGCACAATGCCGGTCTTCAACGGGCGCGGCGGCCAGGAGTTGCTCGACAACTTGCGCGCCGGCTGCGCGGGCATGATCGTCGCGCCCGACAGCTTCGATCATCAGGTGGAAATCTATCGGGCATTCGCGCACGACCCGGCCGCGGCGCAGCGGCACTACGAGGAGGTGTTGCCGGCGATTGTTTTCGTGATGCAGTCGCTCGACGCGCTTACCTGCTATGGCAAGCGCATTGCGGCATGGCGAATGGGGTTTGAGGTCAGGCACGACCGCGGCATTGCGCCGAGTGCGTTCGGACTGGAATGTGCCCGGCGGTTCGCCGATAGCCTCGGACCGTACGCGGGTTAAAACGCGTCAAAGAATAGGTGAAAACAAACGCGCGACGTGCATTGTCATGCGGCGCCACGCGGGTGCGCCGAGATAGTCGTCGCGGCTGATTTCCCATGACTGCGCGAAGTCGTCGAGCAGCATTTTCTCGACTTCGCTGGCAAAACCCCGGTCTACGGTCAGGACCATGATCTCGAAGTTGAGGCGAAACGAGCGGTTGTCCAGATTCGCGCTGCCGATGGCGGCGGACATGTCGTCCACGAGCACCACTTTCTGATGCAGGAAGCCCGGGCGATATCGATAAATCTTCACGCCGGCGAGCAGCGCATCATAGGCATAGAGTTTCGATGCGGCGAACACCACGCGATGATCGCGGCGGCTCGGAATCAGGATACGCACGTCCACGCCGCGCAATACGGCGAGCCGCAGCGCGGAGAACACGGCTTCGTCTGGGATCAGATACGGCGTCGTGATCCAGATCCGCGAACGCGCCGCGTTGATTGCCTCGACGAAAAACAGCGAGCATGTTTCCTGATGGTCGGCGGGGCCGCTCGCGAGGACGAGGCAACTCATGTCGTGCGCTGATGTCTTCGAGGCTTCCACTTCCGGAATGCGCTGCGTTGCCCAGTACCAGTCTTCAATGAACACGAACTGGATGCTCGCGACCGCCGGACCGCGCACTTCAATGTGGGTATCGCGCCAGGGCGACAAACGCGGATTCGCGCCGAGATATTCCACGCCTACGTTGTGACCGCCGACGAACGCGCATTCACCGTCAACCACCACGATCTTGCGATGATTGCGAAAGTTGATCTGGAAGCGATTGACGAACTTGCGCTTGGTCGCGAACGGATGCGTCTGCACGCCGCCCGCGCGCAAGGTGTCGACGTAGCGTTTCGGCAAATCGAAGCTGCCGATACTGTCGTAGAGAAAATAGACCCGCACGCCTTGCTGCGCTTTTTTGATCAGCAGGTCTTTCAGCTTATTGCCGAGTTCATCGTCGCGGACAATGAAGAACTGCACGATCACATAGACCTTCGCGGCCTCGATGGCCTTGAAGATTGCGTCGAACGTGGCGTCGCCATTGATCAGCACACGTACCGAGTTGCCGCGCAGGAACGGCATGCCGCTCAAACGTGTCAGCGCGCGTATGGTCGGATGCCCCAGATACTCCGCGGGGTCCCCTGCTGCCGCGCCGCGCAGGCGGGCGGCTTCATCGGGGAAATTCCATTCCGCCGGGTGCGTGCTCTTGCGCAGGATCTCGTTTTCCAGCCGACGCGCGTCGATATACCCGGCGAACTTGCTGCGCCCGAGAAAGAGATACGGGATCAGCGTGAAGTAGGGCATGGCGACCAGCGACACGGCCCACGCGACCGCGCCTTGCGAGGTGCGCGTGTTGAGCACTGCGTGGCATGCTGCGGCCGCGCCCAGCAAATGGGCGATGATCACAAACGTGCCGAGATGAAGCCAGTCCTGCCACTCGAAGTGCATGTACGCGGTGCCTGGAAGTCGGGAGTTGCGCCGTTAGCCCGGCAAGTCGGCTGCCTGGATGAGAAATACGTTGTCGTCGCCGGCGCTGGTCGAGAGCCAGACCAGGTCGAGGCCACCGAGCGTAGCTTCCACATTGGCCCGTTCGTTGCCGATTTCGACCACGAGCACACCGTCTTCGGTCAGCCACTTGCGCGCTTCGCCTACGATCCGCTTCACAATGTCCATGCCGTCCGCGCCGCCCGCGAGCGCAAGTTCCGGCTCGTGGCGGTATTCAGCGGGCAGGGTCTGCATGGCCAGCGCGTTGACGTAGGGCGGATTCGTGATGATGACTTCGTAGCGGCCAACGGGCAGTGGGGCGAACAGATCGCCCTCGTACAACGCGACACGCGAATCCAGGTCGTAATCGTCTACGTTCTTATGTGCGACTTCCAGCGCGGGCGCGGAGATGTCGACCGCGTCAATGTCCGCGTTCTGGAACGCCTGCGCCGCCAGAATCGCGAGGCAGCCGGAGCCCGTGCAGAGTTCCAGCACGCGCGACACTTCGTCGGGGTCCTGTACATAGGGCTGCAAGCCATCCTGCAACAACTCGCCGATAAACGAACGCGGCACGATCACGCGCTCATCCACGTAGAAACGGTGCCCGTGCATCCACGCTTCGTGCGTGATGTACGCCGCCGGTACGCGATCGGTCGCGCGGCGCTCGATCACTTTCATGATGGCGTCAATTTCGGTGTCCAGCAGACGGGCGTCGAGGAACGGATCGAGTGTGTCGAGCGGCAAGTGCAGGGTATGCAGCACGAGGTACGCGGCTTCATCGAATGCATTCGACGAACCGTGGCCAAACGACAAGTCTGCCGCGGTGAAACGCGAGACGGCGAAACGCAGCAGATCGCGAACGGTGGTGAAGGGAAGCGCCATCGCAGGCTCCTTATAAGAGTGAGTCGGATCAGGCAAGCAAGGTCTCGAGCACGCGCCTGTACACGTTTTTCAACGGTTCGATAAACGCGATGTCGATATGCTCGTCGATCTTGTGGATGCTGCCGTTGGGCGGTCCGAACTCGACCACCTGTTCGCAGATGCGAGCAATAAAGCGGCCATCCGAGGTGCCACCGGTAGTAGACAGTTCGGTGCGCACGCCGGTTTCATCGAGGATGGCTTGTTCCAGCGCGTTCGACAACGTGCCGCGCGGGGTGAGAAACGGCAGGCCGCTGACGCTCCACGCGAGATCGTAGTCCAGCGCGTGTTTATCGAGGATCGCGTGAACACGGCTTTGCAGTCCTTCCACCGTACTCGCCGTGGAGAAGCGGAAATTGAACATCAACTCGATATGACCCGGGATCACGTTGGTCGCGCCCGTGCCGCTGTGCAGGTTGGACACTTGCCACGTGGTCGGCGGGAAATATTCGTTGCCGTCGTCCCAATGCGTGGAGACCAGTTCAGCCAGCGCGGGCGCGAGCAGGTGAATCGGGTTCCTGGCGAGATGCGGATAAGCAATATGCCCCTGCACGCCTTTCACGACCAACTTGCCGGACATGGAACCGCGCCGGCCGTTCTTGACCATGTCGCCGAGTGTGGCGCTGGAGGTGGGCTCCCCGACAATGCAGTAGTCCAGCCGCTCGCCGCGCGCTTTCAAAGCTTCGATCACCTTGACGGTGCCGTCGGTGGCGGGGCCTTCTTCGTCGCTGGTGATCAGGAACGCAAGCGAGCCGCGATGTGCCGGGTGCGCCGCGACGAACTCTTCGCTCGACACGACGAATGCCGCGATCGACGTCTTCATGTCAGCCGCGCCGCGACCGTACAGCTTGCCGTCGCGGTGTGTCGGCACGAATGGCGGAGAGGTCCATTGTTCCAGCGGACCGGTCGGCACGACGTCGGTGTGGCCGGCGAACACGAGCAGCTTGCCGTCTGTGCCGTCCGTGCCGCGTTTCACGGCCCAGAGATTCGTGACGCCGCCGGACGCGATCGTTTCGCACTCAAAGCCAATCGCCGCTAACCGCTCGATCAGCAGGTTCTGGCAGTCCTGGTCGTCGGGCGTGACGGACGCGCGCGCGATGAGTTGTTCAGAGAGAAGAAGAGTGCCGGACATGGATTCGAGCCACTTTCAATAAAAAATGCCGGCGCGGCGGCCGGCAGGGATCAGGACTCGCGCGCCGTTATCAGGGGGCGGGCGATGCTGTGCTTAAAGCTCAACCCTTAAACGAACAGCGATTCGTACTTGTCGGCGTCGAAACCGAGCGATTTCACGCGGCCGTTGACCACGAGCACGGGCCGCTTGATGATCGACGGCTTGTGGATCATCAACGCGATCGCGCCGGCCGTGGAGCCGGCTTCGTCCTTGTAGGTGTCCGACAGGCCGCGCCAGGTCGTACCGCGCCGGTTGATCAGTTCGTCGAGCGTGACGTCCTTCAACCAGTCCTGCAACAAGGCCGTCGATACCCCGGCTTTCTTGAAGTCGTGGAATTCGAACGGCACGTCATGTTCTTCCAGCCACACGCGTGCTTTTTTCACGGTGTCGCAATTCGGAATCCCATACACGACGATCTTTTTCGCGGCCATGGATCAATCGCCTCGCAGCAACTCGTTCAGGCCAACCTTGGCGCGCGTCTTCGCGTCCACCTTCTTCACGATCACCGCGCAGTACAGGCTGTGCGATCCGTCCTTCGAAGGCAGGTTGCCCGCGACCACCACCGAGCCCGCCGGAATGCGGCCGTAGGTCACCGAACCGGTTTCGCGGTCATAAATCTTGGTGCTCTGGCCGAGATACACGCCCATGGAGATGACCGAGTTCTCCTCCACGATCACGCCTTCCACCACTTCCGAACGCGCGCCGATAAAGCAGTTGTCTTCAATGATCACCGGGTTCGCCTGCAGCGGCTCCAGCACGCCGCCAATGCCCACGCCGCCCGACAAATGCACGTTCTTGCCGATCTGCGCGCACGAGCCGACGGTAGCCCATGTATCCACCATCGTGCCTTCATCCACATAGGCGCCAATGTTCGTGTACGAGGGCATCAACACCACGTTCTTCGCGATGAACGAACCGCGGCGCGCGATGGCCGGCGGCACGACGCGAAAGCCGCCCGCAGCGAAATCTTCAGCCGTGTAGTTCGCGAACTTCGACGGCACTTTGTCGTAGAACTGGCTGTAGCCGCCAGCCGGCATGGGTGCGTTGTCTTCCAGCCGGAACGACAGCAATACCGCTTTCTTCAGCCATTGATTGACCACCCATTCGCCGTCCCGTTTCTCGGCGACGCGCAACAGGCCTTTGTCGAGTTGCTCGATGGCGTGAGCGACGGCGTCGCGCACCTCGGCTGCGGCCGCTTTCGGCGACAGCTCGGCGCGGTTGTCCCAGGCGGTGTCAATGATCTGCTGAAGTTGTTGCGACATGGTCGTGACTTAAGTGAGTGCTGTGATTAACGAGGGATTTACTGCGCCAGCGCGCGGCAGAATTCGACGATGCGCCGGGCACCTTCCACGCATTCGTCGACATCCGCGACCAGCGCGATACGAATGAAACCGCTGCCGGGATTCGTGCCGTGGGCGTCTCGTGCCAGATACGAGCCCGGCAAAACCGTCACATTATAGTCGGCGTAAAGGCGGGCGGCGAACTCGGTGTCGGCGAGGCCGGTGCGCTCCACGTTCGCCCACAGGTAGAACGCGGCGTCGGGCAGGCGGACATCGAGCACGTCGGCGAGCATGGGCGTCACCGTCGTGAATTTCTTCAGGTACAGCGCGCGGTTGTCGCGCACGTGCGCTTCGTCTTTCCACGCCACGACACTCGCCGCCTGGAACATGGGCGAGAGCGCTGCCCCGTGATAGGTGCGGTAGAGCAGGAATTGCTTGAGTATCGATGCATCGCCGGCGACGAAACCCGAGCGCATGCCGGGCACGTTCGAGCGCTTCGAGAGGCTGGAGAGCATCACCAGACGTTCAAAACCGCGGCCCAGCTTGTGCGCGGCTTCCAGGCCGCCGAGAGGCGGCGTGGCTTCGTTGAAATAGATCTCGGAATAGCATTCGTCGGAGGCGATCACGAAACCGTGCCGATCCGATAGCGCGAATAGCTCGCGCCAGTCTTTCAGGGTCAGCACGGCCCCGGTCGGGTTGCCGGGCGAGCAGACGTAGAGCAGTTGCGTGCGTGCCCAGACGGCGTCGGGTACGGAGGCATAGTCGCAGGCGAAATTGCGCGCCGGATTGCTGTTCACGAAGTACGGCTCGGCGCCGGCCAGCAAGGCTGCGCCTTCGTAGATCTGATAGAACGGGTTGGGGCAGACGACAACCGGCGGTTCACTGGTGCTGCGGCTGTCGATCACGGTTTGCGCCAGCGAGAACAAGGCTTCGCGCGAACCGGAGACGGGCAGGACTTCGGTCGCCGCGTTGACGGCGGGCAGGTCGTAGCGCTGCCTGGTCCAGTCAGCGATGGCCTGGCGCAACGGCTCGCTGCCTGCAGTGGCGGGATAGGACGCGAGGCCGGACATCGCATTGATTACAGCGTCGCGGATCAGCGCCGGCGTTGCATGTTTCGGCTCGCCAATACCAAAGCTGATCGGCGCCAGATCCGCGCGCGGCGTGACGCCCTTGAATAGCGCGCGCAGCTTTTCGAATGGATACGGCTGAAGTTTCTGGAGAAGTGGATTCACGGCGAAGTCGGGGCGGACGATGAAACGGCAAGGCTCGGATTATAGCCCCCCGTCGCCCCCTGGTTGGGTTTGCCGGCTCTTTGAGGGGGTTTCCTGAAGGCCGGTTCCTGCAGTGCGCCGGCATTGGACAACTGCCGCCGCCGGTAAGCCGGAGTCGACCGGCGTCGACCCCGGCATTAACCCTGGAAGACTCCCGGCCGGCCCTCCGTTGCGAGTGGAAATCCCTGTGTCAGCAAACCAAAAGAATTCAAGACGGGCGATGGTATGATTGTCATCGTTCGCCGGGTTGTGTGCTTGCGGTGGGTTATAGGTGGGTTATGGGTTATATATAAGCCGTCAAGCAAGAGCATCACGGGTTGCGCGCCGTCGCTTCGAACCGACGGGGTTCGACCCACCGCCCGAGCGTTTTCGACCGGCGTTAGTCGTTATCTCCTGCCGCACAAGCATCATGGCTCGGAGGCCCGCCGGCCCGTTCTCCCGAATTCTTTTCAATCAGCGATATCGCCGTGCGTCTGACCTCGATAAAACTCGCTGGCTTCAAGTCCTTCGTCGATCCCACCCATTTCCAGGTCCCAGGCCAGCTTGTCGGCGTGGTGGGTCCGAATGGCTGCGGCAAATCCAACATCATCGACGCCGTGCGCTGGGTGCTCGGCGAATCGCGCGCTTCCGAGCTGCGCGGCGAGTCGATGCAGGACGTGATCTTCAACGGCTCCACGGCGCGCAAGCCCGGCAGCCGCGCCAGCGTCGAACTCATCTTCGATAACGCCGACGGCCGCGCTGCCGGCCAGTGGGGCACCTACGCCGAGATCGCCGTCAAGCGCGTTCTCACGCGCGACGGCACCTCGAGCTACTACATCAACAATCTGCCGGCCCGCCGCCGCGATATCCAGGACATCTTCCTGGGTACAGGCCTCGGGCCACGTGCTTACGCGATCATCGGGCAGGGCATGATCGCGCGGATCATCGAGGCGAAGCCCGAAGAACTGCGCGTGTTCCTGGAAGAAGCCGCCGGTGTGTCCAAGTACAAGGAACGCCGCCGCGAGACCGAAAACCGCCTGCACGACACGCGCGAAAACCTGACCCGCGTGGAAGACATCGTGCGCGAGTTGAGCGCAAATCTGGAGAAGCTCGAGGCCCAGGCTATTGTCGCGACCAAATACAAGACGCTGCAGGCCGAAGGCGAGGAAAAACAACGGCTCCTGTGGTTGTTGCGCAAAAACGAGGCGGGCAACGAGTCGGAGCGCCAACAGCGCGCCATCAGCGACGCGCAGATTGAACTTGAGGCGCAAACCGCCAAGCTGCGCGAAGTCGAAGCGCAACTGGAAACGCTGCGGGTGGCGCACTACAGCGCGAGCGACGCCATGCAGGGCGCCCAGGGCGCGCTGTACGAAGCGAACTCGGAGGTGGCCAAGCTCGAGGCGGAGATCCGCTTTATCGTGGAATCGCGCAATCGGGTGCAGGCGCAGATCGCTGCGTTGAGCGCTCAGCGCGAACAGTGGCAGATGCAGGCCGAGAAAGCCCGCGGCGAGATCACGGATGCCGAAGAGGCATTGGCTATCGGTGAGGAAAAGGCTGCTATTGCGCAAGAAACGGCTGCCGCGAAACACGACGAACTGCCTGCGCTCGAAGCGCGTTTCCGCGACGCCCAGACCGAGTTGAACGCCGAGCGTGGCGGTATCGCGCAGACTGAACAAGCGTTGAAACTCGAGGCTGCGCATCAACGCAATGCCGATCAGCAACTGCAGCAATTGCAACAGCGTCACGAACGCCTGAAAAGCGAAGCGGGTGGGCTGGATGCGCCCGACGAAGCGCAGCTCGAAGAGTTGCGCATGCAACTCGCCGAGCACGAGGAAATCCTGGCTGAAGCCCAAGCCCGTCTCTCCGATGCGCAGGACACACTGCCGCGTCTGGATGGCGAGCGTCGCGCGGCCCAAGAAAAAGTGCAGGCCGAAAGCGCGCAGATTCACCAGCTTGAAGCGCGGCTTGCGGCGTTGAAGCAGTTGCAGGAAAACGTCCAGACCGAAGGCAAGATCCAGCCGTGGCTCGATAAACACGAACTCGGTTCGTTGCCGCGCCTGTGGAAAAAGCTTCACATTGAAGCGGGCTGGGAAACGGCGCTGGAGTCGGTTCTGCGTGAGCGGATCGCGGCGCTGGAAGTTTCGAATCTAGACTGGGTGAAGGCGTTCGCGACCGACGCTCCGCCGGCCAAACTGGCGTTCTATGCACCGCCTAACGCCGGTCGGCCGCAGGAAACTCCCGCTGGTTTGCGGCCGCTGCTTGCGTTGATTCGTATCGATGACGCGGGTCTGCGCGCCGTACTGACCGACTGGCTGGGTAACGTTTTTGTCGCCGATGACATCGCCCAGGCGCTTGCCTCGCGTTCGCAATTGCCGGATGGCGCTGCGTACGTGGTGAAGGCGGGCCATGTGGTGACGCGGGTTGGCGTGCAGCTTTACGCTGCCGACTCCGAACAGGCCGGCATGCTTGCCCGCCAGCAGGAAATCGAAAACCTGACGAAGCAAGTGCGCGCACAAGCCCTGCTCGCCGATGAAGCCAAGGCCGCGGCCGTGCGAGCGGAAGCGGCGCATACGCAGGCATCGGCAAGTCTTGGAGATGCCCGTTCGTCCGCCGAACGCGCGACCCAACGCGTCCATGCATTGCAAATGGATGTGTTGAAGCTCGCGCAGGCGCACGAGCGCTACATGCAGCGCAGTACGCAGATCCGTGAGGAACTGGCTGAAATCACCGCGCAAATCGATGAACAGCGCGCGTTGCGCGCTGAATCGGAGGCGAATTTCGAGCGCCACGATGGCGAGCTCGCCGAGTTGCAGGCGCGTTTCGAAGATCATCAACTGGCGTTCGAAGCACTCGACGAATCGTTGACCAACGCCCGCCAGGAAGCGCGCGACCTCGAGCGCGCGGCCACCGACGCCAGCTTCGCGGCGCGTGGGCTCGCGGCGAAGATCGACGAATACCGACGCAACATCGAAACGGCGAAGGATCAGAGCGAACGCGTGGCCGGTGCCCTGGAAGATGCCCGCGCCGAACTCGAAACGATCAACGAACAGACCGCGCATACCGGCTTGCAGGACGCGCTCGAATTACGCGCGGTCAAGGAAGAGGCGTTGCACTCGGCCCGCCTCGAACTCGACGATCTCACCGCGCGCCTGCGACAGGCCGACGAATTGCGGCTCATCGCGGAACGCTCGCTGCAGCCGTTGCGCGACAAGATCAGCGAATTGCAGTTGAAGGAACAGGCGGCGCGCATCAGCGGCGAGCAGTTTATCGAGCAACTCGCGGCTGCCGGCGTCGATGAAGCCGAGTTGCAGGCCAAGCTCACGCCGGACCTGAAACCTTCGTATCTGCAGGGCGAAGTCACGCGGCTGAACAATGCGATCGCGGCGCTTGGCGCCGTGAACATGGCCGCGCTCGACGAACTCGCCGCAGCCAGCGAGCGCAAGGAGTTCCTGGACGCGCAATCGGCGGACTTGAATGACGCCATCGGCACGCTGGAAGACGCGATCCACAAGATCGACCAGGAAACGCGGGCGTTGCTGCAAGGCACGTTCGACGAAGTGAACCGTCATTTCGGCGAGCTTTTCCCACGTCTTTTCGGCGGTGGCCAGGCGAAACTCGTGATGACCGGCGACGAAATTCTCGATGCTGGCGTGCAGGTGCTCGCGCAACCGCCGGGCAAGAAGAATTCGACCATTCACTTGCTGTCGGGCGGCGAAAAGGCCCTGACTGCCACCGCGCTCGTGTTTGCGATGTTCCAGTTGAATCCGGCGCCGTTCTGCCTGCTGGACGAAGTGGACGCGCCACTCGACGACGCCAACACGGAACGCTTTGCGAACCTGGTGCGGGCGATGTCGGAGAAGACACAGTTCCTCTTCATCTCGCACAACAAGATCGCAATGGAAATGGCGCAACAACTGATTGGCGTGACGATGCAGGAACAGGGCGTTTCGCGGATTGTTGCCGTGGATATGGAATCCGCGGCGGGTTTCGCACAGAATGCTTGAACGTTTGGCCGGGCGTTTTTAGAACGGACAGCAAGATAATATGGAGAACGGGCCTGGGAGGCCGGTTCTGGCGCGCAGGCGCGGAGTGGCCCACGCAGTCCGGATGCAACATTCGCACCGCGTGGGGCGCAGATCGCGCAGCGTAAGCTCAACAAGTGCTCAATCGAGCGCCGGATGCCTCAATAGCGCCGTCAGGCGCGCCGAGAGCGCAACCTGAAAAGAATGACGGAGAGTGCATGGACGAGTTGACACTCGGGTTGATTGGAGCCGGTGCCGTGGTGGTGGGCGGCGTGGTGGTTTATAACGCGTGGCAGGGCGCCAAGGTGCGTCGCAAGATGCCGCGCCCGATGCCTGACGAAGCAGCGGAGTCGCTTGTGCGCAACGACACCGACGAGGAGCAGCCGTTCATTGAACCTACACGCCCGGTGCGGCGTGAACCCGCCATGGGCGGCGAGGGCGACACGGCGGACACGCGGGTGGAGCCGAGTTTCGGCGGTGCGCCGCTGTCTACGGTAGCGCCAGCCGATACCGCAGTCGATCTCCAGGCCGAATCCACCTCAGTCAATGGCGATTTTCCGGAGCCGGATTCGTCACCCGTGGCGCCCGTCCTCGCCGACGATGACCACCCCGTTTTGCCCGCCGCGACCACGATTTCATCGGCGCCGCCGGCTATCGTGGACCGGCGGATCGATTGCGTGGTGCCGATCCGTTTGCTCGCCCCCATAGCGGGCGAAAAGCTGATCCCGAGCGCGCAGAAGCTGCGCCGCGCGGGCGCGAAACCCGTGCACATAGAAGGCAAGCCGGAGGGCGGCACGACCTGGGAACTGCTCAAGAACGGCGCGCGTTATGAAGAGCTGCGCGCAGCGGCGCAACTGGCCAATCGCGGCGGCCCGCTGAACGAACTGGAATTCTCGGAGTTCGTCACGGGCGTGCAGCGTTTCGCCGACAGTATTGACGGTTCGCCCGAGTTTCCCGACATGCTGGAAACGGTCGGCATGGCACGTGAACTCGACGCGTTCGCGGCTCAGTGCGACGCGCAGTTGTCGATCAACATTCTCTCCGACGGCGCGCCGTGGTCGGCCAACTACGTGCAGGCGGTGGCCTCGCAGGATGGCTTGCTGCTGTCGCGCGACGGCACGCGTTTCGTCAAGCTCGATGCGCGCCAGAACCCGGTGTTCATGCTGCTTTTCGGCGACACAAACTTCCTGCGCGACGACCTGACGTACAAGGGCGGCCAGATGATCACGCTCGTGCTGGACGTGCCCGTGGCCGATGAAGACATCCTGCCGTTCCGCCTGATGTGCGACTACGCCAAGTCGCTCTCCGAGCGCATTGGGGCGCGCGTGGTGGACGACCAGCGCCGGCCGTTGCCGGAATCATCGCTGCTGGCCATTGAAAAGCAGTTGATGACGCTGTACGCGAAGCTCGAACAGGCCGGTATTCCGGCGGGCTCCCCCGCCACGCGGCGCTTGTTCAGCCAGTAGGACCTGACGGCGGCAGCCGTTGGACAGTTAGCGATTTCGCAAGGCATCGACTACACGCCCGATGCCACGAACAGCCGATCTCTGAGACAATCAAGAGGTCGGTTTTCTTCTAACTTTCTAGTCTGTCCTGCCGCATGTCTGCCAAACCGAAAGCCGCTGCCAAAGCTGATTCCGCTGTCTCCGCCGCTTCCGCCGCGCATGGCTCGCCCATCGCCAGCGCGGAGCGGCCGGCTGAGCGCGCCGCCTGGCTGCGCACGGAGCTCGAGCGCGCCAATTACGCGTATTACGTCCTCGATCAGCCGGATCTGCCCGACGCCGAATACGACGTCCTGTTCAAGGAACTGCAGCAGATCGAGGCCGATCAGCCCGAACTGATCACGCCTGACTCTCCCACCCAACGTGTCGGCGGCCAGGTCGCCACGGGTTTTCAGCCGGTCACGCACGACGTGCCCATGCTCTCGCTGAACAACGGTTTCGCGGACGAGGACATTATTGCGTTCGATAAACGGGTCGCCGACACGCTCGGCCACAAACCCGTGGAATACGCATGCGAACTGAAATTCGACGGACTGGCCATTTCTCTGCGCTATGACGACGGCATCTTCGTTCAGGCGGCCACGCGCGGCGACGGTGCCACGGGCGAAGAGGTGACGGAAAACGTCCGTACCATTCGTTCGATTCCCCTGAAACTCAAGGGCAAGATCATACCGAAGCGGCTCGATGTGCGCGGCGAAGTGCTTATGTTCAAGCGCGATTTTGAGAAGATCAACGCGCGGCAACGCGAGGCTGAACAACGCGAGTTCGCGAATCCGCGTAACGCCGCGGCCGGCGGTTTGCGCCAACTCGATCCCAAGATGACCGCGCAGCGCCAGTTGTCGTTTTTCGCTTATGGCATTGGCGTGCTGGACGGCGCGGAGATGCCGGCGTCGCATTCGGCGCTGCTCGACTGGTACAAGGAAATGGGCCTGCCGGTCAACGCCGAGCGCGGCGTGGTGCAAGGCGCTGAAGGCTTGCTCGAATTCTTCCGCAAAACGGGCGAGAAACGCGACGGTTTGCCGTATGACATCGACGGCGTGGTCTACAAGGTCAACCAGCGCGACGAGCAGGACAAGCTGGGTTTTGTTTCGCGCGCACCGCGCTTCGCGCTCGCGCACAAGTTTCCCGCGCAGGAAGCGCTCACGCAGTTGCTTGCCATCGAGGTCCAGGTCGGCCGTACGGGCGCCATCACGCCGGTCGCCCGGCTCACGCCTGTGTTCGTCGGCGGCGCGACGGTAACGAATGCGACGCTGCACAACGAGGACGAGGTGCGGCGCAAGGACATCCGTATTGGCGATACGGTGATTGTGCGGCGTGCCGGCGACGTCATTCCCGAAGTGGTCGGCGCGATTCTCGACCGGCGTCCGGATAATGCCCGCGAGTTCGTGATGCCGACCGAATGCCCGGTCTGCGGATCGAAGATCGAAAGGCTGCCTGACGAGGCCATTGCCCGTTGCACGGGCGGACTCATCTGCCCCGCGCAACGCAAGCAGGCGTTGTGGCATTTCGCGCAGCGGCGCGCGCTGGATATCGACGGGCTGGGTGAGAAGATCATCGACCAGCTGGTCGAGCAGAATATTGTGCGCACGCCTGCGGACCTGTTCAATCTCGGCGTGGCAACGCTCGCGGCGCTGGACCGTTTCGCCGATAAATCCGCCCAGAATCTGTACGATTCTCTCGAAAAAGCGAAGCAAACCACCTTGCCGCGTTTTCTTTACGCGCTCGGTATTCGTCACGTCGGGGAATCCACCGCGAAGGACCTGGCCAAGCATTTCGGCTCGCTTGATCCGATCATGGCGGCCAGCGTCGAGGAATTGCTCGAAGTGAACGATGTCGGCCCGGTCGTGGCCGAGTCGCTGCACAATTTTTTCAGCGAAGCGCATAACCAGATGGTGATCGAGCAGTTGCGCGCGCCGGGCAAGGTGACCTGGCCCGAAGGCCCGCCCGCGCCGAAGGCGCCGCAGGGCGTGCTCGCTGGCAAGACGGTCGTGCTCACCGGCACGCTGCCTAATCTGTCCCGCGAAGACGCGAAGGAGATGCTGGAGGCGGCGGGCGCGAAAGTGGCGGGTTCGGTGTCGAAGAAGACGGATTACGTGGTGGCGGGGGCGGAGGCGGGCAGCAAGCTTGTGAAGGCTGAGGAACTCGGCGTCCCCGTGCTCGACGAAGATGGTATGCGCAAGCTTTTGGAGGGAGAAACCCCATGATTCGCGAAATTCTCAAAATGGGCGATCCGCGTTTGTTGCGTATTGCGGAGCCGGTCGACCATTTCGATACCCCCGCGCTGCATGCTCTTGTCGAGGACATGTTCGACACCATGCGCCACGCAAACGGTGCCGGGCTTGCCGCGCCGCAGATCGGCGTGGATTTGCAGGTGGTGATCTTCGGTTTTGCTCACAATGAGCGTTATCCGGACGCAGAGCCGGTGCCGGAAACGGTGCTGATCAACCCGATCATCACGCCGGTCTCGCACGACATGGAGGAAGGCTGGGAAGGGTGTTTGTCGGTGCCGGGCCTGCGCGGCGCCGTGCAGCGGTATTCCATGATCCGCTATCAGGGGTTCGATCAGTATGGTTCGGCGATCGAACGGCTGGCCGAGGGGTTCCATGCGAGGGTCGTGCAGCACGAATGCGATCACCTGATCGGCAAGCTTTATCCCATGCGTGTGACGGATTTCTCGAAATTCGGCTTCACCGATATCCTGTTTCCGGGGCTCGATCCGAAAAGCGACGATTAATCGATGGAGGGGGAACGGCCGGTTTAACAGGCCGTTCAGCCGCCGGACGAATTGAGGGCCGCGAAGAATCGCGGCCCTTTTTGTTGTGCGAGATCGGGCTTTTGTCGCAGCGAATGATTAATTGGCGACGCAATCAGCCGTGCCGGACGGGACCCGAAAGATTCACCGGCTCCATTCATGCATCATGGAAGTAAATACCGCCGGAAGCCGGCGGCTTCATCCTCACGCAAAGCTTTTCTTGTTTCCCGCAGATGTTTCCGGCTGGCGGAACAATTCGATGTGTTCCGGATTCGCCGATGCCTGCAAGCGTCCGTCCGGCAAGCGCGCGATGACAACTTCACCCACGCCGGGACTCGTCACAACGACTTCGTCGCGCACGGCAAGCAGCGCGTCGAGTCGACGTCGGCCGCTGATGATTTCGAGGCCGGTTTTGGTTTCGCGAACAATGATTTCAACGGACATGGCAATTCTCCAGTAGCCCAACGCCCAGGCACGCGCGACTCAAAGCGGTAAATTGCGCATGTATCTGACTAACGGTCATATGTCATATTTTCTTTAGCCAAAAATCGGCCAAAAAAAAATCGATGCGATCGGCGGGCGCCGTTCGCATCGATTGGTAACAATTGCGCCGATTACGTCGTTTCCCGCGACACTTTGAAGTGTGCGGGGGAGCGTGAGCGAAGCTCCTTAGAACGCTTCGTCCGCGCCCAGATAGCGCCACTGACCCGGCGGCAACGCGCCGAGCGTGACGCGTCCCATCCGGATCCGCTTCAGGCCGACCACTTCGAGGCCGACCAGCTCGCACATCCGGCGAATCTGGCGTTTTTTGCCTTCGCGCAGCACAAAGCGCAACTGCTCGCCATTTTGCCAACTGACTTGCGCGGTTTTGAGCGGCACGTCGTCGAGTGAGAGTCCGTGGCGCAGCAGCGCGAGGCTTTCGGGCGGGAAGTGCGGTTCGATATCGACTTCATGCTCGCCGAATTTCACGCGCACGAGATATTCCTTATCGACGTCGGAATGGCCGCCAATCAGTTGCTTTGCCACCCGGCCATCCTGAGTCAGAACGAGCAGGCCGGTCGAATCGATATCCAGGCGGCCTGCGGGTGCAAGCGTGCGCAGATGCAGCGGGGTGAACCGGATTCCGGACTGGTCGTCGGCCCAATGGTTGGACGGATTGACCAACGTGACAGCCGGCTGATAGCCGTCTTCCGCCTGACCCGACACGTAGCCGACCGGCTTGTGTATCAGGATGGTGACCTGCTGCATCTGGGCCGCGTGCGCGGCGGGTGCAATTTCAACGTTCTGGTCGGGACGAATCTTGGTGCCGAGCGTATCGATGACCTCGCCGTCGACCAGCACCCAGCCCTTTTCGATCCATTCATCGGCTTCGCGGCGTGAGCACAGCCCGAGTTCCGACATCACCTTCGACAAGCGCACGAGTCCTTCTTCACTTTCGCGCGCGACGCGGGCGGGTGAGGGAGGCGCGTCGGCGTCGCGCGGTTTCGATGGCTTCGATACCGGTTTGCGCGTGGCGGGCTTGCGGTCATCGCTGAACCGTTCGGATGTTTCGCGTTTGGCGTAAGGGCTATCGCTCGATGGCCGTTGGCGGTCAGTGGAAGCTGAGCGCGGACTGCCATCGTGGGAGTGGTTGCGCTCGCGAGGAGCGGCACGGTCGCCACGGTCGTTAAACGATGGGCGCGGTGCGCGATCGCTGCCCGGGCCACGCGAATCATCGCGGGCTTTGAACGGACGGCGTTCGTTGTCGCCCGATGGGCGGTCGCCACGCGGGGCGCCACGGTCGCCAAAGGAAGGGCGGGACGCGCGATCGCCAAACGACGGGCGCGGACCACGGTCGCTGCTCGGACCACGCGGAGCATCGCCACGCGGGGTGGACGGACGGCGTTCACCATCGCCGGAAGGGCGGTCGCCACGCGGAGCACCGCGATCACCAAAGGAAGGGCGGGGGCCGCGATCGCTGCTCGGACCACGCGGAGCGTCGCCACGCGGGGTGAACGGACGGCGTTCACCATCGCCGGAAGGACGGTCGCCACGGGGCGCGCCACGATCGCCAAAGGAAGGGCGGGGGCCGCGATCGCTGCTCGGACCACGCGGAGCATCACCACGCGGGGTGAACGGACGGCGTTCGCCATCGCCAGAAGGCCGATCACCACGCGGTGCACCACGATCGCCAAACGAAGGCCGCGGGGCACGATCACTGCTCGGACCCCTTGGAGCATCCCCCCGCGGCGCGTACGGACGGCGTTCACCATCGCCCGAAGGCCGATCACCACGCGGTGCGCCACGATCGCCAAACGAAGGCCGAGGCCCACGATCACTGCTCGGACCCCTTGGCGCATCCCCACGCGGCGCGTACGGACGGCGTTCGCCATCGCCAGAAGGCCGATCACCACGCGGTGCACCACGATCGCCAAACGAAGGCCGCGGGCCACGATCACTGCTCGGACCCCTTGGAGCATCCCCCCGCGGCGCATACGGCCGGCGTTCGCCATCGCCCGAAGGCCGATCACCGCGCGGAGCACTACGGTCCCCAAACGAAGGCCGAGGCCCGCGATCTCCCGCGCCACGCGAGTCGTCGCTACGTGCCTTGAAAGGCTTGCGCTCACCGGAACCCGCCGGCCGCGCACCGCCTGCCGGTTTATCGCTGCGCACTGGCCGGTCGCCGCTCGCCATCTCGGCGCGTGCGGGCTTTTTCCGTCCGGCAGCGCTGCCGGTACGAACGGGGGAACGTGCCGGCGATGCCGGGCGCGGGTGCTTCGCTGTCAGTTTGACGCGCATATATTCTCAGGCTGCGATCGCGCGCAGCAGTTCGGTTTCGACCTGGATCTGCGTCCGGTTGTCGGATAGGGTTTTGCCGTCGAGCAGGAACACGTCTTCCACGCGTTCGCCAAGCGTATTGATCCGCGCCGCGTGGACGCCGATCCGGTGCTGGGCCAGAACCCGCGCGATCGAATAAAGGAGGCCCTGCCGATCGTTAGCCGATACGGACAGGATGTAATACTGACCACGTTCGTCGGGACGTAAATCCACGCGCGGCGTGATCGGAAAAGTGCGCACCAGCCGCGAAACACGTCCTTTCGACGGTTCCGGCAAAATGCCCTCGGCGGTCAGCAGCATACTCAACTGCTGTTCGACGAGATTCGCAATGTCGCGATAATGCCCGTCATGGTCCGGATGCGCGACCAGAAAATTGTCGAGCGCGTAGCCGTGCCGCGTCGTTGTTACCCGTGCATCCAGCACGGACAGGCCGTTCTTATCGAAATAGGCGCAAATCCCGGCGAACAGATCGGGCCGGTCCTGCACATACACCAGCACCTGGAGCGCCGCGCCGATGGGCGACGGCCGCGCCCGCACAATCGGATTTTCGCTCTCCACGTGCTTGTAAAGCACACGGGTTTGCCAGGCGATATCGGCGGCGTCGTGGCGCAGGAAATAGCCGACATCGAGCTTGTCCCACAACGCTTTTTCCGCGTTTTCGGGCACGGTTTCAAGGCGCAGCAACGCCAGCGCGTCTTCCTGGCGCGACTTGAGTTCCGAGTGCGCGTGCAGTTCGGCCCCGCCGAGCACGGCACGCGTGGCCCGGTACAAATCCTCGAGCAGCTTGCCTTTCCACGCGTTCCACACCTTGGGGCTGGTGCCGCGGATATCGGCGACGGTCAGCAGATACAGCGCGGTCAGCCGGCGCTCGGTCTTGACCATCGATGCAAATTGCTTGATGACTTCCAGATCGCTCGTATCCTGCTTTTGCGCCACCTGGCTCATGGTCAGATGCTGTTCCACGAGCCACACCACCAGGTCGCTGTCGTCCGCGCCGACGTCGTGGTCACGGCAGAAACGCCGCGCATCCGCCATGCCGAGTACGGAGTGATCGCCGCCGCGGCCCTTGGCTATATCGTGAAAAAGCGCCGCAATGTACAACACCCACGGGCGCTCGAAATTGCCCATCAACTGGCTGCAAAAGGGGTATTCATGCGCGTGTTCGGCCATCGCAAAGCGCCGGATATTGCGCAACACCATCAGGATGTGCTGATCGACGGTATAGACGTGATACAGGTCGTGCTGCATCTGGCCGACAATGCGCCGGAAGTTGAGCAGGTAGCGCCCAAGCACGCTTGTCTGGTTCATCAGCCGCAGCGCGTGCGTGATGCCTTCGGGTTGCTTCAGGATCTCCATGAACAGGCGCCGGTTTTCCGGATCGCGCCGCCAGTCGCGGCCCATCAGGTCACGGGCGTTATAGATCGCTCGCAGCGTCCGGGCGGACAAGCCTTTCACGCCGCGCGTCTGTTCGTACAGCAGGAATGCTTCGAGAATGGCGTTTGGTTCACGTTCGAAAACGTCGTCACTGGCAATTTCCAGCATTCCCTGCTTCTCGACGAAACGCTCGTTGAGCACGCGCGTGATGCCGCTCGTCGATGGAAACAGTTGCGCTTCCACGTTCTGGATCAGGATGGTGGCAAGCTGCGTGACGGCTTTGGCGGCCCAATAATAGCGGCGCATGAGCTGTTCGCTCGCGCGCTTGGACGACGTTGCCTTGTAGCCGAGACTTTCGGCCAGCGCCGTCTGCAAGTCGAAGACGAGGATGTCCTGGCGCCGCCGGGCAATCACATGCAGCCGCGCGCGCAGGGTCTTCAGGAAGCCTTCGTTGCGGCGCAGTTCGCTGGCTTCCCGCTCGGTGATGAGGCCGCGCGAATCCAGTTCGCGCCAGCTACTGCCGAAACCGGCCGCGCGCGAGATCCATAAAATAAGCTGCAGGTCGCGCAGGCCGCCGGGACTTTCCTTGATATTCGGCTCGAGGCTGTACGGTGTGTCCTGATACTTGGCGTGCCGCTGGCGCATCTCGAGGACTTTCGCCTGAAAGAACGCACGCGGATCGAGCGTCTGCCGATACCGCTCCTCGAACGTCTCGAACAGTTTCTCGTTGCCCACTATGCGCCGCGCTTCCAGCAGCGAGGTCTGGATGGTGATGTCGTTGCTCGCTTCGTCGATACATTGCGTCACCGAACGCACGCTGCTGCCGATCTCCAGACCAAGATCCCACGCCATGCCGATCAGCCGTTCGATACGCGAGGCCAGCGAAGCGGTGTGCTCGGGCGTATCGTCATCGGGCAGGAGGACGAGGATATCGACGTCCGAATAGGGGGCAAGTTCGCCGCGCCCGTAGCCGCCGACCGCAATCAGCGCCGCCGATTTCGGCATCGCGCAGGCTTCCCAGGCGCCTCGGAGCGCTTCGTCGGTGGCGCGCGCGAGGGCGTGCATCAGGCCATCGACGTTGGTCGCGCTCTGGAAGCGCTCCAGCAGGGCGGCCTTGGCCGTCTTGTACGAGGCTTTCAGCGAATCGGCGCGGGGCGGGGCGTCGGCAGGTACGCTCATGGGCAGGCGGGTCGTGAGGTCAGTGGGTGAAATTGATCGTGGCGAACAGGCGGTTCGCGGGCTTTTGACCGGGTCGCAGCGATGCGCTCAGCGCGTGTCCGCCATAGGCCGCTTACGGCGTGAAACTCAGGCCGCTGCCTGACCAGCCATGACCGCGAGCTTGAATTTGTCGGGGGATCATCGGGCAAGGCGAGATGCCGCAGGCTCCCTATACCGCTCTATACAGCAAGCTTAAGCTGTCTTTAAACCGGGCGAAATAACTGGCTTCGACGATCCGGCACATCTGGTACTACTCAGCTAAGAAAATTCATGGGCGCGACAAGCGCCTGGCGGGTGGAGCACAACCCAAATAGCGAGATTCGACCCGCTTGATATCGTCCGAAATACGATGCGTGCGCGGTTCGGCCATACCCTGAGGTGTCAAAAGCCCGGCCGGTCAATGGCAGAACCACGCGCTCCGCGTTTTACGGTCAGGGAGGGCTTCAAACCGTCGCGGCGATCAATTGCGACGGCGCTTGCGTACCCGCGGACACAGTCAGCACGTCGTAGCCCGTTGGCGTAACCAGCACCGTATGCTCCCATTGCGCGGACAGGCTGCGGTCGCGCGTCTTGACAGTCCATTGGTCGGGCATGGTGCGGATATCGCGGCGGCCAGCATTGATCATGGGTTCGACGGTAAAGATCATGCCCGCCTGCAATTCAATGCCCGTGCCCGGCCGGCCGTAGTGCAGCACTTGCGGGTCTTCGTGGAACACCTTGCCCACGCCGTGGCCGCAGTACTCGCGCACCACGCTATAGCCCTGTGCTTCGGCATATTTCTGGATGGCATGCCCGATATCGCCCAGATGCGCGCCCGGCTTGATCTGGTCGATCCCGAGCCACATGCAGTCGAACGTGGTTTGCACCAGGCGCTTTGCCAGGATTGACCCTTCGCCGACCAGGAACATCCGGCTGGTATCGCCGAAATAGCCGTCCTTGATCACCGTGATGTCAATATTGAGCGCGTCGCCGTTTTTCAACGCTTTGTCGCCGGGAATGCCGTGGCAAATCACGTCATTCACGGAGATGCAGGTCGCTTTCGGGTACGGCGGATAGCCAGGCGGCTGGTAATTGAGCGGCGCGGGCACCGTGCCCTGTTCCTTCACCATGTACTCGTGGCAGAGACGATCGAGTTCGCCCGTCGTCACGCCGGCGACAATATGGGGCGTGATGAAGTCGAGCACTTCGCTGGCAAGCCGGCAGGCGACGCGCATTTGCGCGATATCGTGGTCGTTTTTCAGCGTAATGGACATGACTTGTATCGAGAATGCGTGTAAGCGGCTCTGAGCGCCAATCGGGCATTATCGCACCTTACAGACCTCGCCGCACCCGGGCGCGGGCCGGCGCAGCGGTTTTAGGGCGGCTGACACACGAATTTACCGATTGCAGGGGCGGCCGCGGCCCACGACGGGGCGGTTGGAGAAAGCCGCTCTGTCTATATTCCGATGAGCGGGCATCTTGAGTCGTGCCATTTGAGCGTGATATACTCGCTGGCTAAGTCTGCATCAACTTTGTAATTGTCTTTTCAATGCGGCGTTTCTGAAAACAGGTGTTTTTCGGAAGGCTGGTGCAAAAAGGCATGAAGGAAGATCGGACTTGAATCGCAAGCCGGTGCACCCAGGGTGTCCGGCGCTCCGGTCCGGGGAAACTCGGTTAAGAAACACGGGGCGCCCGATGCGGCAGCCGGCTTAAGACCTAACCCTCGCGGAGAACTCTCATGGCAGTAACAATGCGTGAAATGCTGGAAGCCGGTGTCCACTTCGGTCACCAAACTCGCTTCTGGAACCCGAAAATGGCGCCGTTCATTTTCGGTCATCGTAACAAGATTCACATTATCAACCTCGAAAAGACGCTGCCGATGTACAACGACGCGCTGAAGTACGTGCGTCAGTTGGCAGCGAATCGCGGCACGATTTTGTTCGTTGGCACGAAGCGTCAGTCGCGTGACACGGTGGCAGAAGAAGCGCAACGCGCTGGCATGCCTTTCGTGAACGCACGCTGGCTCGGCGGCATGCTGACCAACTTCAAGACGCTGAAAGTATCGATCAAGCGCCTGAAGGACATGGAAGCAGCGCTGGAAGCCGGTGAAACGGAACGCATGAGCAAGAAGGAAGCGCTCCTGTTCGAACGTGAAATGGCCAAGCTGGTGAAGTCGATTGGCGGCGTGAAGGACATGGGCGGCATTCCGGACGCAATTTTCGTGGTTGACGTGGGTTACCACAAGATTGCCGTGACCGAAGCCAAGAAGCTGGGCATTCCGGTTATCGCCGTGGTTGACACGAACCACTCGCCGGAAGGCATTGACTACGTGATCCCGGGTAACGACGACGCCAGCAAGGCTGTCATGTTGTACACCAAGGGCGTGGCCGACGCGATCCTGGAGGGCCGTTCGAACGCGGTGAACGAAGTGGTTCAGGCAGTTCGCAGCGGTGAAGGCGACGAGTTCGTGGAAGTCAACGCAGAAGCGTAAGTCGCGGCATCTGACGCCGACGTGCTGTATCCGGCAAAAAAGGGGGCTTTGCGAAAGGCCCCCTTTTTTTAACCGGCCGCAACTGCAACGTAAAGTAACAACGGCACTATTCGCCTGTAGCAGAACGCGAAACAGCCGTGAAGCATCTGTGAAGTATCAGGCAGCACCCCCATTCTGGCCGCGGGCATTTCTCGCCGGCGGCGCGTGTCAATAGTGCGATACGTGCGAAAGCACGGCACAGACTCAAGGAGCAAATGATGGCGGCAATTACCGCAAGCATGGTGGCAGAACTGCGCGCAAAGACCGACGCGCCCATGATGGAATGCAAGAAGGCGCTGACGGAAGCTGAAGGCGACATGGAGCGCGCTGAAGAGTTGCTGCGCGTGAAGCTGGGTAACAAGGCAAGCAAGGCGGCATCGCGCGTGACGGCTGAAGGCATTGTGACCTCGCATATCGCTGACGGCGTGGGCGTTCTGGTCGAGCTGAACTGCGAAACCGACTTCGTTGCGAAGAACGACGACTTCCTGGCGTTCGGCAAGGCCGTGGCTGAGCTCATCGCGAAGCATCACCCGGCTGACGTGGCTGCTCTGTCGGCCCTGCCGCTGGAAAGCTCGACGGTCGACGCAGTGCGTCTCGCGCTGATCGGCAAGATCGGCGAAAACGTCTCGGTACGCCGTTTCGTGCGTTTTGAATCCGCCAACAAGCTGGCTTCGTACCTTCACGGCACGCGCATTGGCGTGCTGGTCGAATTCACGGGCGCGGACGAGCAGGTCGGCAAGGACGTTGCCATGCACGTCGCTGCAATGAAGCCGGTCTCGCTGTCGTCGGACGACGTTCCGGCGGAACTGATCGCGAAGGAACGCAGCATCGCCGAGCAAAAGGCCGCGGAATCGGGCAAGCCGGCTGAGATCGTCGCGAAGATGGTCGACGGTAGCGTCCAGAAGTACCTGAAGGAAGTGTCGCTGCTGAACCAGACGTTCGTTAAGAACGACAAGCAGACGATCGAACAGATGTTGAAGGCGGCCGGCGCGTCGGTGCAGAAGTTTGCGCTGTTCGTGGTCGGCGAAGGCATCGAAAAGCGTACGGACGACTTCGCTGCCGAAGTGGCCGCGCAAGTTGCCGCTGCCAAGCAAGGCTAAAGCGTCAAACGGCGGTCAGTACCGCGCAGGCTGTTTGCTTTGAAGCAGCCACGCGCAAGCAGTGCAGTGCAGCATCAGCCGGTCCGTTCAGCCGGGCCGCTCGATGCAGGCGCACCGGCCGCCGAGTCAAAAATGCAGTGAAAAGCAGCTAAATGCGAGTTCGGCGTTCCCAAATGCGGAACGCCCGTCTCGCGCCCTCATGGCGGTCGAAACCGCGCCGGACGGGCAAACCGGGGATGACCCGAGGTTACCCCGTTATGCCGCCGCGGCTTGTCCGACATGGGATGCTTGCCGGAAATATCGTTTCACCCCTACAGTTCTACGTTGTTGCACTCCCTCTCGGCGCGATCGGAACCCTCATATGCCCACAGCCTACAAACGCGTACTCCTCAAACTCTCCGGCGAAGCACTAATGGGCGACGATGCCTTTGGCATCAATCGCGCGACAATCGAAAGGATGGTGGCAGACGTTGCGGAAGTGGTGCGCATGGGCACGCAACTCGCGGTCGTCATTGGCGGCGGTAACATCTTTCGCGGCGTGGCGGGCGGTGCGGCCGGCATGGACCGTGCAACAGCCGACTACATGGGTATGCTCGCGACCATGATGAACGCGCTTGCATTGCAGGACGCCATGCGTCACGCCGGGATCGAGGCGCGCGTGCAGTCCGCGCTGCGCATGGACCAGGTAGTCGAGCCGTACATCCGCCCGCGCGCCATTCGCCAGTTGGAAGAAGGCAAAGTGGTCATTTTCGCGGCCGGTACCGGTAACCCGTTTTTCACCACCGACACCGCCGCTGCACTGCGTGGCTCGGAAATCGGTGCCGAAGTCGTGCTGAAAGCGACCAAGGTGGACGGTGTATATTCCGCCGATCCCAAGAAGGACCCGAGCGCCACGCGCTACAGCACGATCAGCTTCGACGAGGCGATCGGCAAGAATCTGCAGGTGATGGACGCAACCGCATTTGCGCTATGCCGCGACCAGAAGCTGCCTATTCGCGTGTTTGCGATCAATAAGCCGGGTGCGCTCAAGCGCATCGTTCAGGGCGACGACGAAGGTACGCTCGTCCACGTGTAAACTCTCGCGGTGACAAAGGGCGAGGGCGGGAGCGGTCCCACGGGAACTGCACCGCCGCCGCCGGCACTGCACGTAACAAAAGTACGGAGGCTCAAATGAGTGTGGCTGACATTAAGAAGAGCGTCGATCAGAAGATGCAAAAGTCGATCGAAGCGTTCAAGAACGATCTGGCCAAGATCCGCACGGGCCGCGCCCATACGGGGTTGCTGGATCATATCCAGGTGGATTACTACGGTTCGAGCGTGCCCATTTCGCAAGTAGCGAACATGACGCTGATCGACGCCCGTACGATCGGCGTGCAGGCGTGGGAAAAGAAGATGGTGCCGGTGGTGGAAAAGGCGATCCGCGACTCCGACCTGGGCCTGAACCCGTCAAACCAGGGTGACCAGATCCGCGTGCCAATGCCCGCGCTGACCGAAGAGCGCCGTCGCGAACTGACGAAAGTGGTGAAAAGCGAAGGCGAAAACGCCAAGATCGCGATCCGCAACTTGCGTCGCGACGCCAACGAGCAACTCAAGAAGCTCGTGAAGGACAAGGAAATCTCCGAGGACGACGAACGCCGTGCAAGCGACGACGTCCAGAAACTCACCGATAAAAACGTTGCGGATATCGACAAGCTGGTTGTGTCGAAAGAAGCCGAAATCATGACGGTTTGAGACCGTTGCCGGTCTCTTGCGTCGTGCCGGCGCGTCACTCTGTCGATACTTAGATTCAGCGGCCATGACCTATACCAGCTCTACCGTTCGCGTACCCGATGTCGCGGCTGTCCCGCGCCATATCGCGATCATCATGGACGGCAACGGCCGTTGGGCGACGCAGCGGCGCCTGCCGCGCGTGGCCGGGCATACGCGCGGCGTTGACGCCGTGCGGGCGACGGTCGAAAGCTGCGCGCGCCAGGGCGTCGAATTCTTGACGCTGTTCGCTTTCAGTTCCGAAAACTGGCGTCGCCCGACCGACGAAGTTTCCTTCCTCATGCGCCTGTTCGTCACGGCGCTGGAGCGGGAAGTCGGCAAGTTGCACGCCAATGGCATCCGTTTGCGCGTGGTCGGCGACGTTTCCATGTTCGACGACCGCATCCGCGCGCTGATTCAGCGCGCCGAAACCAAGACGGCGCGCAATACGCGCCTGACGCTGACTATTGCAGCGAATTACGGCGGCCGCTGGGATGTCATGCAGGCGGCGAAAAAGCTGGCGGAGCAGTCCGTTCAGGAAGGCCGCGTCGTGCCAGTCGACGAAGCGGCGTTCGAGCAGCACCTGGCCATGTCCTACGCGCCGGAGCCTGACCTGTTCATCCGGACGGGCGGGGAGCAGCGCATCAGCAATTTCCTGCTGTGGCAAATGGCGTACACCGAACTCTATTTCACCGATACCTACTGGCCCGATTTCGACGCCGAAGCACTGGCTCGCGCGATCGAATCGTATGGCGAACGTGAGCGCCGGTTCGGGCGGACCAGCGCGCAACTTGAGCCGCAATCGCAGAAGGCCGACACTCTTTCATGCTAAAGACCCGTGTCATCACGGCAATCGTCCTGCTGGCAGTGCTTCTGCCAATCACGTTATTCGCGCCAATAGGCGTCTTCGCGGCTTTGATCGCCGTTGTGGTCATCTTCGCTGCCTGGGAGTGGGGGCGGCTGCTCAAGCTGACCGGCGGGTCGCCGGTCGTGTACGCGGTGGTTGCCGGCATGGCGCTGATCGCCAGCACGCGGCTCGGGCTGGGTTATAAACCGCTGTACCAGATGGCGGCCATATTCTGGGTGCTGGCCGGTCCGTTCGCGCTCGCGCGCAAACCCGCGCTTGCCGACGGCGCGTGGCGCGTGTTCCTGCTGTTTGCGGGAATTGTGACGTTCGTGGCCTGCTGGCACGCGCTCGTTGCGGCCCGTACGGTCGGGGTGGCGTTCGTGCTATCGCTTCTCCTAGTCGTATGGCTGGCCGACATTGGCGCATACTTCGCCGGAAAAGCGTTCGGTCGTCATAAACTTGCGCCCTCCATCAGTCCGGGCAAAACCCGCGAAGGCGCGTTGGGCGGCTGGCTGGCGGTGATGATCGTCGGCTCGGCGGGCGCGGCCACGCTGGTTTTTGCGCCAACACTTTTTTCGGCGCTGGTGGAGCACCTCGGCTGGGCCGGGGCGCTTCTCTCCTTGACGGTGCTGACCGTATTCAGCGTGATTGGTGACCTGTTCGAATCCCTGCTGAAACGCCAGGCCGGCGTCAAGGATTCGAGCGGATTGCTGCCCGGGCACGGTGGCGTCCTCGACCGGATCGACGCGTTATTGCCCGTATTGCCGATCGCACTCCTGTTGCTCGGTCCTGTTGCCCAGTCAATTGGTTAATCGGCTAAAGAAGGATTTATGCAAAAACGTCTGACTCTGCTCGGTTCCACGGGCTCGATCGGCGAAAGCACGCTCGACGTCGTGGCGCGGCATCCGGACCGCTTCAAGGTCTATGCGCTGACCGCGCACCGCAACGGCGACAAGCTCGTCGACCAATGTGTGCGGTTTCAGCCGGAAGTGGCGGTGGTCGGCGACGCCGATACCGCTGCGAAGGTCGCCGCCGCGCTGCGCGCCCAAGGCTGCAAGACCGAGGTGAGCTACGGCCCGCAAGCGCTCGTGGACGTTTCGGCGAGCGCCGTCTGCGACACGGTGGTGGCCGCTATTGTCGGCGCGGCGGGCCTGGCCCCCACGCTGGCTGCCGCCCGCGCGGGCAAGCGCATCCTGTTGGCCAACAAGGAAGCGCTGGTCATGTCGGGGAAGATTTTCATCGACGCGGTGCACGACAACAACGCGGTGCTGCTGCCGGTCGACAGCGAGCACAACGCCGTGTTCCAGTGCATGCCGCGTGAAATAGCGCTGCACGGCGGGGTATCGAAGATCATTCTGACGGCATCCGGCGGCCCGTTCCGCACCCGCGAGCCGGCTACTCTCCGGCACGTCACGCCGGACGAAGCCTGTAAGCACCCGAACTGGGCGATGGGCCGCAAGATTTCCGTCGATTCCGCCACGATGATGAACAAGGGTCTCGAAGTGATCGAGGCGCATTGGCTCTTCAACGTGCCGGGGTCGCGCATTGAAGTGCTGATCCATCCGCAAAGCGTGATTCATTCACTCGTTTCATACGCGGACGGTTCCGTGCTGGCGCAACTCGGCAATCCTGACATGCGTACGCCGATCGCCTATGCGCTGGCGTTCCCGGAACGCGTGGATTCCGGGGTCGCACAACTTGATCTCGCGCAAATTGCAACGCTCACCTTCGAGAAGCCCGACCTGAACCGTTTCCCTTGCCTCGCGCTCGCACTGAAGGCGCTGGAAGCCGGCGGCACCGCGAGCGCGGCGCTCAACGCGGCCAATGAGGTCGCGGTGGAGGCGTTCCTTGCTCGTCGCATTGGCTTCATGGCGATCGGGGAAGTGGTCGAGCGCGTGTTGAATGCGTTGCCGAACGGCAGCGCATCGACACTCGATGAAGTGCTTGCCGCCGATGCCGAAGCGCGTCGCCTGGCAAGTGAGTTCACCGCTTTGCTGACAGCCGACGCGCCGCACGCCGAACGCGTCCTGCACTGAGGTCGCCATGAACTTCCTGACTGAAATCGTTGCATTTGTGGTGGCTATCGGCGTGCTGGTCGTCGTCCACGAGTTTGGCCATTACAGCGTCGCGCGGCTTTGCGGCGTGAAGGTCCTGCGATTTTCGGTCGGTTTCGGCAAGCCGCTCGTGAAGTGGGTCAGCAAGAGCACCGGTACCGAGTGGACAATCGCCGCGCTGCCGCTGGGCGGCTACGTGAAGATGCTCGACGAACGGGAAGCGGAAGCGACCATTCCCGAAGCCGATTTGCCCCGCGCATTCAACCGTCAGCCGGTGTTCAAGCGGATCGCGATTGTTGTAGCCGGTCCGGTGGCGAACTTCATTCTTGCCATCCTGCTGTTCGCCGCCGTGTTCGCGGGCGGCGTCTCGGAGCCGGCCGCCATTGTCGCGGCGCCTGCACCCAATACCGTTGCCGCGAAAGCGGGCTTCGAGGGTGGCGAGACGATTGTTTCAATGCGCGACGTGCAGGGCAGCAGCGACGCTAGCGGCGAGACGCACAAGGTGCGCTCGTGGTCCGACCTGCGCTGGAAACTGCTCGACGCTTCGTTCGATCGCCGCCGCGTGGTGCTGACGGCCAAGACCAACGAGGGCACGTTCGATTTCCCCTTGAGCGTGGGCAAGATCGACGACCAGGACGTCGACCAGGATTTCATGGATAAACTCGGCTTCGAGCCGGGTGGCGGCACGTTGGCGGTCGCGGGCGTGGAAGCGGGCAGCGCGGCGGCAAAAGCGGGCTTGCAGGCGGGCGACGTGCTGCGCGCGATCGACGGTAAAAAGATCGATAACGCGACGGGATTTATCGACTACGTGCAGCATCGTCCGGGTACGCCGGTCTCGCTGACGGTCGAGCGCAACGGCGTGCAGCAAGCGGTGCGGATCGTGCCGGAGCTCAAGGAGGACGCGGCTACGCATCGCGATGTCGGCCGGATCGGCGCGTCGCTCGCGACCCGGATTCCGTCGGTGGACGTGCGCTACGGCCCGGTGGAAAGCCTCCAGCTTGGCGTCAAACGGACCTGGGACATCAGCATTTATTCGCTGCGCATGTTCGGGCGGATGATCACGGGCGAAGCGTCGCTGAAAAATCTTTCAGGGCCAGTGACGATCGCCGACTACGCCGGCAAGAGCGCTCGGCTTGGATTGTCGGCGTTTCTTTCTTTCCTCGCGCTCGTGAGTATCAGCCTCGGCGTCTTGAACTTGTTACCGATTCCGGTTCTTGACGGTGGGCATCTGTTATATTATTTGGTTGAAGCTGCAACCGGCAAGGCCGTGTCAGATCGCTGGCAGCTGGTGTTGCAGCGGGCGGGTCTTGTTTGCATCGTTGCCTTGTCGATGATCGCGCTCTTCAACGACCTTGCCCGCCTGATCCGCTTTTGATCCGGCTTGCCGTCACTTTGATCCTTTTTCATCCTGTCTGGCGGCGCTTGAACGAACGCCGCCGGGCTTGATGCAGCTATACACACTGGGGAAGCACGTTGTTCAAACCTCATCGCTTTGTTCCTAAGTCGGCTGTGGCCGCAGCATTGGCCGCAACCGGAATGGCGGCGCACGCGACAACGCCGTTCGTCGTGCAGGATATCCGGATCGACGGCCTTCAGCGCATTGAACCCGGTTCGGTATTCGCCTACTTGCCTATC